>NZ_JBFPKN010000005.1:0-438935 GCF_040948805.1 Paraburkholderia sp. BR13439 | reverse complement strand
CGATCGTGATGGGACTGTTCATGGTTCACCTCGTCGTTCGGAAGAAAACAGCACGCCGCTTCGCGCGCCGCTGTGCGCGCCAGTTTGCGCGTGCCACTACCGACTCGAAAGTCCCTGATATTCCATCTCTCGTCGTTATTTTGTTCTTTTGTCGTCCGCAAATCCTGTGAGCGGGGTCGCCGGTAGTCGCGCAAATTGATGAACGCTCCTTGCCGCGCCCCGAGTAGAAAGATCCAAAGACAGTATTGAATCCGCGCGCGAGGATACCGACGCAGGCGCAAATTGAACAAAGACATTTCCGCGCGCGGTGCAGCAGGAATCGCGTCAGACCGACAGGGCATTTCAATTCCCCCGACCATCCGACGCGAATTGGCGCGCGGCGGATCTCAATTGCAGCTCGTTGTCAACGACCAGCCTCTAATCAGTCGACTCGAAGGCCGATACCCTCTATCGGCCGGTCTGGGCAAGCGGCAGCTTCAGTTGACGTCGAGCGGCTGTGCACGACCTCAGAGCCTCCGTGAGAGTGATCCCATCAGAACGGGCCGTTGTCAGAGCCTCAACCGACGTTCGCTCATGGTTCTGTCGCTGACCGGCAACCGGGCGTCACGTTGAGCATCGACTGATTCTCAGCGCAGGCGTCCGCCCCGCACCGCATCCTTTTGTATCCCACCGTATCTACGCTTACGTACAGCCGACTTTCTGACATCAGCGGGATACGCTCACCCGCTCAAATACGCCATCGCTGTCCCAGAGCTTCGGAAGTCACATCTGTCCAACTGCCATGACATGGCCCAGCGATTCCAAGCTAAGTTATTCGGACTTTCTCTACTTGGGGATCAACTAGTGAGAACGCAAATGAACATGCTGATCAAAACGCTTGCCGCAGTTACGGCTGGTGCCGTGCTCGCAACGAACGCCTTCGCCCAGAGCACCGGGGAGGTCGGGATCGCTTCACCGTACGTCGCCATCAAAAACGAGCCCCAGCCCAAACTGATCGTGGATCACACGCCGCTTCCGGCAGGGCTGGCCCACGGGATCGTCTGGATCCAATATTGGGTGGAGAACGTGCATATCGTTCCGGTGTTCGGGGCAGCCGCGCTTACCGTGTCTCCACGAATCGGGCATCTGCACGTACACATCGACGATTTACCTTGGGGTTGGGTAGAAGCGAATGATGTCAATACAATCAGCGTCGCGGGTCTGCCACCCGGCCAGCACAAGATGCTCGTGGAGTTGGTCGACGCTCAACATCACGTATTCGCTGATTGCACGGAGTGCCGGCAGACGGTGACGTTCACGGTCCCCGAGGGCACGCCTCATTCGCACTGAAGGGCTTCGCTGGTTCCTCGCGAATGACGTCCAACGCATCGTGAATTATGAGCGTTCTACCCGATGACTGAGTGTTCTTCTCTGACATGGGACGGCCCGTCACAAGGCAGAGCGCGCGCCCGAATGTCGAACCGTCAACGTATGCGGGCGGCCGTTTGTGGCCGCTTGCACTCGCTGGACCATGACGCTATCCAGCGGCCATCCGCGCGAATGTTTCCAGTCCGTGTCGCGCAATCAGGAACACATCGCCGCCGCGCGAGCTGATCTGGCCGAGATTGATCACTGCTGCGTTCGATCTGCCCGACAGCGTGAGCGCTCCGACACTTGCGTGCCGGAGCGCTTCGCATTTACGCGCGCAAGGGCCTTAACCCCGTACGCACTTCATTCGCGAAGTTCATCGGTTGTTCCCACGCCGCAAAATGCCCGCCAGTTTCGGGCTTGTTGAAGTAAATCAGGTTGTGATATGCCTTTTCGGTCCAACTCTTCGACGCCTGGTAATTTTCTCCGGGAAACGCACTAAGGGCGCGCATCCAATCTGTTTGTAGATACTCTCGGGTACAAAACGGAGATGGGGGGCGAGAGAGGGAAGGGAGTGACCACTGGGGTGGCGTAACGTCGTGACGTCTCAGTCGCTTTTGCTGTCCGGCTCGGCTTCCATGTTCATTGCGCCACGCGAAGACCTCATTCGATATTCACTCGGAGACAATCCGGTCTTGCGCTTGAACAATTGTCGAAATGTGCTGATATCGCCATAACCGACACGTTGGCTTACGGCCTCGAGTCCAATTGGGCGCGTTTCCAGCAGGCGTTTCGCGACCTCGATGCGCAGGTTTTGCAAATACGTCAACGGTGCCAGCCCGACGGCTTCCTTGAAACGGCGATTGAGCGTGCGTTCGCTGACAGCAAGCGATGCCGCCAGATCGCACAACCGGAATCCCTGCTGCAACGTAGCTTCCATCTGCTGCTGGGCGCGCGCGACGAGCGTGTCGGTGTGCCCATGTTCGTCGAGAAGCGTTGCAAAGGAAGCCTGCGACGTCCGGTTCATGTCGATCAACAGCGCCTTCGCAGTCATCGTAGCGAGTTCTTCGCTGGCGAATGTTTCGACGAGCCGCACCGCGAGATTCAGATACGACGTCACTGACCCGCCCGAAATGATGCCGTCTTGCGCAATCAGCAGTTCGTGTGCGCGAACTTCGACACGCGGATAGCGGCGCCCGAAGTCTGCAGCTCTCGCCCAGTGCGTCGTTGCGGCGCGGCCATCCAGCAGGCCGGCCTCGGCGAGCAGGTAATTCGCCGTGCAATAAGCCGCCAGCACGGCACCTGCCTTGCGTTGGCGCCGCAGCGCGGAAGACAGTTCGTTCAACTGCTCGCGGCGCCCGATGAACTCGTCGATGTTCGAGAAAAACGGTGCCGTCAGCAAAACGGCGTCCGCCCGTTTGCGCGGGTCGATCTTGCCGTCGACGTGAATGGTCTGACCCGACGCAGACCTGACGGGATGACCGTCGAGCGATTCCACGCGCCATACGAACAGGGGCGCGGATGTCGTTCCCGGTGCAGTCTTGCGCGCATGGAACTGATTGGCCGCGCTCAAGACGTCGACAGGGCCCGCGACGCCGGACGCGAGGATTCCGTCATAGACCCAGATGCGCACGATAGCCATAAGCGTGTCCGAAATTCCACGAATAATGGCGATTCTGCCACTTTTGGGCGAACCGGTAAACCCCGATCATGGCCACATTCCATGAACTGAAAGCAGGAGCAGCGCCATGCCAATGATCGATGCACTGTGGCCCGAGAATGCCTTGACGTCCGAAGCCGAAGCGCGCCTCGTCAGGGAACTGACCGACATCCTCATCAGGGCCGAAGGGTACGATCCCGCCAGTCGGATCGCACAGCGTGTCACTGTATTCTATCTTCATCGGCCTGCTGCGATCTACGTCGGCGGTGAACGCACGAACACGATCCGCTACCGGATCATCCCGTCCGTACCCGAGGGGCAATATACCGACGAATCGCGGCGCTTGCTCATCAGACAGGTCACGGAAGCGGTGGCACGCGCGGAGAACAGGCCGTTCGATGACGTCGCGCCGCGCGTCTGGGTCTTCCCAACCGAGATACCCGATGGCGCTTGGGGTACGGGCGGCGCGATCTGGATGCTGCCCGATATTCATGCGCTGCTGGCGGGCGAGCCGGAGCGCGACGCAGGCGTCGCCCGGCTTGCCCGACGCCGCCTCGAAAAAGCGCGCATCACGCTCGAAGCGGCGCTCAATGCCGCCAGCGCAGGCATTGCGAGCAAATCGTCACTGGAGCGCCCAGCATGAAATTCAACGACACAGCCCCCGTAATGGCACCCGCAGGCGGTCCGCCGCTCTGGCTGACGAACCTCGCTGAAAACGCGACGCTCGAGGCCTCCGTGCTGAAGCGTCCGATCGAAGGACGAGCCGATATTCTCTCCGTGATCAAACACGCGGTCTCACTCTACGAATTCCAGCAACACAGCTATAAGGGCGCGATTGGCGATAGTTTGTATATGGAGTCCTATCGCTCGCAGATCCAGGGTATGCCGATCGAGACGGTGGTCGTCGCGCACATGAACGAGCACGGCGAGACGGAGTCCGTGGTCATCAGTCATCGCCCGCTCAACGCGGTGCTGCTGTTTTCGAAACTTATGTGGGAGCGGGTCGATGAGCGCTTTCGTGATCGCTATCTGAGCGGACCGGAAGCAGCGGCACTGAATAAGGTATCGGACGCGGCCTCACGCGAGGACGGCTGCACTGGAGCGACTTCTCGATGACAGATGCTCCTGATGGCGTACG
This sequence comes from Paraburkholderia sp. BR13439, assembly GCF_040948805.1. NCBI lineage: Bacteria > Pseudomonadati > Pseudomonadota > Betaproteobacteria > Burkholderiales > Burkholderiaceae > Paraburkholderia > Paraburkholderia sp. BR13439. The sequence continues at coordinate 434,790 of NZ_JBFPKN010000005.1, read as the reverse complement.
CGAACGCTATCGCACGACCGATCTGATCGAGCGGCTGAAAACTGCAGTCACAGACGGTGTTCGAGGCCGTGCGATGAAACGGCTTCTTCTTAACTTGACGACAGCCACTCTGCTGATCGCTTCTGCTGGAGTTTCCATGGCCCACACCACTCCGATGCCAGCCACGCCGACCACGAAGATACTGGCGATTGGTACTTTTCCACCGGGCACGGACATGCAGCTTGTCCAAGACATTCTTCCGTCCGAAGCTCGCGAGACGGCGCAACTCTACCTCGAGGGCAAGATTGATCAGTGGTATTCACTGCAAGACCGGGCTGGGGTGGCGTTCATTTTGAACGTTAACGACGTGAGTCAAGCGCATGAAATGCTCGAGGCACTTCCATTGGGGAAAGCGCACTTGATGACATTTTCGCTGCTCCCAATAGGCCCACTGAAGCCGTTGGGTAAGCTTTTGAATTCGCCTTCGCCCCAGTAGAAAGCGCTGGAGCGTACAGGGCCGCTGCGCCACCGCTTCGGCGCCACATGGAATTCGGAAACGACGAAGCGCAATTACTTGGCGCAAATTCTCACTAAACCGGAGAGTCACTATCATGTTCAAATTCGTAATGAAGGCGACAGTATTTCCCGCCGTAGCTGTGGGCGTTGCCGCATCCAGAATTGTGCCGACGTCAGCCTCGTCGGCGCCGAAGCTTGAAGTCGGCGAGGTGCAGGTCAATCCCGACATGACGCTGCGTCATATGGTCTATCGGCCCGCGCATCCCAAGGGTACGGTGTTGTTCCTGCACGGCTTCCCGGAGACGATGTATGCGTGGAAGCCAATCGCCGAATCCCTGTCCAGCGACTACGAGGTGCATGCTTTTGACTGGCCTGGCTACGGGCAGTCTTCGCGTCCAGGCGCTGATCGCTTCGGGTACGCGCCGAAGGATTATGCGCGTGTGCTGGCTGACTATATCCGCACGTCCGGCATCGACAGTTCGGAGCTGGTGATTTACGCGACCGATATCGGGGCCCTGCCTGCGCTGCTGGCGGCATTGGAGCAACCGGATATCGCAAGGGAGATCATCGTTGGCGACTTTGCCCCGTTCAACCGCCCACAGTACATGTACGAAAGCCTGCAGGGCCTGAAGTCAAAGCCTTCGTCCGACGTCGTGCGCGCTGCGATGAACAAGAACCGTGACGAAATCCTTGCAAACACATTCTTCCGCGGCTTGTCGGAGGGGGAGCGCTACCCGTTGTCCCAGGAGTTCAAGGACGATATGGCGAAAGGGTGGGGCGGTGACGTCACTTCGGCAGATGCCTTTTTTCACTACTACTCTCACTTCACCCGCGACCAGGACTACTTCGAAGCCAATATGGCAACCCTGAAGATCCCCGTGAAGGTGGTGTGGGGTGAGCAGGATATCTATATCAGGAAGGAAATGGGCGTTGAGTACGCGAACCGTAACGGCGTGAAGCTTTCGATTCTCCCTAAACTCGGCCATTTTCCGCATCTGCAAGCGCCTGAGCAGACGGTAGACGAAGTTCGGGCCGCGCTCAGCGCGGGCAGCAATCCTGTCAGTGACTAGCACGAATGCGCGGGTGATGCACACGCGGTTTCTGACACCGCGATGGCCTCGTTTGCCGTGCTTTAGGTCGCGGAATCCGAAAAGATGATCCAGACCGCGTTCCGCGAAGTGTCCGACATGCCCGCTGACGTCCGGACTTTTTCACGCTCGATCGGAAAGCGCGCTGCCCGCGTTTGAGCCTCTTCATAGACAACGAAAGATTGAAGCCACCGAAAGCGGGATATGCCACGCCTTGAATCCCTCAGCGAAGGCATGGACGAGCGCATTGCGTGCGCAGTGGATGAGCCTGACACCCGGGTTTGTTGCTGCTAGAAACGGCTTGCGTTTTGGCCTGCGTTGGCGTGATCACCACGCCCGAGCGAGCGTGAAGGGTGAAGCCTCGCCGATTTCGCGCCCGCGCATCCCTGTCACCTCACCGACGACGCAAATGTTCGTCCCGTTCGAATAGTTCCACGAGCCAGTCGATGAAGACGCGCACTTTCGCGCTCAGATAACGGTTGGGTGCGTAGATGACATGCACGGGGATAATCGGTTGCCGCCAATCCACGAGGAGAGGCACGAGTTTGCCCGCGACGATTGCGTCGCGCACCGAGTAGGTCGGCGCCTGGATGACGCCGAGACTGGCGAGGCCAGCCGCGAGATATGCATTCGTATCGTTGACGACGAGCCGATGACTCAAGTGGAGTCCCTCTTTCCGATCGTCATACAAAAACGGGAACGACGGCGGGTAGCCTGCGGTGGACGGAATCATGCCGATCGTCGGCAGATTGCATAACTCGTCCGGTGATGCCGGCGCGCCGTGCGCATCGAGCAGCGCGGGCGTCGCGCATGTAGTGAAACCGAAACTGCCGATCTGCCGGGCCACCATGAACTGCTCGTCGACCGTGCCGGCGCGGATCGCACAGTCGAAGCCTTCGGCGATCAGATCGGCGCGTTCATTGCCGACTTCGAGTTCGATTCCGATCTCGGGATAGGTGCGGTAAAAGTCGTCGAGAGCCGGGACCACCACGAGCGCGCCGATTGCCGTCGCGGCCTCCACACGGAGTCGGCCCGACGGTTTCATGCGCGCATGCGTGGTCGACGATTCGATATCCGCGAGTTCCGCAAGCAGGCGCACGACGCGCTCGTAGTAGATCGCGCCTTCCGGGGTGACGGTGACCGAGCGCGTCGTCCGGTGCAGCAGACGGACCTTCAGTTCTTCTTCCAGCTTCTGGATGAGCCGCGTGAGCGACGCATTCGGCATGTCGAGTGTTTCCGCTGCCTTCGTGAACGTGCCGGCTTCCACCACACGGACGAAGGCATTCATCGCTGCGATGCGGTCCATGATCGGCGTCTCCGTTATATGGGGAAGACGCCATTAGACCGCAAATCGCGAGCCCCGCTGCTATTGACCGGTGAAGTCCATGACCGGCCTCGGACGTCCGGCCTTCAGCGCCTCGACGGCGGAACGGATGCCCCGCTGTGCGTCGTCGGATTCGAACAAGGGCATCGCAATGTCGAACATCGCTTCGTCAGCGGCCGCGACACCGCCCCCCGCCCACGCGCGCAGCAGCGCCTTGTGCGCGGCATAGGCGCGCGTGGGGCCGTGTGCGAGCTTGCGCGCGAAATCGGATGCAGCCTTCAGCAGATCGGCGTCGGCAACGACGCGATTGACGATGCCAAAGCGTTCCATCGTCGCGGCCGGGACTTTCTCCGATGTCAGCGCCCACTCGGATGCACGCGCTCGACCGGCGCGCTCCGCGACCCGATAGATGCCGCCGAGCACGGTGACGATGCCGAGCGTCTGTTCGGGATGGCCGAACGTCGCGGATTCGGCCGCCAAGATCACGTCCGCGCGCAACGCGAGTTCGAAGCCGCCGCCGAAGCACAGCCCTTGCACAGCGGCGACGACCGGCACCGGAAGACGCTCGAAGCGGTTAAACACGGACATGTAGTGCTCGAAGCGAGCACGCAGCTCACGCACGTTCGCATCGGGCCACGTCATGATGTCGCCGCCGAACGAGAAGTTTTCGCCTTCGTTGCGCACGAGCACAGCGCGCGCGTCGCTGCGCTCGATCGCGGTGACTGCTGCGGCCAGCTCGTCGATCATCTGGTCGTCGATGCGATTTTGTGGAGGGCGGTCGATGACGATCGTCGCGAGCCCTTCGTCGAAATGGACAGTCAGGTGAGCCATGGAGAGATCCTTTGTCGTGGGGATGGACGTTAGGCGAGGTGATGTTTGAACCACTCGACAGCGGCTTCGCTGGAAAGGCGGAACTGCGGCAGATACGGGTCGAAGTGTCCACCTTCGATCGTCACGAGCCGCTTGGGCTGCAGCGCGCGTTCGTAGGCTGCGAGTTCGAGGTCGGTCAACGTGATCGTGTCGCTCGTCGCGACCACCATCAACAGCGGCGTTGGCGAAACGCGCGCGATCCATTGGCCCGGCTCGTACATTCGTGCGGCACGCGTCGAGCGAACCGTTACGTTGTTTTCCCAGGCTCCATCCGGCAGCGGCTGCAAATAAAATTCGAGAGCGTCTTTCGCTCGATACGACGCGGCAACTGCGGGATCGCTACTGACGACCGCCTGACGCCGCGGCGGCTCGCCGCGCAATTGCGCGCGATCGTCATCGGCAAACGCTTCTTCGAGGGCGGCGACATTCTCCGGCGCAATGCGGCGCAGCCCCTGTTCGTAGCCGCTGATCGTCGGTACTTGCGCGACGACGCAGCGCAGGCGACGCTCGGTCGCGCCGAGCACGATCGCGTGACCGCCCGCGTAGCTCGTGCCCCACAGGCCGATCCGCTTCGGATCGACGACGTCAAGCGTTTCGAGGAAGCTGATCGCGCGCCGCCAGTCCGCGATCTGACGCCACGGATCGATGTCGTGACGGGGCGTGCCTTCGCTCGCGCCGAAGCCGCGATGGTCGTGCAGCAACACCACGAAACCGGCTTCCGCGAAAGCGCGCGCGAACGGTTCTAGTCCGTGTTCCTTCACACCCGCGTAGCCATGTGCCATCGTGATCGCGGGGCGGCGTCCGTCGCCGGCGGGAACGAACAGCCAGCCGCGCAGCTTGACGCCGCCGTCCACTTCGAATTCAACGTCGGTACGTTTCACCATTTCAATCTCCAGGGAATGTGACTCAGCGCGCGGATTACGCGCTGCGATAAAAGAGGCTCGCGTCGACCACGCCTTGCAAACGATGGCCGAGTTCAGCCGAGAATCTGAGCGCACCGCCGAGCGGACGATGATGGATCGCCACGTGCACGATCTTGCCTTGCGGATTCGTCGTCAGGACGGTAATGCCGCGCATCTGTTCGCCGCCGAAGGCCTGCACTTCCCATTCGAGGTAATCGCGCAGCCCGCTGTGTGCCTCGTGCGTGAAGGAGAGCGACTCATAGATCCGGCTCGCGGTGGTCATGACGGTCTTGACCTGATCGATGCCGACGACCGGCTTCGCGAGCACACTCGCTTCGAGCATCACATCGGGCGAGAACGTCTCGGCGAACGCATCGGCGGATTTCTGCCCGAACGCGCGGGTCCATCCTTGCGGCGACACCGGCACGTCTGGAGCGTTCAGCCCTGCCCCGTTGGCCTCGATGTTCGCGAGAAAAGATCCGACGGCATGCGCGATCGCGGCGGGTTGCTCGACGTGCGGCCAGTGACCGGCGCGCTCGATCGATGTGACGTGCGGCGCCCTGAAACGTGGCGTTACGCCGAGCGAGATCGTTTCGGCCGTGGCGAAGGTGTCTCCATCGCCGCGGATGATCAGCACCGGGCCGAGGTATCGCGAAGGGTTCGCACCCGTCGGATGGCCTTCGTTCCAGAGGTCGGCGAAGGTGCCTGTCGCGTTTGCATCGACACGGTCGCCCAGTTGACCAAGCCGCTCGAGTTGGGCGTCGTCGAGATTCACCGACACGTTGCGACGTAACTCGCGTTGCGCGACCGGATCGCCGCCGAGCGCATGGAACCCGCGCATCGCTTCGGCCGGCAGACGGGTGCCGCGCAACGGTACCGGCGTCAGAAGCACGAGGCCTCGTACCTGCTCGTTTAGCCGTACCGCGACGAGTTCGGCGATCTGCGCTCCCATGCTATGACCGATCAGCACCACCGGCCGCGACAGCGCGCGGATCTGCGTCGTGATGTCCGCGGCGAAACGATCGAGACTGTATGGGCCGGGGTCGGCGGCGCGCGCCCCCATTCCCGGTAGATCAACGCACAGTGCGCCGGATGCGCGCTCGCCGAAATGCTGCGCGAGGTCGTCCCAGACTGCGGCACCGTCGAGGAATCCGTGGATAAACACGAGCAAGGGCCGGCTCGGATGAGTGGGATTCATAGATGTTCCCTGTCAGGCTGTTGGAATTGAAAATCAGCGAGTCGCGCCGGATGCGGACCAGTTCGCCGCGTCGATCGGCGAGTAACCGTCCGCGAAGTCATCGAGCCGGCCGATGCGGTGGTCCTGGAGTCGCGCGAGCACCTGCGGGTCGAGCGGCGTCGTGAACGCGCTTTGCACGACCGTGTATTCGGCGGCAAGGCGACCGACGGCTTGCAGTGCGGCGGTGTCGATGCGGCCGCGATCGAGGTAAAGGTCGTCGCGGATCTGAAAGCGCAGCACTTCGCCGAACACCACATGGTCGTGCTGGTCGCCGATCGGGATGATCCGATCGACCTTGCATTCGAGCGCGATGGGCGCGGCCTTCACGCGCGGCGGCCGGACCATCAGCGATGCCGCCTTTTCCAGGCCAACTGCTTCGAACTCGTCGACGTCGGACGGGAATTCGAAAGCGCTGCGGTGCATCGCATCCGCGAGTTCGAGATTGACGATGTTGACGACGAATTCGCCGGTGTCGCGAATGTTGATGAATGTGTCCTTCAGCGTGACGCCGTCGGAACGCGGTTGCATCGAGATCGAGATCATCGGCGGCTTGCGGCCGACCGCGGTGAAGAACGATATTGGCGCGAGGTTCGCGACGCCGTCTTTTGAAAGCGTGCTGACCCACGCAATGGCGCGCGGCAGAATCGAGCCGATCAACAGCTTGTAGTTCGCGGCGGCGTCCTGGGTGGAGGGATCGACGATCATGATGGAGGTCCTTGCGAAGTGACGGGCAATCGGCGTTACGCAGGCCGGCGTGCGACGATCAGTTTTGCGGTCATGTCCTGCACGATCTGGCCGTGCTGATTGATCGTTTTCGATCGCAGCGCGACGGTTCCGCGATCGGTGCGTGAGCGCGAAGGGATCAGTTCCACCACTTCGCTTTCCACGTGCAGGATGTCGCCGGGGCGCGTCGGCGTCTTCCATTCGACGTGGGCGCCGGCTCCGAGTACGCCGTTGATCAGCTTCGGGCCCTCGCTGACGAGCAGGCGCATCGTGATCGCCGCGGTATGCCAGCCACTCGCTGCGAGGCCGCCGAACATGGTGCCGCGGGCGGCTTCCTCGTCGAGATGGAATGGCTGCGGATCGAACTCCGCGGCGAACCGTTTGATAGCGGCCGCGCTGACTTCGTACGTACCGGTGATGGAGGTGTCGCCGACCTGGAGGTCGTCGAAATAAAGCGCCTGCCGATTCATGAGCGTCTCCTCTTGAGCCAGGGATGCGGGAGACCGGCTGGTAGCGTTGGTATCCCGTGTGTCGTGCAGCTACTGTAGGGAAGGGCTCGGCGAGGAGTAAGAGGGTGCCGCTGAATGGATTATTTCAGGCGGATCAATAATCGAAGGGGTGCGGGCGCCCGGGTTGCCGCGAGGTTAGCCGCTCGAGTGCATGTCCGCGCGCCGCATACTGAGGTGCGCGCGAACGTGCACGTTGGTTTCGAAGCTAGTAGCGAGCCACTTCGATTATCGCGTCAGCAAACGCCTGCGGTGCCTCCTGGGGCAAGTTGTGACCAATGCCGCCCCCTATAGTACGTTGCGCGTATCTGCCGACGAATTTCCTCGCATACGATGCGGGCTCTGGATGAGGGGCGCCGTTCGCATCGCCTTCCAGCGCGATCGTCGGCACGCTAATGACAGGCGCTGCTGCGAGGCGCTTCTCCAGCGCGTCGTATTGAGGCTCACCGCTCGACAAACCCAAACGCCAACGGTAATTGTCGATCACGACGGCAACGTGGTCCGGATTCTCGAACGCGGCCGCCGAGCGTTCGAACGTCGCATCGTCGAAGGACCATTTCGGCGACGCGAGTTGCCAGATCAGCTTCGCAAAGTCGTTGCGGTTCGCTTCATAGCCCTGCCTGCCGCGCTCGGTGGCGAAGTAGAACTGATACCACCACGAAAGCTCCGCTTTCGGCGGCAATGGCTTGGCGCCGACGCCCTGGCTCCCGATCAGATACCCGCTCACCGACACCAACGCCTGGCACCGTCGCGGCCACAGCGCGGCGACGATATTTGCCGTACGCGCTCCCCAGTCGAAACCCCCGAGAATCGCCCGCTGGATCGACACTCGAGCAATCGCTGCGGACGGTGGCGCGCGTCATTGCCGACCAGACCTACTGATCGTAGACGGTGCGACGCCGTGCGCCTCACCCTAGCGCGGCCGAGCGCGCGTTGCGACGTATCGCCTGTGGCGGTTGGCCGAACGCCCGAGTGAACGCATCGCGCATGCGGCGCGGGTCGGCGAATCCCGTCTGTTGCGCGATCTGTTCGACCGTATGGCGGCTTCGTTCCAGCATGAGGCGCGCCGCTTCGAGACGCAGTCTCTCCACGGCCTTGGCGGGCGATTGCCCCGTCTCCGCCCGGAACGCGCGGCTGAACTGACGCGGGCTGAGACGCGCCACTTCAGCCAGTTGCTCCACCAGCAGCGGTTGCGCGAGATTCTTCCGCGCGTAGGTCAGCGCGGACTGAATGCGGTCGGACTTCGCATCAAGCTCCAGCAACGCTGAATGCTGGGACTGACCACCGGCGCGCCGATGAGAGACGACGAGCGTTTGCGCGACCGATCTCGCAACGTCCACGCCCAGGTCGGCCTCAACTAACGCCAGCCCGAGATCGATCCCCGCTGTCATGCCCGCCGACGTCCAGACCGAACCGTCGACCGCGTAAATCCGGTCTTCCTCCACGCGAATGCGCGGAAAACGCGTGCGCAGCGCGGACGCATAGACCCAGTGCGTGGTGGCGCGCTTGCCGTCGAGCAGACCCGCTTCCGCCAGCACGAAGGCACCCGTGCAAATCGCGGCGACCCGCCGGGCCGTCAGCGCGCTGTGGCGTGCGTAGGCGAGCAGCCCCGGGGACGGCCGCGCCGCGCCGGGATCGCCGCCCGTGAACAGGACCGTGTCGAACGCTCGCTCTGCGAAGGGTTCGGTCATCACCGTGGGGCCACCGATCGGTCTGACTGGCTCGCCACGTTCCGACAGCGTGACGATTTCGTAGAACGCGTTAGGCCGACCGAGCCGAGCGCGAGCCGGATCGCGTGCGGCACATGCGCCGACGCGGCGAACGGGTGCGCTGTCGAAACGGCAATCTTCTCGCGCCTCAAAGCCATCGCGATCGCGTCCGCGCGCACTTCCTGAGCAAGCGGAAGCCAAAGAAAGTACGACACCGGATGGCCGATCCGTTTCACGGCGGCTAGCAAACGCGCCGCGATCTGGCGCATCGCGGCGTCGCGGCGTTTGTCGGCCGCGAGCATGTCGACCGTGGCGTCTTCGATCCAGCCGCATGCGATGGCGGTCAGGGTCGCCGGGATCCCTGCGACGTCTTGATGTTTCCCTCACGTATGCCGCGTTATATGCGGGCCTTCTGGAAGCTCGAATCGAAGAGCGTCGCAAGGTTTTGCAAATGCCTCGCTTACCGAACGCTTTGGATGAACTATACGATGTCGATGCCGCGGCGGGTATTTGGACTTCTCGCCGTTGAGTCGCCGTGCGATTTCGTAAGATACTTAATTCGGTCGCTCAGTGTCAGCTCGGTCACCGCTCGATGATCGTGGTGTCAATGCGCGTGCCGCGCTTGAGAAAAGCGCTTTCCAGCCTCCGCCGTGATTATTGATCGCTTTGGAATGATGCTTTGATCGGCACACTCTATCTTCCTGTGCGGACCTTTCTTACAGTATCTGCCAGACCCGGGGGACAGCGAATCGACCAAACTTGGTCGGCCGCCTTCGCCAGAGGAACACCAGCGCAGCATTTCATTCCAGGGAAGATCGATGAATACCCGTGAAGTTGTCATTGCCCATACCGTTCGCACACCAATTGGCGCGTTCGGTGGATCGTTGAAGGACGTCCCCGCGACTGCGCTAGGCGCGCTAGCCGTGAGGGAAACATTGCGGCGCGCCGCGCTCGATCCGAAAGCGCTGTCGTCCGTCGTGATGGGCAATGTCGTCCAGGCCGGTAACAGGATGAATCCGGCGCGACAGGCCGCCATCGGCGGCGGCGTGCCCGTGTCGGTGCCGGCGCTCACCGTCAACCGCGTCTGTGGCTCGGGCGCGCAGGCGATCGTCTCTGCGGCTCAGGAAATCGCGCTTGGCTATGGTGACGTCGCGGTTGCCGGTGGGATGGAAAGCATGGAGCGCGCGCCGTATCTGCTCGACACCGCTCGGTGGGGCACTCGCATGGGTAGCGCACAAGTGCATGACAGCATGCTGCGCGACGGTCTTGTGGATGCCTTCTCGGGTGAGCACTCAGGCTGGCACACGGAAGATCTCGCGACGAAGACTGACCTGACGCGGCGTGTTCAGGACGAGTGGGCCGCGCGTTCGCAGCAGCGTTTCGCGGCTGCGCAGGAACGCGGCGCATTCGATGCCGAACTCGTCGCCGTCGAAATTGCAGGGCGTAAGGGGAGCGTTCAGTTCGCGCGCGACGAGCAGCCGCGTCCGGAGACGACCGTGGAAACGCTGGCAAAGCTGCGTCCCGCGTTCCGTCCCGACGGCACAATTACCGCGGGAAATGCTCCCGGCCTGAACAGCGGTGCGGCGGCGATGATCGTGGCCCAGCGCGGTTATGCCGACGCGAGGGGCATCGAAGCGAGTGCGCGTCTCGCCGCTTTCGGTATTGCCGCAGTCGAGCCCGGCATGTTCGGCCTCGGTCCCGTGCCGGCCGTTCATATTGCATTGGAACGAGCGGGCTGGAAGCTTAGCGACGTCGAACGCGTCGAGATCAACGAGGCATTCGCTGCGGTGCCGCTCGCGGTTGCCCAGCAGCTTGGACTCCCACATGACATCGTCAATGTCGAAGGCGGCGCGATTGCGCACGGTCATCCGATCGGCGCAACCGGCGCGGTGCTGACTACGCGTCTCGTCCATTCGATGCGCCGCGATGGCTTGAAGCGCGGCATAGTCACGCTGTGCATCGGTGGCGGTCAGGGTATCGCGCTCGCGCTGGAGATGCTGTAACTGCGGGCTGAGGTTGCGCGGAAGCGGTGAGTCAAATATCTCCTGCGACACGGGCAATCCACGTTGCCGCTACGCGCGCCTGAGCAATCCGGCGATCTGCTGGGGCGACCGCGACGGTTGCAGGTTGTCTGCTGCGATGCGTGCCATCATCCGGTGTTCGACCTGCTACAGACTTTGAAGCCACGAACCGCTTCGGTCCCGGGAAATAGGCGTCGGAGTCGCCGTCAGCTGCGAGCCGGGGTCGCAATCATTCGACGGTTGAGCCGGCCTACCGCGTCGGGGACGAGCGCGTGCCGTGCTTCGAAATCTCCACGCACGACGTCGGATCGAAACCTCCAAAAACGCGCGTGCCATGCTCGACCAGGCCGGCACGCGCACGCACTAGCGCATTGATGTCCGCCGAGTACCTGGCCATGAAGGCTGGTGTGGGACAATCGGCGTCGTCTACCACTCGTCTGGAGAGCGAACGCCATGGATTCGTCATACATTAATCTGACAGCCCCCGTCGTCGCCAGCCAGTCAACACTGTGGTTCTCTGCATACGGCTTTGGCTGGGGATACCGCGCCTTCGAACTCAGGCCAGAGGTTGTTTGCGAATACCTCGGAGCGGCTGACGACAGCCAGAAGCAGTTGCTGCTCGCGTTTCAGTTGGCAAGGCCAAGGCTAGCGGGAGTGGCGGAACGCAAAATGCCTCCATCTAACGGAGAGCGTACCGAGATTACCGGCCAGGATCTTTGAAGTGCGCCGCAGCAGTGCACATATCCGGCGGGTCGGTCTAAGCGACGGCCGTTCGCCCTTTTAGCTGACCGGACACACGGAAGTCGCATGCGTTCACGTCAACGCCGTTGACCGACGCCGTCGCGAGGGCGCTCCGATCGCGCAATCCCCCCGCCTTGCGATTCGCTTGAGCGCATGCAGGCCTCTGACGAACACCCGCGATTCAGCCGTCACGTTCGCGTTTGTGGGCGTACCATCACTGCAGAACGCATGAAGGTTGCACACGCGGGGCCGTCCGGTTCGACGAAACCGGGCGGCGCGCGGCAGATCTGCCGCTTCTCAGCGGCGAGGAGCGCTTCATGGCCACTGGCATCGAACTTCACGATCAACGACGGCAACTGCTGCCATTTCGCCAGTCGATATTCGCGATGCTCGGAGTCGCGTCGGTTTCGATGCTGATCGCGCTCGACCAGACCATCGTTGGCACCGCGATGCCGCGCATCGTCGCGGAGCTCAAGGGTTTCGAACTCTATGCGTGGGTCGCGACGGCCTACATGCTTACGTCGGTCATCACAATTCCGATCTTCGGGCGCCTGGGCGATCTGTTCGGTCGCAAGCCCTTCATGCTGTCCGCCATCCTTGTCTTCACCGTCGCATCGGTGCTCTGCGGGATCGCGACCAACATGCTGTTTCTGGTGCTCGCGCGCGGACTTCAGGGCATCGGTGGCGGCATCATGCTGGGGACGGTGTTCGCGACCGTCGCCGACCTGTTCCCCGATCCGAGGCTACGCCTGCGTTGGCTGGTGTTCGTGACCTCGGCGTTTGGCCTTGCGAACATGGTCGGGCCAATGCTCGGGGGCATGCTCACTCAGCACGGAAGCTGGCGGCTGGTGTTTTTCGTCAATGTACCGGTGGGTGTGGTGGCGCTGTTCCTCGTGCGTGCTTTCCTTCCGCACTTGCGCCATGCCCGCGACGGCGCGCGGCTGCGCCTCGACTGGCTTGGCGCATTCGTCGTCGCCGTGACGTTCGGCGCGCTGCAGCTGGCGATCGAGCTCTTGCCGAGGCAAGGATGGACTGCTTCTACAATCATACTGGCCGTGATCGCGCTGGTCTGTTCGCTGACGCTTTTCTTCTGGGAAAAGCGCATGGGCTATCCGATCATCCCCGTGGACATGCTGCTCGACCGCAGGCTCGGTGCGCTTTTTGCAATGTCAATGCTCGGCGGGTTCGCGCTGTTCTCTCTCGTTTTCTACGTGCCGCTGCTGTTTCAGGGCGGCTATGCGATGTCTCCGCGTGCCTCGGGCATGCTGATCACGCCGCTCCTGCTCGGCACGACGGTCGGCAGCTTCATCAATAACCGCGTGGTCACGCGCATCCGGCGCGCCAACGCGATCCTCTACGTCGGCTTCGCGTTGTCCGCTTTTGCGAGCCTCGCGGTGGTCGTGCTGCGAGGCCACGAGCCGTACCTCGTGTGGATGGCGTGCATGGGAGCGAGCGGCCTGGGGTTGGGCCTCGTGGGCACGAGCCTCACGGTCTGCTCGCAGCAGATCGTCTCGCGAGACCATCTCGGCGCCGCCACCGCATTGCTGCAGTCGCTGCGCACATTCGGCGGCATGCTTGGTACGGTGATGACAGGCGCGCTGTTGGGGCACCTTTACACGATGGGCGTGAATCGCTCGTTAGATTCATACCAGGCGGCGCAGTGGTTCAAGTCGTTTGCAAGTCCCGAACTGCTCGTGGACCGTGCCGAGCAGGCCGCGCTGATCAGTCGCCTCGTGAGCGCCGGGCACGCCGGCGACGCGATGATGAGCTCGGCGCGCAGCGCGCTCGTGGATTCGATCCACACTGGCCTCATCGTGGCCGCTGTGGCTGCGATGGTCGGCTTGTGTCTCGCGTGGTTCGTGCCGCCGGTGCGGGTCGGCTATCTCGAGGCGCAGCCACAAAATGGTTGATGATGGGTTACCCCGGTGTCGGTTGCTACCTGCGAGGTCGTACATGGTTAGCGACATTCCGTGGTAGCTGGGGCACAGCGTGACCATGCTGGGAGTGCGACCGAACTCCACAGCGTCCCTCGTTGATCACGATGTCGAACACCTCCAGAACAGTATGCTGCGGCGGCGCTCACATTTGACAGCGACGACGGCTACGCTTTGGCGCGCTTGCGCGCTGTGCGGGTCAACACAGGCTTTTCAGAGAGCATGCACTGCTGAATCACGCGCTGGAGATGATCCGGGCCGGCCGTGATCGCGCTTAGCAACGTCATCAAGACGAAATCGATCAACTTAGGTATTGCGACCCTGGTGTCCGCCCTCGGTGCACGGTTCGCCAGGATCAAGGTGGCGAGACCATGTTCCATGCTCCACGCGGCATGAGTCACTAGCTTGAGATCGGCATGGGGCCAGCCACTCTCGATAGCTAGTGCTTCAATCGTCTCGGAAAACAACCCAAAAGACCTGTTACTTTCCTCGGTGAGTTCTGGATACGCCTGATGCGCCACGATGCGAGGTCCGATCATCAGACCGAACAGTCCATTGTGGCGCTGCGCGAACTCAACATACACCCGCATCATCCGGTACGCTTTGGCAAGTGCGGTGTCGTCGCTGTCACGGATCGCAACGCGCAACGCAGCGAGGTCGCGATATCCACTCGCCGCGATCGTGGCCAGAAGTTCGTCGATACCGGCAAAATGTCGCGAGGGCGCGGCTTCTGATACGCCCACCATTCGCGCGAGGTAACGAAGACTCAGATCTTGTGCAGACACATCCTTGAGCGCGTTGCGCCCCGCTTCGATGAGCGCATTGCGCAGATTGCCATGGTGGTAATCCGCGTTCTTTGTGATAGATGACTTAGGACTCACGTGGCCTTCGTTGGTGGAGCAAAACAAGGAATCGATTATAAATTCTGCGCAAAGAGGCAAGCAATATCCGGATGGGCCGCTAGACAGGCGAGCATGACTACGCGCATTCTGGCGGCTTGCTGGCGTGGCTGGATGTCAGGCTACACCGCATGCCCATCTGCTCCAGGCAGACAGCGCCGAAGGCCGCCTTTTAGCGCACAACGCGGCGCTTGCCATGACTACCCGGTCCGGCCCGTTGGCATCGACTGATCAAGTGGAGCATCGAACCGATACGTCGTCAACGGGCGATCGCCTCCTGACAATGTGTTGCACGCCAAAAAGAAGAACCGCTACGCCGATCGCCTGGACACACGCAATCATTATGAACCCGCTCGCGTAAGTTCCAGTCGCGTCGCGGACATATCCGATAAGAAAGGGTGTAACGAAGCCTGCGACGTTGGCGGCGGAACTGATCAACGGCACGCCGACCACTAACGACTTACCGCTGAGGAGGCCGACAGTCATTTGCCAGAAGAGCGTGATACCCGCTCCAGTTCCCGCGAAGCCCAGAGCGAGGAGAAAAAACGTCGCGATGAGGCTGCTGTGCCATACGAAGACGAGCGCCGAAAGGCTCACCGCAGTAAAAAACGACGCCAGCGCACAGAAGAGCCGCCGACGCTGCGCACTGCCCCCGATGCTACAGATAAGCACATTGCCCAATGCCCCTAAAATGCAGGCACCCGCGACTGCACGGCCGATCTCTTTGTATCCGCCGAATCCCGCCTCGCGAAGTATCGTCGGGGAGTAGAAAAACAGTGCGGCCGTCGCGGCGAGGAGGGAGAAGTAGGCCGCGCTCACGATCCAGACGGCGGGGTTGAGGAAAAGAGGCCGGTCCTCGTCGTGTGCATCGTTCATCGTTTCGGCGCTATTTCGGAGATTGTCCTCGACGAGCGTACGCTGGCGCGCCGAAAGCCACTTGGCGCCGCGAGGCAGATCCGGAAGTATCATGAACGCAACGCACGCCAACACGACCGTAGGGATGGCCTGAGCGAAGAACATCCATCGCCAGCCTTGAAAGCCGGCCAGTCCGTTCATGTGCTCGAGCACGAAGCCCCCCGTTAGGCCGATCGTGACCGTCGAGAAGAGCGATCCTGAATGGAAGATGCTGAAGTTGCGCGTGCGCCTTTCTCCCGGGAACCACGCATTGAAGTACAACACGACACCCGGATAGAATCCAGCCTCGAACACACCGAGCAGGAACCGCAATGCGTAGAACGTCGGCGCGTTATTGACGAACGTCATCGCGACACTGGTCAGTCCCCACGCGCCGGCGGTACCAGCGAGCACGGCGCGCGCGCCGAACTTCTTTTGCAGCATCGTGGCAGGGACGCCGAACAGCACGTAGCCGACGAAGAAGAGGCCGGCGCCCAGTCCATACACTGTCTCGCTGAATCGCAGATCCACGACCATTTGCAGCTTCGCGAAAGCAACGTTCGAGCGGCCGACCCACGCCAGCATCCATAAGCCGAACAGTATCGGCAATATCCTCCATTGCGCCGAAGCGTAGGCTTTCCGAAGGAGGGCGTTGTCATCCGACGATGACGCTTCTACGCAGGCTTGTTTCACCACTTCCATCCAGTCCTCCGACGTGATGCGTTGATATCGGGAATACGAGTCGTACCTCGGCGATCAAAGATCGTCCGCGACTTTCTGCAATTCGCGCGCTTGCGAAACAACGGTAGCGCCGATCTTCTTCGTTGATGGCGGCGGCCCACCGACCAGAATGCCGCTATCGATTGCATTGCGGATTTCGGCATCCGCGAGGCCCGTTTCGCGGAAAACCTGCTCGTTGTGCTCGCCGCGAAACGCGGGCGCGCTGCGCATTCCAAGCTTGTCATCGGAAAAGTGCCATGGATAGCCGTGTATCAGATATGAGCCGCCCCGGCGATCCGAAATCTCGTGCACCGCACCCCATTGCCTGGCCCAATCGGTCTCGGCCAATTCCTTCAACGTACGAATCTGGCCGATCGCGATCTTGGCCTCGTCGAGTTGGGCATCGAGCGTCTTGAGATCGCGGAATGACCGCATCCAGGCCTGGATCACTGCGTGCAGTGCCTTGTAGTTCCGCAGGCGGTGCTCAGCAGTGCAGAAACGCGGATCGTGCGCCAGGTCCATACGACGCATCGCCTTCAGGTAATTCGGAAACGTGTTGCTGCCGACGATGCTTTGTGCCGCCACAAACTCTTCGCCACCCGGGCCGACGAAATGAGGTCCGTCGGCGGCACCGAGGATGCCGGGCTCCGCGCCCGTATCCACACCCGCGAGATCGAGGTGAGCGCGCTCGTTGATCGACAGCATCACGGCCGCCATCGCGACGTCGATGTACTGGCCGCGCCCGGTGACTTCTCGCTTGCGCACTGCCGCGAGCACGGCGATGGTCGCTTGCAGGCCCGCATAGACGTCCGCGTGCGACAGGGGATCGGTCCATTTACGGCCGTCGCTGGCGTTATCGAAATGTCGCAGTGTGTTGTGCGTGAATCCCGTTTCGGCTTGCACGGTCGGCGCATAGGCCATGCGCGACGCCCATGGACCGTGTTGGCCGTAGCCCGTGATCGAAACATAGACCAGCTTGGGATTGCGATGCGCGAGTGTCGCGTAGTCGAGTCCAAAACCCTTGAGCGTACCAGCCCGAAAATTTTCGACGACGATGTCGGCGTCGTCACACAGGCGTAGCACGAAATCACGTGCGCCCGGTGCGTTCAGATCGATGCTGATGTTGCGTTTGCCGCTATTTTGCTGAGCGTAGTAGCCGGACATGCCGTCGCGATTCGGAAATGCGGCGCGCGACACATCGGGTCGCGGAGGCTCAATCTTGATCACATCGGCACCAAGATCGGCTAGCGTCCGCGCGCACAGCGGGCCGGCCAGCACGCGGGAAAAATCGACGACCTTGAGTCCTTCGAGCGGTCCGGTCATGTCAATTCCCTTCGAAAATAGCGGTGCCAGGACCAGTCTTATCGAAGGCCTCCAGTCCGCGTTTAAGATCCTGCGACGCCCAGATCGGCTTTTGCAGTTCGAACATCGCTTCGTCGGCGGCGGCAACCCCCTCATTGACCGCAACACGCACGAGTTGCTTGGTGGCGGCATGCGCGACGGTCGGGCCGGCGGCGAGTTCCTGCGCAAGCGACAGCGCCACTTCATCGAGCTTGTCGTCGGGCACAACGAGATTGATCAGGCCCCAGCGTTCGAGCGTGGCCGCGTCATACCGGCGACCGAGCAACGCGAGTTCTTTCGCGCGTGCCGGACCGGCTCGCATCACCTGACGCTGAATGCCGCCGAGCAGCGGGTGCAAACCTAGTGCGACCTCAACCGAGCCGATCTTTGCCGATTCGGCGACGACGCTGAAGTCGCAGGCGAGCGCCACTTCGAATCCGCCGCCGAGGCATGTTCCGTTCACCGCGACAACAATCGGGATCGGTAGTGTCTCGAAGCCACGCAGCACGTCGAGCGGATCCATCAGCGCTTTGCCTTGCGTGGCAATGCGATCGGGAAAAAGCGCCACTTCAGCGCCGGCTGAGAAGTGCCGCAGACCACTGCGCAGCAGGATCGCGCGCGAGCCGCGTTTCACTGCCTGATTGAATTCATCGAGCAGGGCGCGATACAGCGTCGGGCCCATCAGGTTGTGCGGGCGACGGTTCATTGTAAGGACCGTCACGGCGCCTTTGATTTCTCTCTGAACAAGTGCTTCGTCCATTCTTTGCTCCATTTCGTCAGATTCGGACATTTCCACATCCACATGTTAACGGGAATAACATCGCGATAAATCGTTGATGTCGGCATTTTCTTGTTGAAAAAAGGTGACAACCGAAGAGATTATTTCCCGTATCGTAGCGGCAATAATCGGGCGACGGCGCGATACGAGGCGCGGTATGTGATGCGATATAAGTACTATGGCGAATCAGGATGGACTTAGCGGTTACTTCGAAACTTCTCAGCCTTCGAGACCGGCGACTACGCGCGCATCTCTTTCAGCGCCGTCTCCCAATACCGCTAGCGCTTCCTGATAAGCCTCACTCTGAAACGTGGCGAGAGCCTGCTCGAAGCTCGGGAATTCGACGACGACGGTGCGTTCTTTGAGGCCGGCCTGAAATGCAACGACTTCGCCGCCCCGTACCAGAAATTTCCCACCCGCCGCTTTCACCACCTGTGTCGCGAGGACACCGTACGCCGCGAGTTTGCTTGCGTCATGGACCGCCCGATAAGCCGCCACCCAATATCCTTTTGCCATTTCGCTCTCCGGTTGAAGGTACGTACAAATGTTAACGGCACAAACATCAATATCAATGAGGGTTTTTCCTGACCAAAAAAAAGCTGGCGCGGATAGGTGTTAACGGTGTTAGCATATGCCGACGCATTGACTCGATGCCAATTTTCAGCGGAGAACTTCATGCCCTATACGACTACCAATCCTGCAACCGGCGAACTGCTTGCCACCTACGACGACGTATCCGACGAGTTGCTCGAAACGAAGCTCGCTGCCGCGCAGCGCGCGTTCGAAACTGACTGGCGCCGTCGTCCCGTCAGCGATCGGGCGCGCATCATGTCGCGCGCGGCGGCCCTGTTGCGCAGGAAGGCCGACGAATACGCGGGCTATCTGACGCTGGAAATGGGAAAGCGCAGCGGCGAAGCGCGCAAGGAAGTGGAATCGTCTGCAAACATTCTCGACTACTACGCAAAGCATGCGGGCACCTATCTGCAACCCCGTCCACTCGCGGAAGCGCCCGACGCAACCGTGCACATCGAGCCAATCGGCGTGCTTTTCGGGATCGAGCCATGGAATTTTCCGTACTACCAGATCGCGCGCGTAGCCGGCCCGCAACTGATGGTCGGCAACGTCCTGCTGCTCAAACATGCGGAAAGCGTTCCGCAATCCGCATTGGCCTTCGCGCGGTTGTTCGAGGAAGCGGGCGCGCCCGAGGGCGTCTATACGAATCTGTTCATTTCGATCGACCAGGCGGGGCGTGTCATTGACGATCCGCGCGTCCAGGGCGTGACACTGACGGGCAGCGAGCGCGCTGGCGCTGCCGTTGCTGAGCGTGCCGGCCGGAATCTGAAGAAAGTCGTTCTCGAACTGGGCGGCAGCGATCCGTTCATCGTGCTGGAGGATGCGCCGCTCGATTGGGCGATTCAAAGCGCGGTCGCGGGACGAATGCTCAATGCGGGTCAATGCTGCGTAGGATCCAAGCGAATCATCGTGGTCGGCAAGGCGCGCGGCGACGCTTTCCTCGAAGGCTTCGCAAAGCAGATGGCCGCGCTCTCGACGGGCGATCCAGCCGATCCAGCCACCGCAGTCGCACCGCTGTCCTCCGAGCGCGCATTGAATCTGCTGCTTGAGCAAATCGATCGCGCGGCTTCGCACGGCGCGTTCATCGTGTGTGGCGGAAAGCGCGTCGAGCGCCCGGGCTTCTATTTGCAGCCGACTGTCCTGACCGACATCTCGCCACAGAATCCCGTGTTCGCCGAAGAGCTGTTCGGCCCGGTGGCCGCCTTTCACGTCGTCGACGACGAAGCCGCCGCAATTGCGCTCGCCAACGGCACGCCGTACGGTCTCGGTGCGTCGGTGTTCACTGCGGATACCGAGCGCGGCGAGCGGGTCGCCGCGCAGATCGACAGCGGCATGGTGTTCATCAATCAGCCGTTCGGCACGGCGGCCGAACTGCCGTTCGGTGGTGTCAAACGTTCAGGCTTTGGCCGGGAGCTGTCTCAGTTGGGCTTCGACGAATTCGTCAACAAAAAGCTGATCAGGGTTGCACCCGTTGGGGCTGCGCCGTTCGGCCCCGCGCGGGCCGCATGAACGCACGATGGCATTGCTTGATTCCCAATTTTTTGAACGAACATCATGACAGGCAAGACGATTATCAGTTGTGCACTCACAGGAAGCGACGATACACCGCGGCTGAACCCCGCAGTGCCCGTGACGCCCGAGCAAATCGCCAATGAGGCCATCGCTGCGTGTGAAGCCGGTGCGAGCATCGCGCACATTCACGTAAGGGATCCCAAAACAGGCACTCCGAGCACTGAGTTGTCGCTCTATGGTGAAGTCGTCTCGCGCATCCGCGATAGCGGGTGCCCGATTTTGATCAATCTGACGACGGGCCCAGGCGCACGTTTCGTTCCCAGCGACGAAGACCCGAATCGGGGAAGCGAACTAAGTACGATGATGACGCCCGAGGCGCGCGTGCGGCATGTGCTCGAGTTGCGTCCGGAAATCTGCACCCTGGACATTGCGACGATGAACTTCGGCAGTCACGCATTCGTGAACGTGCCCGACCATCTGATCAAGATGGCAACCTTGATTGAAGAAGCGGGCGTGAAGCCAGAAATCGAGGTATTCGATCTGGGCCACGTGCGGCTGGCGCGCCACCTGATCGAAACGCAGGGCATTCTGCAGGCTCCGCTGTTTCAGCTGTGTCTTGGCGTGCCATGGGGCGCGTCCGCCGACACCGAGAGCCTTCTGCAGATGAAACGCTATCTGCCGGAGAACGCCCGCTGGTCGGCATTCGGCATCTCGCGCGCTCAATTTCCAATCGTGGCGCAGAGTGTAATTCTTGGCGGACATGTTCGCGTCGGCCTCGAGGACAACCTTTATCTTGCCAAAGGGGAACTGGCGCCGGGCAACGCTGCACTGGTCAAACGCGCGGTCAGTATCGTCAGAAGCATTGGCGCGGACGTGGCAACACCTGACGAGACGCGCAAAATACTCGGCCTTCCCCATCGCCAATAGATGCGGGACTGAATTCACTAAAAATGCTGCGTTGCGAAAGCATTGTTTTAAAGCGGTAGCCTATTCTTTGGCTATTCATACCGCCGCCTCACTCATGTCTGGTTCATCCTTTGTTTCAGGAGATCTGGATGCTCTGGAATAGGGAATGCGGCATCTATCGATGCATGGAGAGAAAAATGCCTTTGTGGAATATCTATCATCCCGTCGGTGCCTACACGGCAGAAGACAAGCAGGAGATGGCGAAGCGAATTGCCGACATTTACATCATCCCTCGCTTCTACGTCGGTGTACTGTTTCACGAACAGCCGAAAGACTCCTTCTTTATGGGGGGAGTGTCGCGGGACGATTTTGTCAGAATCCGATTAGATCAATTCGCAAGGCACATCGCCAAGGACCCCGTGTGGACTGAGTCGTGGTTGCGCAAGGCGAACGCTGCGATTGCGCCGTTTGTCCAGGAGCGGGGCTATCACTACGAGCTGCACGTCGGCGAAACGCCGCGCGAACTGTGGTTGATCGATGGCATTCGACCACCTCGGCCTGACACGGAAGCTGAGAAGAAATGGAAGCTGGAAAACCGGGCGTCGCCATATGAGCCGAGCGAAGGTTGAGTGCATCAGTCAGTTCCGCAACTAGCAGGGGCTTGAACTCGAACGACTGCGGTGAAAACCGGGCTTTCGCCCAAGTCTTTCTAGAGGTATCGCTCGATACCAAAACGGAGATTTGTTTGGGTGGCCCGGATTCTTCCATGGTCAACCAGAGTGATTGTCGGACGGGCTCGCCCCGGGCAGCGCGACAAACCGACCGCCACGCCTCCTATTGACCACCTCTTACTATTCGCCGAGGAAGTGCGGCCGTAGCAATACGCGTAGCGATGCAGCGAGTCGCCGTCCGTCGTGAAAGTGTCTGGCACCCATCGTTGCCAAAGGGCGCGAGCCGTTGGGCATCGTACGTTCATACCTACGCAGGTGAAGGAGACAGTACATGAAGGCCCTGATATTCGAACGCAATGGGGAGCCGTCAGAAGTAGTTCACTGGCGTGATGCGCCCGATCCCACGCCCGGGCGGGGCGAAGTCCGCGTGAGGATGCTGCTGGCGCCCGTGCACCCGTCTGACCTGCACGTCATCCGTGGCCGTTTCGCCTGTCAGCGTCAGCCGGAACTGCCGGCTTCACCGGGATCCGAGGGCGTCGGCATCATCGACGCCGTGGGCAACGACGTGCCCGCACGCGGACAGGAGAGCGTGTCGTCTTGCTGGACGTGCCCGGAACCTGGAGAGAGCAGGTTATTAGTCCGGCCGACCGTGCGATACCTGTACCGCAGGCGATCTCCGACGAGGACGCAGCACAGGCACTCATCAACCCGATGACGGCATGGGCGATGACGGTGAGCGAGCACCAGCTCGGGTGCGGCGACTGGCTTGTGCAGAGCGCGGCCGGCTCGACGGTCGGTCGGCTCGTCCTGCAGATCGCTAAAGCGCAGGGGTTCCGCACCATCAACCTCGATCGCCGCGAAGAGCAGGTCACGGAAATCAAGGCGCTTGGGGGTGACGTCGTGCTATGCACTGCGGACCAAAACTGGTCCGAGCAGTTGAAGACGGCCACTGGCGGCAATGGCATCGCGAAGGCGATCGACTGCGTCGCGGCCGCACGGGCGCCGCGCTTGCGCGTCAATTGGCCCCGAATGGATGCATGCTCGTCTATGGAGCCTTGTCGTCGCATCGTCAGACTTGCCCCGCAGCCTTTGAGATGCCGATTTTCGCCCGCTGCGCAGCTAATGGGCAGGCAGTGCGACCGGCTTCGAAGTCGCTAGCGGCGAGGCCCCCGGGCCACTCTCGGATTCTCCGCGCAAGACTATCCTTCGGATAGGGATAGCACCATCAACGTCGAACGTCACCACAGAAGGGGCGTTCGAAGAGCCAATATCAGCGAATAAAACGTTTCAGGAGTAACGCATGAAATCAGAGACTCTGTATCTGGAAGATCTCGCCGTGGGTGCGGTGTACAAAAGCGCGGAGCATAAACTCGATGTCGACCAGATACACGCCTTCGCGCGACAGTTCGATCCCCAACCTTTCCATCTGGACGAGGAAGCGCTCAACGCTCCTTCTTTGCGGGGCTTGCAGCGAGCGGCTGGCACACGGCAGCGATCACCATGAAACTTCTCGTTCAGAGCCTGCCGATTGCGGGTGGCATTATTGGTGCGAGCGGCGAAATCGCGTGGCCAAGACCCACTCGCCCGAACGATGTCCTGCACGTCGTCAGCACCGTCCTGGAGATCGCGCCGTCGCGTTCCAAACCCGACCGCGGCATCGCGACAGTCCGCAGCGACACGATGAACCAGCAAGGTGAGCTTTGTCAGCGAGTGGAAATGCGCCTTCTGGTTTTTAAACGGCCCTGAAGCTTAATCTCGGATGGCCACTTGTTTCGCCGCGCCACCTTGCAGTTTGGGTTCAATCAGGGCTGGCCCATTCAAGACAATCCTGACAGACGCCGGCGTGGGCACACCCCTGACGGCACCGAGTTTATCGAGCAGCACGGTAATACGCGTTCGACAGACCAAGCGTATAAGTCCGGCGGAATGTCTGTGCGAGGGTAGTGTGCGTTGTCGAACGATGACAGGGTTTCGCCGACTCGTTGCCGCCTGACGGATGCGATACCTGAAGGTCAGGTATGGTCGAGCACTTGCCGGTCAGCTTGCTCGGCATATGGCTGCTGTACTCAGAGACCTGACGGACGAGCTACGCACAGAATTCGGCCATAGCCGACGGCGGCCGATCAGGAACGTGTGGCCGTTTTAGATCGTCTCGCGGACATTCGCGATCCGGTGTCGGCGAGTGTCAGCATTCCCTATTGGCGAACGAGTCTTCACGACCCTGAACTGCCTGTCGCCTAGTTCCGGCGAGTGACCGTCAAGCGACAGGGAGCGGCCGCTAGGCATGACCTGCTTAAGTGCTGCTTTGATTTGTTCAACTGAGGTGTTTTCCGTTATTTGCTGATCGTTTCAATTGACGCCATTTCCCTGGCGTCGTGTCCGCCCATTCCCGGAAGGCACGGTAGAACGAATTTGTATCCTGGTATCCTAAGAGCCAAGCCACTTCCTGGATATCTAAAGCGGGGTCCGACAGCAGTTGCATGCCGAGCTCCCGACGAGCATCGCCGAGGAGCGCACGGAACGTCGTGCCTTCCGCTGTAATGCGACGCTGTAAAGTGCGTTCGCTCATGCCGAGCTCGCGACCGACACTGGTGATCTCGGGACGGCCGCTCGGCATAATTCGCTTGAGCACCGTTTTGATTTGCTCAACCAAGGTGCTTTCGGCTTCCAGTTCGCCCATCGCTTGCGCCAGTGCGGGCGCAAGCATATGCAAGAGCTCCGGGTTGTGATTGATAAACGGGCGGTCAAGATCGGCGGAAGCCAGAACGAACCGGTTTTGGGTCGCGCCGCAACGGATCGGGCAGTTGAAGTAGGCGCCGTGCAAGTCCATGACGGGGCCAGCCCGCTTGAACTCAACCGCGACGGGAGCTAGATTTTGACCCGTTCCTCGACGTCCCAACTCAATCAGCATTGCAAAGCTGGCATCGACTGAGAGATCAGGCTCAGGCTCAGTGCCCGGCGGCCATTCGATCGTGATTGAGACCCGGCCGTTCTTCTCGTCGCAATGGAGCTTATCGGGGCTGCAAAGCCGCTTGAATCGTATGACCCTCGCCAGACCATCACGATAATTTTCGGCATAGGTCGCGGCGAGGAACGCGAGCTTATGCGTTGCGGTGCTGGTATCACGGACCATCTTGATGCCGAAGCTTGCATCGCCTGACAATGATTCGATGGCTCGCCAAATTGCGAAAAGCTGAGCGGTGCTGATGCTCGCCGCAGCATTGTGGCGGAGCATGACAGGAAGACCGGCCGCCCTCAGGACCGCCTCAGCGCGCAATCCTTGTAGCTCAACGGCTCGCCAGAAGGATTCTGGCACTTTGCAGCGGTCCCCACGAACATCTTTCACAGAGTTTCCCTTCAATGGCGCCATCTGTATTTAACGACTTGGACTGCCTGGTCGCCTCCCACATCAAAGATTTCTGGCGGACGCGAAGGAACCCTTCGCTGCGGCCGTGGCCGTGCAGAAAGAGGCGGCCGTCCGCTCTGCGAAGGATTTGATAGCAACTTTCGTCTGCAATCACGCATTGGATCGCACTGTATTCGCGATTGGCGTACTCCGCAAGTTATCTGGCGTGTCAAGTCAATGCGGCCATGCGGCCATTGTTTTATCTTTCTCCCGTCATCCACGTAGCGGGCGCAATGTCCAGAGGAGAGTAACTATGCAGACGAGAGTGAGTAACGAAGCTGAAGATCGGGTTCGGAGGAGTGGGACATTGCCACTGACGTTTTATACCAACCCCAACTCCCGCGGCCGCATTGTGCACTGGATGCTCGAAGAGGTGGGGTGCGAGTACGAAACGGTTGTGCTCGATTACGAACGCTCCAGCGAGGCGGATCGATGGGGTGGCGCAGCGCTCGCGCGTTCGTACGGCATTCTCGACCAGCGCAGTCGCTTTTTCACGGAAGTGAACCCGATGGGTAAGGTGCCGGCGATTGTGCATGACGGCCGGGTGATATCCGAGAGTGCGGCAATCTGCGCGTACCTGGCCGAAACCTTCCCGGACGCGGGGCTGGCGCCGACTGCGGAGGAGCGCGCTAATTATTACCGGTGGATGTTTTTCGCGGCGGGACCGGTCGAGCAGGCTGTCACCAACCATCGAGCCGGGTTCGTGCCGGCTCCGCAGGAGGAGTTCTTCTTCGGCCACGGCAGCTATGAGCGCACGGTGGACCAGCTCGAACGCGCAGTGCGTTCAAGCACTTTCATTGCCGGAGAGCGATTCACTGCTGCTGACGTCTACGTCGGATCGCATATCGGCTGGGGTCTGGGGCTCGGGACGCTGCCCAAGCGTGACGCCTTCCTGGAGTATGTTGGCAGGGTTACACAGCGAGATGCCTTTGGAAGGGCTGCCGCCAAGGGTGAAGCGCTGCTGGCTCTTCCAGATAGCTTACCCGTCTAGCCCGTATGCGCTGGGCCATACTGACAGTGCGCCACAGCGCAGGACACTGAATTCGGCGCCGATAACGGCCGCCGAGGGTCTACCCGCCTCGCAACCGCCGTGCGCGGCCGACCCAGATCCACGGCAGCGACCATCGCTGATCCGGTGATGGGGCGGTGGCGTGCGAGCGGTGGCGTTTAAAAGCGACGCTCTTTGGCGAATGGCTCTTTTGCGCAATCCTGCGGACTTTTACTTCGACGAATCGAGCGTCGCTGCATGGCCGGAAGTACGCATTCGGCTCCCTCGCCGAAAGCTGCCATTGAAGACTCCCGCGCCAGCTCCGGCAGGAAGTTCGCTGAACTGGTGTTCTCGGCCATCCAGAGACATTCAACCAGTCCTGCACGCGGCCGTTAGAATGTCCGTACCAACCCGAACAACCGACGCACGCTTTCGGTCCTGTCGATCGGTGCCCGCCTTCCGTTAGCATCATGGGCACCTTGCCTGTTCAGCTGCAACACGTCGTCGTCCGAAATATCGGGGGAAGCGACTGCCACGCCGCGCAGCCGGCTGCGGTCTCTCGCCGTTCATGCTCGCACCGCAATTCCCACCACAACCGCTGAATGGATCGTCCGCAGCTTGGCTGAAGTCGGCACTTAATGGCATCGTGCGCGGAGCATTCAGAGCGCAGCACTGCGTGCGCTGCGCGGATAGCGTCTCTACCCCTGCCGTACATTCGTCAGACAGACCTCTATTGCGCGCTGCCAGTACACGCCTCCGTACGAGTCTGCGCGGACGATTGCGGCGGCAATGGCGAAAGTTCGTGCTGGGAAGTATGCTGAATATCCATGGCCACCGTTCATGGTGCGCTCCACAGACGCAATGGCACTACCGCGGCGCGGCATTACCGAAATCGGCAATCGAAAGGCGACAGAAGAGCGGTGCACAGGTGGGATCGGATTGACGCTGTGCGCGGTTCGTTTTCACAGTGCGGTGCCGTCAGGTCAGCAATACAAATGCCCTGGATCTGCCGGCTCACAAGCCAGACAGACAAGCGCAAGGAGACATTAATCATGAACCCTTCAACCGGCGTGGTGGCAGACGCACGGAAACCGTCCCGCTCCAAGGTCGGCGCCGTTTTGCGCGTCACCAGCGGTAACTTGCTCGAACAGTTCGACTTCTTTCTGTTTGGCTTTTACGCCACCTACATTTCGAAGGTGTTTTTTCCGTCGAGCAGCGAGTTCGCCTCGCTGATGTTGACGTTCGCCGTGTTTGGCGCGGGCTTCCTGATGCGGCCGCTAGGCGCCATCGTGCTTGGCGCCTACATCGACGAAGTCGGCCGTCGCAAGGGCCTGATCGTGACGCTGTCGCTCATGGCGAGTGGCACGATACTCATCGCCGCAGTCCCCGGCTACGCAACGATCGGAATGCTGGCGCCGGCACTGGTGCTGATCGGCCGGCTGCTACAGGGTTTCTCGGCTGGCGCCGAACTGGGCGGCGTGTCGGTCTATCTGGCTGAAATGGCGACGCCAGGCCATAAGGGCTTTTATACGAGCTGGCAGTCTGCAAGCCAGCAGGTCGCGATTGTGGTTGCAGCGGGGCTCGGCTATGGGCTCAACAGCTTGATGTCCGCGGCGAGTATCGGAGTGTGGGGCTGGCGCATCCCGTTCTTTATCGGCTGCGCGATCGTACCGTTCCTGTTCGTATTGCGCCGTTCGCTACAGGAAACCGAGGAGTTCAAAGCGAGGCAGCACCATCCGAAGACAAAGGAAATTCTCGCGACGATGATCGCGAACTGGCAAATCGTGTTCGCCGGCATGCTGTTGGTGGCGATGACGACCACCACGTTCTATCTGATTACCGTTTACACGCCGACGTTCGGCCGGGCCGTCCTGAAACTCAGCACCGCCGACAGTCTTGTCGTCACGCTGTGCGTTGGCGTTTCCAATTTCATCTGGCTGCCAATTGGCGGTGCGCTATCGGATCGTATTGGACGCCGGCCGCTTCTGATCGGGATTACGGTGCTTGCCATCTTCACCACCTATCCGGCGCTTTCGTGGCTGGCGGCAGCGCCGAGCTTCCTCCGGATGCTGCTCGTCCTGCAGTGGCTCTCATTCTTCTTCGGCATCTACAACGGGGCGATGGTCGTCGCGCTGACCGAAGTGATGCCGGTAAGTGTCCGCGTGGCAGGGTTTTCGCTGGCATACAGTCTCGCGACGGCGCTCTTCGGCGGATTTACGCCTGCGGTGTCGACATTTCTGATTGAGGTCACGCATGATAAGGCAGCACCGGGATATTGGATGAGCTTCGCCGCGTTGTGCGGGCTGGTTGCGACGCTTGTGCTGTATCGTCGCGGTGGCGCGGTGGATCGTTCGGCGAAAGTGGTTTGACGGTAGCCTAGCCACGACGATCAGCGGGTCGAACTGGGCTATCCGGGGGCGTCGTCGGAATCACTGCGTTCGATGCGGAACATCGTCAGGGAAGGGATACGGTGCGTGCGGACCTGGCCATTCCGCCGCGGGCGGCCCCCTCAACGCTTCGCAACCGCCGAGGCAAAAGAAAACCATTCCTGCGAGCAAAACGGTCGCAACCCTGCGCGGCATCGTTCGAGTGTCCATTTCGCCCCCTTGTTCCCCCCTCTTCGCCGTTTTGACCTTCAATCGCCGCACAGGTTGTGTTGCCATGACCCTGGCGGCCGCGGTCGCATCAATGTCGCGGGCATCAGGATGCGCAATCGGTCGAAAGTCCGGAAACTGCCACAGCCCGCTTCCCGGTTTGCTCGCCGGGAAAATTGTGCGGCTCGGTCAACCGTAACACCGCAACCGCGCCGCGGTTGCGCTTCACTTCACTTGCTGTGACACGCTGATGGCGGGACTTGCATCCGCAGGAGTGCGTCCGGCCCGGCGCACAAGAAGAAGCGGCCGCGGAAAGGTCCGCGGCCGCTAGCTAAAGAACGTCAATCGAAACGGATGCGCTGCGAGGCCGTGTTTCCCGATCAGAATCGAGTACGCACACCCCTGGTCAGTTCGAGCTGGTTCGTCGCGCCGAACGTGGTGCCGACCGTGTAGCCGCCATGCAGCCTCATATAGTCGCCGGCCAGATACACTTCGGTGCGCTTTGACAGATGATAAAACGCGGACCAATACAGCGTTTCCTTCCGACCGTCGTGCAAGCCCGAGGTTGGGTCGAATGCGCCGATGTTCGCATTCGGAATATCACCGTCGGTGTTATACGCGGCATTCTTCACGCGCATCTGGTATCTATCCCGGTATCCTCTGGGTCATCGGCCAAACGGCGTTCCGGTTTCAGGCGAACGGCAGCATCGTGGACGGTCCGGACGGCAAGCCGGTTGGCTCGATATTGATTGCCCAGCCATTCAAAGGATGAATATTTCCAGCCGCGGCCATCGGCGGTCTCATACGATGCCTCCGCCTCGGGGTCATCGACGTTGGGTGCTGCGAACTACGCGCTGCGCGACCGCGTTGCGCGCATGCTGGGGGCGATTGCGCACTATGCGCAAGGGCCCAAGGCCGGGCAACTTGTCGCGCCCGACGTCGAAGCCTGGTTCCAGGGCGATCACGCGGGTGGCAAACCGCATATCGTCGCGCAATGGGCCGACGCGCACAACAGCCTCGCGCAGGCGTGGGTCAAGGCGGATCCGTCGCACGCGAAGTACGTGGACGACTGGGCGAAGCAACATGCGCAGGTGGTGCAACAGTGGATCGCGGCGAATCCCGGCACGCCGCAACCGAAGGCGCCGGATCTCGCGGTGCCGTTCTTCGAGTCGTTCTCGGGCGAGCATCCGGGGTTGTTCCCTTCGGCCGTGACCCGCACGGGCAGCGATGGAAAGAGTGTGACCGCGATCGAATCGGTGAAGGAGGGCACGGACATTCAGGCGATGTTCTTTGATATGTGGCGGCAGGATAATCCGGACATTGCTCTGCAGGACGTTCCGGGTGATTTCGTCACCACCTCCGGCTCAGGGCTCGATCCGGACATCACGCTCGCCAATGCGATGTATCAGCTCGACTGCGTGGCGGCAGCGTGGGCGAAGGATACGAAGCACCATCCTGCCGGGATACGCGCGGAAATCGGCGCAATGTTGCGCGACACTGCTCACGCGCCGTTTGCAGGGCTGGTCGGCGAGCCTCTTGTCAACGTGCTTGAGATCAATCTCGAGCTGCGCCACCGGTATGGGCCGCCTGCGTAATCGCTGCCCAAAGCTGCCGAATCAAACAGAGACGGGAACGGCAAATCGAGGAACAACATGAAGCATTCTCTGGCAGATCTGAAAACCCTCTTTGATCTGAGGCACATTGGATCTCATCGCACTTCCCAGCCGCCTGCGAGCCGCGATGTCGTCATGCGCATCACGCTCGACGCACAGCATGCGATGCCGTTGCGTCTGGCGTTGATCCGCGACTGTGCCGGCCAGTCGTGGACGATCCGCATGACGCCGCTGCACGGAACGGATCGGGTGCGCCTCATACTCTACCTGCCGAGGTCGGCGTTGAAGGAGGCGATGCAGCGGGTGACGCAGCTGGCGCCGACCGCGGAGATTGCGCAATTGCTGGAAGTACCGGATACACCCACCGACAGGTGGAGCAAACTGATGCAACGCCCCGAGTCGCCGCATGCCGATATTCATGGAAGACGCAAGGGCGAGGTCACGGACGAGGATACGATCGCTTACCTGCTGACCGAGAGTCATGTTTTGCTAAATCTCGCGGTTGCTGATCGCGAATCTCTGTACGCACGTCTTGCACAACTACTCGAGCAACGCTATGGCCTGGAGGCAGCGGCCGTGATGGCCGGTCTTGCCGCCCGCGAAGCTTTGGGCTCCACGGCGCTCGGCCAGGGCGTGGCCGTGCCTCATGGCCAGATCAAAGGACTGCGGGGCGCTCTGGTGCTGTATGTACGTCCTGTCATGCCGATTCCGTTCGATGCGCCAGACGGCGAGCCCGTGACCGACCTGGTTGTGCTGTTCGTGCCGGAATGGGCGAACATGACGCATCTGCACTTACTCGCTGAAGTGGCGGAGCGCTTTTGCGATCAACGGTTCCGGGAGCGACTCCGCGCCTGCGCGGACCCGCACGCTGTATGTCAACTCTTTGCCGATTTCGAGGTGCAAGATGCTGCGGAACGTGACGGACCGGGAGCAAGGCAGTTCAATGCAACGTCAACTGTAAGCAAGATTCGCCCACACACCTAACGGTCCCGTTTGTTGTTCTTCAGAAGTAGTCTTTCGCCTCGAGGAAACGAAGAAGGGCTTTGTACTGTTCCCCGACGGTTGGTGGTCGAGCTGGAGCAGTTGATCAGATCGTTGGTTACTCATTTTGTGTGCCCAGTAATATCGCAAAATGCTGCATATGCATGCCAACGCGGCGCGCATAGCCCTTTTCGCCACCGCTGTACCGCCACAGCGCGGCGTTAACGTCGCCCCCGGAAGCGTCAAGGTAGTCGCGCAATATCGACGAGCCGATGCGGACATTGACTGCGGGATCGTCGAGTTCGTTGACGCTAGCGAACGCCTGCGGATGGGCGGCGGGCAGTATCTGCATCAGCCCACGTGCACCGACCGCGCTCACCGCATGCGGGTCGAAGCCGGATTCGACAGCCATCACCGACAAAAGCAGAATAGGGGACATCGAATAGCGGTTCGCTTCGGTCAGGACAGCTTGTGCAATCTTCAACGAGTCAGCAGCCGACACGCGAAACTGCGCGCGCAGCGCTGCGACGATGTCGTCGGGCCTCGAAAAGGGACGAGCCTCGCTTGCAGCAGAGGCGCCTAACGTTTGCGCATGCGCGTAGTGCAAGAGGCTACATAGTGCGAGGGCCGCCGTCATCAAGGCAAGGCGCAATAGTGCGTACTTCCGACATGCTTTGGCAACACCAGGTTTATGTTCGTGCATATGATCAGGGAGGAGCCCGGATGCAAGCACTGTAAAGACGATATCGTTGTAGTTTTCAAAAAAAATCAGTAGTGCACGTAAAAATCGGATAAACCTCATAAAAGCTGGAGGGTGTTGGAAGGTCATCTTCGTCCGGCATCGGGCGGCCGTCGGCACGGTGCATCAAGGGGCAACCCGGTGAATCAGGTGGAACGGCGTCGGCAGAAACAAAACGTTTATGGAGCGCCAAATCCCTTTTACGCGATTTTTAGATTGCGTGTCGTAAGCTCTAATGCATGCAAAGTTGCAATGCTCCAACAGGACTACCGTATGTCTACTTTGGTGCGCTTTACACTTCGAACCAGTGGTCGAAATCCGGACGATTCTGGAATGGGATTTGATCGCCAGTGCGCACGTCTGCAATTCATGCGCGCGATCGGTATCGCGGGTGCGCTCGTTGCCTGCGTCGCGGTCGCGTCGGGCTGGGCCGTTGTTGGCCTTGCTGCATACCTCGCATCGCTTGCGCCGCTGATCATCCTTTCCCGGTGAGGCAGGAGGCGCTATGCGGTGCACGCCCACTTCGATACCAACTGACGCTAGCTTCATGCAGAATTCACTGGATACTGGCCGGGTGAGCATCAGGCCGTTTGACCCCGACCTCGATCTGAGTTCGCAGACCGCGAAACTGCTGCGCCGGGCAGCCGCGTCGGTTGATGTGCCGAGCAACCTCCCGGGCCATTGTCACCGAAGGGAGCGTACGGTGCATCGGGGCACCGTGGACGAAGCGTGCTTTGTCGCTGTGTGCAAGGGTCGCCTCGCGGGAACGCTAACCCTGCGCGGGGCGGACCCGGTTTCGGCCTGTCGGCACTTTCGACGGCCAGATGTCGCCACGGTAGATCGGTATGGTGTGGAACCATCGAGGCAGCGGCGGGGCATCGGTCGGACGCTGCTTTCGTTCGCCAACCGCTGGGTCGCCGCGCACGGATATATGCAATTGGCCCTGGAAGCGCCGATGAACGCGCAGGGCCTGCTGGATTTCTACCGCAGCCAGGGCTTCAGTCTGGTTGATACAGTCCGATTTCCTGGCTGTGGATACGAAAGTGCCGTCTTTACCCGGCCGAGCCTGCCCGGCTGGCCGTGTTTCCGAATGTCGCGGGTCCGCTATCGCTCGCGATGAGCAAGATCTCCACGTACCATTGCCCCCAATAGGTGCTTTCGCAGAGAGATGCTGGAATGAGTGCAAGAAATGAAAAGCCCGGACCGCGGGGCACTCGTGCCGCAACGTTGCGCCGCGGTCGAGGCTCGCCGCACAGGCGTGCACTTGTCAAGATCGCGGTCCTGGTTGTGCTCGCCAACCAGATCCTCACTACAGCGTTTGCCTTTCTTGCGCACAGCAATTACCCCGACGTCGCGTTCGGCCTCACTACGCTGTTCAGCGTCGCGTTATGTGCCGTGCTGATTGTCTGGATTCGGACGGATGGGAAGCACGCGTGGGAGGACGCGGTCGAATCTGGGTTCGTCAGCCCCGTCGCGATAGCCCGCGGCAGCGCGGTCGTGATCCGGCCGGAATGCCCGCGCCGCTGGCTCGTCGTGCTGCACGTGGAATGGGAGGGCGGATTTGCCGCGGCAGAGTAGTTTGGGGCCTTTACGATGTTTTTACTTACCGGTCCGCCACTGCGTGATAGAACATTTGAATATCCGAAAGATAAAGCCGTTCATTTGAGCGCCATCCGAAGTTCCCGTCCCCCGAGTCGTTTCGCTGCCTGAAAGGCAGGACGTCTGCGTCTCTTTCCTTTGAGCCACCGTCTTGCAAATCAGCCAAGCGGTAAGCATCGTAATTACTTTCCAGGAACCTCATCGCGCCACGTAGATATCGGTATTGCGACTGTCCGTGAGCGAAGTGCGGCCACTTCGAACCTTGCGCGGGTTTCGGTAGCAAGCTCGGAATCTGGCCGCGCGTCCGACTTGCGTCGTGCTTCAGACAGAGTCATCGCAGCGCATGGGGTTTCCGCAAAGGGGCTGAAATCGCCTCATTGAAGAAGGAATGCTAATGAAAAATCCACGTGTAGTGAATCCGGAATCAGGCTCGCCGCGTCTGAGCGCGCACGAGATGGCGGCATTGATGCTGCTCGCCAATGCGCCAGTCAAGGTCGACGTGGAAGTGGAGGATCTTGACATGACTGCGCTTCACGATGCAGGGCTCGCGCAACGGATTGAGCGCGAACCGGGCTGGCAGGAGTTTTCGATTACGAACGAGGGCAGGGATGTATTGCGGGTGCTTGGTGCATTGACCACTCCCCAAGACGCCACCGAATGGTTGGCCCCATCCGGCACGTTATGAACGTAGTGGCGGGACAATTGGCCATGATCGCGAAAACTGCGGCGGCGCTCTTGGAAGGGGGAGGGCTTGCTCGGACTAGACGGCACCGTTATGCTTGCCGGCCAGCGTATTTCGCTCTCCCACTCGACGCTGGGTCCGCTCCGGACGGGGTTTTACGCGATGATCGCTCCGCCGGTGCCGGAAAGTCCAAGTGCACTTCGTGTGCGCGACCGACGTCTGTATATAGTCGATATGGACCGTGCATCTCTCGCTTCCTGGCTGATGGTTTCGAATTGCCTAGCAAAGTCAGCATAATAATCGTTTAACCAACTGGCAACACGCGCATTCCTATGGAGCGCTGCAATATAAGCAGAGGAATCGGCAACACCTCTGTGGGACATTGAGCGACAACAGCGGTGCTGACATGTAGAGGTCGCAGGTCAGAAGACACTTCGTTGCAGAGGCCGTGCGACCAGACCTCCTTGACGCTCTAGCCCCGGCGCTCCGTGATCCCGGTGCGGCGGGAACAATGTGAATACGACAAAGCGCGTCCGTTCACTCGGGCTTCACCACATGATCTTTGCCTTCGCCCTCGGCAACGTAGCCTCCTCCAAGCACCGTCGACAGCGTGACCGCCGCCTGGAGTTGCTGGCTGCGGATTTCGACGGCCTGGCTCTGCTCCATCAGCACCGACAGCATTGCCTCCTGCGCGGTGGATTTGTCGAGCAGCCCTTGCCGATATTGGGCGGTGGCGCTGTCGTAGGCAAAGGCAGCGGCCTTCAGCTTGCCTTCCTGCAATACCTGCTGGTGGCCCAGGCTGTCCAGTTCGATGCCGGCCTGAGCGACTTCACGCACCGCATTCAGTACCGACTCGTTGTATTGGGCAATCAGCAGGTTGCTCTCGGCGCGCGTGGCGGCGAGGTTGGCGTTCAGCCGTCCGCTGTCGAAGATCGGCAGGCTCAGGCCCGGTATCAGGTCGATCTGCCGGCTCGACTTGCGCAGCAGGTCGACCATGTGCAGCGAATCCAGCCCGATGAACGCGCGGATATCGAAGCTCGGGTAGAACGCCGCCTTCGCCGCGTCGATCTGATCCATCGACGACTGGACGTACCAGCGCATCGCCTGCAAGTCCGGCCGCCGGGCGAGCAGTTCATAGCCGAGCGACGCCGGCACGCCAGCGGCGCTGTCCGGCAGCGGCCGTTGCGCAATCGCGGGGAGGGCGTCTGGTCCGGCGCCGGTCAACTGCCGCAACATTTCGTGCAGCGTGCGAATTCGCGACTGTGCGGAGTCGATCTGCTGGTCAAGTTGCATGCACTGGGCTTCGGCGCCTTCCATCTGCGTTCGTGACACCAGGCCTCGCGCGATGCGGGCCTGGGTGGCGTCGCGTTGTTCCTGACGGATTTCCCGCGCCTTCACCAGCAGGTCGCGTAGGGCATAGGTAGTCTGGATTTCGTAGTAGACATGGACGACCTGCGACGACAGCAGCAGGGCAGCCTGTGCCGCCTCGGCCTCGCGGGCCCGGGTGACACCCATCGCGGCATTGACGCGCGCCCGGTCCTTGCCCCACAGGTCGACCGAATAGTTGGCATAAAGTCCGATGGTGCCTTCCGTGTACCACGGGCCAGTGGTGCCCAGCGCAGGGTCGGTGTGGGCGAACGGACCGAGGAAGCCGTTCTCCGATACGCTCTGGCGGTTGACCGACGCGGACAGGCCGATCAGCAGGCCGCTCGACGCGTCGACCAGCTTCGCTTGGGCGCGGCTCGCCTCGACACGCGCTTTGGCGACCGCCATCGTGGGCGAATCCTGTAACGCCCGGTCCACCAGCGCAGTGAGCTGATCGTCGTTGCAGGCCTTCCACCATTTGGTTGACGGCCAGTTGCCCTGCGGCAGTTGGCTGTCCTGCGCCAGGCGAACCTGTTCGGTAGGAATTTGCGCCGCCGGGGCCGTGTCCTCGCGGATCAGCGCGCAGCCGGCGGTGGCCAGCAGCAGCGACAGGGCCGCTGCGGTCGCGGCAAGTCGCGCCGGGAAATGGCAATGCGTTGGACGTGCGTCCATGGTCCCCTCGTCAGTCAATGGACCGGCGCCGACAGGCGGCGGTCAAGTTGTGCGATGCGTTCGTCGAGCACACGGGCGGCCTGCAGGATGTCCGCCAGCCATCCCGTCGATGCCGCGCCGGCGTCGACAAGACTACGAGGCAGGGCAGGAATCACATCGGATGCATGCGGTGCGGGTTCGTCGGGATATTCAAATCGGTTCGCGATCCGATCCAGCCGCACCGCGGCGTGCTCGCGCAAGGCCCGCAGCGCATCGGCAGTCGCCTGTGGCAGGTAGGACCCCGCGTCCTGCACCTGGATATGGAGCCAATTGACGGCGAACAGGATTTCCTGTGTTTGCGCGAGGGCCGTGGTGATTTCCAGAGTGACCGTATCGTGCGCATACTGCCAGCCAGGTTCCAACGCGACGCGCGCCTGCATTTCCCGGTTTTGCGCAAGCAGCGACCAACCGCGCAGTCTGGCGTTGTCGATGGCGTCGCGCCGGGTCCGGAGTTCGGACGCGTCCGGAGTGCCCGGCGCATCGTGTCCGGCGCGTGCCAGCTCGGCGACACTGCGCAGCAGCCGTGCGAGCAGCCGCTTCAGGGCGTCGCCTTCGCGTTCGGGCCAGAGCGCCGTGGAAATGGCGATGGACACCCCAACACCGATCAGGATGCCGATCATGCGGTCGCGAATCTCGGTCAGGTCCGTGGTCGGCCCGAAGCGGCCAAGCTGCGACAGTGCAAAGGCAAAGACGAACTGGACGCCGATGTAGTTGCTGCGTGGCGAGCCGGCGGCGATCCAGGCGCCAATCGCCACGACCGGCAGCGTAATCGCGAGCAGCCCGGTGATGGTATCGAGGTGCGGCATGATGAAGACAGCCGCTGCCAGGGCCACGACGCTGCCCAGCGCGCAGCCGACCACGCGCGTAAGCCCCTTATGCGACGTCGCACCGAGACTCGGCAGCGCGAGGATGAAGCAGGTCAGCATCGCGGTATGGATACCCGGCCATTGAACGGCCGTATAGAACACGTAGCAAAGCGTGGCCGCCAGCACGGTCTTGAGGGCAAAGCGACCATAGGCCGCGTTGCTGAATGCGTCGGCGGCAACCAGTCCTTCGCGCTTCTGTGCCGACGGTGCGGGCAGCGTTTCAGCTTCGCCGATCGCCTGCAGCGCATGTCCCATTTCGCGCAGCACGGTGTCGAACGGGCCGGCGACGGGCCGGGTTCCAGCGAGGTTGGGGTCGCAGGTGAACGGCGTGCCATCAACGAGCGACGTGCGCAGCCCGCGGCAGTGCGACTGCAGTGCGAGGACCTGTTCGGCTTGCACTGGCGACAGGGCGGTCAACGGCAGCCGTGACAGTTGCGAGGCCGCGATGTGCAGCCGGTCGATGGCTGCGACACGCGCCAGATGGTATGCACGATTGCTCCGCCACGCGGCATCATCCTGGGCGGCGAAGGCCAGGTGACGGTGCAGGACCAGCGCGCTGCGTGCGACCGACTCCGCACTGTGCGGCCGGGCGGCCGTCTGGCTGCGGTGCGCCTCAAGCTGCGCCAGCACGTGATCGACCTGCCGACGCATCTCGTCGGTCAGCAGGCGGCCCGGGCGGCTCGGCAGGAACAGCAGGTTGACCGTGATCGTCAGAACGATCGGGTACGTGATCGCGACCCACACCCACAGCAGTGCCCGGACCAGCGCCTCGGGACCTATCGCCTGATCCACGAAACTCTGGACGTAAAAGACGAACAGGGCAAGCAGGTAGCCGATCGCTCCCAGTTTGCTGACGCGCATGAAATACATGCCGCAGAACGCCATCGCGCAAGCGGCAAGAATGCGCAGCAGCGGATAGTTGATGGTGAACTTCAACAGCAGCAGGCCCGAAATCACGGCGATGGTCGTGCCGATCACCATAACGATGCCGGACAGCCGGGTCAGGACCGTGTTCTCCTGCGCGGTGAAGAAAACGATGATCAAGGAGAGCGGCAGGAATGGCACCTGCAGCGCCATCGAGATCACGACGACCAGCGTTGTGCTTAGCAGGAAGCGCCATAACGCTTCTACGCGCCCCGGAAACGGCGCCAGTTCGGCACGAATCCATGCGGGCACCCAAGCAAGCGCCAAGGCAGGGGCGTCGCGCTCCTGATCGACTTGTAGCGTACTCATGACATCGCCTCGTGACGGGAAAATCTGGAGATAGCGAAAGAATCAGGCGTTCGGCAACAGGATCGCCACGGCCGATGCGCCGATGCGAAACACGGCGGGGTCGGGTTTTTCGACCAGGATGCGGACCGGGAAGCGCTGCGCCACGCGCACCCAGTTGATCGAGCGGGGCACGTGCGGCAGGCCGCCGGCATCGGCGCCGCCGTCGTCCGGGAAGACGCCATAGCCGACCGATTCCACCACGCCGCGAAAGCGTTTGTCCGCCTCGCCGAGGACGTAGACCTGCGTCTTCTCGCCCGGCCGGATATTCGCCAGATCGGATTCGCGGAAATTTGCCACCACATACCAGCGCGTCGTGTTGGCCAGCGTGAAAACCGGATGGCCCGCCCCGGCGAATTGCCCGGCTGAGGTCTTGAGGTTGACCACGATCCCGTCGAATGGCGCGCGCACGGTCGCGTATTCCAGATTGAGTTCGGCGAGCGCGATTTCCGCCCTGACCACGTCGCGCTTCGCGACCAGCGCGTCGACGCCGCTGATGCCGGCGGTGGCGCGCTGCGCATCCAGCACGGCGGCATTCAGTTGCGCCTGCGCGGAGCGCCAGGCGGTGCGTGCCTGGTCGACCTGTTCGGCCGCCACGTATTCGCTGCCCAGCAGCGGTTCCATGCGCGCCAGCGTGTCCTTCGCCTGCTCGGCGGCTGCCCGTGCGCGCTCGACACTGGCGGTGGCAGAGGCCGCACCCAACTTCTGCGCATCGACGGACCGCTGCGTCAGTTCGATCTCGCGGTCGAGCGCGGTCAGCGTGGCACGCGCCTTTTCCAGTTGCGCCTCGAACGGGCGCGGGTCGAGCCGGAACAGCACGTCGCCGCGCTTCACCGCCTGGTTGTCCTTGACATCGAGTTCGACGATACGGCCGCTGACTTCCGGCGCCACGTTGATGGTGTCTGCGTAGGCATAGGCGTCGTCGGTGCGCGGCGCGGTGTCGAGCCGCCATACGACCACGACCGCCAGGGTGATGGCCGCCAGCGTCAGTAATATCGCCAGGGCACGGCCATGGCGGACTCGGTTTGCAGTGTCTTCAGGCATCGCCTGGCTCCGTACGCTTGAATCAGTTCTGGAAAAAGATCAACCACCCGGTCAGCGCCAGGATCACTGTCAGCGCGCAATAGGCCAGGGGCAGAAAAGGGGTGCTGGACGGCTTCACGCGCCCCGTCGCACGCAACGTCGCATGGACCGTTGCCGTGCCGGCGATGGCTCCGACAATGCAGAACAGCCAGTCAGGGAAGTAGGCACCCAGCACGCCGATAGAAGGCGCGCTCGCGCAGCCACCCAGCAGCACGCACAGGAGGGACGCGGTGACCGGGGCAACCGTCGCGCTCCATTGCCGGGCGTGCGGGGCGTTACGTGTGTCCTTGGGTACAAGGTGGTTTTTCATCGGCGTTCGCGTCGTTGGATGCCATGTGCCCTGGCTCACTATTGCCCAGGCAATATGTTGATCAAAAAAATTATTGGTGGGACAGCATGCCTTTAAGCAGCGATTCCAGCAGGGCCAGCTCGCTGGCGCTGTAGCCGCCGAAAAAACGGTCGATGATGGCCGTCGACGCCGCGAGCAGCTCGGGAAACAACGCGCGTCCGTGCGCGGTCAGCTCCAGCTTGTTGGCGCGGCGACTGTCCGGGTGGGGTACCCGGCGGACCAGCAGCTTCTGCTCGAGCCGGTCGATCATGCGGGTCATCGCCCCCGGGGTATAGGACAACTCCTTGCACAAATAGGCTGCGGTATCCGCACGGTGATACCGTAGGGCCGCCAGAATCACATACTGCGCGGCCGTGACGCCGAACGGCTCCAGTTCCTTGCCGAGTGCCACGACAAGCCTGTTCTCGCTTCGGTGGAGCAGCCGGCCGACGCGTGCGCGCTGGTCGTAGGTGGTGACGTCTTTATTCATGGCGTTGCAGCCGGCATCGTTCGCATTGGATTGGATAGGACATTGCTTGGGCAATCCATTTGCAGGGAGCCCCTGCACTGGTGCATTGCGATATCCAACGTGACTGGTGGCCTGGCCGAAGGAGCGTAGCGCGCACCTCAACCGGGACCCGCTGTCATCATCTGGGGGGATTCACGCCTGGCGGGCGCGCAAGATCGAACCGACTCTCGGGCCCAACCAGTGCATAGGCCGACGGACCACCTGCGCGCAGGATGATGCCTGCGCCGAAGGTGTCGAAAATGCCGTCCTTCAACAGGTCCTGGCGAATGTGAACAGCCACGACTTCTCCCAGCACAAGCCACGTCGGAACAGCGGTGCCTTGATGATCGCGAAGCTGGATCACATCCGTGAGCCTGCATTCAAAGTGGGCCGCACTCTCCGCCACACGCGGAACGGCGACTTGCCGCGACGGAGCGGTGGTCAGCCCGGCCAGTTCGAATTCGTCGACCTCATAGGGCGCCATAGCGCATGTCGCATTCATCTTTTCGGCGAGCTCGCGCGTGGTGAGATTCCACACAAACTCCCCGGTTTCCCGTACGTTGCGCAGGCTGTCCTTCGCGTTGATGCTCGAGAAGCCGATGATCGGCGGATGGTAGTTAAAGGCGTTGAAAAAGCTGTACGGCGCGAGGTTGAGCATGCCGTTGCTACCCCGCGTGGAAATCCAGCCGATGGGTCGGGGGCCGACGATCGCATTCAGCGGGTCATGCGGCAATCCGTGGCCTTGCGACGGTTCGTAGTAGTAGTGCGTTTCAGTCATGGGAAGATGAGGGTCCGGGGTGTGGATCATGGCAAGTCAGCGGCACGTCAGCACGATCTTGCCGATGTGCAATCCCGAGTCCATCAGCGCATGGGCGCCGCGCGCATCGTCGAGATCGAAGGTTTGAAAGATGGCGGGCTTCACCGCACCGCGCCGGATATGAGGCCACACCGATCGCTTGAGATCCTCGATCAGTTCCGCCTTTTCCTCGTGCGTGCGCGAGCGCAGCGTCGAGCCGATGTGCATGAGGCGCTTCGCGAGCATTGGGAACAGGTCGAGTGCCTGAGCGGGCCCCTTGATCACGCCGATCTGCACGATGCGGCCGTCCATTGCGGCCGCCGCGTAATTCCGCGCGACGTAATCACCGGCGACGATATCGACGACCACGTCGACGCCGCGTCCATCCGTCGCCTCCATGACCGCCTTCACGAAATCCTCCTTGCGGTAATCAATCGCGACATCGGCACCAAGTGCGATGCTTGCGGTGCGCTGCACATCGGAGCTAACCGTCGTGATGATCTTCGAAGCGCCGAACGCCTTCGCGAGCATCGTCGCCGCGGTGCCGATCCCCGATGCACCGCCGTGGATCAGGACGCTCTCGCCAGCTGCAAACCTGCCGCGCTGGAACAGGTTCAGCCATACCGTCAGAAAGGTTTCCGGCATCGCAGCCGCCTCGATCATCGAGAGACCGTCGGGAACCGCGAGAGTGCTGCGCTCGTGTGCGACCGTGTACTCCGCATAGCCGCCGCCCGGGACCAGCGCGCAGACCATATCGCCAACTGCAAACCGGGTCACGTCGCGCCCGACGGACACGATTTCGCCCGCGACTTCGAGCCCCGGAATGTGCGACGCGCCCGGCGGCGGATCGTATAACCCCTTGCGCTGGAACACATCGGGACCATTCACGCCGGCCGCATGAGTGCGGATCAGCACTTCGTCGTCCGCCGGCGCGGGAACGGGGCGCTGCACGGATACCAGTACATCGGGGCCGCCCGGCCTCGTGACCTCAACCGCGGTCATCGACGCGGGAACGCCTTTCGTTTCATGTGACACGACTTTATCCTTTCAACATGCTGGATGCGCCGCGGATCCGGGCAACCGCCCGACCGCTGCATCGGTTGAAAATAGTGTAGTGGCGGTGCCGGTGCCTGACATGCAGCGAATTTCCCACCGGCCGATGCAGTTTTGCATCGGCCGCGGCAAGCGGCATTCGCGCGAGGAATCAATCAAGGAAGCCAGACTCAGCCGTGCACTGGCCGCCAAAGTGATAGCCAGTGGAAGTGAGAGCCGTTGCGAACGAGCAAGCGCAATCGCTGCTATGCGCCGAACGCAAAGACAATCTCGTCGATCGTCACGCGGATGCGCGCGGTGTGCCGCAGATCCCGATGCGTGACCAGCCAAATCTCATACTGCGCGTCGTTCTTACGGTCTGGCCAGATTCGCACGAGACCGTCTCGTTCTCCCATTGGCACCGGTATCTCGCTGATGCCAAGCCCGGCCTTGAGCGCCGCCCGCAACGTCAGGTTCGTGTTCACCCGTGCGACCACGCGGCCGTCCGTCAGCGGTTCCCCGACGAACGCAGGCAGTCGCGCCCTGGCGAAATGCGGCTGGTAGACGACGAGATCATGCCCGGCGAACCGGTCGCCTGGCACCGGTTCGCCATGGCGCCGTACATACTCGGGCGAGGAGAACAGCCCCACTTCCCAGCGCGCAAGGCGGCGGGCGAGCAGGTCCGGATTGCGCGGCTTGACGGTCCGGATGGCGATGTCGGCTTCGCGCTTCGCAAGATTGACGATCTGCGTCGTCGTGTCGAGCACCACCGATACGTCGGGATGTTTCACATGCAGGCGCTCGATCGCCGGTATCACGAACTCCTGGCCAAGCGCATCCGTCGTCGAGAGCTTCACCTCACCGGCGAGCCGCTTGTCTACGCCTTGCGTGTGGCGCACGAGATCATGTGCGGACTGCTCCATAGCCTCGGCTGCCAGGATCGCGACTCTGCCAACCTGCGTGAGCTCATAGCCGTCCGACGTACGCAGGAACAGCGTCGCGCCGAGTGCGTGCTCGAGCGCGGCAAGCCTGCGGCCCACCGTAGCCTGATCGATTTCGAGCGCGCGTGCGGCGGCGCGCAAGGTCCTCTCCCGATGGAGCGCAACGAAGATGCGCGCGTCGTTCCAGTTCATGTCACCTCCTGCATGACGCAAAATTGCATCATACGATCGGCAATTCGCTGCATGTCAAGCGCGGAGGGCGCCGCTGCACTTTCTGCAACCCATCATTCTTCGGGCTGGCTCACCTGGCCCTACGCGGGACTGGGTGATGGCACGTCGTCGATCCACGGTCGATCAATCGGCCCGAAAGCTGTGCATAGCAACGCTTTCATACGTTCCTATCTCCCGGTGCAGCGCGGTTCGCCGCCTCCCGCTGCTGCAACTCGCGCCATAGGATTTTTCCGCTGCCTGATTTCGGCAGCGCTTCAACGAACTCAACGATCCGGGGCGCCTTGTACGACGCCATGTGTTCGCGTGCCCACTCAATGATATCGTCCGCGCTCAAGCCCTCCGCCTGCTCAGGCTTCGGCACGACGAGGGCCTTTACAGTCTCGCCGCGGTGCGCGTCAAACGTACCAAGCACGCAAACCTCCTTGATCGCGGGATGTTGGTACATCAGCGTTTCCACTTCCGCCGGCCAAACTTTGTAGCCTGACGCATTGATCATGCGCTTCAGACGATCCACCATGAAGTAGTAGCCCTCATCATCCACCCACCCCAAGTCGCCGGTGCGCAAGAAGCGCTTGCCATCGATCTCGATGAATGCGTCACGCGTGGCGCTGTCATTTCGCCAGTACCCCTGCATGACCTGCGGGCCATGCACGACAATCTCACCCGTTTGCCCCTGCGGCAACTCCTTCAGGTTGACGGGATCAATGACGCGCGCGTCGACATCGAAAGTTGGAATGCCAAGGCATTGCGGCTTCGGTCGATGCGGCGGATTGATGTGGGTTGCAGCGATCGTTTCCGACATGCCGTAACCTTCCACATACTCCACGCCGACGCTCTCCCTGAGCTTCTTTACCACGGCGCGAGGCATGGCCGCGCCTCCGCCCCGCATCCACTGCAGGCTCGTCAGGTCGTAATCGCCGAGTTTCGGATTGGACAGGAAGTCGACAACCATCGTCGATATGGACTGCCAGCCGGTAATGCCGTACCGCTCGATCGCGCGGGCGGCAACGTCGCGGTCCCAGCGTGACAGCATGACGACCGTCGCTCCGCTAAACAGCGGAGCGTTCATGCCGAGCTGCATGCCAGTAACATGAAACAGCGGAAGGACGGATAGCTGGATAGAGTCCTGCGTGCCCCCGAACCATTGAACACTTCCGACGGCCGTGCGCATCACGTTGTGGTGCGTATGCATGCATCCCTTGGGCTTGCCGGTGGTGCCCGACGTATATGGCAT
This sequence comes from Paraburkholderia sp. BR13439, assembly GCF_040948805.1. NCBI lineage: Bacteria > Pseudomonadati > Pseudomonadota > Betaproteobacteria > Burkholderiales > Burkholderiaceae > Paraburkholderia > Paraburkholderia sp. BR13439. The sequence continues at coordinate 389,980 of NZ_JBFPKN010000005.1, read as the reverse complement.
CACACACAGGTCATTCGGACCGGCGGCCAATGAACCGGGCATGTGTCCCGCCTCGAGGGCGTCAGCCCAGTAGCTGACGCCCGGTCCATTCACGATGTGGCGCGGTACGGCGACGAAATCAGGAGGCGTAATCCCGGCAGGGTACTTCAGATAGTCGCTGTACGTGACAACGACAGCATGCTCGAGACCTATGCCGCCAGCGTCGCCTAGCAATGGTTGGATGCGCGGATAGAGATCCTGCGCGACGAACACGGTGCTGGCGTCGCTATCTTCGATGTAATGGCGCAGCTCCTCAGTCCTGTTCATCGGGTTGACCGGCACCACGACCGCATTGGCACGCAGGATCGCATAGAAGGCGATGAGCCATTGCGGACTGTTCTGCATGCATATCAGCACGCGGTCGCCTGCTTTCACGCCGCATTCACGCTGAAGGAAACCGGCGATGCGTTCGACTTCATCCTTGAACTCAGCGAACGTGACAGTTGTGTCGTAGAAGACAATGAACGGCTTGTGGGGAAAGCGTTCCGCTGACACTTCCACGTTATAGAACAGGTTTGTCGCTGGCACGGTCAGATCGGTGGACAACTGCGCGGGCCAGTGGGGCGACCTTGAATAGGGCATATCTTTGCTCCGATTTTCGGTGACGTTACATGTAAGCGGCGAGTTCCATCTTCGCAATGGCATTACGATGAACTTCGTCGGGTCCATCGGCGATCCGCAGCGAGCGCGCCTCCGCGTATGCATGAGCCAGAAACGGGTCCTGCATGCCATAGCCCCCGCATGCCTGAATGGCCGAGTCAATTACCTTGCAAGCCATATTCGGCGCGGCCACCTTGATCATCGCGATCTCGCGCGCCGCGACCTTGTTCCCTACGGTATCCATCATGTGTGCGGCCTTGAGCACCAGCAAGCGCGTCTGCTCGATTGCGATCCGGGCTTCGGCGATCCGCTCGCGAGTGACGGATTGATGCGCGACGGGACTCCTAAACGCGACACGAGACAGGCCGCGCTGGCACATTACTTCGAGTGCCCGCTCCGCCAGACCGATCAGTCGCATGCAGTGGTGGATGCGGCCTGGTCCGAGACGACCTTGCGCAATCTCGAAGCCACGCCCTTCTCCGAGTAGTATGTTCGTGACCGGCACACGAACATTGTCGAACAACACCTCCGCGTGTCCATGCGGGGCGTCGTCGAAACCGAGCACTGGCAGATGACGCACTACTGTGATGCCTTGCGCATCGCGCGGCACCAGGATCATCGATTGCTGACGGTGACGGTCGGCCGTATTCGTGTCGGTCTTCCCCATGAAGACGAATACCTTGCAACGTGGATCGTTCGCCCCCGACGTCCACCATTTGCGTCCGTTGATTACGTATTCGTTGCCATCCCGCACAATCGAACTCTCGATGTTCGTTGCGTCCGACGACGCGACGAGCGGTTCGGTCATGGCAAACGCGGAGCGGATTTCCCCCCGCAATAGCGGCTCAAGCCATTCCTTCCTCTGTTCTGGGGTGCCATAGCGCACCAGCACTTCCATGTTGCCGGTGTCAGGCGCTGAGCAATTGAATACCTCCGACGCCCAATGGACCCGCCCCATCGTCTCGCACAGCGGTGCGTACTCGATATTGGATAGTCCCGCACCGCGTTCCGAGTCGGGCAGAAAGAGGTTCCATAGGCCCAAGGTCTGCGAGCGCGCTTTCAGCTCTTCGATGAGCGCAACAGGCTGCCAGCGATCGCCCTCCGCGACCTCGCGGTGATAGCGTTCCTCGTTCGGATAGACATACTCGTCCATGAACGCGGAAACGCGTCGTCGGAGCTCGCGGGCTCTCTCAGAAATTTCGATGATCATGATCAACTCGCTTGTGATTAACGAAAAGAACTCACGCTGCCATCGCGCGCTCAGCGCACGACCAACCGATGTCCCCCAACAATCTTGCGCGCTGGCCGTATTCAAAGGCCTGACTGCTGCTCGCATTGCCGTCGAGAGCACGCTTCATGATGCCTTGCAGGATGCACGCACCCCGGAACAGGTTGTAGGCGAGGTAGAAGTTCCATTCACGTGCGGTGACTTCCTCCTTGCCAGTTCGCTTGCAATATTGAGCGACGAAATCGCGCTCGAGCGGAATCTCCAAAGCCTTCAACTGATCCTCGTCAAGTCCGCCCAGGCCCCGAAATCCATTAACCGGTAGATGCCATGCAAGACATAGATACGAGAAGTCCGCGAACGGGTCCCCCAACGTCGATAGTTCCCAATCAAGTACCGCGACGACACGAGGCTCAGTGCTGTGGAAGATCAGGTTGTCAATGCGGAAGTCGCCATGCACAAGCGACGTCGTCTGAATAGCCGGCAGGTGTTGCGGCAACCATTCGATGAGCCGCTCAATAGAATCGATACGATATGTTTCTGAAGCGCGGTATTGGCCGATCCAGCGCGACACCTGGCGCTCGAAATAGCTGCCGGTCTTGCCGTAGTCCCGCAGCCCGAGTGCATCAATATCCAGGCTGTGCAGGGCCGCGATGACCCGATTCATCTCGTCAAAGATGGCGCGTCGATCGCCGGGCGCGAAGCCGGGCAAGCTGCTCTCCCATAGCACGCGTCCCTCGACGTAGGACATGACATAGAACTCCGTTCCGAAGACCGACGTGTCATCGCAATAGCAAAAAACTTCGGCAACCGGTACTGAAGACCCCTGCAGAGCCTTCAGTAGACGAAATTCGCGGTCAATTGCATGTGCTGATCGCAGCAGGGCCCCCCCTGGTTTGCGACGTAGAACGTAGCGTCTGGATGGCGTTGTCAGCAGATATGTCGGATTCGATTGTCCTCCTGGGAACTGGGCAATCTGTAGCGGTCCGGAAAACCCGACAACGTGATCGCATAGCCACCGGCCAAGTCGGGAAATATCGGCACCGAAACTCAAAATCGTCGTATGGGTAGAATTCATTGACGGCATGTCCCCTTAATTCGTCAAAAATCCGCCATCCACATTGATACATGCGCCAGTCGTGTAGCTGGAGGCATCCGACGCGAGATAGAGCACTGTGGCTGCCATTTCCTCCGGTGCTGCAACACGACCCAGCGGGACCCTTTGGAGAAACTGATCACGCACTTCCGGGTTATCGACGAGCGCCGCCGCGAAGCGAGTCTCGGTCGTGCCCGGTAACAGGGCGTTCACGCGTACTCCATTTGTCCCACACTCTGCGGCGAAGGTACGAGTCATCGAGATAACGGCTGCCTTGGTGATCGAATAGATACCGATGGAAGGTGCGGGAACCACGCCGGCTACAGATGCCACATTGATGATGCTTCCTTTGCCTCGCGCCGCCATTTGCTTCGCCGCCCGAGCAGTCATGAAGAAATAGCCGCGGATGTTCACATCGACGGTCTTCGTGAACGCATCGAGGTCGGTGTCGACAACAGGCCCGTAGTAAGGGTTAGCGGCAGCGTTGTTGACCAATATGTCCAGTTCCAGGTTCTTGCTGGAGAGAAAGTCGAACAACGCGGTGATCTGATCCATATCGCCGATATGGCAGGGAAAGACATCAGTTTTACCGCCCGCGCCTCGTATGGCCGAAGCCACTTCTTCACACGCCGCTGCCTTCCTGCTGCTAAGCACGACGTGTGCTCCATAAGCCGCGAGCTTTCGCGCAATCTGTTCACCAATGCCACGGCTTGCGCCCGTAACGAGCGCGACCCTACCTGCGAGGTCGAATACTTTGTCGTCCATGCGATGTCCTTTTCGCCGCGGGATACGCGGCCTATTGCTGATAAAATGCTTGAAGCCGATCTGCCCTAGCGGTAGGTCAGCATCTGTGGAGAACAGGCCCATTCGAAGTGGGCCGTGCTGTTGAGATAGTCGAGCCCGCGCCGTCCTTTTGTGGACAAGACTCGAGTGACTCCGGTATTGGCTAGCGACCAGTTGAGATCCCGCGTCGCCTTATTCGACAGATCCAAAAGGTGTTGGCAAATTGCTGCGATCACACCACCTGAGGTAAACACAGCGATTCGCTTTGCGGGGCTGGCTCCAGTAGCAATCCTTTCGAATCCTTCAATGCTGCGCTCGCGGAACTGGTGCCACGACTCGCCGTAGTCGCCGTCGTGCTGTCCGCTCATCCACCTCTCCATTGCCAACGCAAAGTACCTCTGCAGCATCGCGGACGAAGTGACAGGGTCATCGCCGATATGCGAGTCGAGGTGCCTGGCGGCTTCGTGATCGGATTCGCGGAATGCGTCCAGTACTCCGTCGTGGTCAAATTCGTTCAGGAGTTCATCCACTTGCACATCGCACGCATATGGTGCACTCGTGGCACTGACCGCGTCCAGGCAACTGCTTGCCGACTCAAGATGCCGGCGCATCGCCCCCGCGACAACCCGGTCCATTGACGCGTCGCATGAGCCGAACCAACGACCCAGCAGTCTTGCCTGCCGGAAACCTAGTTCGGATAACCGGTCGTAGTCGTCGGTGCCGAACCAGGCTTGAGCATGACGTATCAGATAGATCTGCCCCATACCATCACCTCCATTCCGGCAGATTACGGAGGCGATCAAGATAATTCAAATGAATAGATGGAATTACGGCAGATTCATACCGTGCATATATTGGACGAGCTTTAGCGCGTGCGGCGTGTTGAGGTAGCCGCAGCGCTAGCGGTGTGTCAGGAAACTATGCTTTTCTGCCGCGGCCGCCGGCCAACGAAGCGGCGCTTGGTCGAGTTCGACGCGGCTTCGTCGCAGCGGACGGGAATGTGTCAATCAAATGCTGCCGGAACCACATATTTGCCGGGTCGACGTCCGAATGCGCGTGCCAATACAGATAGGCATCCACCGACACTTCGTCCAGCGGACAAACATGCATCTGATTGCCGAAGTGTTCGTTGAGCAGCTTCGCGTACCGCCCCGGCATCGTGAGCAGAAGGTCGGTTTGGCTCACTACCCGACATGCTGCCGAGTAGTCCTGGCAACGCAGCCGAACACGGCGCTGCAAGCCAAGTTTGACAAGTTCCATGTCTTCAATGCCGAGACCTCGGCGCCGACCGGTTACCAGCACGTGTTGTTCTGCCACATACGTATCGAGATCAAGACGTCGGCCGATCCTGGGGTGGCCGCGCCGGCTCATAACAATCAGTTCGTCCGAGGCCAGCCTGATGGCGCGCACGGCTTGGGGAATCGGCAGCAGGATGTCGATGACCGCGTCCAGCGCGCCTGAGAGCAAGTCCGCTTCCAGGGTGCGCCGGTCGTGGAGCACCGTAGCTATATCGACTGAGGGTGCGTTTTTGACCACATGGCTCATCACAGGGGGCAGCACGACTGACTCGAGGACGTCACGTACGCCGAGCGTGAACCGCTTAGATGTCCGCTCGACGTCGAACAGGTTAGTTTCGTGGAGCGTCAGTTCAAAAGTTCGCAGCGCGTCGCGCACTCGCTCGATGATGGAGCGCGTAAATGGCGTGGGCACCATTGCGTGACCATGCCGTTCGAAAAGCGGGTCGCCAAGGAGTACCCGCAGGCGGTTCAGGGCATGACTGATCGCAGGCTGACTCAGATTCAGTTGCTCCGCAGCGCGCGTTATGCCTCCCTGTGTGTAGATACATTCGAACACGACGAAGAGGTTCAGATCGATTCTTGATATATGCATGGAATGATTAAGTACTGATTCACATTATTCATTTGTCGCATTGTATATGCATGCGTACTCTGACGGCAGGTACGCGAATTGTGATTCACGTCGATGTTGGTCAACCTCGATAGCTGATTGCTTGGGAGACAATTCATGGAATCGAAGAACGTTCCGCTCGTGGCAGAGCTTTTGCGCGACGCGCCGAAGAACTGGGGAAAGTGGGGAGCCGACGACGAAGTCGGGGCGCTCAACTACCTGACCGAGGCCGAAGTATTGCGAGGGGTTGCGGCGGTCCGATCCGGCAAGATCTTCACGTTACAGATTCAGATGGGCAATCCCAAGGGTGATCCCGTCTGGCCGGGACGCTCCCAGTCGCAACGTATCAACGTGATGGACAAAGGCCACTATCTTTGCGGTAAAGGCCCGCTCTTTCCCGGGCTCGCAGAATATGCGGACGACATGATGATCATGTATCTGCAAGGCTCGACCCAATACGACGCTTTGGGACACGTGTGGTACGACGACAAACTGTGGAACGGCTACGATGCGAAGTCGACCATTGGCGGACTCGAGAAGGCCAGTGTGCTACCCATCGCAGAGCGCGGCGTGGCCGGGCGCGGCGTGCTGATCGACATGGCGCGCCATCGCGGCAAGGCAGTACTTGATCCGGGTGAAACCTTCACCCATCTCGACCTTCTGGACGCGGCCGAAGCGCAAGGCGTAAGAATCGAGAAGCGCGACATCCTCGTTATTCGGACCGGGTGGATCGGCTCATTCTACGAACGCGACCGGGCTGATTTTTACCGAACCTTTGCGGAACCAGGCCTCACCTATAGCCCGGGGCTTGTCGAATGGTTCCAAAGGATGGAGATTCCCAACCTGGTGACTGACACCATCGCGAACGAAGTTACAGTCGACCCGGAATCAGGTGTAGCGCTACCGCTGCACAACGCGTTGATGCGCAATCTCGGCGTGACGCTAACGGAAATCGCTCAACTCGACCCCCTTGCTGCTGACTGTGCTAACGACGCGCAATGGTCGTTTCTCTACACGGCGGCGCCACTCAAGGTAGTCAACGGCAGCGGTGCGCCCGTCAATCCAGTGGTCATCAAATAGCTGAACGGCTCCACGCCCGCGCCGCGCGGTCTTCTTGTCGCTTTCGTTACGACGCCGGTAAGTCGTTCAGTTCGAAGATCGTCGAGTGATGCAAGGGAACTCCTGCTGATAGAAAGGTGGTTCTTCCTTGAGACTACTCGGAAGCCGAGACGACATTGCGAACGGTCGTTGTAGATTCGAAGGCTGCCCTTGAAGCAACGTGGGGTATAACGGCGGAAGTGGGTGGCGTTTCGCCGCCGATCGGCAGATCCTTCGCGTCGGCGAGGGGCGCGAGCGGCGACATCGAGAGAGGGGCATGCAGTGGATAGTCCAGCGTCTGCCGCATATAGGTCAGCGCCTCCGCATTCATTTCCTCGTTGTACGAGGCCAGACCGAGGTAACAGAGGGCTTCGTCCGTTTCCGCGGCTGCGGCTAGCTCCATCGCGTCCCTTCCAGCAGCGCTCCATGAAGGAACAGCAATCGCCGCTTGCGAACGGACAGTCAATATACGTTGGTATCGGTTTTGGGCTGGATCGCACCGGTCGGCCTCGCCGTCGTGGCTCAGGCAATGTGGCCCATTGGTCCAGCAACCGATGCGAAGGCGCCGCACAGCGTTATCCCTAGGATTGTAAGTTGCTTAACTTTTGAAACACCGCCTCTTGTCTACCATCCGCTAATCGAATCGCGCACATGCGCGCGCTTCAAACCACGGCATGCGGAGAAGCAGTGATGAAAAATCCTGTAGGAATACATGCGGACGCGTTGCGCAAGGCCGACGGCGATGCTTTACCGGGCGACAACTGCGTAGCCGCCGAGAAGGATATCGATGAGGCATACCGGGGGATCACGCGTCGATTAATGCCATTGCTCTTTATCTGCTTTGTATTCAACTATATCGACCGGATCAACATCGGATACGCGCAACTGCAAATGAAGCCGGACCTCGGCTTCACGGACGCGATTTATGGCATCGGGGCCAGCATCTTCTATGTCGGCTACCTCCTGTTCGAGATACCGAGCAATCTTGCGATGCAGAGGATCGGCGCTCGCAAGACTCTCTTGCGAATCATGCTTCTTTGGGGGCTGACGTCGGCCTCGACCATGTTTATCCGAACTCCGTTGGAGTTCTATGTGGTTCGGTTCTTACTGGGTGTCTTCGAGGCAGGGTTCTTTCCTGGCATCGTGCTCTACCTCACGTTCTGGTATCCGGCTGAACGACGCGCCAGAATCGTCGCGATCTTCATGTCGGCCGGCGTCACCGCCGGGATCGTCGCCGGACCGCTGTCGGGGTGGATCATTCAGCACCTCAATGGTCTTTACGGCCTGAAGGGATGGCAATGGATGTACGTATTGCAGGGATTGCCTAGTTCCCTGCTGGGCATCATCGCCTACTGCTACTTGACGGACCGTCCAGAGCAGGCGAAGTGGCTGAGCAAAAGGCAGCGCGAACTGGTGGCTTCGCATCTCGAGCCTGCGCGGCAGCGGGAAGTCGCTTCCGCGCGCGGCGCGCTGCAAGCCGCGTGGCGAATTCCATCGCTCTATGTGCTTGCCTATCTGTACTTCGCACTGAACTGCGGAATCTACACGCTCAGCTTCTGGTTGCCTTCGATGATCCATGGGTGGGGCGTTTCGAGCATACAGGCAGTGGGCTTCTATTCGCTCATCCCGTATTCGATTGGCATGCTGGTCATGTTCTGGCTGGCACGTCGGTCGGATGCGCGCGGCGATCATCGGAGAAACGTTGCCGCAGCCGCTTGCGTGGGGGCGCTCGGGCTTGCCGCTACGACCTTCACGCCGGGCAGCCTATGGACATCGATGGCGCTGATTTCGGCAGGGGCGGCAGGCCTCATATCGGCGTTGCCGGTGTTCTGGGCAGTGGCGACAAGCATGCTGCCGCAGGATGCCGCGCCAGCGGGGATCGCCACGATCACAATGGCATCGGGGCTGGCGGGGGCGATTTGCCCATCATTGATAGGCGTACTGAAGACGTATGCAGGAAGCACGGCGATCGGGCTGTATTTCGTCGCGGCGCTGCTGCTCTCGGGTGGGATTGTCATGTGGCGACACCGTCATCTTTCGGTTCGCGCATCCCCGGCCGCTGTCCTGGAGTGAGCGGGAAAAGTTCTCGAACAATTCCCGCCTTTGTCATCGAATTCGTTGCCAACCATCTAGTTCAAGGGGTCGTCATATGAGCGACATGTGTGAAGACGCGAATGGTGCTAAGGCGCTGACATTCGCGCCGGGATGCCCGGGTTCCGCACCGCCTTCACTCGCAATCGATGGCGCCATGGCCACCATCGCGCTTCATCGCCCCGACACGCACAATCGCATCGAGCCCGACGACGTCCTCATCATTCAGCGCTATCTGACGAGGCTGAATCACAGTCCGGAGGTTCGCGTGATCGTTTTCGCGAGCAGCGGCAAGAGCTTCAGCTCGGGCTTCGATCTCACCCGTCTAGGCAAGTCCGCCGAAGCCGCGGCCAAGGCATCCGACAATCGCTTCGAGTCGCTTTGCGACGAGATCGAGAATGCTCGTGCAGTCACGATCGCCAAACTTCATGCTCCGGTATACGGGGGCGCGACCGATCTCGCGTTGTCCTGCGATTTCCGCATCGGCGTGCAGGGCATGCGGATGTTCATGCCCGCGGCCCGCCTCGGATTGCACTATTACGGCCATGGCATCCGCCGCTGGGTGTCGCGGCTCGGCATCGGTCCCGCAAAAAAACTGTTCCTGACTTCCCGCACGATCGAGGCCGAGGAGATGCTGCGCATCGGCTATCTCGATTCGCTCGTCGCGTACGACAAGATCGACGCGGAAGTGGAAGCGTGGGTTCACGATCTTCTCTCGATGGCGCCGATTCCCTTGGCTTCAATGAAGGCGACGCTCAACGAAACTGCACGATACGAATACGACGAAGCGCTCGCCGTGGCCGCATTCGAGCGCAGCCTGGGCACACGCGATATCGCGGAGGCCCTGACGGCTTTCGCAGAGCATCGCAGTCCGGCTTTCAAGGGCGAATGAGGGTTTCGTCATGACCGAGAGAAGCGAACTTCCGCTCGCATCCGTGCGCGTTCTGGAGATGTGCCAGATCATGGCCGGCCCGATCTGCGGGCTCATGCTGGCCGACATGGGCGCGGACGTCATCAAGATCGAGAAGTTTCCCGGCGGGGACGATTCGAGGGGCTATGCCCGGCCTGGGCAACCCGCGCTGGCGCCCGGTTTCATGATGCTCAACCGAGGCAAGCGGTCGGTTGCGGTCGATATCCGTCAGCCTGCGGGGCGAGAAGTCATCAGACGCATTGCGGCCAGTTGCGATATCGTCACCGAGAACTATCGCCGCGGAAAGATGGAAGCGCTGGGGCTGGGCTATGAGCATCTGCGCCAGATCAATCCGCAACTGATTTACTGCTCCATCAGCGGCTACGGTCCCAATGGACCGTTGAGCGACAAGGGCGGCTTTGACCTCGTGTTGCAGGCGTTTTCGGGCCTTGTCAGCATAACGGGATCGATCGACGGTGAACTGGCCAAGCCAGGCAGTTCGATCGCTGACATCAATGCGGGCATCCTGGCCGCGCTCGGCTGCGTCACGGCCTACGTCAAGCGCTTGCGCACCGGCGTGGGAAGCAAGGTCGAGACGTCACTGCTGCAAGCGTCGCTTCAGCAGATGTACTGGTTTGCGGCGAGCTATTTTTCCAGCGGCGAAGTTGCCGCCCCCATGGGCACCGCGCATCCTCTCATTGCCCCGTACCAGGTCTTCCGCTGCAAAGACGGCGCCATCGCGCTCGGCGGCGCGAATCAGGCCAATTGGCTGCGGATCGTCGAGGTGCTCGGGCAGCCCGAGTGGCTTCAGGATGAACGCTTTCGCGATGCGCGATCCCGAGTGGCCAATCGTCGTGCGTTGGAAGAATTGGTGAATGCCGCGTTAAGCCGACAAACGGCCACCTACTGGGTCGAAAAATTCGATCTTGCGGGCGTTCCCGTCGGACCGGTGCACGACGTGAAGGAGGCAATGGAGCACGAACAGTCGCAGGCCATCTCCATGGTGGTCGACGTCGACCGTGCCGATGGCGGGACGACTCGCTCACTGGGCCTGCCGATCCACTTCGACGGCGTGGCTCCTTATGCGCGCTCAGCCGCGCCGTACGTCGGTCAGCATTCGCATGAGGTGTTGTCGGAATGCGGATTCGCCGATTCGGAGATCGCTTCGCTTCGCGACGCCAAGGTCATTTCGGAGTCCTAGGCCGTTTCAGAAGATCTTTGTCATCAACCACAAGAAAGGAGACACACATGCAGTTTTCCGCAAAGACCCTCTGCGGCGCTACGTTGCTGCTCGCGGCCGGAGGGGCGGCCGCGCAATCGAGCGTCACGATATATGGCGTGGTCGATGCATTCGTGCAATACCTGAACAATGGCGGATCGGCTTCCATTTCGCAGCGAAGCGGCGGCGCGACAGGGTCGCTGTTCGGGCTGACCGGGCGAGAGGACCTGGGCGGAGGGCTGCAGGCAAGGTTCGACATTGAAACGGGCTACAACGTTAACAACGGGACGCTGTTCGCCGACACGACGACCTTGTTCTATCGTCAGGCATGGGTCGGGCTGTTCGATCAGAAATACGGTTCGCTGACGTTCGGACGCCAGTATCAGCCGACCTTCACCGTCGCCTACAGCGCGGATCCCTTTCGTCTGAACGAGGTTCTGTCGCCGGTTACGGCGAACATCCTCGCCGTGGACCGGAACACGCTCGCGACACAGAACATCACCGGGCGCACGAGCAATGCCATGCTCTATCAGTCGCCTGACCTGGCTGGCGCGCGGCTTTACGCGATGTACGCGTTCGCCGCGACGGTCACGCAACCTGTGCCAGCCACTACGGGGAACGTCCTTGATTTGGCCGCAACCTACTCAGGATACGGGCTGTATGCGGGTGTCGCTTACCAGGTTCAGCATCCGGGAACGGAGACGATAGCCCTGGGGCCGTTTTCTTCGTTGAACCTCGTCGCAACCGAACACTTCACCGGCGCACTCGCCTACCACCTGGGGGTTGTAAACGTTCAGCTCCTCTATTCGTACGCGCGGCCGAAAGACGCCGCGCGCGGTTCGGCAGCGGCGCTCATCGGGGCTGCACATCCCGTAAGCGTTGCTCAAATCGGCGCAACGATACAGGCAACGCCGCAAGACGTGATCGAGATCTCAGGGCTTGAACGCAACGTGCGCGGATCGCACGACAACACGCCCGGCATCGAACTCGGCTGCGACCACTTGCTTTCGAAGCGTACAAGCCTGTACGTGCGGGCGGCCTACATGAAGAACAACGGTACCGCAACGACGAGTTGGCCCGGGATACGGGTTGTCGCGTCCACGGGCGCACCTGATTTTGGCGCGTCGCAGACGCTGGTCGCTGTTGGCGTCACGCACCGCTTCTGACGTGGCGCTCGGGCGCTGAACCAGCCGCGGTGCCGCTTCGGGAATCCCATCGCTGGGCGAACGCCCAGCGATGGAAACATCGAGCAGGGTCCGCACCAGGGCACTGCCGCGCTTGCCTCGAACTAGTCGTCGAACGACTTGAGGACGTCCATGGAGATGATTTCGACATGGCCGTAGCGCAACGCGACAGCACCCTGCGCGGCCATCTCCTTGAGTTCGAGCGCGAGTGTCTGACGCGAAAGCCCAAGCATCATCGCGAGCGTTTCCTGCGAGACCGGGATGTCCGACCGATTCTCGGCAGCCTGGGTGGCGTCACCGCGAGCGAGCCGCATCAGACGACGGGCAATTCGCGTGCGCGTGGCATGCAGCGTTGCGTCGTCGAGCATCTGATAGAGAAGGGCGGTGTGTTGACATTGCAGCTCGGCTATCGCCTTGGCGAACGCGGCGCGCTGCATAAATGAGTTGAATGCCTCGAGCGGAAGCCTGAGAAGGTGTGCGGTTTCGAGCGCGGTCACGCTGTAAGCATACGGCCATCCCGTGACGGCGGACATCTGCGCGAACCAGTTGCCGGGCTCCAGGATGACGAGAATGCCTTCCTTGCCGTCGCTGCGGACGTTCGACGCTTTCAAGCGTCCCTCGACGAGCCCGTAAAACCCATCCGGCGGATCGCCGCGCCGAAACAGCGGCGATCCGCTGTCGATGCGAAGCCGGGTGCTGCTGGCCACCAGGCTCTCTCGTTCAGCCAAGGGCAGCGAGGAAAACCAAGGGTTGGCCGACATCTTCTCAACGAGGGGGGCGCTGAATTCCATGGTGGCGCTGCATCGAAATGGCTGGGGAGAACCCGGAAATGCAAGAGAAATTACAGACCGGCGGCAAGTAGCGATCGTAGCATGGGGTCAAGCCGCATGGTTAGCCGTTTCGATCAGACTGAGGACAGTAAAGTGACTTCTCGAGCCACCTTCATCGACATGAAAGACAGCTCCCGGGAGGACTGGGAGCGCATTGGTGCGGAATTTCCCGCTTTCGCACGCGCGTTGCCGGATCGGGTGATCGCGCATCTCAAGCTCCTCGAGGGGGACTATGGCGGCTTCCCCGTGGACCGTTACACACATAGCCTCCAGACCGCCACGCGCGCGTGGCGTGACGGGCGTGATGAAGAATACGTGCTGGTGGCGCTGCTTCACGACATCGGGGATACGCTCGGTGCGTTCAATCATCCGGACATCGCGGCGGCCATCCTGAAGCCGTTCGTCAGTGAGGCCAATCTTTGGATGGTGCAGAACCACGGGATCTTTCAGGGTCACTATTTCTTCCACCATCTGGGCATGGACCGCGACATGCGCGACCAGTTCAAGAGCCACCCGCACTATGACCGGACCGCTGAGTTCTGCGAACTGTATGACGCGCCTGCTTTCGATCCGCACGCGGAGACGTTGCCCATCAGCGAGTTCGAGCCGATGCTTCGACGCTTGATGGCCCGGCCGCGCACGAGCATCTACGCAGATGCGGCCTGCTGAAACGGCTCACGTTCACCGATAGACACTGACATGAAAATTCCCTCTCTCAAGGACGTCGTCAGCGCGGAAGAATGGGCGCTGCGTTGCGACCTCGCTGCCTGCTATCGCTTGATTGCCCAGTATGGCTGGTCCGATCTCGTGTTCACTCACATCAGCGCGCGGCTGCCAGGCCCCGATCATCATTTCCTGATCAACCCCTACGGCCTGCTGTTCGACGAAGTCACGGCCTCGTCGCTTGTGCTCGTTGATGGCGAAGGCCGCAAAATGCGTGATTCGCAATTCGACGTCAATCGCGCGGGTTTCGTCATTCACAGCGCGGTCCACGCCGCACGCAGCGACGTGCAATGCGTGATCCACACGCACACGCGTGCCGGCGTTGCCGTCAGTGCGCAGAAGCGCGGAATCTTGCCGATTTCCCAGCAGGCGACGTTCGTGCTCGGGTCGTTGGGCTACCACGCCTATGAAGGCGTCGCGTTGCGCGACGAGGAAAAGCCGCGACTTCAGGCGGATCTTGGAGATGCCACCTTCCTCATGCTTCGGAATCACGGGCTGCTGACCGTCGGCGCCACCATCGCAGATGCATTTCTCGCCATGTACATCTTCGAGACGACCTGCCAGGTGCAGCTCGCGGCGCAGACCGGCGACGAGCTGGAGTTCATCGATGCGGCCATTGTTTCGGGCGCTCAGGAAGCCGCCCGAGTCCAGACCCAAGGGTTTGGCGGCGCATTTGTCTGGCCCGCGTTGTTGCGCAAATTGGATCGCATCGACGCCAGCTATCGGCAGTAGTCAATCACGAACGTGCGAAATGCGATTGCCACGGCACCCGGGCAGTCAAAAGGAGAAATGCAATGTCGTTTGAAGGAAAAGTCGTATGGGTGACCGGCGCGTCTTCGGGTATCGGGGAAGCGTTGTCGCTCCAATTGCTCGATCGCGGGGCATCCGTCATCTTGTCGGGGAGACGGGCCGACGCGCTCGAGCGCGTCGCGGCAAGGGCCGCGCAACGAGCGCTCGTCCTCCCGTTCGAGGCCACGAATTGGGACGCACTGGCCGACGTGGTGGACAGCGCGTGGAAGTGGCGTGGGCAGATCGACGTCCTCATCAACAATGCAGGCATTAGCCAGCGCAGCCTCGCCATCGACACCGAGCTCGAGGTGTACCGGATGCTGATGGAAATCGATTACCTGGCGCCGGTCGCGCTCACTCAGCTTGTCGTTCCCCGCATGATCGAGCGACGCACCGGCCATATCGCAGCGGTCAGCTCCGTGGCCGGAAAGGTGGGGGTTCCACTGAGGACCGGCTACTCAGGCGCCAAGCACGCGGTCGTCGGCTACTTTGCCGCGCTGCGCGCGGAAATCGAGGCAGCGTACGGCATCGCCGTCACCATGGTTCTGCCCGGCTCCGTGAATACACCGATCGCCGTCAATGCCGTCGAGGGCGACGGTTCGCGGCGCGGACGCTCGGATCCGAACATCGAGCGTGGCATCGATGTGAACGTTGCCGCAAGCACGATCCTCGACGGCATCGCCGAGAAAAGGAGGGACGTGGTGGTGGCGGAAGGAATCGAAGCTGCCGTATTGCAGCTCATGCGGGACGACCCTGAGAAGCTCTACGAAATGGCCAGCCGGGAAGGAGCCCGCCTTGCGAGCATGCGCAACGATGCGGGCTCCGGCCGCTCGCTGGACCCGGACCATAGCCGCTTCGAGCCGGCTTGAGGCCGATGATGGCCACTGCGGCGGCTTCCAGCCGTCGCTGTCCCATTCCTTCTTCTCGAACACGCTGACGCTTCATTGCGGAGATCGGAGACATCTGAGCTCGTACAGCGCAACCCCGTGGTAGACAACGAAAGAAACAGCATGACAGGCATCGCAAACCAGAACGACGTCCTTGCGATCGAATCGCAAGGGCTGCCGGCGGACCTTCCGGTCAGCACCTACGAGATGATCCGCCGCGGGGCGGCCATCGATCCGTCGGCGCCCGCGCTCTCGTTTTTTCTCACGGCCGACCGATACCGTGATGCCGAGTGCTGGACCTATGGCGAACTGGTTCGCGACATCACACGCACGGCCAATCTGTTCACGAGGCTCGGCTGTGGCACGAGTTCCGTGGTCGCGTACGTTCTGCCTAATCTGCCCGAAACGCATTTCGTGATCTGGGGCGGGGAAACGGCGGGCATCGTCTGTGCTATCAATCCGCTACTCGAGGGCGAGGCGATAGCCGAACTGCTCAACGCGTCGGGCGCCGACGTGCTCGTGACGCTGGCGCCTTCCCCCGGCGTCGAGCTCTGGCAAAAGGTGCAGCCGGTCCTGCACAAGATCGAGTCGTTGCGGCATCTCGTGCTCGTGAATCTGGCCGACCGTCTGCAGGCTCCGCGGCCGTTCGCGACCCGAATGCCCGAGCGCGCCGAGCGTTCGAAGCCGGGTGGCGACGACGGGTTGCTCGGCGCGGTGCCTGCGCATATCCAGATACACGACTTCGGCAGCGCCATCGCGCGTGAATCCGGAACGACGCTCGATAGCGCTCGCCGCTTCAGCGCCGACGACCTGTCGTCCTACTTTTGCACGGGCGGCACGACAGGTCTGCCAAAAATCGCCATGCGCCGCCATGGCAACGAAGTCGCCAACGCCTGGAGCGCAGGCCGGTTCTTCGGCGACAGCATTGGTCCGGGCAAGACGATCTTTTGCGGACTGCCGCTCTTCCATGTCAATGCCGTCATGGCGACAGGCCTGCTGCCTTTCTCCAGAGGCGCCCACGTGGTGCTCGGCACGCCACAAGGCTATCGCGGTGACGGGGTCGCCAAACGGTTCTGGGAAATCGTCGCGCACCATCGCATCAACATCTTCAGTGGGGTTCCCACGCTCTACGCTTCACTGCTCGGCGTTCCCGTCGGCGCGCACGATGTCAGTTCGCTCGAGTACGGCCTATGTGGCGCTGCGCCGATGCCAGTCGAGGTCTTCCGCGCTTTCCAGGAACGGACGAGCATCCGGATTCTCGAGGGCTACGGCCTGACCGAGGGAACCTGCGTGAGCAGCGCGAATCCGCTGCTCGGCGAGCGCAGGCTGGGATCGATCGGGCTGCGTCTCCCAGGCCAGGCAATGAAAGCGGTCGTCGTCGACGAAGCCGGCCAATATGTGCGCGATTGCGCGGCCGATGAAGTGGGCCTGATCGTCATCGCCGGAGCAAACGTTTTCGTCGGCTATACGCACTCCGAACAAAATGAAGGGATTTGGCTTGAGCTCGGCGATGGAAAGCGCTGGTTCAACACCGGCGACCTGGGGCGAAGCGACGCCGACGGCTATTTCTGGCTGACCGGGCGCAAGAAAGACCTGATCATTCGGGGCGGTCACAACATCGATCCCGCGGCGATCGAGGAGCCGCTTCATCGCCACCCGGCGGTTCAGATCGCCGCGGCGGTCGGTCGTCCGGATGCGCATGCCGGGGAGTTGCCGGTCGCCTACGTCCAGCTCAAGCCAGGCGCGAGCGCGACCGAGGCCGATCTCGCAGCGTTCGTGCGCGACGAGATCGGCGAGCGTGCCGCGCTGCCCAAACTGATCAGAATCGTGGATGCGATGCCGCTTACCGGCGTCGGCAAGATTTTCAAGCCGGAGCTGAAGCGGCGCGAGACGGCCGACGCGCTACGCCATGCGCTCGTCGAGGCGGGGATCGACGGCGCGTTGGTCAGCGTAGACTCGGACGGAGCTCGTGGGATGTCGCTTTCCGTCGCGCTTCCCGATCCCGCATTCGAACCCGCGGCGATTGCCGTGCTCGGACGCTTCCCGTTCGAATTTGCGATCTCGGTTGCGACGCCCCCAAGACAGCAGGAGTCGGTCACACGGAACACCTGAAAGGAGACAACCATGAATGCCTCGCAATCGCAAGCCGCGCCCGACGACGAAATCGGCGCGGGTCTGTCCGAAGAGGTCAAGGCGCGATACCGCAACCTCCCGCGTCCCCCTCGGTTCGATACCCCGACGCAGGAGCGCCTGCACCGCAAAGAGCGCCTGGCGGCCGCGTTCCGGCTGTTCTCGAAGTTCGGCTTTGACGAAGGCGCGGCCGGCCACATCACGGCGCGCGACCCGGAGTTCACCGACACCTTCTGGGTCAACCCGTTCGGCGTGCATTTCAGCCAGGTGAAAGTGTCCAACCTGATTCGCTGCGACCACCATGGCGATGTGGTGGAGGGCGACTACCCGGTCAACGCCGCAGCCTTTGCGATCCATTCCCGCGTGCACCAGACGCGGGCCGACGCGGTGGCGGCCGCGCATTCGCACAGCACCTACGGCAGGGCGTGGTCGACGCTGGGTCGTCCGCTTGATCCGATCACGCAGGACGTCTGCGCCTTCTACCAGGATCACGCCGTCTACGACGAGTTCGGCGGCGTGGCGGTGGAACTGGATGAAGGCCAGCGCATCGCCAACGCACTCGGGCCGTACAAGGCGGCGATCCTGCAGAGCCACGGATTGCTGACGGTCGGCAAGACCGTGGACGAGGCCGCATGGTGGTTCATCACGATGGAGCGTTCCTGCCAGGTGCAGTTGCTGGCGGAAGCTGCGGCGGCGCGTACCGGCGCGCCGCTGAAGATGATTTCCGACACCGCCGCGCGCCAGGCGCATTCCATCGTCGGTGCCGCGCAGGCGGGCTGGTTCCAGTTCCAGCTGCTCTACGCCCGCATCGTCAAGGAACAACCCGACCTGCTGGAGTGAACTCATGGCCACGTTCACCGGCATGACGCATCGTTGCACTGACGCTGACGCGATGCGCTTTGAAACATCGACTTGATTTGCAAACCTGCAAGAAGGACCACTGACCATGATCGCTGTACGAGCGCTGCTGTTCGATACCTTCGGGACCGTGGTGGATTGGCGGGGAGGCTTGATTTCCCGCCTCGATGAATGGGGACGATCGCGTGGGATCGCGGCGGACTGGCCGAAGCTTGTGGATGCGTGGCGGATGGCCTATCCGCCGTCGATGCGGCGTGTGCGAACGGGCGAGCGGGATTGGGCCGTTTTGGATGTGCTGCAGCGGGAGTCGCTGCTGAAGCTGGAGCGGGAGCTTGGCATCACGCAATTGGACGACGCGGCTGTCGATGAAATGGTTCGCATGTGGCATGAGCTGCCGGCCTGGCCTGATTCCGTCGCGGGATTGCACAGACTGCGCACTCGATATGTCATCGCGCCGCTTTCCAACGGGCACGTCGCGCTGCTCGTGCGGATGGCGAAAACGGTCGGTCTACCGTGGGATGCGATATTTGGTGCGGACGTTTTTCGTCACTACAAGCCGGATCCGGAGATCTATCTCGGTGCAGCGGGCTTGCTCGGCTGTCAGCCGCACGAAGTCATGCTGGTGGCCTCGCATCCGTCCGATCTGGATGCGGCGGCGAAGTGCGGGCTGCGGACGTGTTACGTATCGCGGCCGCTGGAATATGGGGCGGGCCGCGTGATCGAGGCGACACCGGAGCTTGGGCGTTTCGACCTGATGGTTGCGGGCCTGGACGAATTGGCTAGTGCGCTGGCGTGCTAGTTCGCGCTCAATAGCGCCTGGCCGATGAGGGGCCGCATGTCCGGCGTGCATGGGCGCATGCCGAGCCACGGCTGAGGATCGAGGCGCTCGCCGAGCCCGAAGAGCGGCTTGGCGAGCCGCTCGGCGCGCTCGATCTGGACGCCGGTCGGCGCAGCGTTGCGCTTCGCGATTTCGACTCCCGTCGTGAGGCGTAATGGTCCGCGCGCCGGCGCGTAATGCATGTGATAGCCGCGTTTGGCACGCAGCGCAATGCGGTAGCCGAGCGGCGCGAACACCGTGTCGGACCACGGCCCGAGCGCGACGACGACGTCTTTCGCACTGATTCGGCCCGCGCTCGTTTGCACGGTCCACGCATCGTTTTCCGCGTGCAGCGTCGTCGCGTCGCCGACGAGCAGGCTGCCTCCGCCGCTTTGCCACGAGCGCTTCGTGCTCGGTCACAGTTTGGCGAATGAGGGGCTTCGCAAATGCCGCGCTCTGCATGCGCGAGTGAAACGCCTCCAGCGGCAGCCTCACAATCTGCGCGGTCTCTAGCGCAATGAAGTCGTGAGCATACGGCCATCCGGTAATGGCGGACATCTGTCCGAACCAGTTGCCGGGCTCCAGGATCGACAGGATGGCTTCTTTGCCGTTGCTGCGCACGTTCGACGCTTTTAAGCGTCCTTCGACGATTCCGTAAAAGCCATCCGGCTGATCGCCGCGCCGGCACAGTGGTTGATCGGCGTCGATGCAAATCAGCGTGCTTCCGCTGCTAGGCGGCTTTGTTCTGCTAACGGCAGCGAAGAAAACCAGGGCTTGGTGGATATCTTTCAACTACAGAGGCGCTTAGTCCCATAGCGGAGACCACGTCGGAAATTGCTTCAGAAAACATCGAAAAGCCAGAGATCTGACAGACCTGCGAACACGCACGATCGTAGCATGTCGTTATTCCGCAAGAAGCCGATGTGTCGAAAAAGCATCCGGTTTGTAAGCAATCGAAAAGGCTGACGAACACTACGGTGTGGCCGTCCAAAACCGATACCCAGCTCCGCGGAGTTCGATCGCGCACGGTAGCGCTCATCCCTTTGATGAATCAGATCAGGAGTCTTTTATGGAAATCAAGCAACAGACGGCCAGCCTCACCCAAAGAATGACGATCGGCGACTTCCTGCTTCGCCGTCTCGAGGAAGCTGGCATCAGGCATCTGTTCGGTGTCCCCGGTGACTACAATCTCCCGCTGTTGCAGCAGCTCCACGATCGCGCCACGCTGCAATGGGTCGGCAATACCGGCGAGCTGACCTCCTCCTATGCGGCGGACGGCTATGCCCGGCTGAAGGGCCTCGGCGCGCTGCTCGTGACGAACGGGGTGGGCGCCCTGAGCGCGCTCAACGGTATCGCCGGCTCCTACGCCGAACACGTCCCGACCATCTGCATCTGCGGTTCGATACCGCTGCGGTCCATCGATCGCGGCCTGGGGATGCACCACACCATGGCCGACGGGAACTATGACCATTTCCTGCGCGCCTACGCGCCGGTGACCGCGGCGCAGGCCCGGATCACCCCGCGCAACGCGGCCGCAGAGATCGACCGCCTGATTCTCACCGCCTGGCGGGAGAAGCTCCCGGTGTACATGGAGTTCCCGTCCGATGTCGCGTATCTCGAGATCGAGGTGCCCGCGGCTGCGCTGGTCCTCGCCGACGCACCCAGTGATCCGGAGCGGCTGCGCTCCTGTATCGCCGCGGTCGCGCAGCGGCTGTCCGCCGCCACCAAGCCCGCGATCCTCGTGGATGCGGACGCCGCCCGGTTCGGCGTCGCCCCCGACCTCATGGAGCTGGCACAGAAGATGCGCGCACCGGTGGCCGTGATCAACGCAGCCAAGAGCGTGATCGACGAGTCGTTCCCGCATTACGTTGGCATCTACAACGGCAAGGGCAGCGAGCCTGGGGTCCAGGAGACGATCGAGAACAGTGACTGCCTGCTCGCCATAGGCTATCGGCCGATCGAAGTGACCACGGGCGACTTCACGGCAACGCTCCCCGCCGGCACGATCCACGCCCGCGGTCACGCAGTAGACGTCGGCGAAGACAACTATCAGGCCGTCACGCTCAAGGAAGTGCTCCGCGGCGTCATTGAAGCGGTTCCGCAGGTCACGAACCGCGCTCCGCGCCCTGTTGCTGCCGCAGCGGTACCGGGCAAGCAAGCCGACGCTTCCGCGAGGCTGACGCAGGCGGACTACTGGCAGGCCATCCAGGGCTACCTGCGCGAAGGTGACGTCGTGTACGTCGACAACGGCACATCCTTCTCCATCCTCGGCCTGAAGCTGCCGCCGAAGTGCACCTTCATCGGCTCGATCAACTGGGGATCCATCGGCTTCTCGGTCGGAGCGCTGCTTGGCGCGCTGACTGCGGCACCGGACCGTCGTCACGTGCTGCTCGTGGGCGATGGCTCCTTCCAGGTCACGGCGCAGGAACTGTCGACCATTCTGCGGCACGATCACAAGCCAGCGATCCTGCTGATCAACAACGGCGGATACACCATCGAACGCGGCTACATCGGCAAGAGCGAGCCGTACAACGACGTCGCCAACTGGGCCTATGCCGATCTGCCGAAAGTGCTCCACCCGGGCGCCTCGGCGCGCTCGTTCGTGGTCAGGACCTGCGGCGACTTGCAAGATGCGCTCGCGGCGCCGAATGACATGCTGCTTTTCGTCGAGTCGATCATGGATCCCTGCGACGCACCCGCCCTGATCACCCGGAGCAGCAATCTCGGGGCCGAGCTCGACTACGGGCCTCGCGGCCCGCAGCACCGCGACAACCTGCAGCTCCGGCCCGACACTGCGTAAATAGCGGTGCTGCGGTTAGGCACCGTACCCGGTTCGCCCCGCCTCGCGATTACGATCGCCCCGGGGCGAAGCTGTGTTTGTTTCGAATTGCTGTCAGCGAGGGGCGGATCGATAGCGGGCCACGCCGCCATGAATGTCTATGGCCGATCGTGTGGGGCGGTAGTCGGCCATGAAGCGTCATTCGCCCGCACCGTTGCGCGGACGGTCAGATGTCGGATCCACGCAGCAAGCGGCCATTGAATTCGCGAGGACGAATCATGCTTCACCGCCATTGCGGTCATCCGCGTAAGCCTCAGTCCGGCATCCCGTTGTGCTCGCCGAGTGGTCTAGCGGGCCAGTCCACCCAGCGATCCTCGCGGGTAAGTTCGTACGCTTCGTTGAGCGGGTAACGAATACGGTTGTCGTCGCGCGGACGTTCGCCGATCACCATCAGCCTGACTTCGCCGTTCGTATTGTTGATGAAGGTGTGGCAGATTCCGGTGCCTGCCGGAAACGCGACCGAATCGCCTTCAGCAATGGGATGCAGCACGCCGTCGATCCAGACGTCGGGCTTGCCCTCGAGCACGTACACAAACTCCTGCTCGGTACTTTCGGCGTGCGGATATGACGTTCGCCGGCCGGGCAGAAGCCTCACATGATGAATGCCAATACGCGTAATGCCGAGTGCGGCGGAAAGCGGCGCGTCTAGCGCCATTGGCTCGGTATCGCCGCGATAGGAATGCGCATCCGGTTCTTCGAGTTCAGTCCAGTGTTTGATGAAATCTGGTCGGCTCATCGGTTGTTCTCCTTTAGGGCAACATCGATGATAGCGGTTTAGAAATGGTTTCAAAAAGGCTTCGTAGGGGCTGTTAACCCATAACACAACCTGATAACCTCGATCGTCGTGACAACAGGATCGAGGAGTTGGGCAAACCAATCATCGACGACGAACTGTGGGTACTGATCGAGCCACTGCGACCACCAGCGAAGTCACGCCGCTTCAAGTATCCGTGCCGCAAGCCTGTCCGGATTGCGCAGCGCTGACCGGCATCCTGTTCGTGCTGAAGACCGGTATCCGGTGGCGAGATTTGCCGGCAGAGATGGGATGCGGCTCGGGCGTCAGTTGCTGGCGAAGGCTACGCGATTGGCAACAAGCCGGCGTGTTGGATCGATTGCACGCAACGCTTCTGGCGAGGTTGTGAGCGATGGACAAGATCGACTTCTCGCGAGTGATCGTGGATTCGTCCTCGATTCGCGCGGTTGTCCTCGATTGACCGCACGGAATGAGCGCTCTGCATCCGGTTCCCGCCCTTGGAAGCTCGGCGGCTTGACCGTCTCCAACGGGTCGGCTGCGGAAGTTCGCCGATCAGGGCGACGCGCCGCGCATCTTCTGCCAATGGATTTCCGCGTTCGGCCAGTATCGGCCGTTCGCACTGGGGGCGCCCGGGACCCCCGAACGGCTGCCTTACTCTGAGAGGCGTCCTACCCACGGCTGGTCGGTCAACCATGCCAGTGTGGCACGACGAGCCCAGGCCGGACGCAAGCCCCGCTGTACGGGAATTAGACTTCCCCGAAACCACCGCCCCCCGGCGTTTCCACCACGAACACATCTCCCGCCTCCATCTCGACGCTCGCAATATGACCTAAAGCGACGATCTGACCATTCGCGCGCTCGACGCGATTGCTGCCGCGTCTTCCCGCCCGTCCGCCACCCCCGCCGAAAGGCGCATGAATGCGGTTATTCGACAAAATCGATGCCGTCATCGGCGTGAGAAAGCGAATGCGCCGGATCGCACCGTTACCTCCGTGCCAACGTCCCGCGCCACCCGATTCCGCACGGATCATATGCGATTCGAGCCTAACCGGGTAGCGCCATTCGAGCACCTCGGGATCGGTCAGGCGCGAGTTGGTCATGTGTGTCTGCACGGCATCGACGCCGCTGAAACCGTTGCCCGCTCCGCTGCCGCCCGCAATCGTTTCGTAGTACTGGTAGCGGGCATCGCCGAAGGTGAAGTTGTTCATCGTCCCTTGGCTCGATGCCACGATACCGAGCGCCCCATACAGCGCATTGGTGATTGCGGACGACGTCTCCACGTTACCCGATACCACCGCCGCCGGATACACCGGATTGAGCATCGAGCGGTCGGGAACGATTACCGACAGCGGCCTCAGGCAACCTGCGTTGAGCGGGATATCGTCGCCAACGAGCGTGCGGAACACATAGAGCACCGCCGCCATGCAGACCGCCTTCGGCGCGTTAAAATTGTTGGGCAACTGCCCAGACGTGCCGCTGAAATCGACCGTGGCGCTGCGCGTCGCGGCATCGACACGAATCGCGACCTCGATCACCGCGCCGTTGTCGAGTTCGTAGCGATAGCTGCCGTCCTTGAGCGCGCCGATCACGCGGCGCACCGCTTCCTCTGCGTTGTCCTGCACGTGGCGCATGAAGGCGAGCACAACGTCGCGGCCGAATTGCGCGACCATGCGGCGCAACTCGTCCACGCCTTTCTGGTTCGCTGCGATCTGTGCGCGCAGATCAGCCATGTTCTGCGCGATGTTGCGCGCGGGATAGCGACCCGACGCGAGCAGCGCGCGCGTTTCGGCATCGCGCAGCACCGCCGCCGAGACGAGCTGCCAGTTGTCGATCAGCACGCCTTCTTCTTCGATATGCGAGGAGGCCGCCGGCATCGAGCCCGGCGTAATGCCGCCGATATCCGCATGATGACCGCGCGAGCCCACATAAAACAGCGGTTCGGCCGAACCGTCGGCGAACACGGGCGTGATGACGGTCACATCGGGCAAGTGCGTGCCGCCGTGATACGGGTCATTCAGCATGAACACGTCGCCGTCGCGCATCGCGCCGCGATTGCGCTCGATCACCGTCTTGATGCTCTCGCCCATCGAGCCGAGATGCACCGGCATGTGCGGCGCGTTGGCGATCAGGTTACCTGCGTCGTCAAAGATCGCGCACGAGAAGTCGAGACGCTCCTTGATGTTGACCGAATACGCCGTGTTCTGCAGGCGCAAACCCATCTGCTCGGCAATCGACATAAACAGGTTGTTGAAGATTTCGAGGCGCACGGGGTCGGCCTCGGTGCCGATCGAGCGGCGAGTGGGCAGCGGTTGTACACGCGTCATCACCACGTTGCCTTGTGTGGTCAGAACGGCTTGCCAGCCCGGCTCGACCACGGTGGTGCCGTTCTTTTCAGCGATGATCGCCGGGCCATCGAGCGTGTCGCCAGCGCACAGCGTGTCGCGCTGGTAGAGCGACGCGTCGTGCCACGCGCCACCCGAATACATGCGTACGACCGTCTGCGCGCGAAGCGCGTCGTCTGCCGCGCGCGGCGCCAGGTTGCCGGCATCGACGGGCGCATCGGAATGACCAATGGCTTCGACGGACGCAAGTTCCGCGATGAGCGGCGTATCCGCCATCAGGAACGCGTAGCGTTGGCGATAGGCCGCTTCGAACGCGGTGCGCATTGCGTCGACGCTGCCCGCGGGCACGGCAAGCGACGAATCGGTGCCTTGATAACGCAGATGCACACGCCGCTCGGTCGTGATGCGCGCCGCGTCGACGCTCTGTTCGAGCAGGGCGCGGGTTGCGTCGTCCGCGAGGGCATCGAGTGTGGCTTCGAGCGTTAGCAGCGAGGCTGCGTCGAGCGTGATTTCCAGCGCCCGTTCGCGCATGGCGGTTTGATCCGCGAGACCCATGCCGTACGCGGAGAGCACGCCTGCGAGCGGGTGCGCGAACACGCGCGTCATGCCGAGCGCGTCGGCCACCCCGCATGCGTGCTGACCGCCTGCGCCGCCGAACGTCGTCAGCACGTACTGCGAGACGTCATGGCCGCGCTGCACGGAAATTTTCTTGATCGCGTTCGCCATGCTGCCGATGGCGATCTCCAGATAGCCTTCCGCGAGTTCTTCGGGCGTGCGGCGTCGTCCGTTCGCCGCGAAGATTTTGTCGGCGAGCGCCTGAAAGCGTTGCGTGACGACATCGCGATCCAGCGGCTCGTTCGCATGCGGACCGAACACGCGCGGAAAATAGTCCGGCTGGATCTTGCCGAGCATCACGTTGCAGTCGGTGACTGCGAGCGGGCCGCCGCGACGGTACGCGGCGGGGCCGGGATTCGCGCCGGCTGAGTCGGGGCCGACACGAAGCCGCGCACCGTCGAAGCCGAGCACCGAGCCGCCGCCAGCCGCTACCGTGTGAATGCTCATCATCGGCGCGCGCATGCGCACGCCTGCTACCTGTGTTTCGAACACGCGCTCGAACTCGCCGTTGAAGTGCGAGACGTCCGTCGACGTGCCGCCCATGTCGAAGCCGATCACGCGCTCGAAGCCCGCCGCCTGGGCCGCGCGCACCATACCGACGATGCCGCCCGCCGGACCGGAAAGGATCGCGTCCTTGCCCTGGAACACATCGGCGCGTGTCAGTCCGCCGCTACTCTGCATGAACTGCAGGTTCACGCCGGGCATTTCGTGCGCGACCTGATCGACGTAACGGCGCAGGATCGGCGACAGATACGCGTCCACGACGGTCGTATCACCGCGCGGGACCATTTTCATCAGCGGCGAAACTTCGTGCGACACGGAGATCTGCGTGAAGCCGATACGCCGTGCCAGTTCTGCCAGTTCACGTTCATGCGACGTGTGGCGATAGCCGTGAATCAGCACGATGGCGAGCGCGCGAATGCCCGCGTCGTAAACCTCGTGCAGTGCGCGTTCCGCCGCAACGCGATCGAGCGGCGCGACGACTTCGCCTTGCGCGCTTACGCGTTCGTCGATTTCGACTACGCGCTCATAGAGCGCTTCCGGTAACGCGATGTCGAGATCGAACAGGCGCGGGCGGTTCTGATACGCGATTCGCAACACATCGCGAAAGCCGCGTGTGGTGACGAGCGCAACCGGTTCGCCCTTGCGTTCGAGCAAGGCATTAGTCGCGACCGTTGTACCCATCTTGACCATTTCGACGTCGTGCGGGGTGATCGCTTCGCCGGCTTGCAATCCGAGCAGATGACGAATCCCTGCGACGGCCGCGTCGCCATACTGCTCAGGGTTTTCAGAAAGCAGCTTGTGCGTGGTGAGCGTGCCGTCCGGGCGGCGCGCGACGATATCGGTGAAGGTGCCTCCGCGGTCGATCCAGAACTGCCAGCGGGACGGTGTACAAGAATCGGAGCTGTGATCGTGCTTCATGGTGTCGAGGTCTTTGATGCGAAATATGTAAGAGATGCGAGAGAGGCTAATCAGGCGGATTCGAGTTCGCGGCCGCGCGTTTCGGGCAATGTGAGCGCGGCGACGATCAGCACGCCGTATGCAGCCACCGCGAATATCCCGATGCTCGTGCCAAGGCCAAACCGGCTCGACAGTGCGCCGATCAGCACGGGGAACAGCGCCCCGATCGCGCGGCCGACGTTGTAGCAAAAGCCCTGGCCGGAGCCGCGTACGCGGGTCGGAAAGAGTTCGGTGAGGAATGCGCCCATGCCGGAGAAAATGCCCGACGCAAAGAAGCCAAGCGGAAAGCCGAGCCACAGCATCGACGCATTCGTGAGGGGCAACGAGGTGTACGCGAAAGCAATCGCCATCGAGCCGAGCGCGAACAGGATGAAATTCGGCTTGCGGCCGATGCGGTCCGTGAGCCACGCACTGCATAGATAACCCACATACGAACCGGCGATGATCATCGCGAGATAGCCGCCGGTGCCCAGCACCGTGAGATGACGTTCGGTCTTGAGGAACGTCGGCAGCCATGTCGTGATCGCGTAGTAGCCGCCCTGTGCGCCGGTGGTGAGGAGTGCGGCGCGCAGCGTCGTCGAAAGCAGCCGGGGTGCGAAGATTTCGGTGAAACGTGGTGTGTCCTGCGCGTCCCGCTGCGCAACCCTGGCTTGCTCGAACACTTCGGGTTCTTTCACGTAGCGGCGAATGAAGAGCACGAGGAGCGCCGGCACGAGCCCGATCAGGAACAACGCGCGCCACGCGATTTCAGGCGCCATCACGGAGAACAGCACGGCATAGAGCAGCGCGGCCATGCCCCAGCCGAGCGCCCAGCCGGATTGCACCAGACCGACCGCCTTGCCGCGATCGCGTGCGCGGATCACTTCGCCGATCAGCACGGCGCCCGCCGTCCATTCGCCGCCGAAGCCGAAGCCCATGAGCGCGCGAGCGGCGAGCAGCTGGCCGTAGTTTTGCGCGAGACCGCACAACGCGGTGAACACCGCGAACCAGAGCACGGTGAGTTGCAACGCGCGTACGCGGCCGATACGATCGGATAGTATCCCCGCGATCCAGCCGCCAAGCGCGGACGAAAGCAGCGTCATAGTGCCGATGAAGCCGGCGTCGCCAAGCGAGATGCCCCACGTGGCCACGAGCGTCGGAATGACGAAGGACAGCATCTGCGTGTCCATGCCGTCAAGCATATAGCCGACCTTGCAGCTCCAGAACGCGCGGCGTGCGTGCGGACCGGCTTCCGCGTACCAGGAAAGCTGCGGGCTGCCTGCCGTTGCCTTCATGTCGGCGACATCGTCGACGCTTGCCGTGAGTGTCTTGCTGTCCATCTGCTGCTCCTGTGGATAGACGCATGAGTAACGAGCGAAGCCACGCAAGAGCGTAGGGATGCGTCATTCCCTTCGGGCCGGTCGGCCGGATGGCTTCGGGATGCTGTGTTTGGGTTGTGGCTCGGCGGCGCGGTGTCAGGCCACGCGCGCCGAAGAAACGGTCAGAAGATGGCCAGCGATGCGTTGGTAATGTCCGTCATCAGCATATGTCCCGGCGCGTGGGCGATGGCGAGCGGGAGCTTCGCGGCCATCAACGCGGTTTGCGGCGTCACACCGCACGCCCAGTAGACCGGCAGTTCGCCCGGGTGGATCGTCACCGCATCGCCGAACTCGGGGCGCGCGAGATCGGCGATACCGAGTTCCGCCGGGTCGCCGATATGCACGGGTGCGCCGTGTACGCCTGGAAAACGGCTCGTGATCTGCACGGCGCGGACTGCGTCGGCGCCGCGTAGCGGGCGCATCGATACAACGAGTTCGCCGCCAAACACACCGGCGCGCTGGTTCGGAATGTCCGTGCGATACATCGGCACGTTTCGGCCTTCTTCGACGTGGCGCAGTCCGATGCCTTCCTTCGCGAGCATGTGTTCGAACGAGAACGAGCAGCCGATTGCGAACACGACGAAATCGTCCTGCCAGTGCGCTTCGATCGATTCGACGCATTCGCTCAACTCGCCATCGCGGTAGACGTTGTAGGCCGGAACATCGGTGCGGATATCGATGTCGCGCCCAAGCACCGGCACGCGAAAGTCGCCGGGCTCACCCACGCCGAGCAGCGGACACGGCTTCGGATTCGCATGACAGAAGCGCAGGAAATCGTGCGCGTACGCGGCGGGCAGGATCGCAAGATTGGCTTGCGCGTAGTCGCCGCAATGGCCGGCGGTCGGGCCGCGGAAGTCGCGATGTCGTACGGCTCTGCGGAATTCGAATGGCGTCATGGTGTCAGCGTGCTCGTGGGGTTTGCACTGGTTCGTCTTTGTCGTCGTCTGCGTACAGGTGAGATGCGCGAAGCGATGTTTGTGCGCTCAGACAAAGCATAGAAAAGAAGAAAATATGACGCCAACTAGTTTTATTTGCGACACGTGGATAGAATTTCTTAACGGAATCGCGGGTTTTCCCGAGCCACGATGAGTTTTTTGGAGCAATTCTCCCCGTCGCTTTTGCCACCTCGGCCTATGAACACGCGCTTTCTCGAAACCTTCGTCACGCTGGCGAAGCTGCGCAGTTTTCGCACCACGGCGACGGCTTTGCACGCCACGCCCGCGGCGATCTCGCAGCGTCTGAAAGCGTTGGAAGACGAATTGCAGACCACGCTCGTCGATCGCGAGAGCCGTGATTTCCGGCTCACGGCGAACGGCGAATATCTGCTGGGCTATGCGAAGGCCGTGGTGGAAGCGACGCGCCAGTTGCAGGCCGCCGCGTCGCATGAAGGCGCGATGCGCGGCAAGCTGCGGCTCGGCGTGATCGAGACGGTCGTGCATAGCTGGCTCGCCGATTACATGCGGCGTCTCGCGGACGACTTCCCGCAACTCGAAGTCGAGCTGACGGTGGACGTGAGCGTTGTTTTGCAGCGGCGGCTGATGGCGGGCGAACTCGATCTCATCATTCGCGTGGAAGGCAGCGACGAGGAATCTGTGGTGTGCGACGCGCTTGCGAACTATCCGGTGCACTGGATCGCGCGCGCGGGTCTGTTGCCGCTTTCGCGCAGCGGGCTCGCGAAACGCGTACTGCGTCATCCGATCCTGACGTTCGGGCGCGGAACGGCGCCGCATCGCGCGCTGGAGGACATCGTCGGCAAGCTGGCGCTCGCCAATGGCGTGCCGCTCGCGGATACGCGCATCACAGGCTCGCCGTCGATTTCGGTGATCGTGCAACTCGTGCGCGATGGATTTGGCGTGGCGGCGATTCCGCGTCTATTTGTCGACGATCTGATCGCCCGCGGCGAGGTGGTGGAATTGCCGTTGCAGCCCTCGCCGCCGTCCATCGTGGTGTCGATGTCACGCCGCGCGGATGCGCCGCTGCTCGTACACGGCGCGGCGAACGCGGCGCGTGCGGCATGTCATGGGTATTGCGAATTGGCAGATCGGCGCTTGATTGAACGCTTGTAAAGCCGGCGCGTTGCTGACATCCGTTGAGGATATGCGATGGTATGACCCTGCGGATCAGTGCGTCAAATACGGCGCCATGCGCCAACGAGCGCCGCTCGCCATCGCAGGATTAGTGTCATTCATACGACCGCTTCGCTCAGATATCTGCCCTTGGACGCGAACGGCGCGAATGGCAGCAGCGGGTCGAAAGTACGCATTCGTTGAACTGAGCGACCGCCGGCATGTCAGCATCGAGACACGAACGTCAGCCGTGGCCGACCAGCCGCCGGCCGGCTCAGTTAGGCGGCTGTGACCTGACGTTATCACGGACGGTATCAACCTCCGAAGTCATCTGGAGATGCAGGGCTTAGACGATCTTTCTTAAGCAGGCGGCGCTGATTTTCCGATCCGGCCCACCTAAGGCCGTTGAGTGCCGGGCGGGAATGCCGGTATCGCTGACGGTATCGGCGGGCGCTAGGGGACCCGAGTCAGGCCCAGCGTTGGGTTTGCGGCAGGTGGTTGCCAATTGAGTGGGAATTGTCGGCCAGCTCGACTCAGAAACGCATCGCACTGCTTCGTCGGTACTGCGAGACTGCTTGTAGTGAGCGTGCGACGAGGGACGCAGACCGAAGACTAATCGCTCAGCCTCTGCACATAGTCTCCCCAATCCTGCATCATCTTCTGTCTCTCAGAAAGAAACTCGGCCTTGTTATACGCGCGGCTCACCCGATTTTTTTCGACGTGGGCCAACTGACGTTCGATCGCGAGCGGCGTGAACCCCTGTTCATGTGCCCATGTGCTGAACGTACCGCGTGCGCCGTGTGCCCTGAAAAGGCGTTCGTGATTGAATCCACTTCGGACCAAGGCTGCATCAATGGTGGTGGCTGCCATCGGCCGCGATTCATCTCTGACGTTTGGAAAGAGGTAGTCGTCAGCGCTCTTAGGTCGATTAATTTCCCGGATCTTTTCCAAAATCTCAATTGCCTGCCTGCTGAGCGGCACCACATGCGGACGCTCCATCTTCATGCGCTCTTCGGGGATAGCCCATATCGCAGATTGCAAGTCAATCTCCCGCCACCTTGCACCTCGCAGCTCGACGCTGCGCAGCGAGGTTAGTAGCAGTAAGCGCATCGCTAGGTGTGTGCGCTGAGTTCCGGTGACCGAAAAAGTAGCCAGTAGGTGCTTGAGTTCATGAACCTCGAGCGCCCGGTTGTGGCGCGTAGGCGGGAGCGTCACCACATCGGATGCCTTAAGCGCTGCAACGGGGTTCGCGTCCACGCGCCCGCTGACGATCGCGCGTCTGAATATAGCGTCGAGGTGTTGGAGAACCCGTATGGCGATATGTGGTGCGCCTTCTGCCTTGCGTTCATCGTCTGCAAGAGCTTTGCGTTTTGCAATCGATTGCAGCAGATCGTGCACATGCGACGCCTTGATGTCGCGGACCGGCATAGTGCCGAGAGGTGAACCTTTCACGTAGCGCGCAAGGAAACGCGTGGCTTGAGCGTGATAGTAGGGGGTCCATTTTCCCCGATTGTCCTCCAGCCATTCCTCGCACACGGGCCAGAGCGTGTTCTTCTGATGGGCAACAGTCTGCTGTTGTAGTTGCTTCTCGTATGCCTTCGGATGGATGCCAGATGCGACCAGCTTGGCTGCAGCGCTGCGACGTTGACGAGCGTCCGTTATCGAAAGATCGGGGAATCGGCCGAGAGTGTAACTGCAGTCCTTGCCATCCAACCGGTAGTCAAATTTCCAGACTTTCGAACCCGAGACCGAGACCCGCAAATACATGGAATCGCGATCACGAAGTTTATAGGGCTTGCTCTGCGGTTTGGCGTTCTGCAGGAGCGGCTAGGTGAGCCTCATGGAGTTCTCCTTGGCGGACAACTACCATAAATTTTACCCGCAATCTACCCGCAAAACCGGCGGAAGCAGGCGGATTTCGTCGGCCTGAGTCGGACGTGCCGCTCGCCACCGGATGCGCCACCGAAGCGAATCCATAGCGTCTGACCCATTCGCTGTAACCCTTGACCAGAAAGGCCCCGGAGCGTTCTATGTACTGCTGGCGGGACGTTTCATAGACCGTCCGAAGCGCAAACCACGGCACCTGCGGCAGGTCATGGTGAACCAGATGATAGTTGTTGTTCAGAAACAGCAACCGCCAAAGCCATCCCGCTTCGTTGATGACCGTGCGATGCGCGGGCTCCTGCGCAATCCGATGCTCATGAAACGAACGCACCGATGCAAGCGCGAGCGAGCCGTACCCAGCACCGACGATAAACACCCACGCCGGTATCCCGCACATCTGCTGCAAGCACACTGTGAGTGCAACCAGCGCGGCGAGATGCGCGAGCCATGCGGGCAGGTCGCGCCAATCGCCGTCGCGAATCTTGTCGAGTGCCTGCGCACCGGTCGCGGCAATCGCAAACGCCGGCCCGACCAGCAAGCGACCCGTCAACGTATTGCGGAAAACCAGCAACGCACGCATCGCGATGCCCGCACGTTGCCACTCCGCTGCGCTAACGAAATAGCTTTCCGGATCGCTGCCGGGCTCGGTCAAGCGCGCATCGTCGTGATGGCGCAGATGCGACTCGCGATATACGTGATATGGGAACCACACCGCGAGCGGCGCAAAACCGAGCAGCGCGTTGACGAATTGCGAGCGCGTCGGATGACCGTGCAGCAGCTCGTGCTGCAACGACATGAACCACGCGCCGAAAATGGCCAGCAGCGCGGCCGTCAGTGGCAGACCCAGCAGACGCGCGTGCGCGGCGACGCCGAACCAGCCACCGTAGATCGCGACGATCAGCGCCCACGTCGGCCATTGCGTGCGCCAGGTCCGGCTTGCGGCCAGACGGTCGATATCGTTGCGCTGGGTGTCGTCGAGATAGGTCGCCATCGTTGAATCGGTCCGAGTGCATATTCGAACCCGCGGCTGTAATTCGCAGGTCCAGACCGATCGTACGGGGCGACGCTGTGCGCCCGAACCATTTTATTGAGCAATGCATCTGCTCAATCGTGGAAAAGCGGGCGCGGATAGCGTGTATCCGGTAAGCGTTCAATGATCGTCAGCGAAGCGGCACGCGTGATCGAGCAGCCCTTCGGCCGTGCCGCTGCCGCCATCGATGTCGATACCGCTGTTGACGATCAGCCAGCCATCCCGAGCCGCGGACGGTCCCGCGCCGGTCACGAGGATGGTTTGCGTGGCCATCGTCGCCGGATCGGGATTGTCGCGTGCGACGATCCTGAACGGGTCGTCGGCGCCGCCCAGCGAGCTCACGCGCATGATCCTGTAGCGCTCGCCATCGAGCGTCGCCCAGCGCCATTCGCCGGGCGCGTCGTGAGCGTGACCGGCGAGCACGGCGCTGACTTCGCGCCGCATGCAATCGATGTGGATATGCAGCTGGTTTTGCGAGCGACGGTATTCGGAGTTGATTTCGAGGCCGAGCTGATCGTCGGGCAATTCGCGTTTGACCGCTTGCTGCACGAAATGGCGCGAATCCCACGCGTCGCTCCAGTAGTCTTTCGCATCGGGCGCGAGGATCAGCGGACTTTCGATGCCGGTGATGCGATCGGTCGGCATCAGCAGAAACTGCGAGCGGCCCAGAATGTCCTTCAGGACGACATAGCGTTTGTCGAGATCGACGAGCGAGCATTGCCCCGGCGTGCCGGTGGCCTGCTGCGACGGCACGCAGCGGATGTCGACGATTTTCCACAGCGCGTTGGAGTCGACCGTCGCGACGCGCGCGCAGGCGCTGGCGGCGAGAGCGACCGCGAGCACGGCGGTCGAATGAACGATGCGGCGCGCGAGGCCGCGAGATGAGAGGGCGGTGGCGAGGTTCGTCATCGTCGCTTAGGTGGGGTTCGGGCGGGGAAAGCGTTGGAATGCGGGCTGTAATGCGCAGGCATTAAAACACAAACCACATGGCGCCGACGTGAAACACGGGCTTCACAGCACCGGCGCCGGCAACGCTCCCAGTACCTGTTCGATCGCGACACCGATGGCCAGCAGCCGCCTGTCCGAGCCGAGCGGTCCATCGAGTTCGAGGCCGACCGGCAGCCCGCTCGCGCTGATGCCCGCCGGCAGTGACAGCCCTGGAATGCCGGATGTGCTGGCCGGGTCGGTATTACGCAGGAACGCCTCCATCGTATCGATCGGCGGACCGCCGTCGATCGTGACCGTCGACGAGCCGTTCAGATCGTCGATCGGCACCGCGACGAGCCGCGTCGTCGGAAACAGAAAAGCATCGAGACCGGCATTCGCGAACGTCGCCGCGACGTAGTTCTGCAGCCGCGGCCGCCAGTAATTGAGCGCCGCCGAATAGTGCGAGCCGAGCACGTCGGCGAGCACGTCGTCGTAGATCGCGCGCACGTCCGGGCTCGCGATGCGCACGGCCAGTTCGGCGACGGTCTGCACCGGCGCCTGATTCGCGACGAGCCACGCGAGCACGTCGTCGCGCGCTTCGTGAATGGCGAGCGGACCGCCGACCATGCCGTTCAGATGCTCCAACTCGGTCATCGCGACCGGCACGAATGTGACACCCGCGGCTTCGAGCTTTTGCAGCGCTGCGCGCGCGACGTCTTCGACCTGTCGTTCGAGAGCGTCCCACAGCGGCGCGGGCAAGCCGATGCGCAAGCCTTCGAGCGCAATCGCAGGCAACGCGCCGTCGCCGGTGATCACGCCGTCGAGCAGCGCCAGATCAGCGACGCTGCGCGCCATCGGGCCCACGGTGTCGCGCGTATGGCTGATCGGTACGACCGCATTCGGGTCGTGATAGCGCCGCTCTGCGCCGCCGTTGCCGACCGAAGGACGAAAGCCCGCGGTGCCGGTCAGCGCGGCCGGGATGCGGGTCGAGCCGCCGGTGTCGGTGCCGAGTCCGGCGGGCGCGATGCGCGCGGCGATCGCCACCGCGGTGCCGCCCGACGAGCCGCCTGGCATCAGCGACGGATCGTACGGGTTGCGCACCGGCCCCGCGTGCGCGGACAGGTTGGTGCTCGTGATGCCGAACGCGAGCTCGTGCATATTGGCCTTGCCGAGCACGATCGCACCCGCGTCGACGAGGCGTTGCACCGATGGCGCGTTGGTGTTCGGCACGAAGCCGGCGAGCGCGGGCGTGCCGGCCGTCGTCGGCAGGCCGGCGGTGTTGATGTTGTCCTTGACGACTATTGCGAGGCCGCAAAGCGGCAAACGCGCCCGCTCCGCTGGCGTCAATGCGTCGATGCGCTGCGCGGCGGCGAGCGCGCCGTGGAAGTCGAGCGTGGTGAGCGCGTTCAGCTGAGTGAGCGCGGCGGCGCGCGCGAGCAGGGTGGCGACATAGTCGGCGGTTTTGAGCCGGCCGGATTGCAGCGCCTCGACCGCTTGTGCCGCGCTGAGCGCGAGTTGTGCATCGACGGTCCATGTCATTACGGGCGTCTCCGTATCGATGGATGCGTCGCGGGCGGCGCGAAGTTCGACTGCATCCGTCGAAGAAGCGGACAGGTCACGCGGGCAGACAGCGAACGCAAGGGTTCAGCTATTCTGGCACATCCGCCTGAAGGTCGATGCCGGGCGATGCACAACGCGCGTCGCGCTCGCTGCCATCGATATCGATGCGCTTACCGGTGATTGTCGATCCACATGCGCCCCCAGTCGGACGCATAGGCGAGCGCATGCTCTTCGTCGAAGAAGTAGTCGAGCGCGTCGAACGAATAAGCTTTGCGCGTATTCTCGTCGCGCTGCTCGATCGTCAGATTGGCGGCGAATAATCCGTTGGGGAGCAGTTGCGTTGCCGCTTCGACCTCGTAGCCCTTGTAGCGGATGTGTGAGTTCATGATCTTGACTTGTCTGTGTGTCCGCGCGTGTCGTGCGGAATACCAATGCGTGCGGCGCGGCCCTGTCGTTGCCGAAGGTGTGTGAAGCGGCGGGCAGGGTCAAGCGTAGGGCGCGCTGCGCAGCGGGTGAACCAATCTTTCGTCGGAAGCAAATCAGCGCGGGGCGGGAGTGGTAAGCAGAAGCCCGGATCGGATCAAAGTCGCTGTGTTCGGTGACTCTATTCGCGCGGGGTCGCGATGTCTGTTATGTGGCGCACGGTCGCTCGGCGCAAAGCGTGGCGCCGTGCGCGATGGCGGCGGCGTCACGGTGCCCGGGAGAGTGTTTCAGACCGCGTGCAGGACGCGCGCGGAACGGCTGTCCGCGGCGATCGGGGTGGTGGTGCCTTGTGCGGATGCCCGGCTCGCGGCCGAATGGCTGGACGCGGTGGGTGCGCCGTGCGCACGCTGTGCATTGAACGCGAGCGCGAACTGCGCGGCTTGCTGGCCGACGGTCGAGAGTTGCTCGATCACTTTCGGATCGGAACAGCTGTCGACGCTATCGAAGCGCGTCTCCAGCGTATTGATGCCGGCACCGAACGGCGTAGGCCAGCCACGCAGCGCATGCACGATCGAGCGCAGCGACGTCAGTACGGAGCCCGCCGCCTGCCAGCCGTAGGCGGTGACGATGCAGCCCACCGCGCGGCCATCCAGATAGGGGCGCTCGTCGGCGCGCAATTCCTCGAGCGTGTCGAGCGCGTTTTTCACGAGCCCGGATACGCCGCCGTGATAGCCGGGTGTCGCGATGATCACCGCGTCCGCGCGACGCACAGCGTCGATCAGCTCGAGCTGTTCGTCTGTGCGGGCCGGCTGTTCCGGCGCGTAGTGCGGCAGGCTATGCAGGAAACTGCCGCCGAACAGGCGGGTTTGCGCGCCGGCGGCTTCGGCGCCGCGCAACGCAAAGGCCAGCGCGCGCTCGGTCGACGAGGCCGCGCGCGTCGTACCGCCAATACCGACGATGAGCGGCGGGCGGGAATGATCGGATCTGCTCAACGAAATGCTCCTTCGATTGCGGTTCACGCTGCGGTTGACGGCGCGGTCGATGCGGGACTCATGCAGCGTCAGCAACGCACGTGCACGGCCGTAAACGGACCGGCCGGAGCGAACCGGACTTTGAAGTGTCATCTTAATGAGCGAGCGCCGCGCGGCTAAGCGACTTTTTGTTCTAACGATATAACCATGCGGCCACAGCTCGCCGAGTCGCTCTGCATTGCACCTGAGCACGCGGCCGATAAGCATATGGCGAATCGTTGGTTGGGCGCGTGCGGGCAAGACCCTAAGATGGACTCGTCTCCTCCATAAATCTCCTTAGACATGGGACTCGGCCTCGCTACGGAAGTGGTGGGGCCTTTTTTTCGTGGGTCGCCGGCGGACGATGTGCCATTGCGGCAATGCCGATTGCATGCGCGTGCGTGGTAGCCGCTTCACGATGACGCTGCTTTTTGCATGCTACGATGCCCGCAGTGATTTTCCGCGAGATCGAGCCCAGCATGGCAACCCTGTATGACACGCTCGGCGTGCCCGCGCACGCCACCGACGACGAAATCAAGCGGGCTTACCGCAAGGCCGCGATGAAGTGGCATCCGGATCGTAATCACGGTGCCGAGGACGTGGCGCGCGCGGCGTTCCAGGAAATCAAGGACGCGTACGCGATCCTGTCGGATGCCGAGCAGCGCAAGGTCTACGACACTGTCTACGCTGAGCAGATGCGCGAGTGGGAGGCGCAGCACACGCGTCGGCAACGCGCGCAGGCGAAGCGTGAGGCGGCGGCGCGCGCAGCCGACGAAGCCGCGTACGCGGAGATGGTGTCGATCGCGATCCGCTTCGCCGACCAGGGCCACAATCGCGACGTGCTGTTCGGCGTGCTGCTCGGACGGCAATGCGAACCCCAGCGCGCCGCGCAGATCGCCGACAGCGTCGCGGCGTTGCAGGCGGCCCGCCGTGATGAGGCGGACGCCTCGCAAAATGCCCGACGCGCAGGGAAGGCGGCGAAGGGCGCGGAAGCGGCGCAAGCTGAGGCGGCCGAGCCCGAACTGGCGAAAACCGCGCACGATACCGGCACGGCTTCAGAAACCGCTTCTCACGACACGCCGCATGTCAAACGCGCGAATCACGCGAAGCGCGACGAAACCGCGAGCGACATCCATCCGGCCGGCGCGCTCGGCAATCTGTGGTTCCAGTTCCTCAACAGCCTGAAATTCTGACGTGTCGCGACGACCCGGGTCGCCCGCGGCAATCTCATTCGAGGCGACGCCTGCCGCGTATACCCCTACGCCCAGGTCCGCGCGCTGCCGACTTCGACCGGACAAGCCGAGCGCGCCTAATCGCCGGTACGGCGGCAGCATCGCTTGATCTGGCAAATATTCAAAAAGGGTGCTGAAACTGGGGGCAGGACACTGGTACACTGCCCATCGTTCGCAAAGTTGTGCTCTGTGCCCGGGACTCGAGATAGCTGGCGCGAATCCCGTGGCGCAAATAAAAAAGACGCAGTAGTGTCACGGGGGCGCAAGACTGGAGCGGCACAATTCCGCCCAGAGGCTAAATAAAAAAACATCGGTACGGGGTAAGCGTGTCCAGAAAATATAAGGTGTTGTTTCTCTGCCGCGATAATTCGATCCGCAGCATCATTGCAGAAGCTTTACTTCGCGAACTGGCGGGGCACCGGTTCGAGGCGTTCAGCGCGGGCCCTGAACCGGCCGCGCGCCTTCATCCACTTGCGGTCGCGCAATTGCAGCCTGGCATTTCGGGGCGCGCGGTGCTGAGCCCCAAAAGCTGGCTGGAATTCACCGGTGAATGGGCGCCGCGCATGGATATCGTGATCGCGCTCGACGAATTCGTCGGCGGACTGCATGCGCCGGTATTTCCCGGCGCGCCGGCGTTCGTCTACTGGACCATTGCCGATCCGCTCGCGGGCGGCCACGGGTTCGCTGACGAGCAGGCCCGTCTTTTCGACAAGACCTTCTGGCAGATCGTGCGCCAGGTCAGCGCGTTTATCGAGCTGCCGCAATATGCGCAGCCTGCATCGAATCACGCGAATCACGCGAATATCGCCGATCCGGCGAATGCCATCAATGCGGGGAATACGGTGAATGCCGCGAATACCGTGAATATGCCAGGCGGTGGCGCAAAACCGGTGCGTGGCACGGCGGTTCGTTTCGAATCCGCAGCCATGGTGTCCGCGCCTTCAAGCGCGGCGGCCTGCACCTAGCGGTTATTCGGGCGCGCGAGCCGCGTGCCGGCGAACGGGTCATTCGACCAGTCCACCTGTTTTTTCGGTTGGGTTTTTGGTGGGGGGGCGGGCGCCGGCTTTGCGGCCAATTCGAAATGCTCAATGCTCTGGCCGGCACTAATGGCTTGCTTCAACCATTGCGGCATTTCGCCATTGCCATCCCAACTGTCTCCGGTCGCATTGCGATAGCGCTCAGCTTTTTTGGCCAATGACTCGGTTGCCAGCGCCGCGGCGAGGTCTTCTGGCCTGATACCAAACTCTTCCATGCGATGGCGGAGATACGCAATCATGCTATCTCGCTTCCTTTCGTCCATAGGATATTTGTCCTTCTAAAACGTGCAGCGTACTGTCGAAGACAGATTGCGGGGAAAAAGCTGCGAAGCGTCGAGCCCGACTGGATGGGGCCGCCCCGCGGTGGGGTTGTCGATTGACGGAGATGCCATGTGCCGGGTTAAAAAACGTTGCTCCCCGAATTGCAATACGGCCTCGGACAAAGACGGCCGCTGGAACAACCGACCCTCGAACTGAGAGTCTCGATCAGCAAATATTTCAGCATGTCGCAGCGCGGCGAACGAGTCCGGTAAGCCTGACGTTCGCTATGAAAACTCTGAGTCTCGATGCAATGATTGCGAATGGATGGAGTCACTCCACGCTGTCCGTCTTTCACTGGACTTTCGTCGATGTGCGGGTTCGCTTTTTGTGCTTTGTAGCAACATCATAACGCAATGCGCGAGCAAAGCACGCTTAGTTCACATTGAATTTGTCAGTGAATGCGGTTTATCGAACGGTGCGGACAATCGGTTACTCTGCTGGAAGCTCCTGGATTGAATTCCGGGGGGCGCGACCTATAAAAGAAAGACGAAAAGCTGCGCAACGCAGACTTACAACCGCCTTATGCACACCGATTCCGCCGACGCTCCGGGAACGCGTCGAGCCTCGGTTGCCAGCGCGGTCATTCTTCATCTGTTTAGTTCGGTGACCCGTCGCAGCAGTAGCGCATTGGCATCGACCCGTTCCTCGGCCCCATTGGGCAGACTGGCTGTTCGCGGATCAATTCTTGTGGAGGACGAACACTGCTGCGCCGGATCGAGGAGTCCGGAAATGAGAGCACGTATATTGATGATTGCCGCGACCGCCGTCCTGTTTCTGGTACCGGGAACAGCCGCCGCGGAGGAACTGAGCGGCCAGGCGGACCCCGGCATGTCAGGTCGCGCGACGATGCAGTTCAATGCGAACGAATCGGCGCAGGCGACGACCGACATGTCCTACGGTCGGAGCTGGGACCCGCGCGAGCAGGGCGTGCGCAACGCGTCGTATGGCGGTGTTGCGGCGGGCGAGTCGCAAGCGGGTGGCCGGCGCAGCCAGTCCTGCTCGTTCAGCACTGAGTGCAAAACCTATTTTGGTCAATGACCGATCTGCGAGCGGCAGCAGGGCGCGCCGGATGAGGGGCACCCGCAGTGGCGCGGGGTTTCCAGGCAGCGAACTGGCGCCGCGCGCGGCGGCGGCAGTGCATGCGCTTGACCGCAAGCGCATGCCATTTCACGAGAATGCCAATTCCCGCGGAACATCAGCGCTGCGCTCGCCGAGGCGCGCGACGATATCGTCGACGCCGCGTGCCGTGGCGCGGTTTTCCGCCGGATCGTAGTAACCGCGGAACACTTCCAGCAGAGCGCGCCATGACCCATGCCAGCGCGTTTCGCGTAGACAGACGCCGGTCGGATCGGCAATACGCAATACGCCGTTGTCCGGATAGAAAGTGAGCGTGACGAGACGGCCGTCGATGACGCAGGCGGCGGTGCAGGGGCGAGTCGTGACCATGTGGGTGGTGTCCTTTCGATATTCCAATGTTTGTGCGTTAAACGCCGACGCGAGCTACAGCAAACGCTGTGCCTGCGATGCCACATGACTGTGACCTCGACGGCAAAATTCGCTCGATCGATCCGGCCGTGTGCGCAGTATTCCCATGATTGACGACATTTTTTTGTATTCGTCGCGAAGTGATGCGCAATCGCGTCAGTGTCAT
Source organism: Paraburkholderia sp. BR13439 (assembly GCF_040948805.1). Lineage (NCBI taxonomy): Bacteria > Pseudomonadati > Pseudomonadota > Betaproteobacteria > Burkholderiales > Burkholderiaceae > Paraburkholderia > Paraburkholderia sp. BR13439. Next base: position 348,283 of record NZ_JBFPKN010000005.1, on the reverse strand, counting down.
CCATTAAGGGTTTATGCTGAGTCGTTCGCCGATTGCCAATTCGTCCACAGTCGAAACGACGAGCATCATATGTTTAAGGCAAATGAATCGCCACTCGTCATAAAAGATTTGACGCAGCAAGCCCGATTAATCCGGAATAGCGATGCACGATCCCTTATCTTGCCATTCCTTTACCCGTTTGCTAGCATCCCCGAGACAGTTTGAAATAGTCATAACGTACGGCAATTTCCGGACCCGCTTACATTGGGTCGCCCGGTGGTCCATCTCGTTGCGAGGCATCTGTTATGGCTAGCTCTCAACCCCTCCGCTGACGCTCCGCGAACGCGTGCGCAAAGCCGCGCGGCTCTCTGCGCGGTCACCCGCCACCACGCGCTTTTCACGCGCAGTTCTGCGAGACAAATCGGCGCATCAGAAAACGAACCGTTATTGGTTTCAAAAAATGCGTACCCCGTCTGATAAAAGAAATTAATAGTCCGTTTTCGTTTTTAATCGAAGCGACCGCAGTTGTCGCTGCTGCGCGTAGTACGCGATCTGCGACAAACCATTTGCCGTAAAAACGACGCAATCAAAAGGAGCATTTCATGGCTTCCAATACAACGGGCTTTGGGCTCATGCGGGCGAAGGCGATCACGGTTGCGTTAGCGGTTCTGGTTGCGGCGGCGGGTTCGGCGTTCGCGCAGGACAACGCGGCGTCCGCGCCGGAACAGCGGGCAATCGGCGCTGCCGCGCTGTTGCACGTTCAGGCGCGCGTCGTCGCGATCGATCCCGCGGCGAACAGCGTGACGCTGCGCGGCCCCCACGGCGGCGACGAAACCTTCGACGTGAATCCGCAAGCCGCCGACGTCAGCAAACTGCATATCGGCGACATGGTGACGATTGCGTACAAAAAGGCGCTACTGGTCGGCGTCGACAAACTCGCGCCGAGCGGAATTCGCCAGCGCATCGATACCGAAGTCACGCAGCCCGCGGCCAACGGTGTGGTTGCATCGGCGCGGCGCGTCGAAGTCGTGGCGACGGTGCGCAAGATTGATCGCAAGCAGCGCACGATCACGCTGCGCGGGCCGTCGCGCACCGAAACGCTCGACGTGGCGCCGGACATTCCGCTCGATAAACTGAAGGTCGGCGATTCGGTGCGCGCGGTGTTCGTGTCGGCTATCGCGGCGTCGGTGTCGCGCAACGGCGCGGACGTCAAATAACGGCGCTCGGGAAGGCTTAAATAAACTACGCTGAAGCGTATCGAGGCGCGCGGCGTCGAACCGCAACCGGTGGTTCGATGGCGCGCGCCGGCCATCGCGGCTCAAGTTTCACCAGGGTCATCGCGTCGCGCGAGGAGCGGGAAATGGAACAGAGCGAAACGGAAACCACTGCCGAATCGGAGCGCAAAAGGCTCGTCCGCAGCAAGATCCACGTGGGCCTCGCGGCGGTCGGCACGTTGTCGTCGGTGTTCGGGATCGGCATAGCGATCATCGGCGGCATCAACTTCGACCGGACCAAGGTGCTGGTCGGCGTCGGCATCATCGTCGTGTCGACCATTCTGTATGTGTCGATGCTTTTCGTCGCTGCCGATGACTAGCATCTTCGCTTCCCATTAGCGCTCGATCCCGCTGCCGATTCACTTTTGCTATCGCCCCCTCCGATAGTCGAATTGTTGGTGCATCGCACCGCCCGTATATTGACTGCAGCGATATACAACAACTCGACGGCGCGCCGCACGGCGGCCCACAGGAGCACAGCAATGAATCGGATCGATCTGGAGGGGCGCGCGGTCGTCATCACCGGCGGCGCGCGCGGCATCGGCTACGCGGTCGCGCAGCGGGCGTTGCAGTCGGGCGCGTCGGTGGCGTTGTGGGACGTTGATAGCGAACGCCTCGCGCGCAGCCAGCGCGAGCTGAGCGAACTCGGCAAGGTCAGCGCCGTCATGGTCGAGCTGACCGACGAAGCCGCGGTCCAGCAAGCCACCGCGCAAACGGTCGCCGAGCACCGCTCGATCGACGTGCTGATCAACTGCGCGGGCATCACCGGCGGCAATGGCACGACGTGGGAGCTCGAGCCGGACCTGTGGCGCCGCGTGATCGACGTGAATCTGATCGGCCCGTACCTGACCTGCCGCGCGGTCGTGCCGCAGATGCTGAAGCAGGGCTATGGCCGCATCGTCAATATCGCGTCGGTGGCGGGCAAGGAGGGCAATCCGAATGCTTCGCACTACAGCGCGTCGAAGGCGGGCTTGATCGGGCTCACCAAGTCGCTCGGCAAGGAACTTGCGACCAGAAACATCCTCGTCAATGCGGTCACGCCGGCCGCGGCCAAGACCGAGATCTTCGATTCGATGTCGCAGCAGCACATCGACTACATGCTGTCGAAGATTCCGATGAATCGTTTCCTGCTGCCGGAAGAAGCGGCGTCGCTGATCCTGTGGCTGTCTTCCGAAGACTGCGCGTTCAGCACCGGTTCGGTGTTCGATCTGTCCGGCGGCCGCGCCACTTATTAATCGCGCTGCTCGAGCATTGCATACGCGTCGAACGCGCGTTGTCGAGCCGCTTCGACGCCTCTCTCACGGAGTCCTTTCATGGCCATGCCTACCATCCGGCACGTGCGTGCCTTCATCGTTCGCGGCGGCGGCGCGGACTATCACGACCAGGCCGGCGGGCACTGGATCGACGATCACATCGCGACGCCGATGGCGCGTTATCCCGAGTACCGTCAGAGCCGCCAGTCATTCGGCATCAACGTACTCGGCACGCTGGTCGTCGAGATCGAGGCGAGCGACGGCACCGTGGGCTTCGCGGTGACGACCGGCGGCGAGATCGGCGCGTTCATCGTCGAGAAGCATCTCGCGCGTTTTCTCGAAGGGCAGCTCGTCACCGACATCGAGAAGATGTGGGACCAGATGTACTTCGCGACGCTGTACTACGGGCGCAAGGGCATCGTGCTCAATACGATTTCCGGCGTCGATCTCGCGCTGTGGGATCTGCTCGCGAAGGTTCGCAAGGAGCCCGTGTATCAACTATTGGGCGGCCCGGTGCGCGACGAGCTGGTGTTCTATGCGACCGGCGCGCGGCCCGATCTCGCGAAGGAGATGGGCTTCATCGGCGGCAAGCTGCCGTTGCAGCACGGTCCCGCGGAAGGCGAAGACGGACTCAGGCAGAACCTCGAGAAGCTCGCCGACATGCGTTCGCGCGTCGGCGACGACTTCTGGCTGATGTACGACTGCTGGATGAGCCTCGACGTGCGCTACGCGACGCGGCTCGCGCAAGGCGCGCACGAATACGGCCTCAAATGGCTCGAGGAATGTCTTCCTCCCGACGATTACTGGGGTTACGCCGAACTGCGCCGCAACGTGCCAAGCGGCATGATGGTGTCGACCGGCGAGCACGAGGCGACGCGCTGGGGCTTCCGGATGCTGCTGGAGATGCAGTGCTGCGATCTGATCCAGCCCGACGTCGGCTGGTGCGGCGGCATCACTGAGCTAATCAAGATTTCCGCGCTCGCCGATGCGCACAACGTGATGGTGGTGCCGCACGGTTCGTCGGTGTACAGCTATCACTTCGTCGTCACGCGCCATAACTCGCCGTTCTCCGAGTTTCTGATGATGGCGCCGAAAGCCGACGAAGTCGTGCCGATGTTCAACCCGCTGCTGCTCGACGAGCCTGTGCCGGTGAACGGGCGCATGAAGGTGCCGGATACGCCGGGCTTTGGCGTGCGGCTCAATCCGGAATGCGCGCTGGTGCGGCCTTATCAGCATTGAACGAGTTGAATGCTTTGAACGTATGCCGAACAGCGAACCCTGGCAAAGGAGACTAAGGTGCTGCTCAAGGACAAAGTCGCGATCGTCACCGGCGGCTCGCGTGGCATCGGACGCGCAATCGCGGTGGCCTGCGCCCGCGAAGGCGCGGACGTGGCGATCAACTACTGGGGTGACAACGACGCATCGTATGGCCGCCGCTCGGCGGTCGAGGAAGTGGTCGGCGAAATCGAGGCTTTGGGACGGCGCGTGATCGCGGTGGAAGGCAACGTCGCAGCGCGCGATACTGGTCAGGAGCTGGTGCGCCGTACGGTCGACGCGTTCGGCAAGGTCGACGTGCTCGCGAGCAATGCCGGCATCTGCCCGTTCCACGGGTTTCTCGACATGCCGGCCGATGTGCTCGAATCGACGGTCGCGGTCAATCTGAACGGCGCGTTCTTCGTCACGCAAGCGGCCGCGCAGCAGATGAAAAAGCAGGGCACCGGCGGCGCTATCGTCGCGACGAGTTCGATCAGCGCGTTGGTGGGCGGCGGCATGCAGACGCATTACACGCCGACCAAGGCCGGCGTGCATTCGCTGATGCAGTCGTGCGCGATTGCGTTGGGGCCGTACGGCATCCGCTGCAACTCGGTGATGCCGGGCACGATCGCGACCGATCTTAACGCCGAAGATCTCGCCGACGAAGCGAAGAAGGCCTACTTCGAGAAGCGCATTCCGCTCGGCCGCCTCGGGCATCCCGACGACGTCGCCGATTGCGTCGTGTTTCTCGCGTCGGACCGCGCGCGCTATGTGACGGGCGCTGCGCTGCTCGTCGACGGCGGCCTGTTCGTGAACCTGCAATAAGCGACGCGCGATGCGGGCGTCAATTGACCGTGGCGGGCGCACTCAGCGTGCCGGGTGCGATGGCGGGATTGTCGCGCGCGAGGTTGCGCGAGAAGCCGCGCAGCAGATCGATCAAGCGCAGCGCCGGCTCGGCGAGCGGCTCTTCCTTGCGCGTCAGAATGCCGAAACCCGCGAGGCTCTTGCCAATTTCCAGCGGCAGCGAGACGAGCAGCCCGCCGCGCACATGATCGCGCACGACCGATTCCGGCAGCATCGCGACCGCATCGTAGTTTTCGAGCAATTGCAGCGTCGCGAAGATCGACGCGCATTCGGTCAGATTGACTGGCGTGGCGAGCCCCGCGCGCGCGAGTTCTTCCTCGAACAGCACGCGTGCCGGACTCGTGATCGGCTGCGCCACCCACGGCCACGCAATCAGTTCGCGCAACGTGATGCGCGTGCGCCGCGCGAGCGGATGCACGGCGCGCACGACGAGCAGCAGCGTTTCGCGCGCGAGCGGCTCGAAACTGAAGTCGTTGTGCTGCAAGGGATTGGTCAGGCGCCCCAGCGCGAGATCGACCTCGCGGCGATGCAGCAATTGCACGACCTGGTCGCTCGTTTCGCCGAGGATGCGCACGTTGAGCAGCGGGCTTTCGGTCTTCAGCACGGCGACCGACATCGCCAGCAGATCGGGCGCGGCGCCCATGATCGCGCCGACGGTCAATTGCCCGTGACCGCCGCGGCGTTTGACATCGAGGTCTTCGGCGAAGCGTGTGAGTTCGGCAAGCGCGCGGCGCGCGTAAGCGAGCGTGACGACGCCGAGCGGCGTCGGCGTCATGCCGCGGGCGTTGCGCTCGAACAGCAGAAAGCCGAACGCTTCCTCGATATCGCCGAGCATGCGGCTCGCGCTCGGTTGCGCGACGTTGACGGCCTCGGCGGCCTGATGCAGGTTGCGGGTGTCGTCGAGCGCGACGAGCAGGGCGAGATGCTTGAACTTTAGACGATTGACCAGTGCGACGGCGGCTGAATGTTGGCTCATGGTGCCAGTAGAGGTGCCCGTGCGATTCGGTTTATGGATCGCCCAATCCCAACAACGGATTGAGAGGCTATCGATGCAGGAATTATAGTCGTTCGAAGAAGTCGACAGGAGACAGGCCGCAATGGAGACGATCGCTTTCCGGATGGTACTGAACCCCGGCATGCGCGAAGAATATGAACGGCGTCATACGGAGATCTGGCCCGAGCTCGTTGACGCGTTGCACAACGCCGGCGTGCGCGACTACCGCATTTTCTTCGACCCCGACACGCATCATCTTTTCGCGGTGCTTTCGCGCACCAGCGATCACACGATGGATCAGTTGCCGCAACTCGACGTGATGCGCAAATGGTGGGATTACATGGCCGACATCATGCAGACCGCGCCCGATCACACGCCGCTGTCGCAGACGCTCGAACCGGTCTTTCATCTCAATCATTGAGGTGCCGCATGCAGGTTGTCGATTCGCATATCCATCTGTGGGATCTGAAAACGCATCGCTATCCGTGGCTGGAGAATCCGGGCGTGTCGTTCGTCGGCGATGCGCGGGAGCTGAAGCATGACTATCTGCTCGAGCATCTGCTCGGTGAAGCGGGCGACATTGACGTGCTGAAGCTCGTGCACGTCGAAGCGAATCACGATCCGGCCGATCCCGTCGAAGAAACGCGCTGGTTGCAGTCGATCGCGGATCGCGACGCGTCGCGCGGCATGCCGAATGCGATCGTGGCCGCTGTCGATCTGTCCGCGCAGAACGCACCGGCGTTGCTCGAAGCGCATGCGTCGTTCGCGAATACGCGCGGCATCCGGCAGATTCTCAACGTGCACGACAACAAGCTGTTCGATTACGTCGGCCGTCACTATATGCGCGAGCCGCAGTGGCGCGAGCATTTCGCATTGCTGCGCCGGTTCGATCTGTCGTTCGACCTGCAAATCTATCCATCGCAGATGGAAGAGGCGGCCGCGCTCGCGCGTGCGCATGCGGACACGCTGTTGATCGTCAATCATGCGGGCATGTTCGTCGATCGCAATAGCGTGGCCGGTTATCGCGCGTGGCGCGATGGCATGCGCTTGCTGGCGGCCTGTCCGAACATCGCGGTGAAGATCAGCGGACTCGCGATGTTCGATCATCACTGGACCGTCGAAAGCCTGCGCCCGTATGTGCTCGAAACGATCGATACGTTCGGCGTCGAACGCGCGATGTTCGCGTCGAACTTTCCGGTCGACCGGCTGTTCGGTTCGTACACGGATTTGTGGCACGCGTATGCGTCGATCGTTGGCGATGCGAGCGAGGCTGAGAAAGACGCGCTGTTTCGGCGTAACGCCGAACGGTATTACCGGATTTGACGCGCCGCCGCGTCGAGCAGAACACAGCCGAAAAAAAGGAGACACGCAGTGCAGCCATCCCCTTCCGCGGTGCCGCGACTCGAATTGCGGCACGCGAGCAAATCCTTCGGCCGGGTGCGCGCGCTGTCCGACGGCGACCTCGTGCTGTGGCCCGGCGAGGTGCATGCGCTGCTCGGCGAGAACGGCGCGGGCAAATCGACAGTCGTGAAAATTCTCGCCGGCGTGCATCAGCCCGATGCCGGCGAATTGCTGGTGAACGGCGAGCCGCGCCGCTTCGCGACGCCCGCCGAAGCCCGTGACGCCGGACTCGCGGTCATCTATCAGGAGCCGACGTTGTTCTTCGATCTGTCGATCGCGGAGAACATCTTCATGGGCCGGCAGCCGGTCGATCGTTTCGGCCGCATCCAGTACGACGCGATGCATCGCGAAGTGGACGGACTGCTTGCGTCGCTCGGCGTCGAACTGCGCGCGGATCAACCGGTGCGCGGTCTGTCGATCGCGGATCAGCAGGTGATCGAAATCGCCAAGGCGTTGTCGCTGAACGCGAGCGTGCTGATCATGGATGAACCGACGGCCGCGTTGTCGCTGCCCGAAGTCGAGCGGCTGTTCGCGATCGTGCGCAAGCTGCGCGAACGGGACGTCGCGATTCTGTTCATCACGCACCGGCTCGACGAAGTGTTCGCGCTGACGCAGCGCGTGACGATCATGCGCGACGGCGCGAAAGTGTTCGACGCACTGACCGCCGATCTGAGCACCGACGCGATCGTCGCAAAGATGGTCGGCCGCGATCTGGAAACGTTCTATCCGAAGGCCGATTGCACGCCTGGTGAAGTGCGTCTGTCGGTGCGCGGCTTGACGCGCATCGGCGTGTTCAAGGACGTCTCGTTCGACGTGCGCGCCGGCGAGATCGTCGCGCTCGCGGGTCTGGTCGGCGCGGGGCGCAGTGAGGTCGCGCGCGCGATCTTCGGTATCGATCCGCTCGATGCGGGCGAAGTGTGGCTGTCCGGCAAGCGGCTCGACACCGGCAAGCCCGCGGCCGCGGTGCGTGCCGGGCTCGCGCTGGTGCCGGAGGATCGTCGCCAGCAAGGCTTGGCGCTGGAACTGAGCATCGCGCGCAATGCGTCGATGACGGTGCTCGGCCGGCTCGTGCGGCATGGTCTCATTTCGACGCGCAGCGAAACGCAGCTCGCAAACAAGTGGGGCACGCGGCTGCGCCTGAAAGCCGGCGACCCGAATGCGCCGGTCGGCACGCTGTCGGGCGGCAACCAGCAGAAGGTCGTGCTCGGCAAATGGCTCGCGACCGGCCCGAAAGTGCTGATCATCGACGAACCGACACGCGGCATCGACGTCGGCGCAAAAGCCGAGGTATATAGCGCGCTGGCCGAACTCGTGCGCGACGGCATGGCCGTGCTGATGATTTCGAGCGAGTTGCCCGAGGTGCTCGGCATGGCCGATCGCGTGCTCGTGATGCACGAAGGCCGCATCAGCGCGGAGATCGCGCGCGCCGACGCGAACGAGGAGCGGATCATGGGCGCCGCGCTCGGTCAGGGACTCTCACCATTGGGACGTGCAGCATGATGCGCCATTCGACCCATCCCGCGCCGGTCCAGCAATCGCTGCCGAAACGTTCGGCCGCTTCGTCGGGCGGTCTCGTCGCGAGCATCGCGAAGAGCCGCGAAACCACGTTGTTCGTCGTGCTGATCCTGCTGATCGCGGGGACCGGGCTTGCGAAGCCGCAGTTCCTGAACATGCAGAATCTTCGCGACGTGCTGCTGAACGTGTCGATCATCGGGCTGCTGACGGCGGGCATGACCGTCGTGATCCTGATGCGGCATATCGATCTGTCGGTCGGCTCGACGGTGGGTGTCAGCGCGTATGCGGTAGGGAGTTTGTATGTTGCGTTCCCGCATATGCCGGTGCTCGTCGCACTGGCCGCGGGACTCGCGATCGGGCTTGCCGCGGGCGGCATCAATGCGCTGCTCGTCGCGGTGGGGCGCGTGCCTTCGCTCGTCGCGACGCTGTCGACGCTGTACATCTTTCGCGGCGCCGATTACGCGTGGGTGCACGGCGGCCAGATCAACGCGACTAGTCTGCCCGACGCGTACTCGCGGCTCGCGACCGGCACGCTGTTCGGTATCCCGACGCTCGCGCTGATCGCGGTCGTCGTGCTTGCCGGCCTGTCGGTGTATCTGAAGCAGTTTCGCGGCGGTCGCGAGCACTACGCGATCGGCTCGAATCCGGAGGCCGCGCGGCTCGCGGGCGTCAACGTCGAGCGTCGCGTGATGTCGGGCTTTTTGTTGTCCGGCGCGATTGCGGGCTTTGCGGGCGCGTTGTGGCTCGCGCGCTTCGGCACCGTCGATGCGAGCACCGCGAAGGGCATCGAATTGCAGGTCGTCGCGGCGGCGGTGGTCGGCAGCGTCGCGATCACGGGCGGCGTCGGCACGATCCTCGGCGCGACGCTCGGTGCGCTCGTGCTCGGCGTGATCAGCATCGCGCTGGTCGTGCTGCACGTGTCGCCGTTCTGGGAGCAGGCGATCCAGGGCGCGCTGATCGTCGCCGCGATCGCCGCCGATACGCTGCTGGCCCGCTCCGTCGCCAAACGCATGATGAGGAAACGCGATCATGGCTAAACCCGATTCCGCGCTGCTGACGCGCAAGCGCGAAACGCCGCTGCAATGGGAAGTATTGCTGGTGATCGTGCTGATCGTGTCGCTGGTGTTGGGGCGCTGGCTGTCGCCGGTGTTTCTGACCGGCGCGAACCTCAGCAACGTGTTCGCCGATCTGACCGAGATCGCGCTGATGGCGCTGCCGATGACGCTGATCATCGTCGCGGCCGAAATCGATCTGTCGGTCGCGTCGGTGCTGGGCGCATCGAGCGCGTTGATGGGCGTGCTGTGGCACATGGGTCTGCCGATGCCGGTCGTGATCGTGCTGGTCCTGATCGCCGGCGCGTTGGCGGGTCTGCTGAACGGCCTCGTGATCGTCAAGCTGAACCTGCCGTCGCTCGCGGTCACGATCGGTACGCTCGCGCTGTTTCGCGGTCTCGCGTATGTGCTGCTCGGCGATCAGGCAGTCGCGGATTTTCCGGCCGCGTATACGGCGTTCGGCATGAATACGCTTGGGCCCACGTTCATTCCGTTGCCGTTCGTGATCGTGATCGTCGCGGCCGTGCTGTTCACCGTGCTTTTGCAAGCCACCGCGTTCGGCCGCAGCCTCTATGCGATCGGCGCGAATCCGACCGCCGCCGCGTTCTCCGGCATCGAGGTCGCGAAGATCCGTTTGCGTCTGTTCGTGATGTCGGGTCTCGTCAGCGCGCTCGCGGGCATCGTCTATACGCTGCGCTTCACCAGTGCGCGCGGCGATAACGGCGAGGGCTTCGAGCTATCGGTGATCGCGGCGGTGCTGTTCGGCGGCGTCAGCATCTTCGGCGGACGCGGCTCGATGGTCGGCGTGCTGTTGTCGCTGCTGATCATCGGCGTGCTGAAAAACGCGTTGACGCTCGACGACGTATCGAGCGAAACGCTGACCATCGTGACCGGCGTGCTGCTGCTCGCGTCGGTGCTGATTCCGAACCTCGTCGCGCGCTGGCGTGCGGCGCGCGACCGGCGTTTCATCGCGAAGTCCGCAGCAGCGTCTTCTTCATCCTAGTGGTCACCGTTCGTACGAAGCTCCCAAGGACCGATAACCCGGATCCCTCTCTGTCCAACAACAACGCAGGAGACACTTCATGTTCAAACCTCTACGTCACACCGGCATGGCCGCGCTATGCGCCGCGTTGCTCGCGATCAGCTGCGGCGGCGCGTTCGCGGCGGACCTGAAAAGCGGGCTGAAGATCGCGTTCGTGCCGAAGCAGATCAACAACCCCTATGAAGTGATCGCCGACGACGGCGGCCTCGCCGCGATCAAGGAGTTCGGCGGCGTGGGCAAGGCGGTGGGACCGTCGGATGCGGGAGCATCGTCGCAGGTGTCGTACATCAATACGCTGATCACGCAGCACCAGGACGCGATCGTGATTGCCGCGAACGATGCGAACGCGGTCGTGCCGTATCTGAAGAAAGCGATGGGGCAAGGCATCAAGGTCGTTACGTTCGACTCCGATACCGCGCCAGAAGGCCGCCAGTTGTTCGTCAATCAGGCGAACGCGGAGGGCATCGGCCGCGGTCAGGTGCAACTGGTCGCGAAGCTGATGGGCGGCGAGGGCGAGTTCGCGATCCTTTCGGCGACGCCGAACGCGACCAACCAGAACACGTGGATCAAGTGGATGCAGGAGGAACTGAAGAAACCGGAGTACTCGAAGATCAAGCTCGTCAAGATCGCTTACGGCAACGACGACGATCAGAAGTCCTTCGTCGAAACCCAGGGCCTGCTGCAGGCGTATCCGAACCTGAAGGCGATCGTCGCGCCGACGACGGTCGGCATCGCGGCGGCGGCCCGCTATATCTCGTCGTCGTCGAGCAAGGGCAAGGTGGCGGTGACGGGCCTCGGCACGCCGAACCAGATGCGCGCGTTCGTGAAGAACGGCACCGTGACCGCATTCCAGCTGTGGGACCCGAGCGAGCTCGGCTATCTGGCCGCGTACGCGGCGGCGTCGCTCGCGTCGGGCAAGATTTCGGGTAAGGAGGGCGAATCGTTCGATGCCGGCAAGCTCGGCAAGCGCACGATCGGCGCGCAAGGCGAAATCATTCTCGGACCGCCGACCACGTTCGATGCGAGCAATATCGACAAGTACAACTTTTGAGCTTCGGCGACGCCGACTGTCCACTTGACCGCCGTTGGCGGCGCGTGGGCAGTCAGCGCATCAGTACGAGCGTTCGCGTGCGGTCTGCTCAGCGGCGGATCGCGAAACGCTGTCCATACGCGGCGGGCGATGATCCGCTTCCCCACACCTCACCATCGATCAATTCCCTTGTCACATCCTCGCCAGGCACCCGCACGTTCACGCGCGCGGCGGCCTCGCGATACAGCTGCGTCTGGTTGATGCGCTCGGCGATCGCTTCGTAATCGTCGCGCGCATCGATGATCCCCCAGCGCTCGAACTGCGTAAGGAACCACGCGCCTTCGATTGGATGCGGATAGTTGACCGCGCCGTCGTCGAAGAAACGCATCGGCAGGCGGCGCGGGTGCGCCGTGTCGACGTGGTCACCAAGGCGCGTCGCGATCAGCGATTCGTCGATACCGATGTAATCGGACCGCGCAAGCCAGCGCGCGATCTCGTCGCGATGCCCGGCGCCGTCGAGCCAGCGGCACGCTTCAAGCACGGTCTGCACGAGCGCGCGCGTCGTGCGCGGATGCGCGTCGATGAAATCGCGTCGGCAGGCGAGCACTTTCTCCGGATGCTCGGGCCACACCTCGCTGGTATAAGCGATGGTTCTGCCGACGCCGTGCGCCTCGGCCATCGCATTCCACGGCTCGCCGACGCACAGACCGTCGAGCCGGTCTTCGGCGAGCGCCGCGACCATTTGCGGCGGCGGAATCGCGACGCTGTCAATGTCGCGCAACGGATCGACGCCTTGCGCCGCGAGCCAGTAGTACAGCCACATCGCGTGCGTGCCGGTCGGGAAGGTGTGCGCGAACACCGGCTTGCGGCCGAGCGTCGCGAGCGCCTCGCGCAAAGTCCCGTGCTTCGCGAGCGCCTCGGCGAGCCGATTCGATAGCGTGATCGCCTGGCCGTTGCGGTTCAGCACCATCAGCACGGCCATGTCGGTGCGCGGTCCGCCGAGGCCGAGCTGCACGCCATACACAAGCCCGTAAAGCGCGTGTGCGGCGTCGAGATCGCCCGACAGCAGCTTGTCGCGCACGGCGGCCCACGACGGCTGGCGGCACAGTTCGAGCGTGAGTCCGTGCGCATGGCCGAACTCGAGCAGCTTCGCGGCGATCAGCGGCGCCGCGTCGGACAACGCGACGAAGCCCAGCCGCAGATGGGTCTTTTCAGGCGGCTCGGCAGAGGCCGCCGCGGTGACGGAAGTGGCTGGATTCATGAGCGCATCATTTGAGCGAGCCGGCCGACGCGACGACCTCGCGCGCGACCTCGGCGAGTTTGACGCCCTGGTTCATCGCGCGTTTGCGCAGACTCGCGTAGGCGGCCGGTTCGGTGAGTTTCTGCTGATCCATCAGCAGGCGTTTCGCGCGATCGATCAGCTTGCGCTCGGCAAGTTCGTTTTCGGCCTGCGCCAGCCGCTCGCGCAATTGCGACTCCTGCGCGAAACGCGCTAGCGCGACTTCGAGGATCGGCGCAAGCCGCTCGGTCGCGAGGCCTTCGACCAGATACGCGGTGACGCCCGCGTTGACCGCTTCGCGGATCAGTTGCTGGTTCGCGTCGTGACTGAACATCAGCACGGGGCGCGGCGCGGTCGAGTGCATCACGGCGAGTTGTTCGAGCGTATCGCGCGACGGCGACTCCGTATCGATGATGATCACGTCGGGCCGCTCGTCCTGCACCGCGCGATGCAGCGCCTGCGGCGTCGCGGTGCCTGCCAGCATTTCGCAGCCGAGACAGGCGAGCGCGTCGCGCAGATCGCCTATGGGTTTGTCGGTGTCGGTGACAAGAAGAACGCGCAGCATGGAGTCAGGGGAAGGGACATCTGACTACCAGTAAAGCAATGGATATGCCAGTCACCGAGCGACGCGGATTGGCGACGTGTGTGAACTGCGTTGCGCGTAAACGGCGCGGGCCGATTGGGATTTTCTTGCGGGCGATGGCTGCGAATCATCCGCGAACGGGGTGTGTGGCCACGTCGGTCGCGCTGCACCGGCACGGGGCATGCGGGACAGCGGACACCCGATGCACCGAAGCGGCGCATCGCGTACGAAACGGTCGAAGGCTCAAAGCTCAAAGCCAGCGCGAATAACTGCGTGGAGAAAACAGCAAGGTCACCGGCATCATCGCGGCGATGCAGCCGCCGAGCATGATCCACGCGGCGGCGAACCCGCCGCTCCAGCCGCGCACGATGCCGGCGACGAGCGGCGTGACGGCCGCGACGATAAAGCCGACGCCCTGCGTAAACGCGACCAGCTGGCCGGCCACGCGATGATCGCTCGAATGATCCATCGTGGTCACGAGCGTCAGCGAAAACACGCCGCCGAGCCCCGCGCCCGCGATGCCGACCCATAGCAGCGGCGCGGCGTCGGGGAGTGCGATCAGGCCCAGAACGCCAGCCAGTTGCGCCGATAGCCCGAGCAGCAACCATGGTCGGCGATCGCGGAACGACGCGGCGGCTAGCGGCAGCAGCAACGCCGACATGGCCTGGAAGACCGTCATCGCGGCGAGCAGCGAGCCGCTCGCTGAGACGCTCATGCCGCGCTGCTGATAGAACGCCGGCAGCCACGCGACCAGACTCGTATAACCGCCGTTGACGATGCCGAAGTACAGGCCGAGCGTCCACGCGCGCTGTGTGGTCCACGGCGAGAACGCCGGCGCGGGCGCGGCAGAGGTGCGCACGGCGATGTGGACCACGGCATGCCGCCGCGTCAACAGCCACCAGCCCGTGAGCGCGCCGCAGGCCGGCAGCGCCCACACCGCGAGCCCCGCATGCCAGGAATGCATCGCGCGGCTGACCCACGGACTCAGACTCGCGCCGAGGCCGCCGCCGCCCATGATCGACGCGGAGAACACGCCCATCGCGAGTGGCACGCGGGCGTGGAAACGCTGCTTGATGACGGCGGGCAGCAGCGCCTGAATCGCGGCGACGCCGGCGCCCGCGAGCAGCGCCGTAGAGAGCAGCGTGAAGCCGCTCGACGCCAGCCAGCGCGCCGCGCATGCAAGCGCGATCGCGACCAGGCCGAGCGCGACTCCGCGCGTTTCGCCGACGCCGCGCGTCAATGCCGCCGCGCCGAATGCGCCGACGCCCATCGCGACGACAGGCAGGCTGGTCAGCAATGACGCGCCGTAGAAGCTCAGGCCGGTCGCGTCGCGAATCGTCGTCATCAACGGGCTGATCGAGGTCAGCAGTGGGCGCAGATTGATGCCGATCACGACGATCGCGCCGAGCCACGCGAGGTCGTGCCATGTGAGCGCGGCGCGGGCGCGGTTTGCGGAGGTACTGCGGGAAGTAGCGCTGGTGGGCAAATTCATCGCGAGCCTGAGAGCCGGACTGCGGAAAACGTTGCAGTCTCCGTTTTGGTCAACCATAGTAACCGAATATGGTTAACCATTTGCGCGAATGTCCGGTATAAGCGGCGGCGTAGCCAGGCAGATTGGCGTCGTGCGCGGGGCATCGCTAGAATGCTGCGGCGTTGTTCCGTTCTTGTTTTCCACCGTCCACGGTCACTGAAATCATGGCTGCGCGTTCCCCGCGTACTTCCTCCGCCGAATCCGCTTCATCCGCTTCATCCGCGAGCGGCGACGCCTCGCCGAGCGTCGAAGAGCGCATTTATGCGTCGATTACCTCGGCCCTGCTGCAGGGGCGTTTGCGGCCCGGTGCGCAACTGGTCGAGCGCGATCTCGCGGCCGCGTTCGGCTGCACGCGCGGCGCGCTGCGCAAGGTGCTCGCGCGGCTGGGCTTCGAGGGCAAGCTCGTGCTCGAGGCGAATCGCGGCGCGTTCGTGCCGTCGCCGTCGGAGGAGGACATTCGCCAGGTGTATCGGGCGCGGCAGATCGTCGAGGCGGGCATCGTCGCATCGCTTTGCGGTGCGCTGAGCGCCGCGCATAAACGGCGCTTGCGCGCGCATGTGCGCAGCGAGGAGAAGGCGCTGCGCGCGGGCGCCATCGATGAATCCGTGCGCCTCGCCGGCCAGTTTCACGTGCTGCTGACGGAGCTGGCGGGCGGCACCGAGTTGCTTGGACTGGTCGGGCAACTGGTCGCGAAGACCGAGCTGTACAAGGCGCTGTTCGATCCGTCGAAGGGTTCGAGTTGTTCCGCCGATGAGCATGCGCGGATCATCGACGCACTCGATGCCGGCGACCTGCAAGCCGCGTTGACGGCGATGCGCGAGCATCTGTCGGAGCTGGAGGAGCGGGTGGTCGAGCAGGTGCGCAAAAGCGCGGATGGGGAGGATCTGGGGGCGGTGTTCGGAGTTTAGCGAGACGCGCTGCGACGTGCGTAGTCGCCCAAGCGGCGCGCCGTCAGATTCCAGTCAAGACGCCGCGCGTTCGTTCGAGCAGAACGCGGAGCCGCAAGGTCGGGCGCGAGTCTGTAGGGCCTCGCGCTGACTCTCGAGGTTCGGGCGGGCTGCCCGCGTCACCTGCAATGGCATCGCAGGTACGCAGGGCGGCGCCGTCACCACTGCTTATCTACGCCGCGCACCCTGCGACGCCGGTCGTGGCGCACCGCCACCGCTCGGGCGTTCGTCCTTGTGGCGGAAATTGATCCGCCCTTTGGTCAGGTCGTAGACCGACATTTCGAGCGTCACGCGATCGCCCGCGAGAATACGGATATGGTTCTTGCGCATGCGTCCGGACGCATAAGCGCCGACCACGACGCCGTTGTCGAGCGTCACGCGGTAGCGGCTGTCCGGAAGCACTTCGTCGACGATACCGTCAAGTTCAATCAGTTCTTCTTTCGCCATGCATCACTCCTGGTCGATGGGATAAAGGGGAAATCGGCCGCAGGCATTGCGAGCGGCGCGACTGTGGATTCGTTGGAAAAGCAGCGGCGCCCAAACGCACGCTGCGCGACATGAGTGACGCGCCGATGACGCCGCTCAAAGATCGGTGACCGACTGACCGCTCACCTGGCCGTCGATCAGCCGTTCCGCATGCGCCATGCACGCGATGCGCGCCTTGCCCATGCCGTCGAACGGAAACAGATACTGCAGACGGAACACCCGGCCCTCGGCCGCCGGATTGGCGCCGACGCGGCAGATGCGCACCGATGCGTCGTAACCGGCGCCAGGATTGCGCGTCGCTTGCGCGCCCGGCGGGCGGCGCGGATAAACGAGCGGGTGAATTTCGTAACCCTTGTAGGTCTTGACTGCTGAATTCATGAAAACGTGTCCTGTATTGCGTGGTCCGCGCGCCGCGTGCCGGGCGCTGCTTCCGCCAACGTCTCCTCGAGGCGTCGCGACGCGGACCGGCGGCGCAGCACCCGATGGGCGCGCCGCGATGAAAATGGTTGGCACAGGCCTGCTAGACCCGGCGGGCTCAATGACAATGGCTCGAGCGGTCGCGCGAAAACGCGGATTCGACCGAAAACGCTGAAGCGGCGCGCCAATTCGTGCGCCGGACGCATGATGCTGAACGACCGCTCGGTGTACTTCTCGCGGCGGCGAATGCGGACGGCGCATTGCCGGAGTGACGGGATCGCCGACAAGGGGCGGTCGAACTGTCGGGGGTGGTGCGGAGATGCCGGGTTGAGACTGCCTGGTGCTGCCAGTGCTATATGGGTGCGAGGTGCAACTATTGCAATATGATGCCTGAAATAGGGCTGATTGGATAGTGCAAACTTCAGTGCACGGCCGGAACGCCCGCCTGGCGGGGCTTTGCGGTCGTCAGCGCGACGTCTCGGCGACGCGCTTCTGCAATTCGCGCGCGGCCGCCAGCGGCAAGCGCGCATCGTTCCAGCCGGCCAGCCATTCGACTTCCTTCGCCGTGAAGACCTGACCATAGTTGCGCAGTGCGTACTGCAGCGAATCGATGACGTGATTGCGAATGATCTCAGGCGTACGCGTGTCGTCGAGCACGGCGCGAAGCGCTTCGAGTGTGGCCATCGGTCGGCTCCGTTCGGTTGGATGTCGGTGGTTCAGCGTTTATCGCACGAAAAAAATGCGCTCGCGAGGTGGACAAAATTGCCGTCCGGCGGCGATTCGCGGCGCCAGCGCGAGGCCGCTACAATGGCGGCTTCCTGAATGGCGGACCGAGCGTGCGCGCCGAAGCCTGCTGCTGGCATCTGGCATCGTCGGCATTCGCGATCGCGCGCCGCCTCCTTCGAACCTCGCGTTTTTTCCTTGCGCAACCCGAACGTGTCTCCTGTCAAAGACCTGCTGTTAAAGCGCTACGCGCCGATTGCCGACGGCATCGCCGCGCTGCTCTATCCGTGCGCCGAAGTGGTGATTCACGATCTGCGCGATCAGACCATCGCGTATCTGGCGAACAATCTGTCGCGGCTCGAGGTGGGCGCGCCGTCGGTGCTCGACGACGCGCACTTCGCGGCGCGCGGCCAGACCATCGGTCCCTACGAGAAACTGAACTGGGACGGGCGCCGCATGCGCTGCGTGAGCAACATCCTGCTCGACGACGATGGCAAGCCCGCCGGCATCCTGTGCGTGAACTTCAACATCGCGGTGTTCGAAGACGTGCGCTCGACGCTCGATTTGTTCATCAAGGGCGGCACGATGACGGACGCGCCAGGCGACGATCTGTTCCGCGACGACTGGCAGGACCGCATCAACACGTATCTGCACACGTGGTTGCGCGACCGGCAGATCGGCATCAATGCGCTGACGCGCGAGCACAAGCGTGAAATCGTCGAAGCGCTGCACGCGCAGGGCGCGTTTCGTGGCCGCAGCTCGGCGAACTACGTGGCCGCGGTGCTGACGATGGGTCGCGCGACCGTCTACAAGATCCTGAAGCAGATGAAAGAGGGCGGCTGAGTTCAGGCGGGCGGTGCTTGAAAATGCTTCGATGACGCCCAAAATAAGGACATACGCGATGCGCTACCGACACTACAAAGGCGGCCTTTACGAACTGGTCTGCGAGGCCACGCTCGAATCGGATCCGACGGTCACGATGATCGTCTACAAGGCGGCCAATGGTACGATCTGGACCCGTCCAGCGACGGTGTTTTTCGAGCTGGTCGAGCAGGACGGCGTCAAGGTCCCGCGCTTCGCGCCGCTCGATGAGTTCAACAACGAAACAGATGCGTCCCGCTCGGACTAACGCATGCTGCCTTAACGACAGGAACAGGAAAACCGAATGCGTCTTTTGCTTGCCATCATTCTGCCGTGGTTGCAGTTTTTCACGATCGGCCGTCCGTTTGCGGGCATCATCTGCCTGATTCTGCAAATCACGGTGATCGGCTGGGTGCCGGCGGCCATCTGGTCGGTGTATGCGCTGAGCCAGTACAACACGGACAAGAAAATCGCCCGCGCGATGGGCAATGGGCGGTAACACGCGGCGTCTGAAGCGTCGGGGAGGGTGGGCGCGTCGCGCTCACGCTCGCGCCATCATTCACCCCACCGGTATCACGACCGCATCCGGCACTTCGATCACCACGTCGGTTTCCGCGATCGCCACGCACGGCAGGATATAACCGTCCGCCTTTTCCTCACGGCTCACACCGGGCCATTCAATCGAATAGCGCACACGCCCGGACGTCATCCGGCACAAGCAGGTGCGGCACGTGCCGTTGCGGCACGAACGCGGCAAACGCAGATTCGCGAAAGCAGCGGCTTCGAGAATCGTCAGCGAATCGGGCGCTTCGAAGCTCTGGCCGAGCGGTTCGACGCGAACTACAGGCGGGCGGGTGGGGGCGGACATCGTCAGTTTGGTTACTTTGTGCGCGACACTTTACACGGGATCGGACGCCGCTTGATATTGCGCTGCAACATAGGCAAATCAGTCGTGTTGTCAAGAAAAAATCGGGGAAATCTTGCACCTGGCCCGAACTCGTCTAAAGTGAATCAATTCACCTCCGCGTGGCGCGAACTGACTATGCCGCGTTGAGATGACGGCCCGCGTCGACTGCATGGGACAAGGAGGAACGAGCGGCTGGCGCGATAGCGAGCAATCAGCGCGTGCATTACCCGAGCGCATCGTACGCGCACTCTTCCAGGTGACTCCCATGCAGATCCAATTTCCGAACGAAGCCCCTGAATATTCAGGTCGCGAACTTACCTTGGCGTTTCCGGCAATGGTCGATGGGCAGAGGGTGGAGTGCATGATCACCGCGGAAGCGCTCGAGGATCACTTCGGCGCCGCGTCCCCCCGGCAGGAGGACATGATCGTTGCGTTCGACACGCACCGGCCGCGCATCGAGGCCGCCACGCGCCGGCTGTTATCGGAAACTCGCGCGCAGTGTCTCGTGCTCAGAAGCGGCTACGTGCGTTTTTATGAGGCGAACTGGCGTAACTGACTGCACGCAGCCAACTCCATCGCTTTCAAATGATCCGCCGCAGCGCCCGATCCTTGAACACCACATGGTGCGCGATGGCCGCGAGCGCATGCAGTCCGATCACCCAATAGAACACGTTGCCAAGCCACTCGTGTGCGTCCTTCAACAGCGGCCGCGCGATCGAATCCGCACGCACCAGCGTGAAGCTGATGTCCGTCCACGCGAGCGACACCGGCCGCCCGCCCGCGTTGACCATCAGGATACCGAGCAGCGGCTGCGCGAAGATGAACACATAGAGCGCGAGGTGCGCGGAGCGCGCGACAAAAGCAAGCAGCCGGTTGTTTTCGAGTTCCTCGGGCGCGCCGGCCCACAGTCTCCAAAGCAGCCGCAGCACGGCCAGCACGAGCACCAGCGTGCCCGCCCAAAAATGCACGCCGGTCCAGAACTCGCGGCCGTCGGAGCCGCGCGGTCCGCGGATTTCGATGGCCAGATAGGCCAGCGCGACCAGCAGAAAAATCATCCAGTGGAAGAAAATCGCGGGCCTCGTGTAGCGGTCCGTCGTGCGGTCATATGAGGACATGGCGGCTCCTGGGGGCGACCCGATCTATCGCGACCCGATCGATCGTCGTTCGAAACATCGGATGATAAACGTTCGCCGAACCCGACGACGCTTTCGACCACGCAACCGACCCGCGCGAAGTCCTCACTCGCTGCCGAGATAGAAATACCGGAACAGGAAAATCGCCGCGATGATCCACACGACCAGCTTCACCTGGCGCGCCTGGCCCGTCAGCAGCTTGAGCGCCGCGTACGAGATGAAGCCGAACGCGACGCCGTTCGCGATCGAGTAGGTGAACGGCATCAGCAGCGCGGTCAGCGCGGCCGGCACGACTTCGGTCGCGTCGTCCCACGGCAGATCGACCAGTTCGCGCAGCATCAGGCACGACACGTACAGCAGCGCGGGCGCGGTCGCATACGGCGGCACCACTTCGGCGAGCGGCGCGAAAAACAGCGCCGCGACGAACAACAAGGCGACCGTGATCGCGGTCGCGCCGGTACGGCCGCCGGCCTGCACGCCGGACGCGCTTTCGATATACGCGGTCGTCGACGACGTGCCGAGCATCGAGCCGGCGAGAATCGCGGTGCTGTCGGCGAGCAGCGCGCGATTCAGCCGATGCATCTTGCCTTCGACCAGCAGCCCCGCGCGGTTCGCGACGCCCATCAGCGTGCCGGTCGCATCGAACAGCTCGACGAGGAAGAACACCAGTACCACGTTCAGAATGCCGCTCGACAGCGCGGTGCGGATATCGAGCTGGAACAGCGTCGGCGCGATCGACGGCGGCATCGACAAGACGCCGTGAAACTGGTTGCCGCCAAAGAAAAAGCTCAGGATCGTCACGCCGACGATACCGATCAGGATCGCCCCGCGCACGCGCAGATGATCGAGCGTGACGATGCCGAAGAAGCCGATCGCCGCGAGCACGACGTGCGCGTCGTGCAGATTGCCGAGCGTGACGAGCGTGGCCGGATTGCCGACCACGACGCCGGCCGACTTCAGCGAAATGATCGCGAGAAAGAGGCCGATACCGCCGGTGATCGCGATCCGGATCGAATGCGGGATGCCCTTGACGATCACCTCGCGCACGCGGAACAGCGTAACGATCAGGAACAGGCAGCCGGAGATGAACACCGCGCCGAGCGCGGCCTCCCACGTGTAGCCCAGGCCCTTGACGACCGTGTACGCGAAGTACGCGTTCAGGCCCATGCCGGGCGCGAGCGCGATCGGGTAGTTCGCGTACAGACCCATGATCAGCGACGCGAGCGCGGACACGATGCAGGTCGCGACGAACACCGCGCTCTTCGGCATGCCGGCGTCGCCGAGAATCGCCGGGTTCACGAAGATGATGTAGGCCATCGTCAGGAAGGTGGTCACGCCGGCTAGCACTTCGGTGCGCAGGTTGGTGTCGACGGCGTCGAAGCCGAAGTAGCGTTTGATCGAGTCCATGTGGCGGGTTTTCTCTTTCGTCGTTCGGAAAGTGTTTTTGTGATTGAGGCAGTCGCCGCGCAGCCCGGCAAAACGGTGCGCGCGGCGATGTTACGGCGGAATTGTAAACACCAACGGCGGCGCCTCGTCGCTTGCGGCTGCGCCGGCAGCCCTCTCGGGCCCGTCAGGCGGGCGGTTTGCCGGGCGACTGTGGCGCCGGCACATCACCGCGCGGCGCATGACGCGCGAGCCAGCGATCGAGTTCGCCAGCAAACGTCTTGCCATCCCGCGCGCTGAAGGCGGACGGACCGCCCGTGTCGACGCCGCTCGCGCGCAACTGGTCGAGCATCGAGCGCATGCGCAGCCGTTCTTCGATCGTGCCGGGCGTGAACCAGTTGCCGCGCGGATCGAGCGCGTGGGCATTTTTTGCCAGCACGGCGGCGGCGAGCGGGATGTCGCCGGTGATCACGAGGTCGCCCGCGACGACGCGCTCGACGATCAGCTGATCGGCGGCGTCGAAGCCGGCCGGCACCTGGATCGCGCGGATCAGCGGCGACGGCGGCACGCGCAGGAACGCGTTGGCGACCAGCGTCAGCGGCATGCCGGTGCGGCGCGCCGCGCGATAAAGCATGTCCTTGACGACGGCCGGGCAGGCGTCGGCATCGACCCAGATTGGCATGGTGCGGATTCCGGCTAGGTGCGGCTGGTTTGCTGCGTTGGGGGTTGGAGGGACGGGATGATACCTTGCCGCGACGCAAAGGGTTTCCCTGCCGCCCGCGACGGGCGGCATTCAGGCTGCGGGTGCGGCAGCGACTGCTTTTACTGCACTGTCGTCGGTTCGAGGCCTTGCCGCTCTGCGCGGCGTTGCGCGACGATCCGGCCGGCTTCCTGCGCGTTCTCCGGATAGTTGACCCAGTCGTTCGGATCGTAGCCGGCGGCAAGCCATTCGATGAGTTCGGCGCGGACCTGGGCGCGCGTTTTCGGCGCCGACGGGTCGTTGGGCTGCATCACCGCTTGTGCGTAGACGGTGCTGATACTCACGGCGGCCACCAGCGCGCCGAGTCCAATGCGGGAGAACAGATTCATGGCGGGCTCCTGCGGAGCGGAAAAACAGCCGGGCCTGGTCGTTTTTCGGTGCGCGCCGGGTGAGGCGGAAAAAAGCAGCGCACCATTTCTGCCGGCGGATCGAACCCGCCGCGAGCCGAGTTCCCCACGGAGCGCAAGCAACGCGGAAGCGGGCGGGTTTGGCTAAAACTTCAAAATTTCGGCGCTAGTCGGTGCCAAATGGGCGTCCTGACAAAATCTCGTCCTATCACGTCGAAGGCTTGTTGAACCGTTCCATCACCGCGCTCACCAGGTCGACCGGCAGCGGAAACACGATCGTCGAGTTCTTGTCGGCGGCGATCGTCGTCAGTGTCTGCAGATAGCGCAGCTGCATCGCCTGCGGCTGGCGCGCCAGCGTCTGCGCTGCTTCGAGCAGCTGCCTCGACGCCTGCAACTCGCCTTCCGCGTGAATCACCTTGGCGCGCCGTTCGCGCTCGGCCTCAGCCTGACGCGCGATCGCGCGGATCATCGTTTCGTTGATATCGACGTGCTTGATCTCGACGATCGACACCTTGATGCCCCACGCATCGGTTTGCGCGTCGAGCACCTTCTGGATGTCGGTGTTCAGCTGCTCGCGCTCGGACAGCAGCTGGTCGAGGTCGTGCTTGCCGAGCACCGCGCGCAGCGTCGTTTGCGCCAGCTGGCTGGTCGCCTCGAAGTAGCGCGCGACCTGGATCACCGCCTTCTCCGGATCGACGACGCGGAAATACACGACCGCATTCACCTTCACCGACACGTTGTCGCGGGTGATTACGTCCTGCGTCGGCACGTCGAACACGACGGTGCGCAAATCCATCCGCACCGCCTGCTGCACGATCGGAATGATCAGCACCAGCCCGGGCCCCTTGACCTTCCAGAAGCGGCCGAGCATGAACACGACGCCGCGCTCGTATTCGCGAAAAATCCGCACCGACGATGCGATCAGCACGGCCACCAGCAGGATCAGGATGCTGCCGAAGCCGAATGTGAAGCCGATCATGAGGGTTCTCCTTGTCCTTGTATTGGGGCGGCCGGTTTGACGGGCACCACGGTCAGCGTGAGGCCGTTGCGCGCCGTGACGCGCACGCTCTGCCCCGGCGCGGCCGGCGTCGTGCTCGACACGCGCCAGCGCTCGCCGTGCACGCGCGCCCAGCCGCCGAGCGGGCCGCTGGCCGAGTGTTCGGGTTCGGGCAGCAAGCCGCCGTCCAGCACCACGCCGACGCAGCCGATCAGCGCCTCCGAGCCCGTCACGACCGGCCGGCGCCGCGCGCGCAGCGCGAGCCGCGACACGCCGAGCACGAACGCGACGCTGAACACGACGACCGCGGCGATCAGCGGCAGCGGGATGCCGTAGCCAGGCACATCGGTATCCATCAGCATCATTGCGCCGACCACGAACGCGACCACGCCGCCGAAACCGAGCGAGCCGAAGGTCGGCAGGAACGCTTCGCCGATCAGAAAGGCGATGCCGAGAAAGATCAGGCCGAGGCCGACATAGCTGACGGGCAGCATCTGCATCGCGAACAGGCCGAGCAGCAGGCTGATCGCGCCGACCACGCCGGGCAGCACGAAGCCCGGATTGGCGAATTCGAAGAACAGGCCGTACATGCCGAGCATCAGCAGAATCAGCGCGACGCTCGGATCGGTGATCACGGCGAGGAAGCGGCTGCGCCAGTCGGGTTCGAGCGTGATCAGCGGCGCATGCGCGGTCTGCAGCGTGACGCTGCCGGCGCTCGTGATGACCGTGCGGCCGTTCAGCTGGCGCAGCAGGTCGGGCACGTCGCGCGCAACGATATCGACGACGTGCTGCGCGAGCGCTTCTTCATCGGACAGGCTGACCGCTTCGCGGACCGCGCGCTCGGCCCAGTCGGCGTTGCGCCCGCGCATCTGCGCGAGGCCGCGGATGTAGGCGGCGGCATCGTGGACCTGCTTGCGCAGTTCGGTCGATTGGGTGTCGAGCGGCAGCGCGCTGGCGGCTTCGGATGATGCGCCGGGTGACGCAGGCGCGGACGTTGGCCCGGACGCTGGCCCGGACGCGCCGCCGGGCAGCGTGCGCATGTCCGGCAGTCCTGGCGTGCCTGGAGTGCCCGGTGTGCCCGGTGTGCCCGGTGTTCCAGGTGTGCCCGGCATTCCCGGCGGGCCGCCGCCACCGGGTGGCTCGTTGCCGCCGATGCCCATCTGGATCGGCGTCGCGGCGCCGAGGTTGGTGCCCGGCGCCATCGCCGCGATATGGCTCGCGTAGACGATGTAGGTGCCGGCGCTGGCAGCGCGCGCGCCGCTCGGCGCGATGAAGGTCGCGACCGGCACCGGGGAGGCGAGGATCGCCTTGATGATCTGCCGCATCGACGTGTCGAGTCCGCCGGGCGTATCCAGTTGCAGCACCGCGAGCTGCGCGTGCTGGCTCTCCGCGCGCTGTAAACCCCGCACGATGAAATCGGCGGTGGCCGGCCCGATCGCGCCGTTCACCGGAATCACCTCGACGCTGTTCGAGGTCACGGCGCCGACGTTGGCCGGTGTCGCCGCATTGGCCGCTTGCAGCGGCGCGAGCGCTCCGCACGTCGCGAAGCCGAGCGCGCACAGCACGCCGAGCACGGCGATGCCGCGCATCAAACGGCCCGCGATGCCGCCGTGGATAAGCGGCGTGCGCGGACCGGACTGCCGGAGCGGGAGACGCGGAGTCGTGTTCATCGCTGACGGCCGTCGCGCCAGCCGGTGCGAACCGGCGGCGCGGGCCCATACCTCGATCAAGGCTGGCCGGTTGCCGCTTAAAGCTTAGTCCGATTCGGCGCGACGCGTGAGATCGGGCCCCGTGGCCCGGGCCGGCCGATAGTCGGTCGGGCGCATGCCGGTCCATTTGCGGAACGCGCGATGAAACGCGCTCGGCTCGGCGAAGCCGACGGCGTTCGCGATATCGGCGATCGTGCGCTGTGTGCGCTGCAGTTCGGCAATCGCGATGTCGCGCCGCAGCGCGTCCTTGATCGACTGATACGTGTGGCCCTCCTGCTTCAGATGCCGCCGCATCGTCGCCTCGGCGACGTGCAGGCGCGCGGCCATCTGATCGGCCGCGGGCCAGCCGGACATCGGCAGTGCGCGCAGGGTCTTGCGCACGCGCGCGGCGAGCGAACCGGGATTGCGGTACTTGACGATGAAGCTGCCCGGCGCATCGCGCAGAAACGGGCGCGCCGAGCGCGAAGTCTGGATCACCGGCAGCTCCAGAAACGCGGGGTCGAGATCGACGTACGACTCGGGCTCGTCGAAATGCATGTCTTCGCAGAACATCAGCCGGTATTCGTGCGCGGCCGGCGGCGCGGCGCAGCGAAAGCGCGCTTCGAGCAACGGAATGCGTCGGCCGACAAGCCAGCAGACGAGTCCGTACACGAGGATGAAATACGTCGCGTAAGCGAACATCGCCGGCTTGCGCGCGCCCGCGCGTTCGACGAACGTCAGGCGCACGCGCTCCGCCTCGGTGTCGATCGTCGCGCCGAGATCGTCGAGCACCAGGCGCATGAAGCCGACCGCGCGCGCGAGCGCTTGCGCACCGTTGCGCGCGCCGAGCGCCATCTGCGTCATCGCGATGAAGCTGCCGCTTTTCATCGGATGCGAGTCCTGGCCGAAGAACTCGTCGTCGAGCGCGCGCGCGATGCCGGCCCACAGCGCGCCGTATTGCGCCGATGACACGCGGCTTTTCGGCGACGCGAGCATCGGCGCGGCGATGCCGGCCGTCTCGGCGAACGCTCGCGCATCGAGCCCGCGCGCCGTTGCGAGCGCGAGCGTTTCCTCGACGAGACTGACGGAGATCGTGCCTTTGTCGCTTTTCATCGGAATTCGGTTTATCTGGCAAAAGCGCTCAGCATCGGTTGGCTCGTGGTTCGTGAAACCCCTGAAATGACGAAGCGCCATGCACGCGCATGGTAGCAGTATGGCAAAAGCGCTCAGCAAATGTGAGCGGAGCGAGCATCGAGTGGCGTGAGCCGCTTGCCTACACTTGGCGCATCACCGAGATCGCCAGCACGGCCGTCAGCACCCACGAGGACGCAGTCATGGACAGCTTCTACACCGACGAACAACGGATGATCCGCGACGCCGCGCGCGACTTCGCCACCGAGTGTCTGGCGCCGCACGCGGCGCAATGGGATCGCGACGCGCAACTGCCGGCCGAGGTCGTCGCGCAGATGGGCGAACTCGGTTTTCTGGGCATGATGGTGCCGGCCGAGTGGGGCGGCTCCTACACCGACTACGTTGCCTACGCGCTCGCGCTCGAAGAGATCGCAGCCGGCTGCGCGGCCTGCGCGACGCTGATGAGCGTGCACAACTCGGTCGGCTGCGCGCCGATCCTTAACTTCGGCAGCGCCGCGCAGAAGGACCGCTATTTGCGCGACCTTGCCACTGGCCGCACGATCGGCGCGTTCTGCCTGACCGAGCCGCAGGCGGGCTCCGAGGCGAACAATCTGCGCACCCGCGCGCAGTTGTGCGACGGGCAGTGGATTCTGAACGGCAGCAAGCAGTTCGTGACCAATGGCGCGCGCGCCGGGCTCGCAATCGTGTTCGCGGTCACCGATCCCGAGCGCGGCAAGCGCGGCCTGTCGGCCTTCATCGTGCCGACCACGACGCCGGGCTTCGACGTCGGCCGGCCGGAGCACAAGCTCGGCATTCGCGCGTCCGACACCTGTCCGATCTCGCTCGATCACTGCGCGGTGCCCGAGGCCAACCTGCTCGGCGAACCGGGCGAGGGTCTGCGCATCGCGCTGTCGAATCTCGAAGGAGGGCGCATCGGCATCGCCGCGCAGGCGGTCGGCATCGCGCGCGCCGCGTTCGATGCCGCGCGCCGCTACGCGAGCGAGCGTGAACAGTTCGGCAAGCCGCTGAAGGACCATCAGACCATCGCCAACATGCTCGCCGACATGGCGACGCGCCTGAACGCCGCGCGCCTGCTCGTGCATCACGCGGCGCGGCTGCGCTCGGCGGGGCGCCCGTGTCTGTCGGAGGCGTCGCAGGCGAAGCTGTTCGCGTCGGAGCTGGCCGAGGAGATCTGCTCGAACGCGATCCAGATTCATGGCGGCTACGGCTATCTGGAGGACTATGCGGTGGAGCGCCACTATCGCGATGCGCGCATCACGCAGATTTACGAAGGGACGAGCGAGGTGCAGCGGATGGTGATCGCGCGCCATGTTTGAGGGCGGCGTTTGAGCGCACAATAGCCTGGCCGTGATGCTTCGTTGAGCGGAAGAGCGGCAAAAACCAGCGGCAAAAAACTGAGCGCCCAGAGCGCCACCTGGAGACGACGATGACAGCAGCGAAAGCCTTTCTCGAAGCGCGCGATCTGCTAGTGCGCCATCGCACCGACTACGAGCGCGCATACCGCGAATTCACGTGGCCGGCGCTCGGCGAGTTCAACTGGGCGCTCGACTACTTCGACGCGATTGCGCGCGACAACGACAACCCCGCGCTGTGGATCGTCGACGATCCTTCCAGCGACGGCCTGCGCCTGTCGTACGCGCAGATGTCGGAGCGCTCGTCGCGGATGGCGAACTTTCTGCGCGGCGCGGGCGTCGGTCGAGGCGACCGTGTGCTGCTGATGCTGCCGAACCGCGTCGAGCTATGGGACGTGATGCTCGCCGCGATGAAGCTCGGCGCGATCGTGCTGCCCGCCACCACGCAGCTATCCGCCGACGACGTGCGCGACCGCGTGCAGATCGGCGGCGCGAAGTTCGCCGTGGTCGACAGCGCGGAGCTGGGCAAATTCGATGCGCTAGACGTGCCGCTCACGCGCTTCTCGGTCGGCGCACCGCGCGACGGCTGGATCGATGTCGCCGCCGCGTACGAGGCGGCGCCGGATTTCACGCCGGACGGCGTCACCCACGCCAGCGATCCGATGCTGCTGTACTTCACGTCCGGCACCACGTCGAAGCCGAAGCTCGTCGAGCATACGCATCAGAGCTATCCGGTCGGGCATCTGTCGACGATGTACTGGATCGGCCTGCAACCCGGCGACATCCATTGGAACATCAGCTCGCCGGGCTGGGCCAAGCACGCGTGGAGCTGCTTCTTCGCGCCGTGGAACGCGCAGGCCTGCGTGTTCGTGTTCAACGTCCCGCGCTTCGTGCCGAAAGACACACTCGCCGCGCTGGTGCGCTTCAACGTGACCACGCTGTGCGCGCCGCCGACCGTCTGGCGCATGCTCGTGCAGGAGCCGCTCGGCGACTATCCGGTGAAGCTGCGCGAGATCGTCGGCGCGGGCGAGCCGCTGAATCCGGAGGTCATCGAGCGCGTCAAGCACGCGTGGGACATCACGATCCGCGATGGCTACGGCCAGACCGAGACGACCTGCCAGATCGGCAATTCGCCGGGCCAGCCGGTCGTGGCCGGCTCGATGGGGCGTCCGCTGCCGGGCTACCGCGTCGAACTGCTCGATGCCGACGACCAACCCGTGACCGAAGGCGAAATCGCGCTGCCGCTCGCCGAACGGCCGCTCGGCCTGATGACCGGCTACGCGAACAATGCGAACGCGACCGCGCAGGCGATGCGCAACGGCTTCTATCGCACGTCGGATGTCGCGCTGCGTCGCGACGACGGCTACTACGTGTACGTCGGCCGCTCGGACGATGTGTTCAAGTCGTCCGACTATCGGCTGAGTCCGTTCGAACTCGAAAGCGTGCTGATCGAACACGAAGCGATCGGCGAGGCGGCCGTCGTGCCGAGCGCGGACGCGTTGCGTCTGTCGGTGCCGAAGGCGTTCGTCACCGTGCGTCAGGGCTATGAGGCCGGTCCCGAACTCGCGCGCGCGGTGTTCGCGTTTTCGCGCGAAAAACTCGCGCCATACAAGCGGATTCGTCGTCTGCAATTCAGCGAACTGCCGAAGACGATCTCCGGCAAGATCCGCCGCGTCGAGTTACGGCGCCGCGAAATGGAGCGCGCGGCCGAACCCGCGCGTCTGCCCGACGAGTACTGGGAAGAGGATTTCCCCGACTTGCGTTGACTGTCTTCATTCCTCGCCATTGCTGGTTTTGCCGCCCCGGTCTGAATCGCACGCGTCGAATTCGAGCTTCGGATTCAATGCGTCGGGGCACTGTTTTTTCCTTCCCTATCGCTGTCCGGCCGCCGTGCGGCCATCGCACAGGAGTTTCAGCATGAGCACCCTTGCTTCGAACGAGACCAGCCGCGACGTCGCCGGCGCCGTGGCCACCGTCAAACTGCTGATCGACGGCGAGTTCGTCGAATCGAAGACGACCGAGTGGCGCGACATCGTGAACCCGGCCACCCAGGCGGCGCTCGCGCGCGTGCCGTTCGCGACCGTCGCGGAAGTCGACGCGGCGGTGCGCAGCGCGCACGCCGCGTTCAAAACGTGGAAGGACACGCCGATTGGCGCGCGCATGCGCATCATGCTGAAGTACCAGGCGCTGATTCGTGAGCATATGCCGCGCATCGCGAAGACGCTGTCAGCGGAGCAGGGCAAGACGATTCCCGATGCGGAGGGCGACATCTTCCGCGGTCTGGAAGTCGTCGAGCACGCGTGTTCGATCGGCACGTTGCAGCAGGGTGAATTCGCCGAGAACGTCGCCGGTGGCGTGGACACCTACACGCTGCGTCAGCCGCTCGGCGTCTGTGTCGGCATCACGCCGTTCAATTTCCCCGCGATGATCCCGCTGTGGATGTTCCCGATGGCGCTCGTATGTGGCAACACCTTCGTGCTGAAGCCATCCGAGCAAGACCCGCTGTCGACGATGCAGCTCGTCGAACTTGCGCTCGAAGCCGGCGTGCCGAAGGGCGTGCTGAACGTCGTGCACGGCGGCAAGGAAGTGGTCGATGCGCTCTGCACGCATGAACTGGTAAAGGCGATTTCGTTCGTCGGTTCGACGGCGGTCGGCACGCACGTGTATCGCCTCGGCAGCGAACACGGCAAGCGCGTGCAAGCGATGATGGGCGCGAAGAACCACGCGGTGGTGCTGCCCGACGCGAACCGCGAACAGACGCTCAACGCGCTCGCGGGCGCCGCGTTCGGCGCGGCCGGTCAGCGCTGCATGGCGACTTCGGTGGCGGTGCTGGTGGGCGCCGCGCGCGAGTGGCTGCCCGAGCTCGTCGCGAAGGCGAAGACGCTGAAGGTCAACGCGGGGCACGAGCCGGGCACCGATGTCGGGCCGGTCGTGTCGCGCGCGGCGAAGCAACGCATTCTCGGTCTGATCGACGCGGGCGTGAAGGAGGGCGCGACACTCGCGCTCGACGGCCGGGATGTGAGCGTGCAGGGCTATGAGCAGGGTAACTTCATCGGCCCGACGGTATTCAACGACGTCACGACCGACATGGAAATCTACCGCACCGAAATCTTCGGACCGGTGCTCGCGGTGGTCAACGTCGCGACGCTCGACGACGCGATCGCGCTCGTCAACGCAAACCCGTTCGGCAACGGCGTGGGCCTGTTTACGCAAAGCGGCGCGGCGGCGCGCAAGTTCCAGAGCGAGATCGATATCGGCCAGGTCGGCATCAACATTCCGATCCCGGTGCCGGTGCCGTTTTTCAGCTTCACCGGCTCGCGCGGCTCGAAACTCGGCGATCTCGGTCCGTACGGCAAGCAGGTCGTGCAGTTCTACACGCAGACGAAGACGGTCACCGCGCGCTGGTTCGACGACGACACCGTCAGCGACGGCGTCAACACGACGATCCGCCTGCGTTGAACGCATTGCACGCATTGAACGCACATACGGAGACGACACCATGAAAATAGGCTTTATTGGACTCGGCAACATGGGCGCGCCGATGGCGCTGAACCTGCTGAAGGCGGGCCACGCGCTCAACGTGTTCGACCTCAGCGCACAGGCCGTGCGCACGCTCGTCGATGCGGGCGCGCAAGCGGCCGGCTCGCCGAAGGCCGCCGCGAGCGACGTCGAATGCGTGATCACGATGCTGCCCGCCGCGGCTCACGTGCGCAGCGTGCTCGTCGCGGACGACGGCATTCTCGCCGGCATCGCGCCGGGCGTGCCGATCATCGATTCGAGCACGATCGATCCCGCCAGCGTGAAGGCGTTTGCCGAACTCGCCGCGGCGCATGGCAACAGCTTCGTCGATGCGCCGGTGTCGGGCGGCACGGGCGGCGCGGCGGCGGGCACGCTGACCTTCATGGTCGGCGGCAGCGCGAGCGCGTACGAGCAGGTCAAGCCCGTTCTGCTGGCGATGGGAAAAAACATCGTCCATTGCGGCGATACCGGCACCGGCCAGGTCGCGAAGATCTGCAACAACCTCGTGCTCGGCATCTCGATGGCTGGCGTCGCGGAGGCGATGTCGCTCGGCGAGGCGCTCGGCATCGACACGAAGGTGCTCGGCAGCATCATCAATACGTCGACCGGGCGTTGCTGGAGTTCGGACACGTATAACCCGATGCCGGGCGTGATCGAGACCGCGCCTTCGTCGCGCGGCTATACCGGCGGCTTCGGCACCGACCTGATGCTGAAGGACCTCGGCCTCGCCACCGATGCCGCGCGCGGCGTGCGTCAGCCGGTCTATCTCGGCGCGCTCGCGCAGCAGCTTTATCAAACGATGAGCACGAACGGCGCGGGACGTCTGGACTTTTCGGCGGTGATCAAGCTGTATCGCTCGCGAGAGCGCGGCGGTGACGGCCAGGGAGGCACGCAATGATCGAGCTCGATTACGCGCACGACGGCGCCGTTGCGTTGATCACGTTGAAGCGGCCGCCCGCGAACGCTTTCACGCCCGACGGTCTGCTGCAATTGCAGCGCATCGTCGAGCAGTTGAACGCCGATGCGCGCGTGCGCGCGCTGGTGATCACCGGCGACGGCCCGAAGTTCTTCAGCGCGGGCGCCGATCTGAACACCTTCGCCGACGGCGATCGCGAAGTCGCGCGCGCCGCGGCGGCGCGTTTCGGCGCGACGTTCGAAACGCTGCAAAACGCGCGGCCGGTCGTGATCGCGGCGCTCAACGGCTATGCGATGGGCGGCGGTCTCGAATGCGCGCTCGCATGCGATATCCGCATCGCCGAGCAGCATGCGGTGCTGGCGCTGCCTGAGACGGCGGTCGGCCTGCTGCCGTGCGGCTGCGGCACGCAGACGCTGCCGTGGCTGGTCGGCGAAGGCTGGGCCAAGCGGATGATCCTGACCGGCGAGCGCGTCGATGCGGCGAGCGCGCTGCGCATCGGCCTCGTCGAAGAAGTGGTGGAGCGCGGCGCCGCGCGTGAAGCCGCGCTGAAGATGGCGCAACGGGTCACCGGTTTGAGCCCGCAGGCGGTCAGCTTCAGCAAGGAGCTGATCCATCAGGCGCGGCATGGCGTGCCGCGCGCCGCCGCGCTCGCGCTCGAACGCGAGCGTTTCGTCGATCTGTTCGATGGCGCCGATCAGCGCGAGGGCGTCAACGCGTTCCTCGATAAACGCGCGCCGCGCTGGCAGACGAGCCACGCACCAAGGGAGGCGCAGCGATGAGCACTTTGCAAAGCGTTGCGCTCGAAGCGCGCAATGCGCCGAATACGCAAGCCGAAGCGGACGTGCTGTTTCGCGTCGTCAACCGTGTGGCGATCATCACGCTGAACCGCCCTGCTGCGCTCAACGCGCTGTCGCACGCAATGGTGCGCGAGCTCGCCGTGCTGGTCGAGCAATGCCGCACCGATCCCGGAATCGTCGCGCTGGTGCTGAAAGGCGCCGGCGACAAGGGCTTTTGCGCGGGCGGCGACGTGCGCGAGGTGCATCGGCTCGCAACGCAGGGCGACCCGCGCTGGCTCGCGTTCTTCGTCGACGAATACCGGCTCGACTACGCGTTGCACACGTTTCCGAAGCCGGTGGTCGCGCTGCTCGACGGTATCGCGATGGGCGGCGGCATGGGCCTCGGCCAGGCGGCGCGGCTGCGCATCGTGACCGAGCGCAGCCGCATCGCGATGCCGGAGACGCGCATCGGCTTCGTGCCCGATGTCGGCGCGAGCCGCTTTCTGAACGTGATGCCGGCCGAGCTTGCGCTGTATGTCGGGCTGACCGGCGCGACGCTAGCGGGCGCCGATGCGATGCGCCTGCAACTGGTCGACCTGTGCGTGCCGGCCGACTGGCTCGCGAGCTTCGAGGAACGGTTGCAGCGCATGCCGCACGACACGTCGGACGCGGGGCGCATCGACGCGTTGCGCGCCGTGTTCGAGCCGCCGTGCAACATCGTGCCGCACGCGCCGCTCGGCGCGCTGACGCAACTGATACTGCGCCACTTCGACCGGCGCTCGGGCGTCGAGCGCATCGTCGCGACGCTGCATCAGGATCTCGAACGCGAACCGCCGCGCGAGGTGCGGCAATGGCTGCAAGCGACCTACGACGCACTGAGCGCCCATTCGCCGACGATGCTGCACGTGACGCGCGAAGCGCTGCTGCGCGGCCGGCAGATGACGCTCGCCGACTGCTTCCGGATGGAGCTCGGCATCGTGAAGCGCTCGATCGACGAAGGCGATTTCCGCGAGGGTGTGCGTGCGCAATTGATCGACAAGGACCGCCGACCGCGCTGGTCGCCGGCGACGCTCGCCGATGTGCAACCCGAGCGCGTGCGGCATTTCCTGAGCTCGCCGTGGCAAGGCGGCGCGCATCCGCTGGCGGCGCTGGGCGCGGGGCATGGCGACTGACTTGTGCGGCATCGCGCATGCCGCAAGGTGTGTGCGGTGAGCGGGGCCCGGCGTCGGCGCGCGAGCCTGGAGCGCGAGCGCCATTGGCTCTGCCTGGCATCACGAGTCCCAACGTCCCACCCAGCAGCCGCCCGATACTGATTGTGGTTTGGCGCACACAGACCCCGCGCGCCAATTGACATCCACCCGGGCGCAATCTTAGATAGAGAGTTCAGCCCCGTCCCGACTGGCACAGCCTGCTCACAGCCCTCATCACGGGCGCTCTTCCGACCTTCGGTGCGTTCACACGGCACCGATTCCGATTTTCTCGATCTATCGTTTCTTCGATATCGACAAGCAATGGTGGACCCGAGAGACGTGGGACGAGTATCGCAACAGCTCCGCGAGCGACGGAGTCGGATGAAAGGTCTTTGCTCGTATCGTCGATCCATGCGTTGGGGCGCTGTTACGAAGTGTTGCAACTACAACTTTACCTGAGGGCCGGTTATCCGATTTACTATGCCGTGCCAGAGGACATTCTGAAGGCCGAAATCTTGCGGTCTTGCGCGAAGGGAAAATCCGCCGGGCAGTGCTGCGAAGAAATGTGCACTTTCCGGCGGGACAAGATCTTCCGCGGCAAGCTGCCGGACGCCGGCAATCTGCAGAAGCAGTGCGTCTATGGGATCGACCGGACCAAGCCTCCCGCATGCTTCATCAATCACGATGCGGGGCTGCTGAGGTTCGAGGGCATCGATCTCGACGGGGGCAGCCGGGAACCGCCGCTGCCGGCGAGCTACATGCTCGACGAGCGCAGGGAGCGCTACCGCAAGCGAGTGCTTTCGTTCAAGCCCGCGGTTGACGATGCCGCGCTGCGGAACCTTTTGAATGGCGCAAAGAACAAGGCACTTTTCCAGCATATCTTTCACGGCTCGAAAGGTGATCATCCTGAACCGGCTCACGGCAAGGATGACGCCAGCGACGCCGCGAAGGGCGCCGTCACGGTCAAGTGACGAAGCGCGGCGCAGTAGTATCGGGAACGCCGCATGCTAGCAATTTTCAGGTTGCTCCGACGCGGATCGTTTCGTCAGAAGCGATCCGCGCCATCACGAGGCGCGTCGCGCCGTACGTTGGCTGTTTCGTTGCAACGCCAGCAGGCAACTCCACAGTCAAACCTAGCAGGAAGGCACCATGGACAGGAATCGTGTAGAAGGCACAGCGAAGGAGCTCAAGGGCTCGGTCAAGGAAGCGATTGGCAAGGTCACCGGCAATCGCGCGAAGCAGGCCGAAGGAGCGGCCGAGAAAATCGCCGGCAGGATCCAGGCGAGAATCGCCGAAGAAGCTGCAGAGGAACGTGAGCGAGTGAAGAGCTAGCGCGCCACGGTTTCGCCGCGGTTTCGTGCATCCCTGCGTTATCTGCCCGGACAGCCCGGTTTCGGGCGCAGCAAAGTCAGGCACGCGAGCCGTGCACTGACGCACCACGTGCGTAGCGCCTCGCACGCCGTCGGTGCTCGTCGCGTCGCGCCCTCGCGGCGCGGTGTTCGACACACGTATCGTGTAAATTTCTGTTACGGTCCAGAGTCAGCCGGCGCACTCTTTGCGTCGGTACCGCATCGCCCATTCGAGGACGCCTCATGCTGGGATTCGACGTCGGCGCGGCCAGGAAAGTCTGGACCGCGTCTCTGCTCGCGCTGCTGTTTTTCGTCATCTATGTCGCGTCGACGACGGTGCTCGTCATCGTGTTCGCGGTGTTCTTCAGCTATCTGATCTACCCGATGGTCGCGCTGGTCGAACGCGTGAGGCCGCGCCGCGTGCCGCGCGTCATGTCGATCGCGGTCGTGTTCGTCGTCGTCGTTGCGCTGCTCGCGGTGGTCGGTTCGGTGTTCGGAGTGGAATTGCAGGATCAGGCGACGCGCCTCTTTTCGCAATTGCCCGGGCTGCTACGCACCGACGTGCCGAACCGTTTGCCGTTGCCGCATTTTCTCGAACCGCTGCGCGAGCGGATCGTCGATTTCCTGCGCAGCCAGATCGAGACCGGCTCCGACAAGGCCGTGCCGTTGGCGCGCAGCCTCGGGCTCGGCGTCGTGCATGCGGCGAGCAACCTGATCTATCTGGTGCTGATACCGATCCTGAGCTTCCTGCTGATCAAGGACGGCGAACGGATGCGCGACGCGTTTCTCGCGTTGCTGAACCGGCGGCATCGCGTGCTGTGGAACGAGATCGTCGACGATGTGAACGTGCTGCTGTCGAAGTACGTGCGCGCGCTGCTGTTCCTGTCGCTCGCCACGCTGTTTTGCTACGGCGTCGCGTTCTCGCTGCTTGGCGTGCCGTACGCATTTCTGCTCGCGGTCAGCGCGGGGCTGCTCGAATTCGTGCCGTTCGCGGGGCCGCTGGCCGCGGTCGCGATCACGCTGGTGGTCGCGGTCTTCAGCGGCTATCCGCACCTGTTGTGGCTGGTGATTTTCATCGGCCTGTACCGGCTGTTTCAGGACTACGTGCTCAATCCGTATCTGATGAGCGAAGGCGTCGAGGTCAGTCCGTTTCTGGTGATCGTCGGACTGCTCGCGGGCGACCAGCTCGGCGGCGTCGCGGGGATCTTTCTCGCGGTGCCCGTGATCGCGACGCTAAAAATCGTGATTGGCCGGGCGCGGGTGTTTTACGCGGCGTCGCACGAACAGGGCGAAGCCGCGCGGCGCGCGCTGACCGGCAGCACCGACGACGAGGCGTAGCGCGCGACCTTGCATCGTTAACCTTCTTCGGCGATGTGGGCTTCGATGCCAGCAGTGCGGGGCATCGTCGCGCCAGCGTCGCTGGCCGGCGCCGCTTCGCGCGGCGCAGCCTTCACACGCGAGACCCACAGCACCGCCGCGCACGCGACCGCCACCGCGGTCCAGCCGACGGTTCCATACCCGGCGATGCGGCCATCGGCCGACGTGCTCAGCATCAGCCCGCCGAGCCACGCGCCGGTGCCCGTGCCGAGCGCCTGCAGCGCGCTGTTCGCGCTCAGGAACGCACCGCGTCGGCTGGGCTCGGGGACCGCGGTCAGCAGCGCCTGCATCGGCACCATGCGGCCGTTCATCAAGACGAGGAAGCACGGGAAGAACAGCACGAGCGCGTAGAACGGCAGGTCCGGCAGATGCGTGACGAACAGCACCGGCACAAACGACAGCAGCGCCGCGCAGCGGAACACGCGTTGCGTGCCGAAGCGGTCGGCGAGCCTGCCGACGAGGCGCGACGTGAAGAAGGTCGCCGCGCCGCCGCCCATATACAGCCACGACAGCTGACGCGGCGCGACGCCGTGATTGGCGACCAGCATCGGCGAGATGAACGGAATCACCAGCATGTGCGCGATCATCATCACGAACGTCAGCGCGAACGCATTCAGATGCCGCGGGTTGCTCAGCAGTCCCCACAGCTCGGGCAGCACTTCCGCGAGCGGCGGCTGCCTGCGGCTCAGATGCGCGGCCAGCGACGGCACCTGTCGCGAGGCCGCGAACCACACCAGCAGCGACAACGCGACCAGCAGGAAGAACGGCGCCGCCCAGCCGAACTGCGCGCCGAGCATCACGCCGGCCGGCACGCCGGCGATCGCCGCGAGCGAGAACGCGGTCATGATGGTGCCGGTCGCGGCGCCGCGCCGTTGCAGCGGGATCACGTCGCCGACGATCGCCATGATCACGGAGCCGAGCACGCCGCCCGAGATGCCTGCGAATGCGCGCGCGGCGAGCAGCAGCGCGAAGCTCGACGCGAGCGCGCATGCAAGGTTCGACAGCACGAACAGCGCGTAGATGGCGAGCAGCAGACGGCGCCGATCGAAGCGGTCGATATACGTCGCCGCGAACAGGCCCGACAGCCCCGAGCACCACGAATACGCGGACACCGCCGTCGCGAACGCGGCCGGCGCGATCTGGAACGCGCTCATGATCTGCGGACCGAGCGGCATCATCACCATGAAGTCCATGATGATCGTGAACTGCGTGAGCGCGAGCACCCACAGCAGATGCCGTTCGTGTCGTGCAGTGATTGAGTACATCGGTTGATTTCCTTTTGTTGTTGTTCGAAGTACGCCGCTGATGCCGCGCGCCACGCGAGCAGGAGCTCAGTCGTCGATCGTTTCGTGGACCGCGACGGCGCCCTGTTTCCAGTAGCTGGCTGCGCGAATCCGCGCTTTGTCGACGCCGCGCTCGCCGCACAGATGCTGGCGCACCGCGCGGATCGTCGCCGCCTCGCCGGCGGCCCACACGTAGCCTTCGCCGTTCTCCGGCAGCCAGGTGTCGCGCACCGCGTGCAACAGCGCTTCGCCGCGCGCGCCAGTCTGCGTGTCGGCTTCGCTGCGATAGCACCAGACGAGGTGCAGCTCGGCCTGTGTCGTGAACTCGATGCGCGCCGACGGATCGGCGACCTCGATTACCGCGGCGACGCGCGTGCCCGCCGGCAGCTCTTCGAGACGTCGTGCGATCGCGGGCAGCGCGGTGTCGTCGCCGATCAGCAGATGCCAGTCGAAGCCGGTCGGAATCACCATTGAGCCGCGCGGGCCGCCGACGCCCAGATACTGGC
The DNA here is from genome assembly GCF_040948805.1 of Paraburkholderia sp. BR13439. Classification (NCBI taxonomy): domain Bacteria; kingdom Pseudomonadati; phylum Pseudomonadota; class Betaproteobacteria; order Burkholderiales; family Burkholderiaceae; genus Paraburkholderia; species Paraburkholderia sp. BR13439. The sequence continues at coordinate 309,163 of NZ_JBFPKN010000005.1, read as the reverse complement.
CCACCTGCGCCTGCGCGGCCCATGTCGCCGCGGGCCCCGCGTCGTGCATCGCGAACTCGATGTCGAGCTCGCGGGCGTTGCGATCGAAACGGCGTGGCGTGAAATCGCGCGCGGTCGGCCGCTTGCCTTCGGGGAACACCGGGCCGTCGGGGCCGGCTTGCGGCAGCGTCGGTTTGTCGGCGCCCGGTTCGGGGAAGAACACCTTGATGTGGTCGTCGAACGACGCTGACACGAAGTCGTGAAGATCGTCGCCGGTGAAGGTCACGCGAACCAGGTGAGGTGTCAGCGCGCGCACCTGCTTGACCTGCAGCAGACGAAACTTCAGCGGATGCCGCACGCGATGCACGGCGAGGTCAGGGCGAGTGAGTTGTTCTTGCATGAGGGTGGTATTCCTGCTCGGTTTGGGAGGACGCGCGGGTTGTCTTGCGGATGAGCGCGCGTTGTCAGATGGTCGGCTCGCTGTCGTTGCCGGTCTTAGCTACCGCCGTTGCTGCCGCCTTCGATTTCGTTGGCCGCGCGCATCAGGATGGCGGCGATGCGGCGCTGCTCGTCGGCCGGCGCGTTGTCGCGGCGCAGCAGCGCGTTCTTCAGCGTGCGGCGCGCTTCGTTCAGCTCCGGCACCCAGCCGCCTTCGCTGACGTCGGCCGGCTCTTCGCCGGCCAACGCGCGGCGCACCGAATCCATCTTGCGGGCGATATGCGAGAGCCGCGCGAACATCAGTTCGACGCGCTCGCGGTTCGCGGCCAGATATTCGCGGCCCGCATCCGCCAGCTCATAGCGCTTGCGGTTGCCTTCGAGCTGCACGGTGACGTAGCCGAGCTCTTCGAGATAGGTCAGTGCCGGGTAGACCATGCCGGGGCTCGGGCTATAGAAACCGTTCGAGCGCGTCTCGAGCGCCTTGATCAATTCGTAGCCGTGACTCGGCTGCGTGTCGATCAGCGATAGCAGCAGCAGTTGCAGATCGTCGGAGCTGAATTTGCGGCCACGCGGGAAGCCATCGCCGTCGCCGCCGAAACCACCATATCCGCCCATGCCGCCGGGGCCGCCATGACCGCCGAAGCGCGAGCCACGGCCGCCGAAGCGGTGCGCGTGATGACGGCCGAAGCCGTGAAGCAAAACGTGGAACAGGAAGCGTTGACGAGGGTCGGGGGAAGTGGTGGTGTCAGCCGCGTCGCGGCCTGCTGAGCCGCCCGCATGCAGCGACGGATGGCCGAAGCCCGCGTGACAACGGTTCTGCGCGCCGCGCGGGCCGGAAAAACGATGAGGAGGACGCATCTGGGAGTCTCCCATGAATGTCGTAAGATGCATCGTAAGATATATATCTTACGATAGTCTGTCAAACTATTTTTTATCCGTGCGCTCACAGAACGCAATCGGCTGGACCGAGCAGTGCGGGAGCAACCCTGCGCAACCGGTAACCATCGCATTGCGCGATAGGTGACAAGACTTTGCGTCTGGCGTAAGGTCATTCAGCGACCAGCGCACCTTGAAGGACTGGGGCGCGCGTCATTTGGCGATGACACAGACGAATATGTGATGGAGCCTCTATGAGCGCGACCTGGACTGATATTCCGTACGACGCCTGGCGCGGCACATGCGCCGCGTTGCACCTCTACACGCAAATCGCCGGCAAGTACAAGCTCGCCCGAACTCCATGGCTGAACCATTCGTGGCACGCTACGTTGTACGTTAGCGCGCGTGGCCTGACGACGTCGCTTATCCCCGATGCGAGCGGCGTGGAGATCGAGTTCGACTTTCTCGAGCATCGCGTGGTCGGCAGCGCTGCGGATGGACGCAAGGCGCACTTCGCGCTCGTACCGATGTCGGTTGCACAATTCCACGCCAACTTTTTGGATCTGGTTGCGCAACTCGGTGGCAAACCCGTGTTTCACGGCCGACCCAACGAGATCCCGAACGCCGTGCCGTTCCAGGACGACCATGCAGCGCGCCCCTACGACGCGGATGCCGTGACCCGTTTCTTTCAAGCGCTCGTCACGGTCTGCTGTGTGCTGGAGCGGTTTCGTACCGGCTATATCGGCAAGGTTAGCCCGGTCCATCTTTTCTGGGGTAGCTTCGATCTCGCCGTGACGCGTTTTTCTGGACGCCGCGCGCCTCTCCACCCCGGCGGCGTTCCGGCGCTACCCGATGAAGTGACGCGCGAAGCCTACAGCCACGAAGTATCGTCGGCCGGATTCTGGCCGGGGGGACCGGCGACACCTTTCCCGGCGTTTTACTCTTACGCTTACCCGTCGCCTGACGGCTTTGCCAAGGCAACACCCCTGCCGGCCGGCGCCTATTTCGACGACAAGCTCGGCGAATTCATCCTTCCGTACGAACGGGTCCGCACGTCGAACGACCCCGAGCGAGCGCTGCTGGCTTTTCTCGAGAGCACCTATCAAGCCGCCGCGGATCTCGGCGGCTGGGACCGGGCGGCGCTCGAATGCCGTGGAGGCGAGCCGCTCAGGCCGCGACCGGTGGATCACCATTGAGCGAACCCATCTCACCGGATCTGCCAGACCCTTTGCTCTTTGCGAATCCTCTGGTAGGATCTCGCCCCTACGTAGGGGAGTCGCCAAGCTGGCCTAAGGCACCGGATTTTGATTCCGGCATTCGAAGGTTCGAATCCTTCTTCCCCTGCCATCACTCTCCCTCGAGCCCTGGATCTATCCAGGCGTCAGTCTTTCTAGCTGACATCGCGCACTTCGCTCTCTGAGCGACGACACCACCCCACATGCAATCGAGCCCTTCACACTCGATGCGTCCCATTTTCAGACATCCCGCCAACGTCGATCTCTGTGAGCGTCCGATTTTGCGACACTTCGCAGCTGCACATGACACCTCGCTTTCCTCCCTGAACGCCAGCTGAGGACGGCTTCGTTACTTTCTTCTCCTTTGGCATGGACACTGCCTAGTCGTTGATCGCCGCGCGCAAAAAGACCGGTCCGATGTTGCGTGCATTTCCTGGCCATACATGAACGGAGGAGACTGATCCAGCGATATATAAGATGCGCCGACAGGAGACTTGATGACATCAAGTCACTAAACAAATGACATCCATGCTCTCGCGAAATCGCCGCGCCACACCGAGAATTCGTCCCATCACGGCATCCGCCGTCATCGAGGAGAAGAGCATGTTTGCAATTACCGGTGTGACAGGACAGGTGGGCGGCGCGGCGGCACGCGCGTTACTCGACGCGGGGCACGCGGTGCGTGCCGTGCTGCGCGACGAAAGCAAGGCGGCACCGTGGCGCGAGCGCGGAGCCGAAGTGGCGATCGCGTCGTTCGACGACGCCGACGCGCTCACCGCCGCGTTTCGCGGCACGGCCGGCGTGTTCGTCATGATCGCGCCGAACTTCGCGCCGCTGCCCGGTTATCCGAACGCGCATGCGGCGGCCACGGTGCTGAAGGAGGCGCTGTCGAAGGCGCGGCCGGGGAGGGTGGCGGCGTTGTCGTCGGTGGGCGGGCAGCGCGAAACGGGGCTCGGCCTGATCACGCAGGTGCATATTCTCGAGCAGGCGCTCGCCGATCTGTCGATCCCAACCGCGATCCTGCGCCCGGCCTGGTTCATGGAGAACTCGCTGTGGGACATCGCCCCGGCGCGCACATCCGGCGTGATGCCGAGCTTTCTGCAGCCGCTCGAACGTGCGTTTCCAATGGTCGCGACCGCGGATATCGGCCATGTCGTTGCGCAGACGCTCACGCAGTCGTGGCAGGGGCGGCGCGTGATCGAGATCGAGGGGCCGCGGCGCTATACGCAGCGCGACATCGCCGCGTTGCTCGGCGACCTGCTCGGACGCCCGGTCGAAGCGCGGACGGTGCCGCGCGGGCAGTGGCAAGCGCAGTTTCAGGCGCAAGGCGCCGAATGGCCCGCGCCGCGGATCGAGATGCTCGACGGCTTCAACTCGGGGTGGATCGATTTCGAGGATGGCGTGAACGAGCGGGTGGTCGGGACGACCTCTTATCGGGCGGTGCTGGAGCAGTTGGTGAGGCGGGCAGGATAAGCCGGGTCTCGTGCGGGGCCGCGCTCGAGGCTGCCGGACCGTATGAAGCCGCCCCGCAACCGGGCCCCGCGCGCGTGCTAATCTTGCTCCCTTCGCGGACGTCCCGCGTCAGAGCAGACACCATGACGGAAGCCTTCGATCCGGACGGCATCGAGCAAGCGGTCTTCGTGGTCGGCGAGCGCCATGCGACGCTGGACGAGCCGTGGCGCGCGTATCGGCGCGCGCATCTGATTCACGTCTGCGAAGGCGTGCTGACGGTGCGCACGAAGGCCGGCCGCTGGGTCGTGCCGCCCGCCCGCGCGCTGTGGATCGCCGCGAATACGCTGCACTGCCTGCACGCGAGGCGGCCCGTGCAGTTGTATTCGCTCTACGTCGCGACCGATTCCGCGATGGACGACACCGCCGACCCCGCCGCCGACCCCGCGCCGCTACCCACGCAGACCGGCGCGCTGATCCCCGACGCGCTGGTGCAGGCGCTGCTCGCCGCCGCGGCCGATCTGCCGCACGATCACTCTCCCGACGAACCCGCCCGCCGTCTGCTGCAGGTGCTGCTGGATCGCGTCGCCGGCTTGCCCGCCGCGCCGCTCGGCCTGAACTGGCCGGGCGATCCGCGCGCGCAGCGCATCGCCGAGGCGCTTAGCGCGAATCCCGCGCAATCGCTGGTGCTCGAGGAACTCGCCGCGGCTGCCGGCGTGACCGCGCGCACGGCCGCGCGCCTGTTCGCGAAGGAAACGGGGCAGACCTTCGGTCAATGGCGCCAGCAGTTGCGTCTGCTAGCCGCGCTCGAACATCTCGGCGCCGGTGAGAGCGTCACGCAGGTGGCGCTCGAAGTCGGCTACAACGACGTGTCGTCGTTTATCGCGGTGTTTCGCGATGCGTTCGGCGACACGCCGGCGCGCTATTTCCGCTGACGCAACCTCGCGGCCACTGCGCAGCCACTGCGCGAGCGTCGCCGTCGCGCGAAACCGAAGCTGCGTCAATGCGCGCCGGCCGCATCCGGGCCGCCGCCGCCCTTGGCAGGCCGCGTGATCCAGATCAGCGGAATGATCAGCACGAAGATGATCGCCGACACAAAGAAAATGTCGTTCAGGCCCATCATCGCGGCCTGGGTGTTCACGGTGAAATCGAACAGCGCATGCGCCGATTGCGGACTCAGATGCAGCACCGACTCCGTGTTGTCGATCTGCTGCGCGAACAACGGGTTGTCGACCGACGCCTGTTCGGTGAGCCGCACGTGATGCAGGATCGTGCGGTTGTTCCATGCGGTACCCGCGATCGACGTGCCCACCGCGCCGCAGAACACGCGCACGAAATTCGACAGACCCGCCGCCGCCGGAATCCGGCTCTGCGGCTGGCCGGACAGGATGATCGCCGTCAGCGGCACGAAGAACAGCGCCATCGGAATGCCTTGCAGCAGCGTCGGCAGCACGAGGTGCCACGTGTCGACCTCGATCACGTATTTCGAGCGCATGTAGAACACGATCGCGAAGCCGACGAACGCGACCGTCGAGATCACGCGTGCGTCCGAATGCGGCAGCACGCGGCCGAGTATCGGCGCGAGAATGATCGCGAAGATGCCGAGCGGTGCGGTGACGAGACCGGCATCGATCGATCGGTAGTTCAGATACTCCTGCATCCATTGCGGCAGCAGCACCAGATTGCCGAAAAACACCCCGTATGCAACCGAAATCGCGATCGTGCCGCCGAGGAAATTGCGCTGCTGAAAGAGCCGCAGATCGACGATCGGATGCTCCTCGGTCAGCTCCCAGACGAGGAAAAACGCAAAGCTGATCAGCGCGACGAGGCCGAGAATCGAGATCACCGGCGACGAGAACCAGTCGAGATCCTTGCCCTTGTCGAGCATGATCTGCAGCGACGCGACCCACGTGATCAGCAGGCCGAGACCGACCACGTCGATCGGCGGTTTGCGGGTCGGCGATTCGCGATTGCGGTAGATCATCCACGTGACGCCGGCCGCGAACAGGCCGACCGGGATGTTGATGTAGAAGATCCACGACCAGCTATAACTATCGGTGATCCAACCGCCGAGCGCCGGACCCGCGATCGGACCGACGGTGGCGGTCATCGCCCACAGCGCGAGCGCGGTCGACGATTTCTCTTTCGGATACGAGCCGAGCAGGATCGCCTGCGACAACGGAATCAGCGGGCCGGCCACGGCGCCCTGGAATACCCGCGCGAGCAGCAGGATCGGCAGCGTCGGCGCGACGCCGCACAGCCACGACGCAAGCGTGAACGACAGGATCGCGCCGACGAACAGCTTGACCCGGCCGATGCGCTGCGTGAGCCAGCCGGTCAGCGGAATCGCCACTGCGTTGGAGGCCGCGAACACGGTGATCACCCATGTGCCTTCGTCGACCGAGACGCCGAGGTTGCCTGAAATGGTCGGAATCGCGACGTTAGCGATCGACGTATCCAGCACGTTCATGAAGGTGGCGAGCGCCACCGCGATCGTCGCGAGAACCAGCCGGCCGCCTTCGAGAGGCGCGGGCGGCGGCGGTGGCGTGGGGGGCTGAGGCGGCGGCGACGCGGAATCAGACGCGGCGTTGGGCTGGCTCAAACGGTGTTCTCCGGATTGTTTTGCCTCGGACCGCGCGCCACGGCGGCGGCTCCGTCGATGCGCAAAAGCATACCCGCATTCGCCCGCCGGCGTCGGCCACAGCGGCGGCCGATGCGGGTCCCGGCGACGCGAACGCGGCACGCGGCGTATGCTCCCGGCTAAGGCTGAGCCACCAAGGCCAGAACCACTAAACCACGGAAAAAAGGACACCACCATGAGTTGGCAGCAATTCGAACACGGCTGGCGGCGCGCGCCGCACACGGCACCGCGGAACGCGCCCGCGACGAGCCTCGTCGTGCTGATGCACGGCGTCGGCAGCAACGCGCGCGATCTGATGCCGCTCGCCGATATCTGGAGCGAGGAACTGCCCGGCACGGCGTTCGTGTCGCTCGACGGCACCGACCCGTTCGACGGCGGCTTCGGCGGCCGCCAGTGGTTCAGCCTGCGCGACGTCGACGGGGCGAACCGCGAGGCGCGCGTCGTCGCCGCCTATCCGGCGCTGCGCCGGGTGCTCGATGCCGAGCTCGCGCATTGGCAGTTGTCTTTCGATCGGCTTGCGCTGGTCGGTTTTTCGCAAGGTTCGATCATGGCGCTGCATCACGTCGCGTCGAGCGCGGAGGGCGCGGCGGGCGTCGTCGCGTATTCGGGGCGGCTCGCCTCGCCGATCGTGTCGTCGAACCGCGCGACGCCGCTCACGCTGGTCCACGGCGAGGACGACGAGGTGATCCCGGTGCGCGAACTCGAATTCGCGGCCGACGCTTTCAGCGCCGCCGGCTATCCGGTCGACGCCTACATGCTGCCCGGCGTCGGCCACACGATCACCGCCGACGGTGTCGCGCTCGGCCGTGACGCGCTGGAACGCGCGCTGGGCAAGCTGTCGCGCGATTGACACAACTCTGATAGAAAGCGGGCCTAAAGATTCTGATGAGCTTGCCGTCATACGGGCAATAGCTTGAAAATCACCCCCGCCGCGCGGGAAGCGCAACGCCCAACGGGCGTATCGCGCGGCTTCGGGGACCCGGGGGCGCATTTCCAGACCGCCCAAGAAGGCGGATAACGACACATCAGAGCCTGCATATGGCCAGACCGACGCCGCATTACCCGCTCTTTGAGCGATTGTTCCGCCACTCGGTGGCGGTGGATCTCGGCACGGCCAACACCCTTATCTATACCAACGACGGCGGCGTCGTGCTGAACCAGCCGTCCGTCGTGTGTTTCGAGACGCAGCCCTCGAGCGGGGCGAAACGGATCGCCGCGATCGGCGCCGAGGCGCACCAACTGCTCGGCCGCGCGCCGCGCAATCTCGAAACGGTGCGGCCGATGCGCCACGGCGTCATCGCCAACTTCACCGCCGCCGAACACATGATCAAGCAATTCGTCGACATGGCGCGGCCGCGCTCGCTGTTCAGCCGGCGCGCGGCATTCACGGTGTGCGTGCCGGCCGCGGCGACCCATGTCGAGCGCCGCGCGATCCGCGAAGCGGCCGAGGCGGCCGGCGCGTGGAAGGTCAGCCTGATCGGCGAATCGCTCGCGGCCGCGCTCGGCGCGGGGTTGCCGGTGCGCGATGCGACCGGCTCGATGGTGGTCGACATCGGCGGCGGCACCACCGAGGTCGGCGTGATCGCGCTGGGCGGCACCGCGTATAGCGGCTCGGTGCGCGTCGGCGGCGACAATTTCGATGCGGCGATCATCAGCTACGTGCGCAATCTGTACGGTGTGCTGCTCGGCGAGCAGACCGCCGAGCACGTGAAGAGAGCCATCGCCTCGGCGGTGCACGACGTGCCGCTCGAGCAGATCAACGCAACCGGCCGCAGCGTCGACGACGGGCTACCGCGCACGGTGCAGCTGAGCAACCGCGATATTTCGGAGGCAATCGAAGCGCCACTGAGTCAGGTGATCGGCGCGGTGAAGCGCGGGCTCGAATCGGCCCCCGCCGAACTCATCACGGACATCGCGTACAAGGGCATCGTGCTGACCGGTGGCGGCGCGCTGCTCCGCAATCTGGGGCGGCGTTTGAGTGAGGAAACCGGCCTCGACGTGCACGTCGCCGACGAACCGCTGACCTGCGCGGTGCGCGGCGCTGGGGCGGCGGCAGCGGCGGGGTGGGTGGATGAAGCCGGGGGCGAGTGAGTGGTGGGTGGGGGCTTGGTTGCCTGCTAAATTGCGCAGCACTGGCTGACATCGAATCTTCCGCGCGCGGCGACGACCAGTGGATTACGCGCTCAGAAGGCGCTTCAATTCGTCGAGAAACGATGCAGTCCTATGAGTCCACAACTTAGGGTCAAACTGCGAGCCATTTGCTTCTTCGAAAGCAGCGTCCAGATGGTCGGAATCTGCCTTCCAGAAACTCTCGATTTCAACAAGGATGCCCTTGATGCTTTCTGTGGAGTTATCGCGTTTATAGCAACCTACGATAGCTTCAATGGTGCTTCCCCAGTACGAGCAATTCTCGTTGAGGTACACACCAAAAAGCTGATTGAGTTCGGGATACAGTGGATTCTCTTTCATAAGCGCTTTTCTCACAGATCGACGAAAGCCGTCAGGACGTAATACGGCATGCCATTGTAGGTCTCACGCTTGAGACAGCCAGAACCTTTAATAACCCGCCGAGGCGGGTCTATGTTCGCGTGCTTACGGGCTGGCGGGCGTGGTCGGTGGCCAAAGCCTTGAATCGTCGCACATCCATTCGCAGCTACCCTTGCAAATCGGACTTAGTTCTATTTCAATCTGATTGACACGGATCTTGCCATCGGGAAGTTTTTGCGCAAACACATCGGTCAAAGTTTTAGGCTCTACATATATGTCCGGACTCGGGATTCCGAGTTTCCTTAGATATCCTTTCACCACCTCGCCACGGCGATCCTGCAAGATATCAAGATCGCGCTCGCCGATATATGCGCCAGCGATCACGATTGCCTGAATCCTCACATCTGGCCATTTCTGCGCCTCTTTCACAGCCCTTTCGATTGACAGCCGGTTATCCTTCGAGAGTGCAGTGCTGTTGAACGGCAGTTGTAGTTCTACATGCTCCACGAAGCGACATCCAGTGCTGGATGGCTTATGCTTCGCCACGGCGTCGATTGATTGCTCTGCGAAGGCTGGTCCGCAAAGACCTGCGCATAAGCTAAGCACGGCGACAAGTGTGCGGTACCGAAAGCTCATTTCTTTTCCTCTACGTCTTTATCGAATGTTGCTATATATCCGGTTATGCTATCTGCGTTTCTAATCGCCTCTTCTCGATGGTTCGCCGCCCATATTCGCGCCCCGGATTCCGTATCGAGATAGATCTCATCTCGCGAATCAAACGTGTCCGTGAAGTGCGTACATTCGTGGATTATTGTTTTTATTTTGCACGGTTTCCACAATTGACCGAATGGGCTGCTGCAAAACGCGGAATAGATTGCGATGACCCGATTTTCCGAATCGGGCTTGCACACCGCAGCGTGATTCTTACCCGAATCCGGCTTGGGTACACACGACAGCATCCTATTCGTGTCACTATCAAATCGTACGATCTTCTCCGGCGCCAGTTGCTCCATTGCGGCGAGCAATCGCGGCAGCCCAGCGCTCAGTACCATTTTTGTGGTCTCGTCCGCGCGGGCAAAGAAAGTTTTCACGCGCTCCTGCTCCTTCTCGTCCCAACGCGCAAGACCCTCAATGCGTCTCTTGATTAACTCGGCACCGATATCACGTGCCCGCATGACCTCGTTTCTAAATTCCTTGTTCCTCATGTTTGGACAGATAGGCGTCGTATTGAATACGACATTGGATATTGACCCAGGAGTGGTATTGGTAATGGCTGTGCCGACCTCGGTCCATTCTTCATTCTCGTCGGTTTTGAAGTATTGGCTATTCTTGGTCAGAAATTCATTTGTCATATGTTCACCAGTGGTAAAAGACTTACCTGCTGTCTACCGCTATTGCCCGGCAACTTCGATGGAAACCTGGTTTGCGTTATCTGTCGAAACACGCTGGGTACGCCCTTGGGAATCGGTGACACCTTTCGCGATAACCATCGAACCGACGCTAATCCTGTAGCGCACCCCCGCCTGTCGCTTGCCGGTGGAGTCTCTTAGCTCGAACTGCTCATTGAACCGTTTGGGGGAGCGTTCGCGACAATTGCACGCCCATGCGTAACCCAGCGCTTCGGCCATGGCGTAGCCGGATTTCATCTTACGGACCCTGTCAAACGGAAAGAACTCGCCGGTTTCGGCGTTCAGGGCCTGTGCGTGCGGCATCGGCGGGAAGTTTGAGTAGATCGAATAGGTGATACGGCAAAGGTCGCATTCTTCCTCGACTGTCCAATCCGTTCCACTGCTTTGCTGTTTCAGTAGCTCCATTGCACTCCTCAAGAGTTTTCAGGTGATACCTCGCGAATTAACCATCGAAACGGACCACGGTCAACCGCATTAATTCGGGATAAGCCCGTTTTGACAACTATTTACGATTTCGTTGATCGCAACGAGACATTAAAATCATCCATCGCCCATTCCGTGCCGCTGTGGTCGCCTGCTAGCTTGGCAGTCCCAATAGCTACTGGAGTTCGGAATGTCGTATCAACAGGATTCGGACGGCGTGCGCGTGGTGCTCAGTGCGCCGCAACTGGCGGCGGTGCTCTCCCGCCAGTCGATCAGCCCCATGGAGATGCTTTCCAACCGTCTATGGGGCGGTTTGCAGGTTGTCGGCGGAGTGCTGGAAATGGTCGGTGCGGGGGCTCTGTGTGTGCTTCCAGAACCGACGATGTCGAGCAAGGCCGGATGTGTTGTGTTCGGCGTGCATGGATCTGATACGGCGGCGGCAGGTCTGCGTCAGATCTGGACGGGCCGGGATACTGCCACGCTGACCCAGCAAGGGACGACGAAGTTGGCCGAGGCGATGAAAGCCAGCCCCGACTTGGCGAACAACATCGGCCTGTCAGTCGATATGGCCGTGCCATTCGGCTTTGCTGGCTCGATCAAAGCAGCACGCGCGGCCAGTGTCACGATGGGCCGGATCAGGCTGATTGAACATGAGGCAAAGATGCTTCGCGGAGTGGGTGGACACACCATCGTGAAGCATGTCGGAAAAGATGAGGCATGGCTCAGGGACCGGCTGAAACGCGAACCCAAAAGAGACGTGGTATCGTCGTTTACGAACCTTGAACAGGCCGAACGCGCCATTTCGGAAACACTGCACGCCCACGCTGCAAGAATCAGGCAATGGTCTCAAACTGCATCCCCAAACACCACGATCACAGTTACCAAAGTCGTTTCCGGTGACATTGGTTACGGAATAACTAGGGACACTGGAAAACTTACTCGAAGAAACGAGGTTTTTGTCACGCTGAAGTACGAAGCCTATAATGGAATGCCCTATTACGTCTTTACCGCTTACGTTGATTGAGAAAGACATGGATTTATCAGAGCGCTATCCTGCGATGGAGCATATATTCACTACCTATTTTGGCCAGGACTTCGACCTTTTTGGAAATACCGTCCCGGAAATTATCGCGAGCTACAAAAGAAATGAATCTTACTGGCATCGAAATTTGATCCGAGAATTAGCCTCGTTCAGGAGCGAGCACCCGAACGAGAATGATCTGGAAGCCGCATTCCAAAAATGGTTCCGTCGCGGATTTCGTTACGAGGTAGATGGTTACACGACTACCTCATTCCTTGACGAGATACAGCGCCTCCTGAGCGAGTAGTGCATCCGTCGCCGGCGCGTGGACGATTCCATGTCCTCTGGCATGTCTTCACGCGCGGCAATGTTGGCATTTGATGCCATGGTGTCCGCATCGCCCAACTGATGAAGTGTTCTTAACGCGAATAATCCGCGTGTCGCCACGCGTGGGTGGATCGATGCCGCCCGACGCGTCGCCAACGCTTATGTGACAATACACATCGCTTCCCATTTTGATGGACGCCGGTACGCTCATTTCCCAAAGCTCTCATTGCCGGCTCCGCACGCATTCGCGTGCCGACGTCGCGCCGCCCTTACACCACCCGTGAATCAATCCGTCTCCGCTTCGTCGCTGTCCTCACCATCCTTCATCGAACTACGTAGCGGCTTGCGCATGCCTTACATCGAGGCCGGCGCCGGCGAACCTCTGCTGTTCGTGCACGGCTCGTTGTGCGACTACCGCTACTGGCAGCCGCAACTGGCCGGTCTGTCGAAGCGCTGTCTCTGCATCGCGGTCAGCCTCACGCATTACTGGCCAGTCACCGATAGTGGGGCGGACCTGCCGTTCAGCTGGAGCAGCCATGCCGATGAAGTGGCGGAGTTCATCGCTGGTTTCGGCGCAGGGCCCGCGCATGTGGTCGGGCATTCGCGCGGCGGTTGTGTCGCCTATCATTGCGCGCGACGCCATGCCGAACACGTGCGCACGCTGACGCTCGCCGATCCGGGCGGACCGCTGCAGATCGCCGGACGTCCGCCAGCGAGCCTGCCGGAGCCGGTCAACGCATTGCGCGCGAAAGCGGCTCAACTGATAGAAAGCGGCGAGGTCGAAGCAGGCTTGCAACTGTTCGTCGATTCGGTGAGCCGCCCCGGCTTCTGGGCGATGAGCACGCCGGGTTTTCGCCGCATGGCGACCGACAACGCGCACACGCTCGCGCGGCAATTCCGCGATCCGCTACCCGCCTACGTGCCCGAGGACGCGGCCGACCTGCGCTGCCCGGTGCTGCTGATCGACGGCGAGAAGAGTCCCGACATGTTCCACCGCACGGTGACGGCGTTGCAGGGATGGTTGCCCGATGCGCGCCGCGAAACGGTACGCGGTGCGTCGCACGGCATGAACCTCGCGCATCCGTCCGCGTTCAATCGTTACCTGGACGAATTCATTCAGGCGGTGAGCGCGCGCTGAGGAAGTGAAGCGAGGATCAACGGCGATCGGTCGGCGCGCGTCCCCGCCGATCGCCCGTTGACTGCATCAAGCCTTGCGATGCGCGTCCTTGTCGAGCGCGCGTTCGGCCGCTTCGCCGACGAGCCCGTGATAGTACAGATGCACGCCGATCGCGAGCGAATCGTTGCGGATTTCGTGGAACACCTTCCACGCCTTCACCGGGTCCGTGAACAACAGGTAGTGCGCTTCCCGCGCGATCAGATCCGCGACTTCATGCAGGCCGTGTCCATGCAGCAGGTCGACGAGCGTGTCGAGACTGCGATGCGTGCGCGCGTCGGTGCGTGGATAGAGCATATGCAGCACCGCGACGTCCTGCGTCTTCAGCGCCGCCGACAACGCGACGACGATGTCCTGATGATTCAGCGCGGTGACCGTGTGGCCTTCGGTATGGACGTGATCCGGAAACAGCGTTTCGAGAGAGGCATTCATTTGTATTCGTCCTGCGTTTCTGTGTGACCAAAAAAGCCCGCTTCGAATCGCGGGCCGCAAGCATCAATGCACACAACGAGTATCGCAGACGGACCCAGCGCGACGCAGTCTGCTGGCAGCAAAACATTGTTGCAGCTGGTGTTCCGACTTTCGAACAACTTTCATCGGCAGCGCGATGCCAGCGCCCCATCCCAACAACGAATGTTGCGCACGCGGAGATGGTCTGTTGCGAGCAATCGACGCAATCAACGACACGCCGGCCCGTAGAATGCGCAGCGGAACCTCAGCATGCCTGTACTGATTCGAGAGCGCCGAGGTCGCGCCTCGCCGTACGACCGCGATGCATGCCGGAACGACTGCGGTATCAAGCAAAAGGAACACGTAGATGAACTCGAAGTCACACGCAACGCTGAGCTTTTCCGACAGCGACCAGACCATCGATCTGCCGATCTATCAGGGCTCGCTCGGCCCCGACGTCATCGACATCCGCAAGCTGTACGGCCAGACCGGCAAATTCACGTACGACCCGGGCTTCATGTCGACGGCGGCGTGCAACTCCGAAATCACGTATATCGACGGCGACAAGGGCGAGCTGCTGTACCGCGGCTATTCGATCGACAACCTCGCGCAGAACGCCGACTTCCTCGAAACCTGCTACCTGCTGCTGAAGGGCGAACTGCCGAACGCGCAGCAGAAAACCGAGTTCGAGAACACCGTCAAGCAGCACACGATGGTGCACGAGCAGATGCAGTTCTTCTTCCGCGGCTTCCGTCGCGACGCGCATCCGATGGCGATTCTGGTTGCTGCGGTCGGCGCGCTGTCGGCGTTCTACCCCGACTCGCTCGACATCACGAGCCAGCAGCATCGCGACCTATCGGCGATCCGCATGATCGCGAAGCTGCCCACGCTGGTCGCGATGGCTTACAAGTACAGCATCGATCAGCCGTTCGTGTATCCGAAGAACGACCTGTCGTACAGCGCGAACTTCATGCGCATGATGTTCGCGAATCCGGCCGAGGAGTACGTGGTCAACGACGTGCTGGTGCGCGCGCTCGACCGTATCCTGATCCTGCACGCGGACCACGAGCAGAACGCGTCGACGTCGACCGTGCGTCTCGCCGGTTCGTCGGGTGCGAATCCGTTCGCGTGTATCGCGGCGGGTATCGCGTGTCTGTGGGGCCCGGCGCACGGCGGCGCGAACGAAGCCGCGCTGAACATGCTGGAAGAAATCGGCTCCGTCGACAACATTCCCGAGTTCATCAAGCAGGTGAAGGACAAGAACTCGGGCGTGAAGCTGATGGGCTTCGGCCACCGCGTGTACAAGAACTACGACCCGCGCGCGAAGCTGATGCGCGAAACCTGCCACGAAGTGCTCGAAGAGCTGGGTCTGCACGACGACCCGCTGTTCAAGCTCGCGATGGAACTCGAAAAGATCGCGCTCGAAGACGAATACTTCGTGTCGCGCAAGCTGTACCCGAACGTCGACTTCTACTCGGGTATCGTGCAGCGCGCGCTGGGCATTCCGACGTCGATGTTCACGTGTATCTTCGCGATGGCACGCACGGTCGGCTGGATCGCGCAGTGGAACGAAATGATCGCCGATCCTGAGCAGAAGATTGGTCGTCCGCGTCAGCTGTTCGTCGGCGAGACGCTGCGCGAGGCGAAACCCGTCGCAAAGCGGTAACAGGCTGGATAGACGCCCAACAACGCGTTTGACGACGGTCCCGAACCCACGGCTCAAGAGGCCGTGGGTTTTTTTGCATTCCGCGCATCCCGCCGCCTGCACGTCCTGTGCCACCGAAAACGGCGTCAAAAAATGGCGCAAAAAGCCGAAACTCCTACGCGATAACTTCGTCTGACGCCCTCAGAGCCTCTACAATCGGATGGGCTGGCCGGCCGACCGGGGCTGGCCAACCAGGGGCGGCCAAGCCGGCCAACCCGGCGGCGAATCCGAGGCGAGACCCGAAGTGCAACTGAAAGCAGCATCGAATTCATAGGAGCGACCTTGAAACAGCAGCCAGAAGCCCTCGGCGGGCTGACCCACTCGGGCGGCGTCGATCATCGCGATCCCGAGCAGGACGGCGTCTTCATCCCGACGGAAAACCTCAACGTCGCGAGCGCCACGCAGCACGTGCTCAAGTCGGGCGACACCTTCATCGTCAACGATCCGCTCGGCGATATCACCGGTCACGACGACGGCCTGTTCGTCAACGACACCCGCGTGATGTCGCAACTGCGCCTGACGTTCGGCGGGCGCGCGCCGTCGCTGCTGTCGGGCAGCGTCAGCAGCGACAACGCCACGTTCACCGCGCATCTCACCAACCGCCCGCTGCCGCCGCTCGGCGGCGACAGCACACCCGAAGGCGTGATCCACGTCCAGCGTGTGCGCGTGCTGTCCGGCACCGTGCTCAACGAGGCGATCGAGCTCACGAACTACGGCACGCGCGATGCGACCGTGCCGCTGTCGATTTCGTTTTCCAGCGATTTCCGCGACATGTTCGAAGTGCGCGGCCTGAAGCGCGACAAACAGGGTCGCGTGCAGCCCGCGCGGGTCGAGAATCAGCAGGTGCTGCTCGGCTATGTCGGTCTCGACGACGTCGCGCGCAACGTGCAGATCGCGTTCTCCCCGCAGCCGGACAAGCTGTTCGCCGACCGCGCCGACTACACCGTCAAGCTGCCCGCGCAGGCATGCGTGTCGATCTATCTGTCGGTGGCCGTGCACGTCGTGCCGATGAGCAGCAGGCCCGGCGCCGACGTGTCGCAGCCCGTGCACGCGCTGAGCGAAGCGCATATGTCGCAGATCGACGCGGAACGCCCGCGCGTCGGCCGTGCGGCGGTGCGCGCGGCGCTGGTGGATGCCCACCTGGTGATGCGCGAGCGACGCCGCGCGAGCGCGCGCGTACGTTCGAGCAACCCGCTGTTCAACGCATGGATCGACCGTTCGTTCGCCGACCTCGAACTGCTGACGACGGATCTCGCGACCGGCCCGTACCCGTACGCGGGCATTCCATGGTTTTCGACCCCGTTCGGCCGCGACGCGGTGATCACGTCGCTGCAAACGCTGTGGCTGCAGCCGCATCTCGCGGCCGGCGTGCTGCGCTTTCTCGCCGAGCATCAGGCGCGCGAGAACTCGCCGTTTCGCGACGCCGCGCCGGGCAAGATCATGCACGAGATGCGCAAGGGCGAAATGGCCGCGGCCGGCGAAGTGCCGTTCGCGCTGTACTACGGCGGTGTCGACACCACGCCGCTGTTCATCGTGCTGGCCGGCGCCTACGCGGCCCGCACTGGCGACGTCGGGTTGATCGATGAATTGTGGCCCGCGCTCGAACGCGCGGCGCAGTGGGTCGCGGGCGTATGCGACAAGAACCGGCACGGACTGCTCGATTACCAGCGCGAATCGGATGGCGGCCTCGCGAATCAGGGCTGGAAAGATAGTCACGACTCGGTGTTTCATGCGGACGGGCGCTTCCCCGACGGCCCGATCGCGCTCGTCGAAGTGCAGGCCTATGCGAGCGCCGCGTTCGACACGATGGCGCGCTTCGCGAAGCTGCGCGGTCTGCGCGACGCGGCCGCGCAGTATGCGGAGCGCGCGAAGAAGATCCGTCGCTGCGTCGAAGAAAAGTACTGGATGGACGAGGTCGGCTTTTACGGCATCGCGCTCGACGGTCATGGCGAACTGTGTCGCGTGATGGCATCGAACGCGGGGCATCTGCTGGCGTTCGGCCTGCCCACGCGCGAGCGCGGCGAAGCGTTGGTGCGCGCGCTCGACTCGACGCTGTTTCATACCGGCTGGGGCGTGCGCACGCTGGCGGCGAGCCAGGCGCGCTTCAATCCGATGGCGTATCACAACGGCTCGGTTTGGCCGCATGACAACGCGCTATGCGCGCGCGGGCTGTCGCGCTATGGCGCCAAGGGGTCGGCCGTGAAACTGCTGCAGGCGCTGTTCGAGGCCGCGGTCAATTTCGACATGCGCTTGCCGGAACTGTTCTGCGGCTTCCCGCGACGCCGCGGCGAGCCGCCCACGGCCTATCCGGTCGCGTGTTTGCCGCAGGCATGGGCGGCCGGTTCGCCGTTCATGATGCTCGAGGCATGTCTGGGCATCACGATCGACGCCGAGCGCCGCGAAGTGCTGATCGAACAGCCGATGCTTCCCGAGGGTATCGACTGGCTCGAGGTCAGCGATCTGCGGGTCGGGGATTCGTCGGTGTCGATCACGTTCCGCCGGATCGGCGAGAAGGTGGTGGCGTCGGCGGAGCAGGGCGATGTGAGGGTGGTGGCGCTGCTTTGACGCCGCCGACCGTCGCGGGCATCGATGTCGGCGGGGACCGGAAGGGCAACCATCTGGTCATCCTGCGCGGCACTCGGATACTGTGCAAACTCGGCAACGCGACCGCCGAACAGATGCTCGAGCGGTGTCGCGCGCACGAGGTGGCGGCGGTCGGCATCGATGCGCCGTGCCGTTGGCGAACGGGCGCCGCGGGAAGGCTTGCCGAGAAGGCTCTCGCGCGGCAGCGCATCTTTTCGTTTGCGACACCGGCTCGCGAACTGGCGATGGCCAGCAAAAGCGGCTTCTATGCATGGATGTTCAACGGCGAGCGCGTCTACGACGCATTCGCCGCGCACTTTGCGCTTTTCGGGGGCGGCAAAGAAATCACGGGTCGCGTGTGCTTCGAAACGTTTCCTCACGCGATCACGTGCGCTTTTCTCGGGACGGACGTCGCATCCGCGAAGCAAAAGGGCCCGCAGCGCCGGGCTATTCTCGAACGGGAAGGCATCGCGACTGCACCGCTGACATCGATCGACCATGTCGACGCGGCCCTATGCGCGTTGGCGGCACGTTATCTGCTGGAAGGCAGAGTCGATACATACGGTGACGAGTCGGGCGGATTCATCGTGGTGCCTGGACTTTGACGCTCACATTCTCGGAGGACGGGTGCACCTGGCACGACGTATTGGAGTATTGCTGCTATCCCTGGCGGCGTTGGGTTCGACCGCGGCGTCGGCGAACGACATTCAGTGTGCAACCACACAGCAACCCGCTGAGCGCGTCATTTGCGATCACGCGATCCTGAACAACGAGTACGACGACATCTTCGCGCAGCAACAGGCACTGCTCGGCAGCGGCAAACTGTCGTCCGCGCAACTGGCGCAGTGGCGGCACGCGCGCAACGCGTGTATCGACGTGCACTGCGTGGATGGCGTATTCGACAAGTGGAAGACGATGGCGCGGGCGCTCGAAGCCGGTCCTCAGGCGGCCGCATCTGTCGTGGTGCCTTCGCAAACCACGATGGCGCCTGTCGGACCCAATCCGCAAGCGCCTGCTGTCGCGTCCGCGCCTGAAGTGCCGCAGGCGTCCCCGGCCTCGCCGACATCGGAGGCTTCTCTGGTGCGTCAAGGTAGTGCCGCCGGTGTGGCGCTTCCGCAACCGGTCGCGCCGGTGGCTTCAGCGCCGGTGGCCGCCTCTGAGGCGCCCAGTGCGACCAGCAGCATGACCGGTCTGCCCGGCATGGGGAGCGGCCTGATCGTGGTCCTGCTCGTTGCGCTCGGGGCCGGTGTGTACTTCGCGCTTCGGAACCGGAGGAGAGCTTGAGCCGATTATCGGACGAGGAAACCGTACGTTAGCGGGTCACGCTCGTCCACGATCCAGGTTGCGAAGCCGCAAACATAGGCGCTGCCCTCGACCTCGGGGATGACCGCCTTGAAGTCGCCGACGGTCGTCTCGCTGAGTACGCGCCCCTTGAAGACCGTACCGATGATGGACTCGTTGACGAGCGTCTCGTTCATGGCCAGTTCGCCGCGCAGATAGAGCTGCGCGACGCGCCCGCCCGTCCCTGAGCCGGTGGGCGAACGGTCCACCTCACGGTCGGCGAACACGCAACAATTGGCTTGCGTGGAGCCTTCGTGCCGCGGCGCATTGGCAATGATGGTGCCGTAGATGTGGTTGATTTCCGGGATGTCCGGATGCTCAACCGGGTAAGCGTGATTTGCGGCTTGTTTTACCTCGGCGCCAAACCTGATGAGTTCCTCGACTGAAGACTCGCGGACTGCGAGGCCGTGCGGTGCACCGTCGGTATAGAAGTAGAAGGCACCACCGAACGCGATGTCACCCCTGACCGTGCCAAACGACGGCGTCTGAACCGTGACATCCGCTTCCCAGATGAACGATGGAACGTTCACGAAACGTACGTTGCCGGCGTGTTCACCATCCCATTGCACGAAGGCCTCGATGAAACCACAGGGAGCGTCGATGCCAATGCGGGTCTCGGGAATCTGGCGCTGAACCCACCCCAACTCGACCGCCGCAGTGGACAGCGCGATCACGCCGTGCCCGCAGTGGTCGCTATAACCCTCGTTGTGGACGAAGATGATCCCGAAGTCTGCCGTGGGGCTAACGGGTTCGGTCAGGTATCCGCCGTACATGTCCGCATGACCACGCGGTTCGAACATCAGCGCGGTACGAATTTCGTCGGCGTGCTGTTTCAGCCACGCGCGACGCTTGACGATGGTGTCGCCGGGAAGACGAGGCAGCCCGCTCGTCACGATACGGAACGCTTCGCCGCCGGTATGAACCTCGACTGTTGAAATTGTGCGGGTGATTTTCATGGGTGCTTTGGGGTTACTCGATTGAACGTCACTGCCCGTACGGCACCGGAAGGCCGTTTCTGATCACATAGACGGTCGTGGGTGCGCCCTTCAGATCGCCGTTTTCATCGAACGAGTAGGTGCCTGCCACGCCCTTGTAGTCGGTCTTTGCCAACTGGGCGGTCAGCTTTGCCTTGTCGGTCGTGGTGCCCGCCTTGACCATCGCATCGGCCAGCAGTTTTACGCCGTCGTAATAGCTGACCGCATAGACCTGCGTGTCGGTGTTGAAGGCGGTCTTGTATTTCTGCAGAAACTCACGGCCGGCTGGGGTCTTGTCGAGCGCAATGCCGCCCTGGGCGCAATACACGATGGAGGCCGCGTCACCAGCGACCTTACCCATATCGGCCGAGCAAATGCCATCGCCGCCAAGCAGCTTGGCACGCAGTCCGCGTGCGCGCATCTGCTTGGCCATCGGCGCGCCCTGAGCAGCGTATCCGCCGAAAAAGACGACATCCGGATTCTTGGCCTTGATGCTGGTCAGAATGCCGAGGAAGTCAGTCGCCGACGAGTTAGTGAACTGTTGGTCCACGATCTGAATTCCGTTTGCCTTGGCCTCTTTGATGAACTGCTCGGCCACACCTTGCCCATAGGCCGTGCGGTCGTCGATCACCGCGGCGGTCTTGGCCTTCAATGTCTTGGCCGCAAATTGGCCCATCGTCCCGCCTAGCTGCTCGTCGCTCGCGCCGATACGGAAGATGTTCTTGAAGCCTTGCTTCGTCAACGCCGGATTGGACGCAACCGGCAGCATCGGTACGCCACCCGTGTTATAGACGCGCGATGCCGGAATCGCCACGCCCGAGTTGTACGGGCCCAGCACGGCGATCACGCCGCTATCGACGAGTTTCTGCGCGACCTGAACGCCGATCTTCGGGTCTGCCTGATCGTCCTCGGAGTCCAGTTTGAACGTTACCTTCTGGCCAGCAACCGTGACACCGCTCTTGTTGAGTTCGTCGATAGCGAGGCGGGCGCCGTTCTCGTTGTCCTTTCCGTTCGGCGCCTGCGGGCCCGTGAGGGGAGCCGAGTGACCGAGGGTGACCACCGATTGAGCGTTGACGGATGCGGAGATGCCGGCGGCTGTCAGGACAGCCATTGTTATGACGAGGGGGCGCATAAAGTCTCCAGGCGTTGGACCGGGTTGATCAGATTAGCTCCGCTTCGGCGTGGGATCGCATTCGGGAAAACGCCAGGGTTTGCGAAGAGAAATGACGCTGTCGCTTCGCTGCTGCATTAAAGTTCTCGTTCCGGCAGTTGCTCGATCCATTGTGATTTTCATCATGGACATCTGACAGGAGGGAGTCGTGAAACTGACCGATTTCGAGGCACTGACTTTTGACTGCTACGGCACCTTGATCGACTGGGAGCGTGGCATCCTTGAAGCCTTGCAGCCTCTGCTGGAGCGAGCCAGGACGCCGCTCACGCGCGACCAGGTTCTGGAAGCCCACGCTCGCCACGAGTCGTCGCAGCAGATATTCACGCCCGCGAAGCGCTATCAGGAACTGCTGTCCATCGTGTATAAGCGCATGGCAGAGGAATGGGGCCTGCCCTACACCCACGAAGAATGCGTGGCGTACGGTCGCTCGATCAGAAACTGGCCGGCATTCCCCGATTCGGCGGCCGCGCTGCAATATCTGAAGCAGCACTACAAGCTGGTCATCCTGTCGAACATCGACAACGAAAGTTTCACCTACAGCAACGCCAGGCTGCAGGTTGAGTTCGACGCGATCATCACGGCGGAGGACGTCGGCTCCTACAAGCCGTCGCCGCGCAACTTCGAGTACATGCTTCAGAAGCTCGATCAGCGGGGCATCAGGAAGGGAAAAATCCTTCACACCGCAGAAAGCCTTTTTCATGACCACAAGCCCGCAAACGAGTTCGGGCTGGCGTCGTGCTGGATTTACCGTCGTCATTCGCAGCCGGGCTTCGGCGCGACGATGGACCCGGGCTCGCAGCCGAACCTCGACTTCCGCTTCAACAGCATGGCTGACTTCGTCGACGCGCATCGGGAAGCGCTGGTGGAGTGAACTGACGGGTGATCGGAACAAACTCGTCGCGGCTGGAAGCCGCTGCCACGAAACTCGGCGGCGCCGCGCTTGCGCTGTCTTCTAACTTGCGCGATCCCGCCGAGGTCGGCCGCGCAATCTGGAGTCACTCAAGGGCGCCAGAGCGGCTTCGCGCCGTTGAGACACTGCTACCCGGTGGTAACATTTGTTGTCATCTCTTACCCCGGCGCCGCGCCACCTCAACATGCCAGACAGCTTCGATCAGCTCGTCGCCCTGATCCGGGCGCGCTTCCCCGAACTGAGTCCGCAGTTCCAGATGGGAGCGGGCTTCCTGCTCGATCATCCGGACGAGGTCGCGGTGTCATCGATGCGCAAGGTGGCCGAGCGCGCGCAGGTGCAGCCGGCGTCGCTGGTGCGGCTGTCGCAGCAACTGGGCTTTCCCGGTTGGAACGAATTGCGCGATCTGTTCGTCGCGCGCGTGCGCACGCGGCCGGAGCCGTTGACGAGCCGGGCGCGCTCGATGGTCAAATCGAAAGATGCGCTCGCGAACG
The DNA here is from genome assembly GCF_040948805.1 of Paraburkholderia sp. BR13439. Classification (NCBI taxonomy): domain Bacteria; kingdom Pseudomonadati; phylum Pseudomonadota; class Betaproteobacteria; order Burkholderiales; family Burkholderiaceae; genus Paraburkholderia; species Paraburkholderia sp. BR13439. The sequence continues at coordinate 286,079 of NZ_JBFPKN010000005.1, read as the reverse complement.
ACCTGCTCGTCGCGCAACAGCACAATCTCGAAACGACCGCCGCGCATAACGGTCGCGTGATCGTCGAGGCCGCGCGGGTATTGCGGCGCGCGCCGCACGTTCACGTGGCGGGCTTCCGCTCGTGCTATCCGGTGGCGTTCGGTCTCGTCTATGGCTACCGGCTGTTTCGGCCGTCGGTATCGCTGCTCAACGGCGAGGCCGGCACGCTCGAAATGCAGTTGCGCACGATCGAGCGAGACAGCGCGACCATCGTCATCAGCTTCGCGCCGTATTCGGTCGAAGCCGCGCGCGTCGCCGAGGCCGCGCTCGAAAAAGGCAGCAAGCTGATCGCCATCACCGACAGCGCGGTGTCGCCGATCGCGCTGAACGCCGACAAGGTGCTGATTTTCTCGCACGAAAGCCCGTCGTTCTTTCCATCGCTGGTGGCCGCCACCGCGATCACCGAAGCGCTGGTCGCGCATCTGCTCGCGCTCGAAGGCGCGGATGCGCTCGAGCAGCTCGCGCTCGCCGAACAATCGCTGCATGCGAAGGGCGCGTACGTGCCTTGAACGATTGCGTGAGGGCACGCCGCGCTCCAGCTGGTGCCGTCCAACAACGTTTGACAACAAATGTTGTATTGGCGTATAAATACGTACCGATTGTTGAATATCGGTGCGGCCCGTGGCGTCGATGCAGCGACGGCCCGCACGATTCCGACGACGAAAACACCTTAGCGACCGTGCTGTTCGGCATCGGCAGTGCGGGCGTGTCGATGAGGCGTCTCGCCAGCGGCAATGCGTGTTCGACACTTTCATCGCGTGCGCGACGCCCGAGCCGGCCTGCGTCTCGGTCCGCACCTCCATCAGCAGGAGCTGAACATCATGACCAATGTTTTTCATCGTTCTCCGAAGCAGTCCTTGCCGGTGGCCGTCGCGGGCGACGGTATCGAAGTCATCGACTCCACGGGCAAGCGCTATATCGACGCGTCGGGCGGCGCTGCCGTGTCGTGCCTCGGCCACAGCAACCAGCGCGTGATCGACGCGATCAAGCGGCAGGCGCAACAGCTGCCGTACGCGCACACGTCGTTCTTCACGACGGAGCCGGCCGAGGAACTGGCCGACCGGCTCGTGGCGAGCGCGCCGGCCGGACTCGAGCACGTGTACTTCGTGTCGGGCGGCTCGGAGGCGATCGAGGCGGCGCTGAAGCTCGCGCGTCAGTATTTCGTCGAGAAGGGCGAGACACAGCGGCGTCATTTCATCGCGCGTCGGCAGAGCTATCACGGCAACACGCTCGGCGCGCTCGCGATTGGCGGCAATGCATGGCGCCGCGAGCCGTTCCTGCCGATCCTGATCGAAGCGCATCACGTGAGCCCGTGCTACGCGTATCGCGAACAGCGCGCGGACGAAACCGAAGAAGCGTTCGCTCAGCGTCTGGCCGATGAACTCGAGCAGAAGATTCTCGAACTCGGTGCGGACACGGTCGCCGCATTCGTCGCGGAAACGGTGGTCGGCGCCACGGCGGGCGCGGTGCCGCCGGTGCGCGAATACTTCCGCAAGATCCGCGCGGTGTGCGACCGCTACGGCGTGCTGCTGATTCTCGACGAGATCATGTCGGGCATGGGCCGCACCGGTTATCTGTTCGCGTGCGACGAAGACGGCGTGGCGCCGGATATGCTGACCATCGCCAAGGGCCTTGGCGCGGGTTATCAGCCGATCGGCGCGACCCTCGTCAGCGACCGCATCTATCAGACGATCGTCGGCGGCTCCGGCTTCTTTCAGCATGGCCATACCTATATCGGCCATGCGACCGCGTGCGCGGCCGCGCTCGAAGTGCAGCGCGTGATCACGGAAGACAATCTGCTGGCGAACGTGCAGGCGCGTGGCGAGCAGTTGCGCGGCCGGCTGCGCGAGCTCTATGCGCAGCACCCGCATATCGGCGACGTGCGCGGGCGCGGCTTGTTCGTCGGCGTCGAACTCGTGAAGGATCGCGGTACCAAAGAGCCGTTCGACGCCAAACTGAAACTGCACGCAACGATCAAACGCGAAGCGTTCGCGCGCGGCCTGATGGTGTATCCGATGGGCGGCACCGTCGACGGCAAGAGCGGCGACCACGTGCTGATCGCGCCGCCGTTCATCTGCACGGAGCGCGACATCGACGTGATCGTCAGCCGCCTCGACGATGCGATCGGCGCGTCGCTCGCCGCCGTCTAAGCTGTTCCGAACCATTGCCCTTAGCGAGAACCATGATGACCGAGCGCTTGCCTCACTTCGAGATGTCCACCGCCACGCCCGAGCAGAAGGCGGTGCTCGACGAAATCCTGTCCGGCCCGCGCGGCAACCTGAACGGGCCGTTCCTCGGCTGGATCCATAGCCCCGAACTTGCGCAGCACGCGCAACGCCTCGGCGCGTTTTGCCGCTACCAGACCGGGCTGCCGCTGCGGCTGTCGGAACTCGCGATTCTGGTCACCGCTTCGCGCTGGCAGGCCCAGGCGGAGTGGCACATCCACTATCCGATCGCGCTGCAGGCGGGCGTGGCCGCTGCGGACGCCGAGACGATCCGCCAGGGGCGCCGCCCCGAGTTCGCCGATGCCGACGACGCACTGATCTACGACTTCGCAAGCGAACTGTATGAGACGAGGCGCGTATCGGACGCGACGTATGGGCAGGCGGTCCGGCGGTTCGGGCATCAGGTCGTGATCAACCTGGTCGGCCTGCTCGGCTACTACGCGCTGGTCGCGATGACGCTGAACGTGTTCGACATGCGCGCAGTAGGACAGCAAAGCCTGCCGTTTCCCGAATAGCGTTTTTACCAACGAGCGGCCGCGCAGCAGCGCCGCTCTCGCCAACGAAAAAAAGCCCCGGTTGCCGAACTTCGCAACCGGGGCTTTTTACTGCGTGCTGCCTTAACTGCCAGCGTGCTCAGTTATCACGCTTAGTTAAGACGCTTGGTTACCACCTTTTAGTTACCGCGATACGTCGAAAACAGACGTTGCTGCACCGTCGCCGGCGCACCTGCGTCCGACGAACTGGCCTTCGCGCCGCCGACATCCTGCGTACCCTGCGCCGAAGCGGTGACGATCGTCGAGTCATGCGGCACGGCCTTCGGATACGTGGTGTCGTTCTGGTTCAGAAGGCCCGCTTTTTGCGCGGCTACGAGTTCGGCGCGCACCTGAGCGCGCGTGATCGGACCGTTTGCCTGCTGGGCGAATGACACTGCCGGAACGATAAGAGCGGATGCGACGACAACTGCGGAAAGAAGCGATTTCATGACGACCTCCAATTGATTGTGTGGTGGACCGGCTTGAATGCATTTCCCGATCCGTTGAATGCAGTCTATTTCTTACGAGGTCGGCAAAAAAGCGGATTTCTGGTGAAATATTGTTGCAGGTTTTGAGATAGTGGAAAGGGCGCTTTTCCGCGCCGAAACACGGAAGCGCCTATCATGAAATCCGGTCCACACCGGCGCCTGCAAGCCGCGCGGCACCTGCGACCGATGCCCATGCACGGACACATCCGGGCGGACCGCCGCGGCGGGCATCATCTTCGGTCGAGCAGCGTGCGCGGCAAGGCATAAACAGGAGAGAGCAATGAAGCGCAAGGCATCGGCAGTCTGGCAAGGCGGCCTGCAGAACGGCAACGGCTCGATTTCCACCGACAGCGGCGTCCTGAAGGACACCCAATACTCGTTCGCGACGCGCTTCGCGGACGGCATCGGCACGAATCCGGAAGAGCTGATCGCGGCTGCGCATGCGGGGTGTTTCTCGATGGCGTTGTCGGCGGAGCTGGGCAAGGCCAACATCACGCCGGAGCGGATCGGCACCACGGCCACCGTGACGCTCGACAAGGACGGCGGCGGCTTCACGATCACCGCGGTGCATCTCGACGTCACCGTAAAGATTCCGGGCGCAGACAAGGCCGCGTTCGACAAGGCCACGGCGGACGCGAAGGCCGGTTGCCCGGTGTCGAAGGTACTGAATGCGACGATTACGATGGATGCGAAGCTGGAGACCTAAGCCTTTGCTGTCACTTTCAGCGCAACGAAGCCGGCGAAGGGCGATGCCCGCCGCCGGCTTTTTCATCGCGGTAGTCGGAATGAACGGATGACCCCGACGCGAGTAGGCCTACGGAAGGCCGTCCTTGATTTATTGAACATCCAGTCATAATATCCACAGACCGACGCCAACGTAGCAACGAGGTCATCGCAATTGAGTCATTCCAGGCAAGCCGCGAAAAAAGCCGGCGAAACATCCCAGCGCGGCCGTCCGCGCGAGTTCGACACGGACACCGTGCTGGCGAACGCAAGCCAGGTGTTCTGGGATCACGGCTACCACGCGACGTCGATCGACGATCTGTGCAAGGCCACCGGTCTGCTGCGCGGCAGCCTGTACGGCGTGTTCGGCGACAAGCACGGCATCATGCTCGCCGCGCTGGAGCATTACTCGGAAGGCGCGGTCGCACGGCTTGCGCAGCGGCTGAGCGCGACGGCTGATCCAGAGCAGGCGCTGCGCGACGCGCTGCTGCACTACGCGCGGGTGTCGTGCGCGTTGAGCGGCCGGCGCAGTTGTTTCATCACGAATACGACGCTCGAAATGCAGCCCGATGACGAATTGCTGCGCGCGCGCGTCGCCGCGATTCAGCGGCGCATGGCGACCTTGCTCGCGGCGGCGGTGATTCGCGGGCAGGCGAGCGGCGCGTTCGATTCGTCGCTGAACGAAAAAGCCGTCGGCGATTTCCTGCTGTGCGTGATGCAGGGCCTGCGGGTGATGGGAAGGGTCGCGCAACAGCAAGATGCGCTGATCGGTATCGTCGATGTGGCGATGCGCGCGCTGGTCTAGCAGCTCGTTCGCGAACACCGGCGCAAAAATTTTTTAACCATTTCTTGAACGATCGGTCATGAAAAGAGAAGCGCTCAAGTCCGCTCCGGCGGCATTCGGTGGGTCCGCTAGCGGCGCGGCCTGTCCAGCCGGGGCGGTGACTGTTCCCGGCCCGGCGATGGCAGGCATGGCTGTCGCCGCCAAAGCGGCGGCGCCCGGCTTCCCGCGCCAGGCGCTCGCGCTCGCGGTGCTGTTCGTCGGCGCCTTTCTCGCGCCGCTCGATTACTTCATCGTCAACCTGGCGCTGCCGTCGATTCACACGGGCCTGAACGCGAGCGACGCGCAGCTGCAACTCGTCGTATCGGCCTATGCGTCGGCCTACGCGGTGCTGCTGATCACGGGCGGCCGCCTCGGCGATCTGTTCGGACGCCGTCGCATGTTCATGACGGGCATGGCGTCATTCGTGATCGCGTCGGCGTTGTGCGGCTTCGCGACCAGCGGCCATATGCTGGTGATCTCGCGCATCGTGCAAGGCATCGCGGCCGCGGTGATGGCGCCGCAAGTGCTCGCGACGATTCGCGCGGTCGTACCGTTGCATCAGCAGACGCGCGTGATGAGTCTGTATGGCTTCGTGTTCGGCTTGTCGTCGATCGTCGGGCAGCTCGGCGGCGGCGCGCTTATCACGTATCACCCGTTCGGGCTCGACTGGCGCGTGATCTTTCTGATCAACATCCCGATCGGCATTGCGGCGTTCATCGGCACATGGAAGTTCGTGCCGGAGAACCAGCCGGCCACGCACACCGGCGTCGATCTGAAGGGCGTTGCGCTGCTGTCGGCGGTGCTGCTGCTGGTCATCTATCCGATGACGCACGGCCGCGAAGCCGGCTGGCCCGCGTGGACTTTCGCGATGTTCGCGCTCGCGGTGCCGGTGTTCGCGCTGTTCGTCGCGACCGAACGGCGCGTCGAGCGCGGCGGTGGCCATCCGCTCGTCGATCTGCAACTGTTCCGCAATCGCGCGTTCGCGCTCGGTCTGGTGCTCGCGTTCCTGTTCTATTGCAACAGCGCGTTCTTCCTGACCTACGGCATCTTCCTGCAGACCGGCCTGCACTGGACGCCGCTCGCGTCGGGCATCGCGATCATGCCGTTCGCGCTCGGCTTCGTGATCGGGCCGCTGACGTCGCCGGCCGTGGTCAAGCGCATCGGCGCGCATGTGCTGACGCTCGGTTTCTCGATGATGACGCTGGGCTTCACCGTGACCGGCTGGTCCGCGACCCAATCCGCCACGCCCGATCTGCTGTTTTACTGCGGGCTGGTGTGCGCGGGTGTCGGACATGGTCTGCTGTTGCCATCGATCATGCGCATCGTGCTGCAGGAGGTGGTGCCCGAGAAGGCGGGGCTGGCATCGGGTGTGGTGTCGTCGACGTTGCAGATCGGCTCCGCGTTCGGCACCGCGGCGGTGAGCGGCGCGTTCTTCGGGGCGCTCGGTGGCAGCGCGGCACCCGCGTCTTATGCACACGCGTTTCAGCTGAGCCTGGCTATCAATGCCGCGCTGATGTTCGTGTGTATCGGCCTGAGCGTGCTGCTGGTGCGTCATCAGCAAAGCGTACGGCGCTCAGTCGCTCCGGCGGTTTGAAATTAAGCCGCTGGTAATCGTTTTCATTAGTTGGCTCGCTCAGGAAAATCGTTCAATTTGAACGAAGCGGTATAACGAACTACGTGGCATTTACCGGCGATCTACTCGTTCACAGGTAATTCTGATTTAGATCAACCGGGTCTTTCTGATTAACGGCTCAACGCTATCGCGTCAGGTTTTCTAATCAGAGGAAACCAGCGTCGTATTTTCTACCGGCCGGCAAACCGCCGGCAGTAACTGTTGCATTTGTGCGGTAGCGCACATAGGGTTAGCCGCTATGTTTTCGCGGAGAATGTTTTGGGAATGCCGGGAACTTTAACCACGTGGCATCAACCTCGGTTCGAGTGAAAACGGTATCAATAAAAAGCGCTTGCCGCGTTTAAATTCGATTGTTAATCTGTCTAAACTTTAGAGCATCCATTCAACAGGTCGAAGTCGATAAAGCCGGGCTCAACTTAAAAAACGCTCAAGATAGGGGGACCCAAGATGCTGACCGCTACCATTGACGCATTCCAGACAACATCCGCCGCCTTCAACGTGGGCGACGTCGTCAAGTTAAAAGAAGGGGGCCCGCGCATGACCGTGACGTATGCAGGTCCGGTCGCGCGCAATCCGGGCGACTGGCTGATCTGCGAGTGGTTCGACGAACACGGCGAACTGCGTCATGAAACCTTTGCCGCGCAAGCCGTGCGTGCGGAACCGCGCTCGATTCCGGCGGGCTCGGTACAGTGGAGTCGCATCGGGCGCGCGGCCTGAGTGACGCACGTGCGCTTTAATCAAGCCGTTTCCTGTCATTCGTTTTTTGCTCGTATTGCGCGAGCCGCCCGAATCGTTTCAGCGCTCGGGCCGGTCGCGCGCGGCCTCGCGTCGCCGCACGCGCAGCGTCAGTGCCGATGAAAACGCGCGCAAGGTCGACATCTTGCGAGTCTCGGCGACGTCGCTCGCCAGGCTCTCCGCCGGATTCGGCTGTAGCGCCCAATATAGCGCGAGCACCCAACCAAGCACGGTCCAGCCGAGGCAGGCGTTAAATAGCGCGAGCGTCAGCACGTCACGACGCTTGCGCCGGTCCGCGATGATCGCCGGCAGAAAATACAGCGCTAGCGCGAATGCCGCGCCGATGGCCTGAACGGCCACGTTGCCACTCATAAAAGCTCCTGATGCGCGATGCATGTAGTGATTGTCGCGCGAATGGCCGCCGCCCGCCGCGCACCCTGCGCGTTCCAGTCCCCACCCAATCACCGCAAGGGGTTCAGCCCGACACGCATCGGGACTATGATGATCGTTTCGACCGAACAGTACTTCACGGACCCGATCATGATCACCGACATGACCCAGCAGGCCCACCTCAACCCGGACACGCTACGAGCATTCGTCGAGCGCAAGTGGAACGACGAGATCGTGCCCGCGCTGACGGACTACATCGCGGTGCCGGCGAAGAGCCCGGCCTTCGATCCCGACTGGGCGAAGCATGGTTACCTCGAGCGCGTGATCACCGACGCCGCGAAATGGGCCGAGCAGCAACCGGTGCGCGGCCTGAAGCTCGAAGTGATCCGCCTGCCGGGCCGCACGCCGGTGATCTTCTTCGAGACCGCCGCGACGCGCTCGGGCAGCACCGAAACCATCGTGCTGTACGGCCACCTCGACAAGCAGCCCGAGTTCGATGGCTGGCGTAACGACCTCGGTCCGTGGACGCCGAAGCTCGAGGACGGCAAGCTGTACGGCCGCGGCGGCGCGGACGACGGCTACGCGATCTACGCGAGCCTGACGGCGCTCGCCGCGCTCGATGCGCAAGGTGTCGAGCGTCCGCGCTGTGTCGGGCTGATCGAAACGTGCGAGGAGTCGGGCAGCTACGATCTGCTGCCCTACGTCGACGCGCTGCGCGAGCGGCTCGGTAACGTCGGGCTGGTCGTGTGTCTCGATTCGGGCGCGGGCAATTACGATCAGCTGTGGCTGACCACGTCGCTGCGCGGGCTCGTCGCCGGCGATCTCGAAGTGCAGGTGCTCGACGAGGGGATTCACTCGGGGGTCTACGGCGGCATCGTGCCGTCGAGCTTCCGCATCATGCGTCAACTGTTCGACCGTCTCGAAGACTCCGCGAACGGCACGCTGCTGCCAAAGGGTTTTCATTGCCCGGTGCCGGCCGATCGTCTGCGCGAAGCGGAGGCTGCCGCGAGGATTCTCGGCGATGACGTGTGGCAGAAGATGCCGTGGGCATGCGGGCAGGACGGCCGTCAGGTGCTGCCCACCACGACCGATCCACAGGAGGCGCTGCTCAATTCGACGTGGCGTCCTTCGCTGTCGGTGACGGGCGCGGCCGGCTTGCCCGCGCTCGCCGACGCCGGCAACGTGCTGCGTCCGCGCACCGCGTTCAAGCTGTCGCTGCGTCTGCCGCCGACCATCGAAGCGGAAAAGGCCGTCGCCGAACTGAAGGCGCTGCTCGAATTCGATCCGCCGTACAACGCGAAGGTCACGTTCAAGCCGGATGCGGGGGCGGCGAGCGGCTGGAACGCACCGGAGGTCGCACCGTGGCTGGCCACCGCGCTCAGCGATGCATCGCGTCAGCATTTCGGCGCAGACGCCGCCTACATGGGCCTCGGCGGCACCATCCCATTGATGAACGTGCTGAAGGCGGGCTTCCCGAAGTCGCAGTTCATGGTGTGCGGCGTGCTTGGGCCGAAGTCGAATGCGCATGGGCCCAACGAGTTCCTGCACGTGCCGTACGGCAAGAAACTGACGGCCGCGGTTGCCGAAGTGATCGCCGCGGCGCCGTGAGTCGTGGCCTCGTTTGAGTGGGGCTCGGGCGCGACCCGGGCCCGTTGTTTACTGATGCTCCCTTCCGTTCGAACCACACCGATAAGCTGAATGACCGACTCCCAGACTGCCCAAACCACCACGCCCCGGATTCCGGCCGATCAACTGCATGCCTACGTCAGGGCGATCTGGGAGCGAGCGGGCAGTGCGCCGCGCGAAGCGGAGCTGATCGCCGATCATCTGGTGGCCGCGAATCTGACCGGACACGACTCGCATGGCGTCGGCATGATCCCGCGCTATGTCGAATCGCTCGCCGACCAGCAACTGCAACTGAATCGGCATGCCGACGTCGTCAAAGATGCGGGCGCGGTGCTGACCGTCGAAGGCGGCAAGGGCTTCGGTCAGGTGATCGCGTTCGAGGCGATGGAGCGGGGCATCGAGCGCGCGCGGCGGCTCGGCATCTGCGCGGTGGGCTTGCGCGGCGCGCATCATATCGGCCGCATCGGGCACTGGGCCGAGCAGTGCGCGCGCGCCGGCCTGGTGTCGTTCCACTTCGTCAACGTGGCGGGCGATCCGCTCGTCGCGCCGTTCGGCGGCGCGGACCGCCGCATCGGCACGAATCCATTCTGCGCCGCTTATCCGCGACCCGGCAAGCCGCCTCTCGTGCTCGACTTCGCGACCAGTACCATCGCGTTCGGCAAGACGCGCGTCGCGTATAACCAGGGCAAGCACACGCCACCCGGCGCGCTGATCGATCACGAAGGCATGCCGACGCTCGAACCGAAAGTCATGCACGAAGCGCCGTTCGGCGCGCTGACACCGTTCGGTGGCCACAAGGGTTTCGGGCTCGCGGCGATGTGCGAGATTTTCGGCGGCGCGCTGTCGGGCGGCTTCACGACGCACGCCGACACGCTCGGCACCACGCACGCGATCATCAACTGCATGCTGTCGGTGATCATCGATCCGACCGCATTCGACGCGCCCGATGCGCAAGCCGAAGCCGATGCGTTCCTCGCGTGGGTGAAGGCGTCGCCGCTCGCGGCGGGCACCGAGCGCATCTACGAACCCGGCGAGCCCGAGCGCGTCACGCGCGCGCAACGCGAGGCCGCCGGCATTCCGATCGACGCGGCTACGTGGACGCAAATCCAGTGCGCGGCGCGCGCCGTCGGAATGAGTGCGGACGAAGTGGCAGGCTGGTCCGCGCGCCTCGGCTGAAGCGCGCGACAGCAAGGCTCAGGCGATCAGCCTGAGCTTGCGCCTATCGAGCAGCCAGCGCTCGAATTCGGCGGCGGGCATCGGCCGCGCGTACAGGAAACCCTGCACGTAATCGACGCCCAGGCCCTTCATGAAGGTTTCTTCCGCATCGGTTTCGATCCCCTCGGCGACGACCTGGAAATCGAGTTCCTGCGCGACCGCGACCATCGAGCGCACCAGCGCCTGTGCCTTCATATCCGCGTGGATCGAGCGCGTGAAGCTGCGGTCGAGCTTGATCACGTCGAGCGGAATACGGCCGAGTTGCGACAGCGACGAGTAACCGGTGCCGAAGTCGTCCAGATGCACCTGCGCGCCGAGCTGGCGGAACTGCTTGATCAGTTCGATCGCGGCCGCTTCGTTTTCGATCAGGCAGCTTTCGGTCAACTCGAGATCGACCAGGCAGGGATCGAGGCTCGCATGCTGCAACGCCTCGGTGAAATGGCGGACCACGGCCGTATCCGTGAGCTGTCGCGCCGACACGTTGATCGCGACGCGCAGGTCGTAGCCGGCCGCCTTCCAGCGGGCCGCCTGTTTCGCGGCGGTCTCCATCACCCAGCGGCCGAGCACGCCGATCAAGCCGGATTCCTCGGCATAACGGATGAATTCCGCAGGCATGATCTGCCCGCGCTCCGGCGAGTTCCAGCGCACCAGCGCTTCCGCGCCTTGCACGGCGCCCGTGGCGAGGTTCAGCTTCGGCTGATAGTGCAGCGCGAACTGGCCTTCCTCGAGCCCGCGGCGCAGATTCGTGTCGAGCCACATGAACTCGGCGACGCGGCGGTTCATGTCCGGCGAGAACACGCGATGCGTGCGCTTGCCTTCGTCCTTCGCGACGTACATCGCCGTGTCGGCCGAACGGATCAGCGATTCGAGCGTTTCGCCATGCTCGGGCCAACGCGCGATGCCGATCGAGCAGCCGGTATAGACCTCGACGAGCCCGACCGCGAACGGCATGCGCATGCGATCGAGAATGCGCTGCGCGGTGTTTTCCAGGCCATGCGCGGAGCCCTTCGCCGCGAGCACGATGAATTCGTCGCCCCCGAGACGTGCGAGCGAGTCGCCCGGATTCAGACAGTTGCGGATCGCGTCCGACACATCGCAGATCAGCCGGTCGCCGAACACGTGGCCGTAGTGATCGTTGACCTTCTTGAAGTTGTCGAGATCGAGAAACAGTACGCCGATGGTTTCGCCGGGCGCGGCCTGTTCGATCGCGATCTGGATGCGCTCCTGGATCGCGTTGCGATTGGCGAGGCCGGTGAGCGGGTCGGTGGTGGCCTGCTCGATCAGCCGGTCCTGCGCGAGCCGTTGCTCAGTGATGTCGGTCCCCGAGCAGATCAGGAACTGGTCTTCGATGCCGCTGCCGCTGCTCACGAACTTGTTGCGAAACAGGAACAGCCGCTCCCCATGCACCGTTTTGATGCGCCGTTCGATCTCGTACGGTTCGCCACGGTTGAAGAAGTGCGCGCTGACCTGGTTCGAGACCGCGCCGTCGTCTGACGACATGAACAGCGTCCAGACGCTGCGGCCGATGATGTCCTCTTCCTTGAGCCCGGTCAGCTCCTCGGCGAGCCGGTTGAAGCGTTGTATCCGGCCGTGCCGGTCGACGATGACGACGACCGAATTGACCTCGGAGACGACCTGTTCGGCGAACGACAGACCGTGCAGCAGTGCGCGCGCGACGGATTCGGTGTCGGCATGGGTCGAGGCGGTGCCGCCCCAGCGATGACAATCGAGTTTCTTGCCGACCAGATGCAGCCGCAGCGGCGCGCCGTCCAACTGCACGTCGACGACTACGTGCGAGGTGACGCCGCTCAGCGCGCGGATCTGGGAGGCTTGGCAAGAGTGGAGGGGAATGGCGACGCCGGCAGCCGCGTGGCCGTGCGCCGGCGCGAGTTCCAGCGTGTCGCTGGCCGCCGCTAGGCACCAGCGAGGGCTGCTCGTGCCGAACCGCGCGTGAAGCACCTGGTCGTGTAGCTCGTCGCTCATGAAATCCCCGGAGAGTGCCGGCGGTCGCTATCAAGGCGGGCGGCGACAGACGGTCTTCCTCATACTAAAGTGAAACTGTCCCATTGTATCCAAGCGTGACAATTCGAGCGACGAATCATTAACGTTTTGCTAACCATGAGCACGAGCCGGCGTGGCCGCGCGCGGCGGCATGATGGCATGGCAAAACGACGCCACGGTGACGTCGTTAGAAGCGGTGTGTGAGCAGCGCGCGGGCGCGTTCGCGCTCGATCGGATTGGCGTCGAGCGCCGCGTCGAAGCAGAACTTGCCGGCCACCAGCGTGGCCGCCGTCACGCCGTCGCGATACAGCACGCGGTTGCCGGTCACGGCCGGCACCTTGTCGCCTACCAGCAGCGTGCCGACGAGATTCAGCGGATCGGTTCCCGCGACGCAGATAAGCGCACCGTCGTTCGCTTGCCGCCGCACCTCGCGCAGCAGCGGAATCGCCTCGGGCAGCGCGAACTGCTCGCCCGCTAGCCCGTTGACGAAACGCCCGCCGCGGATCACGCCACGCGCCTCGAGCCGCTGCAGCACGCGCAGCAGATCGCGCCACGGCGGCAGCCATTCGGCCTCGCGTTCGAGCACGCGCCAGAACACCACGCCGTAGCGGCGCAACAACGTCATTGCGACGTGTTCGAGCACCTCGGGCGGCAACTGACTGCGCCGCCCGGACGGATTTTCCGGCGCGACGGCGGACGGGCGGCTTACGAGCGCCCAACGCCCGGCGTCGTCCATGCCGCCGATCAGCGCGCTCGCTCGCGCGCGCCGGCTGCTGGAAAACGCGTTGCGTTTGGCGATCGGCTTTAGCAACGCGCGCAGGCCCGCGAAGCTGTCCGAGTTCGCGAGGCCGGCCGCGACCAGCTCGCCGAGCGCGTTTTCGAGCTCCATGCGCAGCACGCGCACCTCGGCGAGCAGTTCGTCGAAGAACATCGCGCCGTGTTGCGCGAGGGTGTCGTGCACGCTTTGCGCGAGCGCCGACAACTCGACCTGGCGCGCGGGATCGAGCAGCGCGCGCCACGCGCGCAACTGCGCGCGCGGCAGCAGCACGATCGGCGTGCCGCGGACCGGACCGGCGGCGCCGCGCGCCCGCTCGGTCAGGCGGGTCCAGACGATCTTGCCGGCGCGGCATAGCTCATCGAGCGAACTGCTGGTGTAGGCGCGCACCCGCGCGGGCAGGATGTCCTCCTCCCATGCGCCGGCCGCGGCCTGGAAGCCTTCGAGCTGGTCCAGCGCGGCGGCGAGCGCGTCGCGGCCTTCGGCGCGCGTGGTCGGCGTCAGATGCTGCCATTCGAACAGGAAGCGCATGAAGTCGTGCCGCTCGACCGGCTCGATCTCACGCCGCAGCCGCTTCACCGTGTAGCGATGGATGCGTGCGAGCAGGTGCCGCTCGCACCATTCTTCGTGGCTCGTGTGCGGCGTGAAGCGGCCGCGCAACAAGTAGCCTTCGGCCTCGAGACGGATCAGCGCCGGTTCGATCCGCGCGGCCGGCAAACCGAGCGGGCGCGCGATCGCGTCGACCGTCAGCGGGCCGAAACCGGTCAGCCGCGCGCGCAGCACGTCGACGAGCGCGTCGTCGGCGCTCCAGCTTTCGGTGTAGCCCTTCGGGGCGCTCAGCGGCGGCGTGTAGCGATTGCGCGCGATGCCGGGGTAGAGCGCTTCGAAGCAGGTCAGGCGTTCGGCGGGCAGCCACAGTGCGCCGTTGCTGACGTTGTCGTTGCCCGTGCTTGCGTCTGCTTGCGCGGCCAGCGGCAAGCGCGTCGCCCGGCCGGCTTTCGCCAACGCCGCAAGCAGCGTCGGCCAATCTTCATGCGTGCGCGCCTCGGCTTCTGTGATGCAGGCGAGGCCCGTCAGCGCTTCGTGCATTTCGTCGGCGTTGCGTGCTTGCGGCCAGGCCTCGTCGCGCACGCTGTCGATCGCGGCGGCGTCGAGCGCGCCGAGATCGTCGGCGCTTTCAGGGTCGGTCCAGCGGCGGTTCAGCACCGCCTGGGTGCGGCGCTCCTCGATCGGCGCGTCGTCCAGATATGCATAGGGCTTCGCGGTCAGGATTTCGGCGGCGAGCGGCGACGGCGCCGGCAGATCACGCGCGACGAGCCGCAACTCGCCGTGCTCGATCTGGCGTAGCAGCGCGAGCCAACGTTCGCTGTCCATCGCGTCGTGCAGGCAGTCGTCGATGGTTTGCTCGACTAATGGGTGGCGCGGCACCTCGCGTTCGCCGACGACGTTCTCCAGACACGCGGCCTGTTCGGGAAACACGCTTGCAAGCAGATCCTCGCTACGCATGCGCTGCAGTTGCGGCGCGGTCTTGCGCCCGCCCGTGTAGCGCGGCAGGCCGAGCGAGGTCGTCGCGTTCAAGCGCCAGCGCACGCCGAATAACGGCGCATCGAGCAGCGCCTGGATCAGCAGATGCTCGGCGCTGTTCGAATGCAGATAGCGCCACACCTCGTCGAGCACGAACGAGTGGCCGCCGGTCAGCGACAGCACGATCGCGTCTTCGGTGGCCGCCGCCTGCAGCTCGAAGTTGAAGCTGCGGCAGAAGCGCTTGCGCAGCGCGAGCCCCCACGCGCGATTCACGCGGCTGCCGAACGGTGAGTGGATCACGAGCTGGGTGCCGCCCGATTCGTCGAAAAAGCGCTCCATCACGAGCGTGCTCTGCGTCGGCAAGACTCCGAGCGCGGCGCGGGCGCGCGCCAGGTATTCGACGATCTGGCGCGCGGCCGGTTCGTCGAGCGCGAGGTTGTCGGCGAGCCAGGTGATAGCGTGGTCGAGACGCGGCGCGGTGGGCTCGAGTTCGCTTGCGGCTACGGCGGTTGCCGTGGTTGCTCGTGTCTCGCCCTCCGTCAGCAACGCTTCGACCTGCTCCCGCAATCTCGCAACCGCGAACGACAGCTCGTCGCTGCGGCCCGGCGCCTCGCCGAGCCAGAACGGAATGTTCGGCGGCTGGCCTTGCGCATCCTCGACCCGCACGCGGCCGCTTTCGATGCGCAGAATCCGGTACGACGCGTTGCCGAGCTGGAACACATCGCCGGCGAGGCTTTCGACCGCGAAGTCCTCGTTGACGGTGCCGATATTGAGCGCCTGCGGTTCGAGCACGACCGCGTAATCGGCGTTCTCGGGAATCGTGCCGCCCGAGGTCACCGCGACCAGCTTGCCGCCGCGCCGGCCGCGCAACGTGCCGCTGACCGCATCGCGATGCACATACGCAGCACGCGGACCGTGGCGGCTCGTGTAGCCCTCGGCGAGCATGCGCAGCACCGCGTCGTATTGCTCGCGCGGCAGATCCGCGTACGGCGCGGCACGCCGCAGCATGTCGAACAGCGCATCCTCGCTCCACTCGGCGCTCGACACTTCCGCGACGATCTGTTGCGCGAGCACGTCGAGCGGCGCGCGCGGGATGCGCAACGCATCGAGCTCGCCACGCCGCACGCAATCGAGCAGCGCCGCGCATTCGAGCAGATCGTCGCGCGAGGCCGGAAAGAGCCGCCCCTTCGGCATGCCGCCGACGTGGTGCCCCGAGCGGCCGACGCGTTGCAGGAACGGCGCGATCGCGCGCGGCGAACCCATCTGGCAGACGAGATCGACGTCGCCGATATCGATGCCGAGCTCCAGCGACGCGGTCGCGATCAGCACGCGCAGCTCGCCGTGTTTCAGGCGCTGTTCGGCGTCGAAACGATGTTCTTTCGCGAGGCTGCCGTGATGCGCGGCGACCGCGTCCTTGCCGAGCCGCTCGGTCAGATGACGGGCGGCGCGCTCGGCCATGCGGCGCGTGTTGACGAAGATGAGCGTCGTGCGATGCTGCGCGACCAGTTCGGCGAGCCGGTCATAGACGCGCTCCCACACTTCGTTGGCCATCACCGCTTCGAGCGGCACCGGCGGGATCTCCAGCGCGAGGTCGCGCGCGCGGACGTGACCGACGTCGATCACCGCGCACTCGGCCGGCACGTCGCTATCGAGGCTCGCGCCGCCGACCAGAAACCGCGCGACCGCGCTGACCGGCTTTTGCGTCGCCGACAGCCCGATGCGCGGCAGGGGCCGGCCGCAGAGCGCGTCGAGCCGTTCGAGGCTCAGCGCGAGATGACTGCCGCGCTTGCTGCCCGCGAGCGCGTGAATTTCATCGACGATCACCGTGCGCACCGTCGCCAGCATGCGGCGGCCCGAATCGGAGCCGAGCAGCACGTATAGCGACTCGGGCGTCGTCACGAGAATGTGCGGCGCGCGCTTTTTCAGCGCGTTGCGTTCCTGCTGCGTGGTGTCGCCGGTGCGCACGGCGGTGCGGATGTCGAGCGGCGGCAGGCCGAGCGCGTCGAGTTCGGCGGCGATGCCTTGGAGCGGCAGTTGCAGGTTCAGACGTATGTCGTTCGACAGCGCCTTCAGCGGCGACACGTAGACGACCAGCGTTTCGTCGGGCAGCACGCCGTCGTTCGCGAGGCCTTGCGACACCAGGTCGTTCAGCGCGGACAGGAACGCCGTCAGCGTCTTGCCGGAGCCGGTCGGCGCGGCGACCAGCGTCGAGCGGCCGCTGCGGATTTGCGGCCAGGCGGCGGCTTGCGCATCGGTCGGGGCGGCGAAGGTTTTCTGGAACCAGCTGGCAACGGCCGGGTGAAAGCCGGCGAGCGCCTGCGGGGCTGGCGGTAAGGAAGGTGCGACGGGCCGCGCCGCGCTCGCGGTGGAGCGGGCCTTGCGGGAGCGGGGCGCCGCGTCGAGTGCGGCGGCAGTTTTTGCCGAAGTCATGCTCGTGTAGATGAGGGCGGCGCGGGGGATATCCAGTGGCGGGCGGCTGGATCAGTACCCGCTCATGTCGCCCGGTTTTGCGCTTGCGGGGCATTCGACGCTGACGACGCAATAGCGGTCAGTCTCGCAGGTTTTTGGCGCTCGTGTGCGGCGCGTTGGGCGTTGCGTAACTGCTGGAATTCGTAGTCTCGCCGCGTGCGCCCGTCCTGCCAGCCTCTGCCATTTGCAGTACGCTTGACGATTCTCCCTGTCCCCACGATGGAGCGTCGACGATGCGATATAACCAGTTGGGCCGTACCGGTGTGTTTGTATCCGAGTTGTGTTTGGGCACGATGACCTTCGGCGGTGGCGAAGGCATCTGGCGGCAGATCGGCGATCTGCAGCAAAGCGACGCGGAGCGGCTAGTCGGCCGGGCGCTCGACGCGGGCATTAATTTCATCGACACGGCCGACGTCTACGCGGGCGGCCTGTCCGAGCTCATCACGGGCAACGCGCTGAAAAATCTGAAAGTGCCGCGCGACAAGGTCGTGATCGCGACCAAGGTGTTCGGCCAGACCGGCGAGTTCGCCAACGCGCGCGGTGCGTCGCGCTATCACATCCTCGACGGCATCAAGGCGAGCCTGAAGCGTCTACAACTCGATCACGTCGACCTCTATCAGATCCACGGTTTCGATCCGGCCACGCCGATCGAAGAAACCGTGCGCGCGCTCGATACGCTCGTGCAGCACGGCCACGTGCGCTATGTCGGCGTGTCGAACTGGGCCGCATGGCAAATCGCGAAGGCGCTCGGCATCGCCGAGCGGCTCGGCACCGCGCGCTTCGAAACGCTGCAGGCGTATTACTCGCTCGCGGGCCGCGATCTCGAACGCGAGCTCGTGCCGATGCTGCAAAGCGAAGGCCTCGGTCTGATGGTATGGAGTCCGCTCGCGGGTGGTTTTCTGAGCGGCAAATACGGACGTCAACAGCAGGGTGAAGCGGGCAGCCGTCGCACGACTTTCGATTTTCCGCCGATCGATCGCGAGCGTGCGTACGACTGCATCGACGTAATGCGCGAGATGGCCGCGGCGAAGACCGTATCGGTCGCACAGATCGCGCTGGCGTGGCTGCTGCATCAGCGTGTCGTCAGCACGGTGATCGTCGGCGCGAAGAAGATCGAGCAGCTCGACGACAACATCGCGGCGACCAACGTCGCGCTATCCGCCGATGAGCTCGCGAAGCTCGCCGAGGTCAGCGCGCTGCCCGCCGAGTATCCGGGCTGGATGCTGGAGCGGCAGGGCGAACAGCGCCGGCAACAACTGGCCGAGGTTCGGCACGTCGTGCAGCGATAGCGCGACGGCGTTCTCGCGAACGCTGAAGAAGGCCTGAATCTTCATCGTTGGGCGGCGCGAGTTCGATGCTCGCGCGGCCGCGATCTTCATCACATTTGCCACGCGATTGCGCGTAGACTTCACACGGCAGGTCTTGTTCCGCATCGGCCGCACCGATGCCCAGCGTTGTATTTCAGAGTCCTATCCGGTTCGTGACATTCGCATTCGCTTCGATTACAAAAACCGGCGCTTTCGTGGCGTTGGCTTGCTGTTCGCTGACATTGCCTCATCTCGCCCACGCCGCCGACAACGTGATCGTGCTCGACTCGGGCGAAGCGCAGCTTACGTTGATCGATCCCGTCACGCACAAAGTGATCGGCACCGAGCCGACCGGCAAGGAGCCTCATCATCTGATGATCACGCCCGATGGTCGTTCGCTGATCGTCGCGGATGCGATTTCGAACGACCTGATGTTCGTCGACCCGCACAGCGGCCGGGTGCAACGCCGTGTCGAGGGCATCGAAGACCCGTACCAGCTTGGTTTTTCGCCCGACCATAAGTGGTTCGTCACCGCGGGCCTGAGGCTCGATCGCCTCGATATCTATCACTACGATGGCGAGAACGTGACGCTCGCGAAGCGGATTCCGCTCGCGAAGACCCCGAGCCACCTGACCTTTGCAGCCGATAACCGCACCGTGTTCGTCACGCTTCAGGACACGGGCGAGGTCGCGGCGATCGATCTGCCGACACAGTCAGTGTCGTGGAAGCTGCATGTGGGCAAGACGCCGGCCGGACTCTGGATGACCCCGGGCGATCGTTATCTGCTCGTCGGCATGACGGGCGAAGACAATGTCGCGGTGGTCGACTGGAAGAACCGCCAACTCGTGAAGAAGATCCACACGGGCCGCGGCGCGCACAACTTCCGCAATCTCGACGATGGCCAGCATCTTGCCGTGTCGAATCGCGTGGAGAACACGATCAGCATTCTCGATTACAACACGCTGACCAAAGTGGCCGACATCACCGGTTTGATGCCGGGCCCTGACGACATGGAACTATCGGCGGACCGGCGCTATCTATGGGTCACGTTCCGCTTCGCGAGGCACGTCGGCGTCATCGACCTGAGCACGCATCGGCTGGTGGATACGATCGCGGTGGGGCGCTCGCCGCACGGTCTTTATTTCGCCAACCGCGCGCCGGTCTACGCGCCCAATCCCGACTGAGGCAACCCGAAAGGCTTTACATGATTCACGAACTCGTCGCTCAACTCGACAATGGCATCTCAGCCCTGCAGACGCTGCTGTACGTCGACGTGGTCCAGCCGATCTTCTACCGCTTCAATCTGATGGGCTATGACGAAGACACTTACGACGCGCTCTACTGGGTGATCGTCGGCGCGATGCAGATACTCGTGTCGTATCTGGTGTTGCGCCCGCTCGAAGCGCTGCGCCCGGTGGAGACATGGGCGGACCGCAGGGCGTTGCGCGCGGACGTGATCTACACGTGGATCGCCAAGCTCGGCATCGTCAATCTTGCGTTCTTCTTTCTGCTGCAGCCGTTCTTCAATCATTGGCAGAGCCTGATGGCGATCCACAACGTGCCCAACATCGACGTCGATGATTTGTGGCCGGGCGTAACCGATCAGCCGCTCGTGTCGTTTCTGATCTACCTGATCGTGCTCGATTTCGCCGGCTACTGGTATCACCGCTGGCAACATCGGTTCGGCGTGTGGTGGGAATTGCATGCGGTTCATCACAGCCAGCGGCAGATGTCGCTGTGGGCCGACGACCGCAATCACTTTTTGGACGACATCTTGCAGGCGGCGTTTTTTGCGGCCATTGCGCTGTTCATCGGCGTGCAGCCAAACCAATTCGTCGTGCTCGTCGCGCTCGGCAATTTCATGCAGAGCGTGCAGCACGTGAATGCGCGCCTCCCGTATGGATGGCTGCTCGAACGCCTGATCGTGAGCCCGGCGTTTCATCGGCGTCATCATGCGATCGGCTATGGCCACGAAGGCACCCCCTACGGCTGCAACTTCGGCGTGCTGTTCCCGTGGTGGGACATGCTGTTCGGCACCGGGTCGTGGGAGCGCGCCGTCGAGCCGACCGGCATCCGCGATCAGCTGCCCGCGCCGCATGGTGCCGCGCGCTCGTATGGGGATGGGCTGATCGCTCAGCAGTGGTACGCGTTCGGCCGCATCGCCGGGCGGCTGCGTGGCCGGCCCGGTGCGGGCGAGATCAATCCGTGAAAGTCGGTGCGAACTGGAAAATGGCCGCGGAGCACCTCCGTCAGGTTCTCCGCGGCCATTTCGTTTCGGCCCCGCTCAGGTCTCGACATCCGCGAGACTGAAGGTTTCCGTCTTGTCGTTGTACGAGAAGATTTCCGCGTAACGGCCCCAGTCGATCACCGCATCGAGGGTTTCCTGCGCCGCGCTGTCGGACAGCAGGTCCTCGAGCTCCTGCTCGAAGCGCACGCGCGGCGCGCGATGTCCGGGCCGTTCGTTGAGGACCTTCCTGATTCGCGCGGCGAGCGGCACACACTGCAACAGATGATCGGCGAACATGATCTTGCGCTCCTGCGTGCTGCCCTCGGCGAATCGATGCGCGGGCGGCGTGAGGAACACATCGCCCTCGCTGACTTCGGCAAAGCCGAGGTACTGCAGCATCTCGGCGATCGGGAACAGTTCGTCGACTTCCAACTGCAGCGTGCGCGCAATCTCGGGCATGTCGGCGCGGCCGTTATAGGGCGCTGCCGCAAGCGTTTCGATCAGACCAGCCATCAGGTTCGTCGACACGTTCGGCAACCAGCTGCCGGGTTCGAGTTCGCGTTTGGCCGCGGCTCCAGTGGGGCGCGCGGTCATCTTCGCGTAGATTTCGTCGACGAGCGCGCGAAAATCCGGGTCGAGCCGGTTGCGCGGATGAGCGAACGGCACCACGGTCTCGGCCACCACGCGCCCGGGGTTCGACGACAGTACGAGGATGCGATCGCACATGAACACGGCTTCCTCGATGTTGTGCGTGACTATAAGAACCGACTTGATCGGCATGCGGTCCTGGTTCCACAGGTCGAGCAGGTCGGTACGCAGCGTTTCGGCGGTCAGCACGTCGAGCGCGGAGAACGGCTCGTCCATCAGCAGGATGGTCGGATCGACGACGAGCGCGCGTGCGAAGCCGACGCGCTGCCGCATGCCGCCCGACAGCTCGCGCGGATACGCGTTTTCGAAGCCGTCGAGACCGATCAGATCGATCGCCGCGAGCGCGCGCGTGCGCCGCTCCTCGATGCCGACGCCGAGCGCCTCCAGCCCCGCTTCGACGTTCTGCAGCACCGTCAGCCACGGAAACAACGCGAAGGTCTGGAACACCATCGCGACGCCCTCGGCTGGACCGTCGAGCGGCTTGCCCAGGTAGGTCACGTTGCCGCTCGTCGGCCGGATCAAACCGGCGATGATGCGCAGCAGCGTCGACTTGCCCGAGCCCGAGCGGCCGAGCAGGCCGACGATCTCGCCCTCGCGCAGCGTCAGATTCACGTCGTCGAGCACCAGCAGCTCGCTCTGATTTTTATGAAAGCCGCGGCTCACGTGCTCGATGTTCAGCACCTGCGCGCCCAGGCGCGGCGACGACTGGAGCAGGTCGGCGGGGATGGCTTGAATGACGTTTTGCATGGCTTTACTCCTGGTCGAGTCGGAGCCTTGATTCGGCGAAGGCATACAGGGGGCGCCACAGCGCGCGGTTGAACAGCGTGACGAATAGCGCCATCACGGCGACGCCAAGGATGATCTTCGGAAAGTCGCCGGCGGCGGTCGTCTCGGCGATATAGGCGCCGAGGCCATGCGCGGCGACCTTGGTATCGCCCCACTGGACGAACTCGGACACGATGCTCGCGTTCCACGCACCGCCCGACGCGGTGATCGCGCCGGTCACGTAGTAAGGGAACACGCCCGGCAGCATCACCTGGCGCCACCATTGCCAGCCGCGGATGCGGAAGTTGGTGGCCGCCTCGCGGTAGTCGTTCGGATAGGCGGTCGCGCCCGCAATCACGTTGAACAGGATGTACCACTGCGTGCCGAGCACGATCAGCGGCGACAGCCAGATATCCGGATTCAGATGAAAGCGCACGATCACGATCACGAACACCGGGAACAGCAGATTCGCGGGAAACGCGGCGAGAAATTGCGCGAGCGGCTGGACCTTTTCCGCGAGCGCCGGACGCAGGCCGATCAGCACGCCGATCGGCACCCAGATCAGCGACGAGATCGCGATCAGCACGGCGACGCGCAGCAGCGTGATGAGCCCGAGCAGGAACACGTGACCGACCTCGTCGAGCGTCACGCCGGTACGCACATAGGCGACGACGCGATAGATCACATAGACCGTCAGCACGAATACGAGCACGCCCCACACGATGTCCCCGACGCGTGTCGAAGTGTCGCTGCGCGCTCGGCTGGCTCGCCGGACGTTCGCGAAAGGCACACGCAAAGGGATGCGCGCGGTGCTCGCGAGCATCACGCCCGCCGGCGTCAGCAACTGATGAATCAGACGTGTGCGCCGCATCATGTCGAGCAGCCAGGACTGCGGCGCGTTGCCCGAACTCGTGGTCTCCATGCGGAACTTGTCGGCCCACGCGACGAGCGGCCGGAACAGCAGCTGGTCATAGGCGAGGATCACGACCGTCATCGCGAGGATGACCCAGCCGATCGCGTGCAGGTTCTTGTCGCTGATCGCCTGCGCCAGGTAGGCGCCGATGCCCGGCAGCGTAATCGTGTTGTTGCCGACCGTGATCGCTTCGGAAGCCACGACGAAGAACCAGCCGCCCGACATCGACATCATCATGTTCCAGATCAGGCCCGGCATCGAGAACGGCACTTCGAGCTTCCAGAAGCGCTGCCACGAAGTCAGGTGAAAGCCGCGCGACACCTCATCGAGGTCGCGCGGCACCGTGCGCAGCGACTGGTAGAAGCTGAACGTCATGTTCCACGCCTGGCTCGTGAAGATCGCGAAGATCGCGGCGAGCTCGGCGCCGAGCACGCGGCCCGGGAACATCGCGAGGAAGAAGGTGACCGTAAACGAGATGTAGCCGAGCACCGGCACCGACTGCAGGATGTCGAGAATCGGCACCAGCACGAGGCCGGCGCGGCGGCTCCTGGCGGCCAGCGTGCCGTAGACCAGCGTGAAGATCAGCGAGGCGACCATCGCCGCGAGCATGCGCAGCGTGGTGCGCATCGCGTACTCGGGCAGGTTGGCCGGATCGAGCGAGATCGCCTGGGTCTTTAGCGTCGACATCGGCGCGAGCGTCTCGTGAAAGCCGATCGACGCCATCGCGATCAGGCAGATGATCAGCGGAAAGGCAACGAAGTCCCAGCCGTTTGGAAGCAGCCGGCGCGCGGATGCGTTGGCGGTGCGGTTCAGATTGAAACCGAACTCCATCAGTCACCTCCGGGGGCGTGAGTATTTGTGAGCAGCGAAGTCGTGCCGCCGTACAGGGCGGTGGCCTGCGCATCGATTCGCGACGGATCGTCGAGTTGGAACATGACGAATTGCAAGTTGATGAAAGGGCTTATTCAGCAAGCAACGGTCACGACGAGGCAACACCACAATCTTTCGATGATGGCGTCGATTCGTGACAGGAGCTTGGCAGAACTTAAGAGAAAAGCGAGCCGATGCGGCGCCACAGCGTGGAGAGTCGGGCTTTGCCGCGGCGCGCACCGTTCTGGCTGCTGGCGGAACGGCGGCGCGGGGAAGGGGCGGGGACGGTAAAAAACCGGAGTCAACCAGATTCTGTAAGCAGAGCCAACATTCTTCGAAAGAACCCGAGGCCGTCCTTGTGCGATTTTTACTTGCGCTTTTGGGGAGCATGTCAATACAATCCGCCCCAACGTATCGAAGGAGTCCGTCCATGGACCCGTGTCCAGAAAGTGGAAGCCCAATGCCGGCCAGCACCGGCAGCACCACCGCGAGATAGTCGCCGCAGGTTCACTCCTTCGCCGCTGACTCGCTGAAGTCGGGTTAGCGCGCTTCAATTCCAACCGGCCTTGCCGTCGGTTTTCTGTAGCACGCCTGCTCTTTTTTTGACCGTCGTTTGCGAGCCTGCTTGCAGAGGCGATTGCGCTTTCGCATTTGCGCTTGCTGTTTGCCGGATCTTTCGCGCACGTCCATGTGCATGTGCGAATAACGACGGAGCGATCCGCCTATAACTACGATCCCCAATAACCGATGAAAAATATCGACAAGCGCAGACTACTGGGCTCCGGCGGTTCGATCGCCGTGACTGCGGTCCTTTCCCTCGGCCTCGGCCCTTGCGCGTTCGCGCAGACACCCGGCGACGCCACCCCGGCGCAAGCGGCGCCATCGACTGCACCGGCCGCACCGGTTCCCGGCGCCACGGACAACGCGGCGCCCGCCGATCAGACCGTCGCAGCGCCGACCGGATTGTGGGAGCGCTCGAACCTGTTCGGCGAAATGGGCGGCCTGCGTCCCTGGCTCGGCAACTACGGCGTGACGTTCAATCTGCAGGAGACCAGCGAATACATGGGCAACCTGTCGGGCGGCACGAATCGCGGCGGTGCCTATCAAGGCTTGACCGGGTTCGGACTCGTCGTCGATACGGAAAAGGCCTTCGGATTGCCGGGCGGCACCTTCAACGTCTCCGGTCTGCAGATTCACGGCACGAGCCTGACCGCCAGAAATCTGCAAACACTGCAAACTGCGAGCGGCATCGAAGCCGACGCCGCGACCCGTCTGTGGGAACTGTGGTATCAGCAGTCGCTCGGCAACGTCGATGTGAAGATCGGCCAGCAGAGTCTCGATCAGGAGTTCATGGTCAGCCAGTACGCGGCCACCTTCATGAACGCAACGTTTGGCTGGCCGGTGCTGCCGGCCGTCGATCTGCCCGCGGGCGGGCCGGCCTATCCGCTGTCGTCGCTCGGCGTGAGGGCGCGCGCATCGTTCGCGAACGGCGTCACCGCGCTGGGCGGCGTATTCGACGGCAACCCGGCGCCAGGCGTCGGCGATCCGCAAAAGCTCAACGCGAGCGGCACGAACTTCAATCTCGGCAACGGCGCGCTCGTGATCGGCGAACTGCAGTACGCGATCAACCAGCCGTCGGCGAATCCTTCCGATCCGAGGCCGGCCGGCCTGCCGGGCACCTACAAGCTCGGCTTCTGGTACAACAGCAACCACTTCACGGATCAGGGTTTCGACACCGGCGGCCTGTCGCTGGCGAATCCGGCGAGCAACGGCATGCCGACGAATCATCGCGGCAACTACAGCTTCTACGCGGTTGCCGACCAGATGGTGTGGCGCGCGGGCCCCGACAGTCCGCAGTCGGTCGGCGTGTTCGCCCGCATCATGGGTGCGCCGGGCGATCGCAATCTGGTCGATCTCGGCGTCAACGCGGGCGTCACGCTCAAGGCGCCGTTCAAGGGGCGCGACAACGATGTGGTCGGGCTTGCGCTCGGCTATGCAAAGATCGGTTCTCACGCGCAGAATCTGGCGAGCGCGCAGGCGCTGTACACGCCGGGCTATCCGTCACGCAGCGCGGAGACGGTGCTCGAAGCCACTTATCAATACCAGGTCGCGCCGTGGTGGATGCTGCAAGCGGACTTCCAGTACTTCTGGCGGCCGGGCGGCGGAATTCCGGACCCGGACGATTCGTCCCAGCGCATCAGGAACGAAGCGGTTCTCGGCTTGCGCACGACGATCCAGTTCTGAGGCAAGGTCGCGCGGCAGGCTGATACTCGCTTCATCAATCGCTTCTACAAAGGCCGCGCGCCGCATCGCCGAACATGATCGGTCGATGCGGCGCGTTACGACGCACGCCGACTTGGCGAGCGCCCCGGCTCATCATCGACTCGCTTACCCCTGGGCATGCGCGGCGACCGCGTCCAGCGTGCGCGCCGAGTACACCAGCGTCGCGCCCGCGTTGACCGCCATCGCGACGCCGAGCGCTTCGGCGATTTCCTCGCGGGTCGCGCCGTGCTTCAGCGCCTCGGCCGTATGGACCGTGATACAGCCGTCACAGCGCAGGCTCACCGCGACCGCGAGCGCAAGCAGCTCGCGCGTTTTCGCGCCGAGCAGATCGGTCTTCTGACCGGCATTCGACATCGCCTGATACGCCTTCACGCTGTCCGGCGCGAGCTTCGACATTTCGCCGATACGGCCGAACAGTTCCTTGCGGTAATCGATCCAGTCCAACATGGCAGTGCTCCTTGGTCCGTTGCGCGCCAGCGGTTGCCGGCGTCGTGGAAACAGTATTGCGCCGCGCCGCGATATCCTGAATACTCATTCGACTCAACTTTTAGCGCGCTCGTCTCATGGACACGCTCAGTCGCCTGATCGACCTTGCCCGGCCGCAAGCGAGTCTCGACCTTCGCTGCCTGCTATCAGGCGCATTCGATATCGATCACGCGCCGCTGGAGAGGGGCGTCGCGCCGTTTCATCTCGTGCTCGACGGCAGTTGCGTGATCGAGACCGCCGCCGGCGAGCAGCTCGAATTGAAGGCCGGCGATTTCATGCTGTTTCCGCGTGGCGCCGCGCATCGCGTGCGCGACGTGAAGCGCTCGGCGGGCGGCCTGCCGCTGACGCTCGGGCACGACGGCATGCTGCCGGTGCGGCGCAACGACGGTGAGGAAGCCGCCACATCCGCGCAGACGCCCAACCACACCGCGACTCATGAAGGCGTCGATCTGCTGTGCGGCCGCTTCGTCTATGCGCCCGGTTCGTCGGCGTTGCTGCTCGATGCGCTGCCCGATCCGCTGCAAGTGTCGCTCGGAGACGCACAGACGCTCGATGCGTTGCAAACGCTGATCACTTTGATGCGCGGTGAAGCGGCGCGGCGTCAGCCTGGCGCGCTCACCATCGTGACGGCCTTGAGCCACGCGCTGTTCGCAATGGCACTACGCGTGCACGGCGAGCGCAATGCGAACAGCGCCGGCATGCTCGCGTTGCTGACGGACGCACGACTCGGCGCATCGGTGCAAGCGATGCTCGACGCACCCGAACGCGCGTGGACGATCTCCGAACTCGGCGAGCGCGCGGCGATGTCGCGCGCGACCTACGCGCGCCGTTTCAACGAGCGCGCGGGCATGACCGTGATGGATTTTCTGATGCAGATCCGCATGGCGATCGCCAGCGACCTGCTGTTGCGCACGCAACGCAGCGCGGCGGACATCGGCGAGGCGGTCGGCTATCAGTCGGAGGCGGCGTTCGGCAAGGCGTTTGCGCAAAGCGTCGGCGTGACGCCGGGACGTTACCGGCGTCGCACGCAAACTGACGATGCTCCGGATGACTGACTAAAGAATCGACGCGCGCGTGTCATTCTATTTGGGCGTTTCGCCCTTGTTGAACGCACGTCTTTCGAGCGACGCCATCAGCCGCGCGACCACGAGCGCGCAGACCGTCCCGAGCGTCACTTCGGCAAGCCGCAGAAAAGCCTTGTCCCACGCGGGGCCGATGCCCGGCGCCAGCAGCATGATCGTCGCGGTGATACCGCCAAGGCGCGCCGCGCTGCCGACGTTGACGACCCAGCAGATCAGGATCGCGGCCGCGACGGTCGCCGCGTATGCCGCAAAATGGCCGCCGCCCGCGAGTGTGCCGATCAGCCCGCAGATGCCGCCGACCATCGCGCCGATGAACTGGTCGCGCGACAGCTTGCGGGTGTCGATATAGCTGTGCTGGCTCACCGCGATCGCGGTGATCGCGGCCCAGAACGCCTGCTCGGTGCGCAGCGCGCGGCCGATGCCGAACGCGAGACTCGCGCCCGCCACCGCCTGCACGGCCATGAAGCCGCCCTCGATCAAGCGGTCGCCGAGCGGCAGCGTCTTCAGGAACGCGAACAGCGCATCGGCGGCGGGCGTGCGCGAGGAGGGGCTCGAATCGTCGGACGGAGTCATCGGATGAAGGCGGCTCGCAGGGGCAGGGTCGTGCCGTATTCTAGCGGCTCCGCCCAATGCTTCCACCGCAGTCTAGATCGTGCCGAACAGCGCGCGCGGCCGGTCGCGCAGCGTGTGCGCGAGAATTTGCAGGCCGCGCGTCAGCTGCTCGCGCGACTCGGCGCAAGCGAGATTGATGCGCACGCCGTGTTCGACCGTCGAGCGATCCACCGCGAACGCAGAGGCCGGCATCGTGTTGACGCCGCGCGCGAGCGCGTTGGCCGCGAAATCGTCCGAGCGCCACGGCGGCGGCACCCGCAACCACACGAACATGCATGCGGGATCGCTCTTCAGATGCTCGGCGGGCAGTAGTTCGCGCGCGATCTCCTGGCGAGCGCGCAATTCGGCGCGTTGCGCGTCGAGGATCGTCTGCGCGGTGCCGTCCTCGATCCAGCGCGTGGCGATCAGCGTCGACAGCGGCGCGGGCATCCACGCGGTCGTGCGCACCGCTTCCGCGGCCAGCGCCGCGCCATGCGGCGGCGTGTGCAGATAGCCGATGCGCAGGCCCGGTGCGAGGATCTTCGAGGTCGACGTGATGTGGAAGGTCAGCTCCGGGCACAGGCTCGCAATCGTCGGCAAGCGCGCTTGCAGCAGCGGGCCGTACACGTCGTCCTCGATGATCACGATGTGATGCCGGCGCGCGATCTCGGCGAGCGCCGCGCGACGCGCGAGGCTCATCGTCACGACGGTCGGGTTCTGCAGATTCGGCACCGTGAAGATCGCCTTTACGCGCCGATGCCGGCACGCGTCTTCGAGACGGTCGGGCAGCAGCCCTTCGTCGTCGCTCGGAATGCCGACCAGTTCGAACTGAAACACCGGCGCCAAGGCTTTCAGGCCATAGTAGGTCAGCTGATCCGACAGGATCACGCCTTCATGCCCCATCAGGCTGCTCAGCACCGCATACAGGCCATGCTGTGCGCCGCTCGTCACGACCACGCTGTCGGCGCTGGGCGTGAAGCCGGGCGCGGCGAGCCATTGCGCGCCCGCGGCCCGCGCCCATTCGGGGCCCTGCGGCGGCTGATATTCCTGGGTTTGCGGATAGCGCGGATCGTGCGCGATCTGCGCCATCGTCCGCGCGAGCTGTGTGAGGAATTCACCGGTGGCGGGCCGGTTCACGGTCAGGTCCAGCACGGCATTCGCGTCGGCGTGGCCGCTTGCCGATGTGCTGTCGCTGCGCGCATGCACGGCAGGCATCGCGCCGCCGGTGACGATCGAGCCGCGCCGCTTGCTCGCGACGATCAGCCCCCGCGCCTGCAACTCCTTGTACGCGCGCGACACGGTGGAGACATTCAGGCCCAGCTCCAACGCGAGCTCGCGCTGCGGCGGCAGACGGCTGCCCGGCGGGTAGAGGCCGCTGCGGACTTGTTCCTCGAGGCTGCGCGACACTTCGAGATAAGTCGGCTGACGGCCCTTTGTCTGGAGCACGTCCTCACCGTTTGTGTGGTCAATTGCGCTTTTCATCCAGCGTGAATCTCCATGCAAAAACCCGTTCGAGGGTGCAGGACCCTGCCAATACTAAACCGCTTCGTCGTCGGATCGGCAACTCGACGTACATCGCACTGCACGATGCCAGCCCGTTTCGCTCGGGGAAAGTACCTAAGTCCACACAAAGCCAAATTAATTGCACACAAAAAAACTTTGTGTGAGTATTAAAGCATGATTTGTGTGGCGTTGTGTCGAAAGACGACGCGCAACTGTGGTACAGGAGGGACGGTCGTGACAGAGCAGCAGAGCACGCTCCTGCCGGTCGATGCATCGGGCGGAAGTTCGGGTCGGGCGGCCAGTGCGGCCAGGCGGCGCACGCGATGAGCGAAGTCGCCGTGCTGGGCGCGGGCTTCATCGGCCTATCGAGCGCCTACTGGCTGATGCGCGACGGTCACCACGTCACGCTGTTCGACGCGCTCGGTCCGGGCGAGGCCACGTCGTACGGCAATGCGGGCACGTTCGCCAACTATGGCTGCATTCCGGTGAACAACCCGGCGGTGTTCCGCAATCTGCCGCGTTTCCTGTTTTCGCCGACGAGTCCGCTGCGGATTCGCTGGCGCTATCTGCCGCAACTCGCGCCTTGGCTTGTGCGCTTTGTATGCGCCTCGATGCCGCGGCGCTACGAGCACAGCGCTCGAGCGCTCGCAAGCCTGCTGTCGCGCGCGTTCGACGGTTACCGCGAGATGCTCGAAAGCGATAACCTGTCGCGCTTCGTGCGGCCGCGCGAATGCCTGTACCTGTATTCGAATGCGGCGTCGTTCGATGCGGCCCAGCCGTCGCTCGCGTTGCGCCGCTCGCTCGGCGTGCGCTTCGAAAACTTCGACCGCGCCGGCATCGCCGCACTCGAACCGAATCTCGCGCCGATCTTTGCGCACGGCACGTTGTTCAACGACAGCTGGTTCCTCGGCGACCCGCGCGGCTTTTTGCAGGCGTTGCACGCGGCGCTGCTCGCTCGCGGCCTCAGGCATGAGCGCGTCGCGGTTCGCACGCTCGTGCCGGGCGCCAACAGCGTGCGCATCGTCGACGACGCGGGTCGCGCATATGATGCCGCGCAGGCGGTCGTCTGTGCCGGCGCATTTTCCGGCCGCTTCGCGCGCCAATGCGGCGACCGCGTACCTCTCGATACCGAGCGCGGCTATCACGTGCGCTTCCCCGACACGTCGTCGCTGATTTCACGGCCGTGCGGCTGGGCCGAGCGCGGCTTCTACATGGTGCCGATGGACGGCGGCATCCGCGCCGCGGGCACCGTCGAACTGGGCGGCTATGGACCGCAGCGCAATGCCGCGCTGCTCGATCTGATCACGCGCTCCGCGCGGCTCGCGCTGCCGCAATTGCCTCAACCGGATAGCGACTGGCTCGGTTTCCGGCCGAGCCTGCCCGACGGCCTGCCGGTCGTCGGAGCGTCGAGCGCGTCGCCGCGCGTCGTCTACGCATTCGGTCATCAGCATCTGGGCGTCACGCTGGGCGGCGTGACGGGCAGCGTCGTCGCCGATCTGGTGGCGGGGCGCGTGCCGCCGGTCGATCTCGCGCCTTACAGCCCGCGTCGTTTTTAACCACCGTAACTGCTGCACGGAAGAGGACGGACATCATGAAACGCAGAAATCTGGTTGTCGCACTCGCCCTTGGGATGTTGTGCGCGCATGCGCCGTCGTACGGCGCAGAGCCGCAAATCGTCAAGATCGGTTTCGTCGGACCGCTGACCGGACCGGTCGCGCGGGTCGGCAAGGATCTGCAGAACGGCGCGCAGCTCGCGGTGGATGAAGCGAACGCGAAGCATCCGATGATCGGCGGCAAACCCGTCAAATATGTGCTCGATGTGCAGGACGATCAGGCCGATCCGCGCATCGCGATCCAGGTCGCGCAGAAGCTCGTCGACGACGGCGTGGTCGGCGTGATCGGCCATTACAACTCGGGCTGCAGCATTCCGGCCTCGGCCGTCTATCACACGGCGAATGTCGCGATGATCACGCCGGGCTCGACGAATCCGGCGCTCACGGCGCAGGGTTTCGCGAACGTGTTTCGCACGATGGGGCACGACGGCGTGGGCGGTGTGATCGCGGGCGAGTTCGCGGTGCAGCAGTTGAAGGCGAAGCGCATCGGCATCATCGACGATCGCACCGCGTTCGGCCAGGGCCTCGCCGATGCGTTCGAGAAGGGCGCAAAGCAGGCGAACGGCAATGTCGTCGATCGCGAATTCACGAACGACAAGGCGGTCGATCTGCGCGCGATCCTGACTTCGTTGAAGCAGAAAAACGTCGACCTGATCTTTTTCGGCGGACTCGACGAGCAGGGCGCGATGCTGGTCAAGCAGATGCGCTCGCTCGGCATGCCCGCGCAACTGTTTGGCGCGGGGGCGCTGAAGAGCAACGCGTTCCTGCAGATTGCGGGCAACGCGGGCGAGGGGACGCGCGATCTCGAGCCCGGTCCTGCGCTCGACAAGCTGCCGTCCGCGCAGGAGTTCGGCAAGCGCTACAAGGCGCGTTTCAATCAGGATGTCGAGCTGTATGCGCCGTTCGCCTACGACGCCGCGCTCGCGATGATTCAGGCAATTCAGAGCGCGGACTCGCTCGATCGCGCGAAGATCGTCGCGGCTTTCCCGAAAGTGAACGTAACGGGCGTGACTGGGAAAATTGCGTTCGATCCGCATGGGGATCTGATCAAGCCGCCTTATACGCTGTTCGAGGTGCAGCAGGGGCAGTGGAAGAGTCAGCGGACCGTGGGCGGCGGTGGGGTGTGAGGTTCATCCCGACTGAGCCGGCTGTCGCGACGCCGCTTTGCGGCGCGCCGTCCGGGGGCGCCGGCTTGTCCGTCCGATGCAGCAGCCCGTGCCGCGCAACGAGCGCGTCTATCTGCTCGTTGGCGGTCGAGGCGGAAAAAAGTAATCCCTCACGATCGATCTGATCGATTGTCTTGACCCACGCAAACGGTTCTGCGGTTTCGACACCTTCAATGACGACTCGCTTGCCCATAAATCGCAGGTGAGATCGAATCACCGATAAGGGGGGCGTCCACGCAATATGAACCCCCTTCGAAAACGCCATCCCCCTCCCCGAAGGGGGGATTTGAAAAGCGACTGGCTCTATCTTTCTTCTCGAAATTCACAAGGAAATCGGGCGATCGCTGAATCTGGCGCCCGAGACGGTCAAATGGCATATGAAGAACGTGTTCGAGAAACTCAACGTCAATTCGCGATTCGAGGCCGTGCAGAGTGCCTTCGGCATTCAGCCTGGCGACGACTGAAGCGTCTGGCCGCGTAATGCCGCCGCCGATCCCGGCAGCTCACCGCGGCTCGCGTCCAAACGCTTCGCGCAGCTTGCGCTTGGCCTGTTGCAACGTATCGCGCCGCTCCTTCGGCAGGTTTCGGCCCGCCCGATTGACGTAGAAATTGAGCATCGACATCGCCGATTGAAACGGCGTGCCCTTGCGTCGTCGGCTCACCGTCGACGAGTGCTTCAACGATTGCGCGATGGACTCCGCGCTGCCGGTTTTGAAAATATTCTTCTGGATGTCCATCGCGTCGCTCGTTTCCATCACATGATGCGACCATTTCTTCGCGCCGGATGCGCCGCTCGACTTCGCGGTTTTGGCGCGATGCGCGGCCTGCGCCTGCGCATGGCGCTGGCGCGGTGGCCGTCCCGACTTGCCACGCGACACAGGGCGTTTCGATCTGCTGCTGGTCTTTCGGGTCGCCATTGTGTTTGCTCCTGAAGCGGAATGCCGGACTGGCCACGCATCGGAAATGGTCGGTTCGGCGATCAGAGCTTCACGCCGCCGGCCTCGGGTGCATCCGACGAACCCGGGGGAATTTCACCCACGCCCACGTCGTTGCGGTTCGTATAGACGTCGCCGCCCCAGTACGGTTCGCTGCCGTAGTACTGATGCACGGTGGTGGCCCACGTCTGATCCGCCATCGATGGCCAGTGATCCTTATCGAATCCCGGTGCGTTCTTCACGCGCTCGGCCACCATGTTCAATACGAAGCATTTTTCCTGCGTATCGAGCGTCAGCGCACTCCACGGAATCGCGAGCAGCTTGTCGCCGATGCCGAGAAAACCGCCGCTCGATAGCACTGCATACGCGATGCGGCCCGACCGCACGTCGAGCATGATGTCCTTGATCTTGCCGATGTGCTCGCCGTCGCTGCTGATGACCTTGTTGCCGTCGAGCGTAGCCGCAGCCATTACGTCCGGGCCTGGGCCTTCCGCGGTCGCGGCGCCTTTGCCGACGATGTTCGCGCCTTGCGTCTGGGTCTGCATCACCATGATGGGCTCCTTTGATGGGGTGAATGTACCGAGACATTTAGCAACGGCCGTTCCATCGAGCCGTGCGGCGCAGTTACTCCAGTTACGCCGCAGTTTCTCGATAGCAGCCGGCGCCGCATTCTCCCGACGAGGCGCCGCGCGCGTAAAGGATGCGAGCGCGTTTGCAATTATTGCGTCCATGCCGACGCAAGCGCTGCCCGGCGAAGCGCGATGCGCGCATGCGACGCATGCATCGCGCGGCATAGGCCTTGCTCGGCTTTCAGTGATGGCGGCAGGAACTGAAGGATCACAACCGTCCTTTTTACTTGATGGAGAGAAGCCAGATGAGCAAGTATCCGAAGGCATGGCTGGTCGCGGCATGTGTGGCCGCGTCGGGCGCCCTCGCGTCGGGCGCCGCGTTCGCGCAGACGGGCGGCGGCAACGGCAATAGCGGCGCCGGCGGCGGCAATGCGCATGGCGCGGCGACCGCCGCGCCGACGGCGGGCAACGAGCCCGCACCGAATGCGATGGGCAGCACCGGGGGCTCGACTTCGTCGATGAAACACCATCACAAGAAGTCGAAGGCAACGAAGCCAATGAACGACACGACGAACACGCCCGGCGCCGATGCCAGCAGCGATACAAAGGGACAGTAACGCTGGACCGATGCGCAAGCGGTAATGCACCGTTGCGTTCGTCGTGACGCACGGACGATGCCGCTTCGCCTCGGGGGGAGAATATCGTGACCAGGAACATTCACTATCAGGCGAACATCTGCGGGGGGACTTCGCGCACGTTCGCGAGTGCTTCAGCAACTGGAAATCCGAGACGCTCGTGTATCGTCGGCAACAGCCGATGTTCGAAGGCAAGCAGGAAGTACGGCCGTTGTCGGAGCGCGTGTTCGACAACGGCGAAGTCGCGCATAACACGCTCGCGAGCGTTTGTTCGCCTGGCGACGAGTATGCGCTGGCGGCCGAGATACGCGACGGCGAGCGCGATGTCTGGCTCGTGATGGCGGCATTCGAGGAAGACGTTTGAGCCTTCGCCGATTCATCGCCGAGCCCGTCACTGGGCCGCCGGTTTCGATTCAGATGGCAGTTCCAGCCCAGTGTGCATTTGGGCCGCGGCGCTTTCGTGTTTCGCGGCCGGGGATTTCTTGCGCACCACGCGCGATTTTTTCAGCAGACTCGTCAGCGAACCGTTGATGGTGTCGTCGGCCGGCGACTCCCGCGTCTTGCGTCCTTTCCCACTGGTCGCGCGCGCGAGTTTCGCCGCGCGTTTTTCCGCCTGCGCCAGCAGCACCGCGAAGGCCACTTCATCCACCTTGAGTCCGCGGCGCGCTTGACCTGGCGCGAGGCTCCGCAATTCGTCGGCCTCGAACGCGCTGATGATCGCCGGGTGGATATAACAGCGCCGGCAGACAGCGGGCGTATTGCGCAGCAGGCTCGCCACGTCTTTCACGGTTGCGACGATATGACCGCGCGCTTCGGCTGCGCTGCTGCACATCAAACGGCGCAATGCCGCCAGCGCGTATACGCTGCCGGCCCATGTGCGGTAGTCCTTCGCGGTGAAGTCGGCGCCGCTCACGCGGCGCAGGTAGTCATTGATATCGGTCGAGCCGACGCCGTGGCGCGTGCCGTCTTCGTCGAGATACTGGAACAGGTCGTGGCCGGGCAACTCCGCGCAACGTCGCACGATGCGCTTGACGGTTGGATTGTCCACGGTCACGTCGTGCTCGATGCCGCTCTTACCGCGAAACTGGAGGCGCAATTGACCGGCCTTTATCTTCACGTGCCGCTTGCGCAACGTCGTTAATCCGAATGACTGATTGTCGCGCGCGTATTCGGCGCTGCCGACGCGAATCAGCGTCGTGTCGAGCAACTGCACGATGGCCGCGACGACCTTGTCGAGCGGCATGCCAGTCAGCTTCAGGTCACGCGCGACACGCGCGCGGATTTTCGGCAATGCGCGGCCGAACTCGGCCATCCGTTCGTACTTGTCGGCGTCGCGCGTTTCGCGCCAGCGCGGGTGATAGCGGTACTGCTTACGGCCGCGCGCGTCGCGGCCGGTGGCTTGAAGATGACCTCGCGGATCGGGGCAGATCCACACGTTTTCATAGGCGGGGGGAATCGCGAGCGAGTTGATGCGCCGGATCTCGTTCTCATCGACGATGCGCCTGCCGTTCAGGTCGAAATAGATGAAGCCGTTCCGCTCGCGCTTGCGCGTGTAGCCGGGTGTCGTGTCGTCGGCGTGGCGCAGTCCCGGCGGCATCGGCTGCGGTGCGGTGTTGTCGGTCGCGCTCGCCGGGTTGCGTGATGCGGTCGTGGAATGAGTCGCGGTAGTCATGGTCGCAAGTAGAAGTTTCAAGCGGCTGAAGCAAGGGGAATGCCATTCACACTGAACCGGGGCGCTTGAGCGGAACGGTCCTTGCGGAATAAGTCGATGTGACCAACTGGAAAGGGGGCTTTCATGACCAGCACACTCAATCCCGATGAAGAGCCGCAGCGGACTGTCAAGCAAACCTCCGGCACGACGGGCGCGCTGGGTCCCAGCGACTCGTCCGATAGCGGCAGCGACGTGGCGGGCGCGAAGCGTCACGATTTCGACGTCGATACGGAGCTCGACAATCACGCGCTCGAAACCGGCGACGCGGAGCTCGGCAGCGATACCGATCGCTCGGGTACGGGCGAGCGCGCGTCGGCCGACGGCGATTCGACGTTGGAAGCGGATCGCGATATCGACACCGACCACGTCGTCGATCCGCGAGTGCCTCCGGGCGCGGAGCGATCCGGTGAAGAGGAAACCGATGTCTGACCATGTTGCGTTTCGCGCACGAAGCGGCTCGCGCTGACCGGCGCAACCGGGCACGTGTCTTGCGGGACAACATTTTTGTGAAGGCGCCGCGCTATGCACCTGCATAACGAGCAAGCGAGCGAGCGCGGCGCCACTGTAAGGAGAGGACGCATGACTGATGCACTGAATGGCTACAAGGTAGCGGTACTCGCCGTAGACGGCTTCGAGCAGGCGGAACTCGTGGAGCCGAAACGCGCGCTCACCGAGGCGGGCGCGACGGTCCACGTGATTTCGGCGAAGCCAGGCAAGATCCAGGGCTTCAGGCACGTCGACAAGAGCGACACCGTCGATGTCGATGCGACGTTCGACAAGGCCCGCCCCGAAGACTACGACGCGCTGGTGTTGCCGGGCGGCGTCGTGAACGGCGATGCGTTGCGACTGCTGCCGCAGGCGCAGGCTTTCGTCAAAGCGGTCGACAACGCGAAGAAGCCGATCGCGGTGATCTGCCACGGCACGTGGCTGCCGGTATCGGCGGGGATCATCAAGGGGCGCACGGTGACGAGCTGGCCTAGCCTGCAGGACGATATTCGTAACGCGGGCGGCACGTGGGTCGATCAGGAAGTGGTCGAGGACGGCAATCTGATTTCGAGCCGCAAACCCGCCGACCTGCCCGCATTCAACAAGACGCTGATCGGGCAACTGACGAAGCGCAAGGCGGCTTGATCGAAGGCGGCGCGCTGGCTTCGAGGCCGGCGCATTGTGATTCGACACTGCGCATCAGCGATTCGACAGGGAGAAAGTGCATGAAATTCCGGTATTCCCTACAAGTGTTGACCGCCGCGCTGGCCGCGTTGGGCGCGAGCGCGGCAACGATCGACACGGCCAGCGCGCAGGCGAGCGATGCGCCCGCGAGTGCCGCGCCGGCCGGTAAAACGACGCTGTCGCCCGCGGATCAGCAGTTCGTGCTCGAAGCGTCGAAGTCGGACGCCACCGAAATCGCCGCCAGCAAGATCGCGCTGAAGAACTCGAACGATCCGCAGGTCAAGAAGTTCGCGCAACAGATGATCGCCGACCACACGAAGCTCTCGCATGCGATGGCCGCGCTGGTCGCGAAGAAGGGCTTCAAGCCGACGCCGTCCGCGGATTCCGCGCTGGTCGGCAAACTGCAGACGTTGAAGGGCTCCGGGTTCGATGCGGCCTACGTCGAGCAGGTCGGCGTGGAAGCGCATCAGCGTGCGGTGGATCTGTTCCAGCAGCAAAGCGAAAGCGGTACCGACGCGCAACTGAAGGCTGCGGCCATGCAAGCGCTGCCAACCATCAAGCATCACCTCGAGATGGCGCAGCAACTGGCCGGCACATTGAAGGGCTCGTCATGAACGCGATCCTGCCACGGCCTGCTTATGAGGACTCTCTGATGCAGATCACTTTCCCCGACGACGACCCGGTCTTCGACGGCGCCAATCTGACCGTGCGGTTTCTTGCGCGCGTCGATGGCGAGCCGGTGGTCTGCTTGATCACCGCCGAGGCTCTGGAAGATCATTTCGGCGCGGAATCCGCGCTCGAACCTGCGTTGATGGCCGCGTTCGACAGAGGCCGTCAGCGCATCCGCTCGGTCTGCGCGGAAGCGCTCGACCAGAACAACGGAGAAGGCGTGGTTTTGCATAGCGGACTGTTCAGAGTGGAAGGCATGGAACCGGATCGCGGCACCGCGGCGTAGGGGTGCCGCGTGTCGCACTGACTGGACGCGCTGTTCGTGACGCGCGCCACCCCGGCGACGGTATGGTCCGTGAACGCCAATCAACGATAAAGGAGGCGTAATGTCACTCATCGTCGCAGCACGCTTCACGACGTTTCCGGCCGCGGAAGGTGCGGCGCAAAGGCTTTTCGAGGCGGGTTTCGTCGAAGAGGACGTTACGCTGTTTTTCGTCAATCCGCGCGGCCAGCATGCGCGTTTCCCGATCGGCGGCGACACCGATGCCGACCCCGGCGCGCGAGAGGCGCCTAAAGGCGGAGGCATGGGCGTGACGATCGGTGCGGTCATCGGCGCGGTGATCGGCGTGGGGATTTTCGCGGCGTTTTCGGCACCGCTGCTGGTGTCGCCGATCGCGGCGGGCGTCGGCGCGTATGTCGGCTCGCTGATCGGCGCGATGTTGCGCACCAAGGAGCATGGCAAATCGGACTATCGCGTGCCGTATCACGAGGAGGCACGCAAATCCGGCGTGCTCGTCGCCGTGCACGTGTCGCCCGACAATCAGCTCGATGCCGCACGCGTGCTGCGTGAAGCGGGCGGCGTGTCGATCGAGAAGGCGACCGGCCGCTGGCAGCAGGGACACTGGGCCGATTTCGATCCTCTGAAGACGCCCGAACCGATCAAGGAATTCGCGGAGAAGCGCGAGTGATGTAAGCGATGCGGTATGCCAACGGAAAACGGCCCGATGACGATGATCGGGCCGTTTTCGGTTTACCACGCGATTTCGACGTCGCGTTACACCCACGGTTGCCGCGTGTCGTGCGGCGGCTGAAATCGTTCGAACTGCCTTTCGCTATTCGTCGGCCAGCATGAGGCCGCCGTGATGCCGTCATGCGAGCGGCCGCACGTCGACATCGTTGCATGCGGCTGAGGCGCCGCCGCGTCCGGCGACGCGATGTGCGCGCGAATCTGCATCACGGTAGCCGAAGTGACGACTGCGACCGCCGCCAGAAATTTGATGCTGCCGGATTTTTTCATCGCGATTCCCCCTGTCGTTATAGATTGCCGAATCGATGGGATTAGCAACCGCTGTGCCACTCCAGCGAAGATCGAGACGCGGCGCCAAGCGTGTATGCCGGGCACGCGTGATGCGAGCTACCCAATGCAGCCCGCCGCGCGTCGAACCGATTCGCCGCGACGCACATAAAAAGCTCCGCACGGCGGATTCCGCGATGAACGAAACACTTGGAGGTATTGAATGGCTACCAACGTTGTTTCCGTATTGAATGACCTGGTCGAAACGTCGAAGGATGGCGAAAAGGGCTTTATGAAGGCAGCCGAGGATGCGCACGACGAAGAGCTGAAGATGCTGTTTCGCTCGACAGCAGACGAGTGCTCGCGCGGCGCGCGTGAGTTGCAGGATGTCGTTCAGACCCTGGGCGGCAAGCCGGAAACCGGCGGCAGCATGACCGGTGCGCTGCATCGCGGCTGGGTCGACGTCAGATCGGCGGTTTCGGATCGCAGCGACCATGCGATTCTCGCCGAGTGCGAAAAGGGCGAGGACGTCGCGAAGAAGCGCTATCACGATGCGCTCGAAAAGGATTTGCCGGCCGATGTGCGTGCGATCGTCGAGCGGCAATACCAGGGCGTACTGCAGAATCATGATCGCGTGCGCGATCTGCGCGACCGGTATGCGGCGATGAAGCGTTGATCGACGCATCGATGCAATAGAAAGAGCCGGCTCCGCAGCCGGCTCTTTTTCGTTCCGCTCACTCGAATCGGCGTGAACCGATCATGCGGATATCAGTCAGCGGCCACCTTCAGATGGTTCTTCACGCTCTCGACACCCTTCACGTTCTGCACGACGTCCTCGGCGGCGGTCTTGTCTTCGGCCGATGGCACCGAACCCGTGAGCCACACGACGCCCTTGCGGGTCTTCACGTGGATATGCGTCGATTTGACGTTCTTTGCGGCAAGCAGATCGGCCTTGACCTTGGTCGTAATGGTGCCGTCGTCGATATGCTGGCCGACGCTTTCCGACGCCGCCGGCGGAGCCGAAGCGCTGGTCTGGGCGTTCGCGTTCAGCGCGAACGCGACGACAGCGATACTGCCTGCGGTCTTCAGAAGCTGGATCGTCTTCATGGTTTTCTCCTTCAGGTGGTGATGAAAATGGCGGTCTTGTTGCCGGTGGCCGATCGCGGCGCAAGCCGCTGATGACACACGTGGGGTCGTGGCCGCTACGGTACCGTCAGGGGCCCGTTTCTCGACACCGGGCGCCGCACTCGCATCCACGCATGACTGGCGTGTCTACGCAGGGCGGCGTCCGTCCACACAACGCTGCCCCGCATGTATCGTGCCCGGCCGCTGCGGTCCCGGTGACACCGCTCGCGAAAGCCGTATCCATCAGGGTTTTTCGACTGATGAATAGGGCTGCGTGGCAACCGTGCCCGAGGCCGTCCGAGGTGTGAAGAAAAGGGACCGGAAATTGCCAGCCGTTTGTAAAAACCGGCGCTCGCGGTCCCGTCAATTCCTCCGCCTGAAATAAACAAAGCGTAATCAAAACAGCGTCTTGCGCGACCTGGTACGGACGTTGCGTTGAAGAGTGCACTCATTGAGTCTTTGACTACCAACGAACGGGATCTACTCCAATGCCTTCAATCGAACTACGCACAAGGCAGTCTCTTGCACTGACGCCTCGTCTTCAGCAGTCGGTGCGTCTCTTGCAATTGTCGGCTCTCGAGTTCCAGCAGGAATTGCGCACGGCGCTCGATACCAATCCGTTCCTCGAATACGACTCATCCGAAGCAGAGGACGTCGCGCTCGCCGGCACGACGCCGTCTGATGGCGAAGACGCCAACGTGTCCGCCGCCGATACGCTAGCCGCCGCCGAGCCGGACGGACAGCCGGCGGAAAACTCCGCCAGCGATACGCTCGAAAGCGCGGGCCAGGACGACATGCCCGCCGATTTTTCCGGCGACTACGGTTCGCGCAGTTCGGCGCGCCAGAACGGCGACGCAGACGGCAGCGACCCGGCTGAATGGGCTCGCTCGCAACCCACGCTGCGCGAGCAGTTGCACGACGCGTTGCGCCTATACCGGCTCGACGACCGCGATCGCGCGGTGGCCCGTTTCATCATCGAGGCACTCGACGAAGACGGGTATATGCGGCAGTCGCTCGCCGACCTCGCCGACAGCGTCGATCTCGAGCCCACGCTTACCGAGGAAGAACTGCTGGTGGCGTTGCGCCTCGTGCAATCGCTCGATCGTCCGGGGCTCGGCGCGCGTTCGCTGTCGGAATGCCTCGCGCTGCAGATCAATGCGCTGCCCGCCAACACGCCGGGGCGCGACGTCGCGCGGCAGATCGCCGAGCATCATCTGGAACGTCTCGCGCGCCGCGAACAGGCCGAGTTGCAAAAGCAGATCGGCTGCAGCGCGGAGGAACTGCGCGTGGCCTGCGCGCTGGTGCGCAAGCTCGATCCGAAGCCGGGCAATTGCTACGGCCGCGCCGAGGATAACTATGTGGTGCCCGACGTGCTCGTGCGTCAGGCACGCAACAAGTGGGTCGTGTCAATCAATCCGGCAGTGCAGCCGCGGGCGCGAATCCATCGCATGTATGCGCAGCTGTTCGCGCAGTCGGCCGGCGCGAGCCGCTCGCCGCTCGCACAGCAGCTGCAGGAAGCACGCTGGCTGATCCGCAACGCGCAGCAGCGCTTCGACACGATCCAGCGGGTGGCCGAATGCATCGTCGCGCATCAGAAGGCCTTCTTCCAGTACGGCGAGATCGCGCTGAAGCCGATGGTGTTGCGCGACGTCGCTGACGAGCTGGGTCTGCACGAATCGACGATCTCGCGGGCGACGGGCAACAAATATATGGCGACGCCGCGCGGCATCTTCGAGTTCAAGCATTTCTTCCCGCGCGAGCTCGGCACCGAAAGCGGCGGCACCTGCTCGGCCGCGGCGGTGCGCGCGCTGCTCAAGGAGATGATCGCCGCGGAGAACACGCGCGATCCGCTGTCGGACGTGACGCTCGCGAAGATGCTCGCGGATCAGGGCGTGCTGGTCGCGCGGCGCACGGTGGCGAAATACCGGCATCTGATGAAGGTGCCGCCGGCGGAACTGCGCCGGCAGCTTTGACGCACCGAAGTTTTAACGGGGGTTTGAAGCAAAGCAGTCGTTCAAACAGCAGTACATTGCGCACAGGGTCATGCGAGGTTGTCCGCTCGCATGACCCTTTTTCGTATCTGGACGTTTCGCCGGCGTGCCTTTACATTGGCGGGTCGAATGGAACGGGTGAGCGCAATGAAGTATTCGAATCTGGTCGAGCGGCTGCAAGGGCGTCGCACGTCGGCGTGGGAAATTCATCGGGTCGCGCAGCAGGCGGCAGCGAGGGGCGAAGACGTGATCGTGCTGAGCGTAGGAGACCCCGAATTCTCGACGCCGGCGCCGGTCGTCGAACGCGCGATCGATGCGCTGCGCGCCGGCGATACGCACTATACGGCGATGGCCGGTCGCGAGCCGCTGCGCGCCGCGATCGCCGCCGAGCACGCGCGTACCACGGGCCGTGACGTGAGCGCGGCCAACGTGGTGCTGACCGCCGGCGCGCAAAACGGCGTGTTCGCGGTGTCGCTGTGCCTGCTCGAAGCCGGCGACGAAGTGATCGTTCCCGAGCCGATGTATCTGACCTACGAGGCCTGCGTGCGCGCGGCGGGCGCGACGCTGGTCGCGGTGCCGGTCGATCCGGCGCGCGCGTTTCACGTCGATTGCGACGCGCTCGCAGCGGCGATCACGCCGCGCACGAAGGCGATCTTCTTCGCGACGCCGTGCAATCCGACCGGCGTCGTGATGCAGCGCGCGGATCTCGAGCGCATCGCGCGGCTTGCGTGCGAGCACGACCTGTGGGTGCTGTCCGACGAGGTCTATGCGGAACTGACGTTCGAACGCGACCATGTGAGCATTGCGTCGCTGCCCGGCATGGCGGAGCGCACGGTCACGATCGGCAGCTTGTCGAAGTCGCACGCGATGGCGGGATGGCGCGTCGGCTGGGCAATCGGGCCGGCGACGCTGATCGAGCACATGGCGCGGCTCGCGCTCGCAATGCTGTACGGCCTGCCGGGCTTCATCCAGCAGGCCGCATTGACGGCATTGGAGAACAGGGCCGAGTTCGTCGCCGATATCCGCGAGATCTACCGGCGGCGGCGCGACGTCGTGTTCGAGCGCTTGCATCGGGTGCCGGGCTTGCGATGCCTGTTGCCCGAAGCCGGCATGTTCGTGATGGTCGACGTCAGCGGGACCGGGCTCGATACGACCGAGTTCACGTGGCAGCTGTTTCGCGCGCGAGGCGTGGCCGTGCTCGACGCGAGCGCGTTCGGGGAAACGGCAAACGGCTTTGTCAGGTTGGGGCTGGTGGTGGGCGAGGATCGATTGATCGAGGCGTGCGACAGGATCGCGCGATTCGTGGAAGGGGTGCGCGGCTGAGAGGCCACCTCAGGCCGCCGCATAACCCAGCCGGCGCGCCTGGCTTCCCGCGAGAGCGAGCAGGGTGTCGTCGCTCGCGGCCGTATTGGGAATCAGATATAGATCGCCGATATCGGTCACCGGATCGCTGAACGGCGTCGGCGAGCGGCGTTGCGAGATCAGGAAGTCGCTGATCGGCGATGCATCCGCGAGGCCGAGAAACTGCCCGATGCTGGCCGCCGTCTCACACGGTTCTTCGATGACCTTCCGGTACGACACGGTCAATGCGTGAGGCGCCGGGATCTCTTCGAAGAATGCGTTGATCTCGCCGACGTATTGCCCCCACACGCGCATGCCGTCTTCGATCGATCCGGTCCAATGCTTGTGCAAGAGCGAATTGGCCACGTGGCGAGGATCACGGTGGATATGAATGAAGCGCGCCTGCGGCAGCAGTTCGCGTATCAGACGCAAGCAGGAACCGGAGCGCGGCAGGCGTTCGATCGAGCCCGTTCGGCCCGACAGTACCGTAGGGTCGGCGTACGACGGATGCTTGTCGCCCCAGATCGGCGCGCCGAACTTCAGTTCTTCGCGATAGAAGCGCTCGACCCACCCGCCCAACGTACGATGGCCGAATGCGAGCAGGCGGTCGCGTGAACTCTCGCCGAGCAGATCGGCGCGATGGCAGCCGACTTCGAGGAAGTCCT
Organism: Paraburkholderia sp. BR13439; assembly: GCF_040948805.1. Lineage (NCBI taxonomy): Bacteria > Pseudomonadati > Pseudomonadota > Betaproteobacteria > Burkholderiales > Burkholderiaceae > Paraburkholderia > Paraburkholderia sp. BR13439. The sequence goes on along the minus strand of NZ_JBFPKN010000005.1, from coordinate 241,321 downwards.
TCAGCAATGCAAAGACGCGGCATTCGTTGGTCAACTGGATCAGAGGATGCGCGTTCAGCACGGAACAAAGAAAGGTCGTTCCGGACCTGGGCGAGCCGACGATGAACAGCGGGAAAGACTCCATTGCGCGCTCCTTGTCGTTCGTCTGGGTTCCTAGCTTACGCAAGCCGCATGGCGTCAGCCTGACGCGGGCATGACTCCCGCGCCATTCGCTTCGATGGCGAGTGACTTCGACCGTCAAGCAGCGATTCGCAATTCTCGAATGTGGGGCGCGCGCCGGCAGAACGCGTATGCGTTCCGCGTGGCTTACTCGCGGTTTACCTTTTCTTGCGCACGAACTTCAAGCCGAAGCGCACCAGCCGCGGCATCGTTTCGGGCCGCAACAGCCGTGGGTCATACCCCGCGAAGCGACGTTCGTTTTCCTGAAGACACAGTTGCATCAATTCGGGCACGCTGATATCGACATCCGTCACTGACTGCGCGCCGTTGACCGTGAAGTTGTTATCGTGCTCGTGGACGTTGCCATCGGCATCCATCGCACGCGCGAGCCCGATGCGCTCCCAAATCAGAAACGCCCACACGCCCGCCACCTTGAGCTCGAAGCGGATGCGCTGCCACCACGAAAGCTGCGCGCGATGCCAGGCGACCCAGTTCGCGAACAGCAGAATGTGGCGGCACTCTTCCTGCATCACCGGCTCGAACGTCTCGGTCAGTTCCGGCGGAAACAGGCCCGAGCGCCGCGCCACCTCGAACAGGCCGAACGCGAAGAAGCTGTCGATACATTCGCTATAGCCGGTCACGAGGTAAGCCCGTTCCGTGTCTTTCGGATAGATGTACGGCGGCTCGCTCGCGAGCTCGATGCCATACGCATGCACCATGCGCGACAGCACTTCCTTATGGCGGTTTTCTTCCCACGCGTTGAGAGCGAGCGCGTCGCGCAGGTCGGGGGTGTCGAGCGTCGCCGCGTAGGCGGCCATGCGCAGGCGCGCTCTGCCTTCGGTTTGCACGGCGATGTCCCAGATCGGCAGATCGACGATGCGCTTGAGCGTCGCGGCTTCGAGCGGCGGCCATGCGAGCACGGACGGGCGATACGGATTGAAGGTTTCGCGAAACATGCGGCACATTTCGTGCCGGTGCACGTCCGAGCCGGGCGTCAGCGGGCCGCTGACGGTGCTCGTCCAGTGCCGCATCGCGTGCTCGGCGGCGTCGAGGGTCGAGGCGTCCGGCTGTTCCTGCGGCAGGTGTGGCGCGCGAAAGCCGGGGATCAGCGCGGCGGCGTCGAATGCATCCAGTACCAGTTGGTCCATTGGGTATTCTCGGCAAGGCGACGAAGGCGCTGTCGATTCTGCCATGACTGCGCAGGGGTGCGCCACGTGCAGGAAAAGCGCTTTGTAATGTTTGCGCGTGCCGTGACATCGACGGTTGACGCCGCGCAGACTTGCGTCAAGAATCGAACGCCGGGTTTGCCCCGGAATCCGGCTAGACGGAATTCCAGCGCATTTCGACTCGTCGCGGACGACTTCATGATTCTTCGCTTCTCTTCCTCATTGCGCCGCTTGCTGACAGTGGCATTGCCGGGCGCCGCGCTGACGGTGGCGCTTTCCGTCGCCGCTGTGGTGTCGTTCGGCGAACGGTGCATGGCAGCCGGACAGGCAGATGCGAGGGGAGGCACGGACGCCGCCGCATCCGCGCCGACCGCGCCGCAGGTCGGCGAATCGGGCGAGCCGCACCCGATGACAGCGCGCCCGAACGACGAGCCGCGCAAGCGGACGGCTGCGTCGAATGCACCGGACTCGGCCGACGCGACGGCGAGGCCTCACAACGACAGGGCGTCGGTGCCGGCGATTCCGGTGCCGCCCGAAACCACCAGCGTGACCACGCATTCGCTTCGCTTGAACGGTCGCAAGCTCGACTACACGGCGAGCGCCGGCAATCTGTTGCTGCACGATAAGTCCGGCGCGCCCACCGCGAGCGTGTTCTATGTCGCGTACACGGTGCCGACCAAAACGCCGGCGACGCGTCCGATCACCTTTCTGTTCAATGGCGGCCCAGGCGCTGGCAGCGTATTCCTGATGATGGGCTCGGTCGGCCCGAAGCGGGTGCGCACCGCGAGCCCCGCGAGCACGCCGCCCGCGCCGTACACGCTCGAAGACAACCCCGACAGCCTGCTCGAGGTCTCGGACCTCGTATTCGTCGACGCGGTCGGCGCGGGCCTGTCGAGACCGGTCGGGCATGGCACGGGCAAGGACTTCTGGGGCGTCGATCAGGACGTCAGTGCTTTTGCGCAATTCATCGACCGTTATCTGACGGTGAATCAGCGCTGGAATTCGCCGAAGTACCTGTTCGGCGAATCGTACGGCACCGCGCGCGCGGCGATGCTCGCTTATCAGCTGGGGCAGAACAATATCGCGCTGAACGGCGTGATCCTGCTGTCGTCGGTGCTCAATTCCGCAGCGTTCACGCCCGGCACCGATTTCAAGAGCGTGAGTTATCTGCCGAGTTTCGCGGCGATCGCGTGGTATCACGACAAGGTCGCGCCGAAGCCCGCGAACTTGACGGCGTTTCTCGACGAAGCGCGCGCGTTCGCACGCGGACCGTATGCGCAGGCGCTCGATCAGGGCGATGCGCTGCCCGACGATCAGCGCGACGCGATCGCCGCGCGCGTCGCGTACTTCACCGGTCTCGACGTGGGCTTCGTGAAGCGCAACCGTCTGCGTCTTTATCCGTCGCGCTTTCGAAACGAGTTGCTGCGCAACGAGTCGCGCAGCGTAGGGCGCTACGATGCGCGAGTCGAAGGCCGGAATTACGACGATGCAGCGGAAGATCCCGATTTCGATGCGTCGGTGAACAGCGTGTCGAATGCGTTCAATGCGGCGCTTCATCAGCATCTGTCGGAAGACCTGCATTACACGCCGACCGACCGTTATATGGTGTTCAGCGACGACGCGTTGAAGCAGTGGGACTGGAAACACCGTGAATGGTGGGGCGAACGGCTGGAGCTGCCGTACGCGGGCGGCGATCTGGCCGAAGCGATGCGGCAGAATCCGCAGTTGCGGGTGCTGTCGCTGAACGGCTACTTCGATCTCGCCACGCCGTTCTACGCGACCGAATATGCGCTCGCGCATCTCGGCCTCGACCGGTCGCTGCGCGAGAACGTGCGCATTGCCTACTATCCGACCGGCCACATGGTGTACCTCGACGATGCCGCGATGCACGCGATGAAGCGTGATCTCGTGAGCTTTTATACGGCTCAGCCGCGTTGAGATCGGCGAATCGGCGCACGATGTCGAACGGTATAATTCCACGCACCGTGCAGTAGCCGCGCGCTTCGTCAACTGCGCTTCATCGTTTGCCGCTTATGCCATTCACTCCGATTCCGTCCTTCGCGCGCAAGCGCATTTCCGACGTGATTTCCGACCAGATCAAGCAACTGATCTCGGAGGGCTCGCTGATGCCAGGTGACCGGCTGCCGGCCGAGCGCGATCTCGCGGCGCAGCTCGGCGTGTCGCGGCCGTCGCTGCGCGAGGCTCTGATCAGGCTGGAAGCGGACGGTTACATCGAAACGTCGGGGCGCGGCGGTTTCACGGTGGTCGACGTGACCGCGCCGATCATCTCGAAGCCGCTTGCCGAACTGCTGCTGCAAAATCCGCGTACCAGTGCCGACATTCTGGAGTTGCGCCAGGGGCTCGAAGCGATTTCGACGGTCTATGCCGCGCAGCGCGCGACCGCCACCGACCTGAAGAAAATCCGCGCGGCGTTCGAGGCCTTGAAGGCTGCGTCCTTGTCGCGCGATCGCGCGAATCTCGCCGAACTCGATGCCGCGTTTCATCTGGCGATCGCCGACTCCACGCACAACGTCGCGCTGGCGCACGTGATGCACGGCATTCACACGCTGATTCGCGAGGGCATGCGCCAGTATCATCGCTTGATCGATTACGACGATGCGATGGAAAAGCAGTTGATGAGCCAGCACCAGGCGATTTACGACGCGGTCGTCGCACGCGATGCGCCCAAAGCACGCAAGGCCGCCGAGCGGCATCTGGCCTTCGTGCGCGAGATCTACAAGGACGATGCGACGAAGCCGTCGGCTGCCGTGATTTCCTGAGTTGCCCGGCCACGCGAAACCTCTGGCGACGCAGGCCGGGCGGGTCAGTCGGCGAGAAAAACCTCTTCGCCTCGTCCCAATGGCACGACCACGGGTCGCTGCACGGCGGTGTCGATATCGATGTGCCGCCCCTCGCGCGAAGAGCGTTCGAAGGCATCCAGCACCTCCAGCACATGCAACGCCAGTTCGCCGCTCGCGCGATGCGGCCGATCCCGACGCAACGCCACCGCCATGTCCAGCACGCCCACGGCGCGGTAGTTGGCCACGTGCGCGCCGCTCCTCAACGTGAAGTTGTCGACACCAAAGGGATGATGCTGTGTGTCCAGCGGCTTGAAGCCACTATCACGTTCGGCCACGCGCGGACTTCCGCCAAAGAAATTCGGGTCGACGCCCAACAGGGTGCCTTCGGTGCCATAGATTTCGATGGGCGCACGCTGATGGGCCCACACGTCCCACGAGGCACTCATCGACACGTTGGCTCCGCTCGCAAAATGCAGGATGCCGTTGACCGTCGTGGGCACCTCGACATCGATGATCTGGCCGCGGAGCGGCTCACTGGAGATGATGCGCTGTGGAAAACCGATGCTCGCGCACGCGGTCACGCGCGCTACCGGTCCCAGCAGGTTGACCAGCTGGGTCACGTAATACGGGCCCATGTCGTGAATGGGACCGCCGCCCGGCTTGAAAAAAAACTCTGGATTGGGGTGCCAGGATTCCATGCCGCGGGACAACACGGCCACGGCCCCGCCAATGGCGCGCCCGATGCGGCCAGCATCGAGCGCCTCGCGGCAGGCCTGATGGGCAGCGCCGAAGAAAGTGTCAGGTGCGCAGCCCACGCGTAATCCCGACGCCTCGGCTCGCGCCAGCATCGCGCGTGCGGACGCGAAGTCGGTAGCCAAAGGCTTTTCGAGGTAGACGTGCTTGCCCGCCTCGAGAATCTGCAGGCTTACCGGCGCATGCGCGTGCGGCACCGTCAGGTTGATGACGATTTCGATGTCGGGGTCGGCCAGCAGCGCGTCCACCGTCATCGCGGCAACGCCGTGCTGCGCCGCCTTGGCCCGGGCGGCTTCCGGACGCAAGTCGGCGCAAGCCTTGACGCGCGCGAACTCCGAATTCGCCGCGCCGGTGAAATAGGCATCGCTGATGTTGCCGCAACCGATGATGCCGATGAGGACAGGTTTCATGGATCAGGCTCCGAGCTGGTGCAGATAGGCAAAGGCATTGCGGGCGAAGCGTTCGCCGTCGCTGGGATTGTCATGCTCGGCGGCGAGGAAACGCGCACCCGCTTCGCGGCAGGCCGCGGAGAGCGTGGGCCAATCCATGACGCCGTGACCCACGTCGGCCCAGCCGTCTTCGTCCAGTTTTTCACCCGCGGGCGCGAGGTCTTTCGCATGGGCCGAGACCACACGGCCCGTATAACGACGCAGCCACGGCAGCGGATCGGCGCCGCCGCGAACGAGCCAGGCTACATCCACCTGCCAGCCGAGCGGGCTTGCCCCGGCGGACTCGAACAGCAGTTCCAGCGCCGTGGCGCCGTTCTCTTTCGCTCTCAGTTCCCAATCATGGTTGTGGTAAGCGAGACCGATGCCCTGATCGGCCAGCCGATGAGCGAGCTCGCCCAGCTCGCTGCCGAGCGCCCGCCAATATGCGGCATCACTGTCGCGCTCGGCTGGCGGCACGGCGGGCATGACCAGCTGGGTGAAACCGATCGTCTCGCACGCCGCGATGACTTCTTGCAAACGCTCACGCAGCATGGCCATGCTGAGGTGGCTGGACGAGGCGCTCAGGCCGCGCGCGCGCAGCTTGTTCCGGGTGTCGGCCGCATCTTCCAGCAAGGACCCGATCAGCTCGACCTGGCGAAATCCGGCTTGGGCTGCAATGTCGAACTGCCGGTCGAGGTCGCCCGCATTACGCAGGCTGTAAATCTGGATGGAAATGGGCAAGGCTTGAATCATGGTGGTCAGTCCAAGGAGTCAAGGGATGCGGCACGGATGGGAGCAGCGATTGCAGTGAAGCAGTGCAGGTCAGAGGGTAAGCGCTTTCCTGCTTCTCCGGAACATGGGCTTTACCCCTATGCAGGCAGATAGAGCGACGGCCCCGGCAATCTACGTCTGCCTCTCCACTCAATTTGCTTTCTGAGTAATGCGTATCGGGAAAAAATTTTCCCAGCAGTGCTACAATTGTTACCTATGCGAAGCAAACCCTCTATCGAAGCCGTAGCCCGCGAAGCTGGCGTGTCGATTGCCACGGTGTCGCGTGTGCTCAACGGGACGAAGCCCGTGTCGGCGGCCACGCGTGAGCGGGTCGAGGCGGCTGTGAGCGCACTGGACTACCGCGTCAATCCGTTCGGCCGCAGCCTGAGTACCGGGCAGAGCCGCATTCTGCTGATGCTGATGCCGGACTTCGCGAACCCCTATTACGCCGAGATCGTGCGCGGGGCCGCCGCGGTCAGTCGTCAGGCCGGTTACACGCTGCTTCCGGCCGACCTGGAAGCCTGGGCGGGCACAGCGGACGCGTCGCTGCCGACGCTGCTCGGCAGTCTGAGCGACGGCGTCATCAATCTCGTGCCGATGTCCGACCAGGCAGCCCGGCGCGAGGCGGCGAATGGCAAGCCGTGGGTCAATTGCTCGGAGTTCATGCCCGGTAGTGATGTGCCTTATGTCAGCATCGATCACCGCCAGGCCGCTACGGACGCAGTGCAGTACCTGATCAACAAGGGCCACCGGCGCATCGGCTTCATCACCAGCGATGAGCGCTTCCTGTATGCGCGTCAGCGCCGCGAGGGCTATGACGCGGCACTGTTGCGCGCTGGCCTCGCGCCTGCGCCCGAGCTTGTCTGTGTTACTGGCGACAACAGCTACGCCGCCGGAAGCCAGGCGGCGGCAAGTCTGCTGGCGGTGGTGGACCCGCCGAGCGCGGTGTTCGCCGTGTCGGACACGTTGGCGATCGGCGCGATCAAGTGCTTTAGCAAGGCCGGCCGGCGGGTGCCGCACGACGTGGCGGTAATGGGCTTCGACGATGTGCCCATCGCCGACATCTTCGAGCCGGGGCTGACGACCGTGGCCCAGCCGATGGTCGAACTGGGCGCCGCGGCCGCCGAAATGCTGCTGGCGCTGCTGGACGGCCGACGCCCCGCGCCGCGCATCTTGCAGCATCGGCTGGTGCTGCGGGAGTCGGTTTGAGCGGTGGTGTGGGACAACGAACGCGGCGGCTCGCTTCCGCTGACGGCGGTCGCGCTTACGCTGGCGTGGTGATCGGCGGCGCGAATTGACATCGCCAACTGTCTTTCTTATAGTCTTGGTCAGACCAACATGACCAAGACGGCCAAACGGGCCGCGCCAGTCAATCGACATCATCCCCGCCGCATTTCCTGAAGGTCCTATGAAAGTCGCGCTGTTCATCCCGTGCTTTATCGACGCGTTCTATCCCGAGGTCGGCATCGCGACGCTCGAACTGCTCGAACGTTTCGGCATCGAGGTCGACTATCCGCAACAGCAGACCTGCTGCGGCCAGCCGATGGCCAATAGCGGCGCGCATGCGGACGCCGCCGCCGCCGAGCGACTATTCGCGCGCAACTTCGCCGGCTACGACTACATCGTCGGGCCGTCCGCGAGTTGCATTCATCACGTGCGAGAGCATCTGACCGCGCTCGAGCAGACCGATGAAGTGAAGAAAGTGCGCGCAAGCGCTTACGAGTTGGTCGAGTTTCTGCACGACGTGATCGGCGCGCGCGAATTTCCGTGGGCCGAGTTTCCGCATCGCGTCGGTCTGCACACGAGTTGCAGCGCGCTGCGTCATCTGAGGCAGGCGTCGGCGTCGGAAATTGCCGGCACGCCGTTTTCAAAGCCGCGCGCATTGCTCGAAGGCGTGAGAGGCATCGAGTTCGTCAAGCCGGCGAGGCCCGACGAATGCTGCGGTTTTGGCGGCACGTTCTCGGTCACCGAAGAGGCGGTGTCGGTGCGCATGGGGCAGGACAAGGTGCGCGACCATCTGAATGCGGGTGCCGAGTACATCGTTTCGGGTGATATGTCCTGCCTGATGCACCAACAGGGTTGCGCCGAACGCATGAAGGCCGACGCGCGCTTCATTCATATCGCGCAGGTTCTCAATGGAGCACGCGCATGAGCGGCGACCATCACCGCATCGATCACGCCAAAGCCGCGGGTTCTTTTATCGGCAAAACCGAGCATGTCGCGTTTCACGACAAGCGTCTGTGGGACCTGCGCGAGAAGCGCGACGCGCAGGCGCACGGCATTGCCGAATGGGAAACGTTGCGCTCGCTGGCGTCGGGCATCAAGGAACACACGCTGTCGCATCTGGCCGACTATCTGGAGCAGTTCGCGGCGGCCGCCGCGGCCAATGGCGTGGTCGTGCATTGGGCGGCGAACGCGGAAGAGCACAACGCGATCGTCCACCAGCTGATGTCCGAGCGCGGCATGACGACGCTCGTGAAAAGCAAGTCGATGCTGACCGACGAATGCCGGATGCGCGAGTATCTCGAACCGCGCGGCATTACCGTGATGGAGACGGACCTCGGCGAGCGCATCCAGCAGCTCGATCATCAGGACCCGAGTCATATGGTCGTGCCGGCCGTGCACAAGCTGCGCGCGGACGTGGCCGAGCTGTTCGGCCGCACCATCGGCACCGATCCGAAGAACAGCGACATCCATTATCTGGCCGAAAGCCAGCGCATGAATACGCGGCCGTATTTCGTGCGCGAGAAAACGGCTGGCATGACCGGCTGCAATTTCGCGGTGGCGGAAACGGGCACGGTCGTCGTCTGCACGAACGAAGGCAATGCCGACCTTTCGGCGAACGTGCCGCCGTTGCATATCGCATCGATCGGGATCGAGAAGCTGATACCGAAGGTGTCGGATCTCGGCGTGTTCGTGCGCATGCTGTCGCGCAGTGCGTTGGGTTCGCCGATCACGCAGTACACATCGCATTTTCGTGCGCCGCGGCCGGGCACCGAGATGCATTTCATCCTCGTCGATCATGGCCGTTCCGAACGGCTCGCGATGGAGGACTTCTGGTACTCGCTCAAATGCATACGCTGCGGAGCGTGCATGAATACGTGTCCGGTGTATCGACGCAGCGGCGGCCTGTCGTATGGCGGCACCTATTCGGGGCCGATCGGCGCGATCATCAATCCGACTTTCGATCTGAAGCGCTACAGCGCGCTGCCGTTCGCATCGACACTAAACGGCAGTTGCACGAACGTGTGTCCGGTGAAGATCAACATTCACGAGCAGATCTATAAATGGCGCGCGGTGATCGCCGAGCAGCACGAAGTGCCGTTCGTGAAGCAGGAGGTGCTGAAGATGGCGGGCCGTCTGCTATCGAGTCCGACCTTGTATCGCGCGACGGTGGCGTCGATGGGCAGCGCGTTACGGCGGCTGCCGAATTTCGTGCTGTACAACCCTCTGAATATCTGGGGCCGGCAGCGTGTATTGCCGGAAGCGCCGAAGATGACTTTCCATGCGTGGTACAAAAAGAATCGCGGAGGCGGCAATGACAACGCGTGAGGCTTTTCTTGCCAAAGTACGCGCCGCGCAACCGGCCGCGCGGCCGCGTCCCGACGTGCCGCTGTTCGATGCGGTTGGCGGCGATCTGCGAGCGCGTTTTACAGCGGCGCTGCAAACGATGGGCGGCACTTGCGTCGAGGCGGCAAGCGCGAGCGACGTTAGCGAACTGATTCGCGAGCGTTTTGGCGCGGCGGTATCGATTGCATCGACGAGCGCGCAAGTGCCGGGCACGCGCGTGATCGGCGCGGATACGGACCCCGCGTCGCTGCAGGACGTCGACGTCGGTGTGGTGCGGGCGCGCTTTGGCGTCGCCGAAACCGGCTCGGTGTGGTTCAGCGAGCGCGAATATGTGGTCAATGCCTTGGGCTACATCGTCCAGCATCTGGTCGTGTTGCTCGATCCCGCGCAATTGCTCGATGGACTGCAAGACGTCTATCGTCGCGACGATTTTCGCAGCGCGCGCTACGCGGCGCTGGTTACCGGCCCTTCAGCCACCGCCGATATCGAGGGCGTACTGATTCGCGGCGCGCAGGGCGTGCGTTCGTTGACGCTCGTGTGGCTCGCAGCCTGACGCGCGGCAGTTGCCGCGCCGGACTTTGCTATCATCACTGTATAAACATACAGGTCCTGCACAAAGTCCGTGGCAACCGATGCTCGCTCAGAGATCCGCTCTGAGGCCCCTTACTATCTGCTCAATTTCGAGCGCGCGCTGGCGTGGCTCGCCGCGCGTTACGACGACCTGCTCGACGACGAAGAGCACGCTTTTCTGAGCACTTTCACGTCATTGCCGCAGGCATCGCGTGCGTTGCTGGTGCGCATGCTGATGCGCAAGGGCATGCTGTTTCGCGCGAGCCGCCTCGTTTATGAGGAAATTGGCTGTCCGTTGCAGGCGGCGATGCCGATGACGGTGCATCGCTGGATCGACACCGAGCCGGCTCTGTCGCTCGACGATCTGTTTGCCCTCAGCACACGTGCGCAATTGCTGGAGCTGTTCGCGGACGCGATCGCGCGAATTCCCGGCGCAAGGGCATTGCGCAAACCGGATCTGCTCGAAACGCTGCGCGCGTTTTACGAAGCTGAAAGCGGCGAAGCGCAAGCATGCCCATCACGTCCGCTCGCCGCGTGGCACGACGCCACTACGGACCGCGTGCTGCACGTTGCGATCGCGCCGTTGTGCGATCGCTTGCGGCTGATGTTCTTCGGCAATCTATATCAGGACTGGTCGGAGTTCGTACTCGCCGATCTTGGCGTGTTCCAGTACGAGAAGGTCGCGTTCGGACCGTCGTCGCGCGCATTCCAGAAACGCGCGGACATCGACGCTTATCTCGCGCTGCACGCGTGCCGCGAAGCGCTCGAATGGCTACCGGCCGACACCGGCGCCGCCACGCTTGAAGAACTGATCACGACCGTCCGCTCGATCGATACTGCGAATCCGTGGCTGGAAACGCGTCGCGCGAAACTGCTGTTCCGGATCGGCCAGGAGTGCGAGCGGCGCGAACAGTGGAGCACCGCACTCGAGGCGTACGACGCATGCGCGTGGCCGGGTGCGCGTCATCGACGCATGCGCGTGCTCGAGCGCAGCGAGCGTGACGGCGAAGCGCTCGCGCTGGCTTTGCAGGCCGATGCAGCGCCCGAGAGCGAAGAAGAAGCGCAGCGTGTCGCCCGGATGTTGCCGCGCCTGCGGCGCAAATGCGGCGTGCCTGTGCCGCGCGCGGCGGCGGCACGGCCTGTGGAGCGCGGCACGCTGGTGCTGCCGAAGCCTGACACGCCGGTGCCCGTCGAATACGTGGTGCGCGATCATCTGAGCAGCGACGCCGCGCCGGTGCACTACGTCGAGAACGCGCTGATCAATTCGCTGTTCGGCCTGCTGTGCTGGGAGCCGGTGTTCGCGGCGCTGCCCGGCGCTTTTTTTCATCCGTTCCAGCGCGAACCGGCCGATCTGCACGCGCCGGATTTTTGCGCGCGTCGCGCCACGCAGTTCGCGGCGTGCTTCGCGCAGCTCGATAGCGGTGTCTATCGCGACACGATTCTGCGGCATCTGCATCAGAAGACCGGCATGCAGTCGCCGTTCGTATTTTGGGGACTGTTGACGCCCGAACTCGTCGCGCTCGCGCTCGACTGTCTGCCCGCCACGCATCTGAAGCTGTGGTTCGAGCGCTTGCTGCGCGACATTCGCGGCAATCGTTCCGGCTTGCCCGACCTGATCCGGTTCTGGCCGGCCGAGCGTCGCTATGAATTGATCGAGGTGAAAGGCCCCGGCGATCGTCTGCAGGACAATCAGATCCGCTGGCTCGCGTACTGCGCGCAGCACGGCATGCCGGTGCGCGTCGTCGATGTGCGCTGGGCCGGGCAAGAGGCGCAGGGCGAAGCGGACGTCGCGACGCGAGCCGAAGCGGAGCGCGTCGTATGAGCTACGTGGTAGCTGTCCGCGCGATGTGCGAATTCACCGCGCGGCGCGGCGATCTCGATCTGCGCTTCACGCCCGCGCCGACTTCGCTCGAAGGCATTGCCGGTCATCAGATGGTCGCCGGCCGTCGCGGGGGCGGCTACGAAACCGAACTCACGCTGACGGGCACGCATCGCAGTCTGACCGTGCGTGGCCGCGCGGACGGCTACGATCCAATCGCGAACCGGCTCGAAGAGGTGAAGACCTATCGCGGCGATCTCGCCCGCATGCCCGCCAATCATCGCGTGCTGCACTGGGCGCAGGCGCTCGTCTATGGGCATCTGCTGTGCGAGGCGCGCGGGCTCGCCGAGCTGACGGTTGCGCTGGTGTACTTCGATATCGGCAGTCAGAAGGAAACCGTGCTGACACAGCAGCACAGCGCGCGCGAACTCGAAATCTTCTTCGTCGACCAGTGCGAACGATTTCTCGATTGGGCCGTGCAGGAAGACGCGCATCGCGCTGCGCGCAATGCGGCGCTCGTCGAGTTGCAGTTTCCGTATGGGCAGTTTCGCCGTGGGCAGCGCGAGCTCGCGGTAGCGGTGTATCGTGCGGCGCGCGACGGCAAGCCGTTGATGGCGCAGGCGCCGACCGGCATCGGCAAAACGCTTGCGACGATTTTTCCGTTGCTCAAAGCCTGCGGCGAAGACCGGCTCGATCGCGTGTTCTTTCTGACCGCGAAGACGCCGGGCCGCGCACTTGCGCTCGACGCGATCGATTCGCTGCACCATAGCGCGCCGCTGCCGCTCAGAACGCTCGAACTCGTCGCGCGCGACAAAGCCTGCGAGCATCCGGACAAAGCCTGCAACGGCGAGTCATGTCCGCTCGCGCGCGGCTTTTACGATCGTCTCGATGCGGCGCGCGCCGCGGCGCTCGCGACGCCGCGGCTCGATCGCGCGGCGGTGCGCGAGGCCGCGCTCGCGCACGACGTGTGTCCGTACTATCTGGCGCAGGAGCTCGCGCGCTGGGCCGACGTGATCGTCGGCGATTACAACTACTACTACGACGCGAGCGCGATGCTGCATGCGCTCGCGCAGATCAATCAGTGGCGCGTGGGCGTGCTGGTGGACGAGGCGCACAACCTGCTGGAACGCGCGCGGCGCATGTATACCGCGTCGCTCGATCAAAGTGCGATCCGGCTCGCGCGCAACAGCGCGCCGGCGGCGCTGAAGAAGCCGCTCGAACGTTTGCAGCGCGAATGGAATGCGCTGAAGCGCGCGCAGACGGCCAGCTACCAGGTGTACGCGGAGATCCCCGGAAAGTTGCTATCCGCCGCGCAGAATCTGATTGGCGCAGTGACCGATCAGCTCGCCGACGCGCCGTTGTCGATCGACGAACACGCGCTGCGCTTTTTCTTCGATGCGATGCACTTCGTCGCGCTCGCCGAGCAGTTCGGCGAGCACTCGATGTTCGACGTGACATTGAGCGCCGACCGTTACGCGCCGCGCGACAAGACCAGTGCGACGCTATGCGTGCGCAACGTGATCCCCGCGCCGTTTCTCGCGCCACGCTATGCGGCCGCGCGTACCACGGTGATGTTCTCCGGCACGCTGAATCCGCAGCATTTCTATCGCGACACGCTTGGGCTCGCAGACGACACGCAATGGCTCGATGTCGAAGGACCGTTTCGCGCGGAGCAGTTGCAGGTGCACGTAGCGGCTCATGTATCGACGCGCTGGCGTGATCGCGAGCGCTCGCTCGCGCCGATCGTCGAACTGATTGCGAAGCAGTACGACACGCAGCCCGGCAATTATCTCGGGTTCCTGAGCAGTTTCGATTATCTGCAACGCGTGGTCGCGCTGCTGCGCGAGCGGCATCCCGGCTTGCCGGTGTGGACGCAGGAGCCCGGCATGGACGAAGCCGCGCGTGATGCGTTTCTCGCGCGCTTCAGGACGATGAATCAGGGGATCGGCTTCGCGGTGCTCGGCGGCGCGTTTTCGGAGGGAGTGGATCTGACCGGACAGCAACTGATCGGCGCGTTCGTTGCGACGCTCGGTCTGCCGCAGGTCAACGACGTCAACGAGCAGATGCGCCGTGCGCTCGATGCGCGCTTCGGCAATGGCTACGACTATATGTACCTGTACCCGGGATTGCAGAAAGTCGTGCAGGCGGCGGGGCGCGTGATTCGCACCGAACAGGATCGCGGCGTCGTGCATCTGATCGACGACCGCTTTCGCAGGCCGGAAGTGCGGCGCCTGTTGCCGCGCTGGTGGCAGGTTCGCTAGCGCTGCGCGGCGCTAGCGAACCTTTACGCGTGCGACGCGCGGCGTGTCACGTCACGCGTGCGGCGAGGTCGAGCCCGGATTGGCGGGCGTACCGGGGCCACCGGCCGGGCTCGGATCGACGGGGATCTGATCGTCGAGCGGCGCGTCGCCCTTGTGCGGAGTGTGCTCGCCGCCATCAGGCTGTCCAACGTGGTGGATGCGCGGCACGCCCGCATCGACCTTGGCCTTGCTCGCCGGGTCCCACGTGAGCAGATGACGCTGCGGATTCGCGATCTCGATGCCGAGCTCGCTGAAGCGCTCGAGGATGCGCCGGTTGAACTCGCGTTGGACGCCCCAGCGCGACGTATCGCGGCATTGCATCTGGCCGGCCAGCGTGATCGCCGAACCGTCGACCGCATCGACGCCCCAGAACGAGAAGTCCGCCAGGATGCCGTCCTTGAACTTGTCATCCGCGCGCAGCGATGCGCCGATTTCCTTCAGCGTGTCGATCGCGCGCTCGACGTCCTGGCCGAACACGATATTCACGCGCACCGCCGCGTTGCCGATGCCGCGATTCGTGTTGTTCACGGTCGACACCGAACTGAACGGCACCGTAAACAGCGAGCCGTCGCTGCCGCGTAGGCGCACGGTGCGAATCGACAGATATTCGACGGTGCCCGACACGCCCGCGAGCGTAACCCAGTCGCCGACCTGCATCGCGTTTTCCATCAGCAGGAAGATGCCGGTGATGAAATCCTGCACCAGCTTCTGTGAGCCGAAGCCGAGGGCGACGCCGAAGATGCTCGCGCCCGCGAGCAGCGGCCCGATGTTCACGCCGAGTTCGCTTAGTCCCGTCAGCACGACGACGAGCGCGATCACGCAGAACAGCGCGCTGCGCAGCATCGGCATCAGCGTGCGCAGCCGCGCGGCGCGCACCAGATCGCCGCTGCTCGTCCAGTCGTCGAGGCGGCGCTCGGCCGACACGTTGACCACCTCCCACACCACCAGCGCGATGATCGCTGCGACCGCGATCGTCGCGAGCGCCGAGGCGAGGCGGTGGCCGATCGTGCCGCTGCGGAACAGATCGACGACATCGACGCCCCACGCCTGCAACAGCACGAACGCGGTGACAATGCCGATGACCCAGCCGATCACGCGCCGGAGCGCCGGATAGTATCGATACGCGTGCTGATGCACGAGCGAGCGCGACGCTTCGTCCTGCACGTGGAAGATGCGCGCGAGCGCACCGAAGATCACGATCGACACGAGCCGCGCGCCGATCAGAATCGCGAGCGTCATGCCGCCGATATTCACGAGCGCGTGATAGCCGTTCTGTACGTCGAAGGCCCACACGAACCACAGGCCCATCACGATGACCACGGCAACCCAGGCCCACGCGTCCGCGAGCGCGTTGCCGAACATCTGCAACGACTCGTGCGCGGAAAAGCGAATGCGAATCCGGTTAGCAACCGGCTTCGCACAGCGCAGCACGAGGATCGAGATCATCACGTGACCGACCAGCGCGACCACTTTCAGCAGCGCGAGATGCGCGGCGTCGTTCATCCCGAGCGCCTGCGCGACTTCGGCTAGCGCGACGCCGGCGCCGACCACGCCGACGATTCGCACGATCCAGCCGAGGATGAACGCGGCCCACGCATCGCCCATGCGCAGCAGCCGCAGACGCGGCGCGCTCGGCTGCAGGAAGAACGCGCCGACGATCACGACGCAGCGGCACACCACATAGACGTCGATCAGCGAATCGAGGGCGCGGTCCTGCGGCGTGCCGTTGTCGGTGATGATCGAAATCACCGCGCTTGCCGCGGCGACGAACACGGCAAGCGGAATCAGCCTGACCAGCGTGATAAGCAACGAGCGCGGCAGACGTTGCAGCAGCGTCCAGTGGTGCGTCGCGTTGCGCTTGCCTTCGGCTTCGATCGCGCGGCCTTTCTCGGACGGCGTCGCGTACGGCGCGGCGGGGCCAGTGGCGACGGCTTGCGCCTCTGCCTCGAGCACCGGCGGCACCGACGACCGAGCGGGCAGCGGCGGCGTGTTCGTCGGCGTATGACCGGCCGGCGCGGCGCCGTTGTCATCCTGCTGTGCGGCTTCGCGGCGCGCGGCGATCGCCCGGTAGACCCGCCGCAGCAGCCGGCGCGTCAGCCATTCGAGCAACAGTGCGGGAATCAGCGCGGCGAGCAGCGACGACAGCACCTTGAGCAGCACCACGCGCGCGTGCGGGTTGGCGAACTGCCAGTTCCACCACGCGCGCACCGAAGCGACATCGAGCAGCGCGGCGACCGAGCCGCGCAGCGAAGTCGCGAGATAGCCGGCGTAATGCGCGCCCTGACGCGCGATCTGCGATGCGAGGCCATTGCTTTTGAACGCGGCCGGCACGAGCGAGGCTGCTCCGCTGGCGGCGGCCGGTGCCGACGCGGCCGCCAGCGCGGAAGCGGGCGGCGCGCTCAACGCGCCGGCCGCGGCGATCGCCTGCAGCGTATCGGCGACCTGCGCGCGGCGTTTGGGGTCGTTCAGGACGGAGAGCGCGTCGCGAGCCTGCTGAGGTGTCAGCGTGACGGCGGCGGAAGCGGGCGTGGAATGGGCGGGCTCAGGCGCGGCGGCGAACACGGGCGCCGCGCCGGCGACCAGAAAAATGAAAAAACAGATACGGAGAAATTTTTGCATGGGGGTGTAGAGCGAGACGAAGCCAGGGCGGACGATTGTGCCGGAACGCAGGGCTGTTTCAGCGCGGCGACCCCGGACGGACACGGGTTCGGGCGCTGAAGTTCCTGCGGCGGAGGCCCGCCGGACGGGCGAAAGGGCCGCGAGGGCGGCGCTCGCCGGATGGGGCGTTGAGCCGATAGCATAGCCGATGATGGCCGGCAGGCCTGGCGAAGTGGGCAGAAAGCCTGCCCGGAAGGCCCCGTGGGCGAGGCCTCGCAAGGGGTAGGAGGCCGCTTGCCGGGTGGCAATGCTGGCGGTGACGCGGGGACGCGCCGTATGACTACGCTAGCTGCAAGAAGAGCGCTTGTGAGTCTTCATCGATCAATTGCTGTCACCATGCGCTGCTAAGCGTTCACTGCAAAAAACGCTTGAATCCGCGCTCATGCCAACGACGAGGTCTGGCGCTCGGCTTCGTCGCCGGCATCGGGACCGCTGCTCGCGCCGCGTCCGGGTGGCTCCTGATGCAGCCGGTTCGCGTGCATCAGCCGGTACAGCGTCGCGCGCGAAATGCCGAGTTCGGCGGCCGCATCGGACAGCTTGTAGCCGTGTCGCAGCAGCGCATTCTCGATCGCATCCTTTTCGGCCTTGCTGCGGATTTCCGCGAGCGTGACCGCCGGGCCATTGTCGGCCTCGGGCAGGCCCAGGTCGCTCGCCGTGATGAAGCGGCCCTCGCTCATCACGACCGCGCGGCGCACGCAGTTGATCAGCTCGCGCACGTTGCCGGGCCACGGATAGTTCGACATGGCGACGATCGCGTCGCTCGACAGCCCGCGCAGCTTGCGCGCGCCGTCCTGCTTGTACATGCTGAGCGCGTAATTGGCGAGCAGCTTGATGTCGCCGCCGCGCTCGCGCAGCGGCGGCTCGACGAGTCGCAGCACGCACAGCCGGTGATAGAGGTCTGAGCGGAAACGGCCGTCCTCGACGGCGCGCTCCAGGTCGACGTGGGTGGCCGAGATCACCCGCACGTCGACGCTGATCGGCCCGTTGCCGCCAAGCCGCTCGATCGTGCCTTCCTGCAGGAAGCGCAGCAGCACCGCCTGACATTCGTGCGGCATGTCGCCGATTTCGTCGAGAAACAGCGTGCCTTCATGCGCACTCTCGATGCGGCCGATCTTGCGTTGCAGCGCACCGGTAAATGCGCCGCGCTCGTGGCCGAACAGTTCGGCCTGCAACAGGCTCGGCGGAATCGCCGCGCAATTGATCGCGACGAACGTGCGGCCCGCGCGCGGCGAGCGATCATGAATAGCACGAGCGGTCAGTTCCTTGCCGGTGCCCGATTCGCCTGCGATGAACACGGGTGCGTCGGTCACGCCGCATTTGTCGATGCGCCGGTAGAGCTGCTGCATCGGCTCGCATTGACCGACCATGCCGTGACGGCCGACCGACGGCTCCGGAGCGACGCGCGGCTGACGCAGGTTCGACAGCCCATGAGCATGGCCGAGCGCGAACACGAGCCGCTCGTTGAGCCACGGCTGCGTGACGAAGTCGAAGCAGTAATCGAGGATGAAACGGCTGACCAGTTCGTTGTCGGCCTGGCCCGGCACGATCTGCGCGACCCAGTTGGTCTCGACGCGGCGCATGCACAGCGCGAACGCGGATAGCTGCTGAGACGTGCAATCTTCGGGCAACTGAACGAGACCAACCTTGATGTTGCCGCGTTCGATCATGCGTTCGGCCACGGCCGTGCTTTTTGCGTGCACGGCTTGCCATCCCGACGCGGCCAGAAACTCGGCGAGTTTCTGGTCGGGCGCGTTCGCCACGTACAGAACGGTGCGTTCCGTGTCGGCCAGCGTGCAAGTCGTAGTCATGATTCCCCCCGTTCGATCCTCAGGACTGCTGTGCGGCGTTGTGAGATTCAGGCGGCCAGTTACTGCACTCCGGCTGCGACGCATTCACGGCAGCAGCGAACACGAACAAGGGACACTTCAAGCGCGGCGCGAACCGGAACGCGCTGCATGGCGGACCGATTCATGCAATGGCGGTGACCTTGTCGTTCATTGCTGAAACTGCCCGGCGACTTTATCCCCGAATCGTGAAAACCACTTGAACCGTGGCTTGCCTCGTTGACCTGATACAAGCGCTCTGATTGGCGCATGGCCTAACGATAAGCGAAAGCGCCTGAAAGCGCCAGATAAAAGAATCATGGATCAGGAATGCGTGTTGGCTTTCGGATTAACATGGATCACTAATAAATAAACGGTCAAGGTCGGTTATGCGAGGAATCGCACATTGCTTAGCAATTGCCCTGGTATTAAGGCGTGACTAAAACTGACGAAGCGTAAGCAGTCGTGTTTCACAGTTGCGACAGATTGGACAGCACGAGTCGACTGCGCTTTGCGGTGCCGGGCGGGACGCTTTTCCAACCTCGAGGAACGGCGAAGCCGCGTGTAGCCGGCCTTGCGGCCAGCCTGGAGGCTGGCGAGAGGCAGCGGGGAGCGCGCTTTGCCGCCAACGCGCGGCGAATTGGCGTGTCACAAACGAATCAATGCGCGCTGCGCCAAAAATCGGGCAGGCTCGCGCCGCGTCGAAAGCAAGCCGATTTCACGGCAGCGTGAAGCTTTGACGGGCGCCTTACCGATTGTTAAGCGGGTTGGCATAAGCGTTGCAATAAGGTCTGCACAGAAAAATGTTTTGCAGCCAGGTCGACGGTACGGGGAAAAACCGGATTAAAAAAGACTGGCGGTAAAAAGCTCACTCGCAGGCATGGTCGGGGAAGCCATCAAGTGTCTGCGGAAGCGCGGCGGGGCCTTATTAAATACGTGAGAAAAACGGTTGAGTGGCGGACCGGTATGACGGCCATTCAAAACCGGACGAAAAAAGGCATCGACTTCGCCGTTTTTCCTTTTCGACTTTTTTGTCCTGACGACGCGAAAAGGATGGCGATAACGACAGGCAACGCGCTGGCGACGTTCGCGAGCGACGCGCCGCAAAGGGAAGGGGCAGCGCCGGATCGGGACCGGCCGGCGCGATGAAGCGGGGAGAGAGGCCATCGTCTCCACAGAGAGACGAATGTACGAGGTGAACCAGGGGCCGTGTCCGTGGGTTGGCACGGGCACGGCATCCTGACCCGACGGCCGGGGCGCTGCAGCGAAGCGGCGTAACCTGGCGCAAATCCGATCGACATCGGGGGCTGTCATGAAACCACTACTGATTCGCAGGCCGGCCGCTTCGGAGGGAACGGGGCGCATTGACCGGCGCTATGTCGCGGCGTCGCGCGCGCGCTTTTTCGCGCAAGCGGCGGGCTCGTCGGTCAATCTGCTGACGCTTGTCGTCGCCGAGGCGCTCGAGCGCCGCGCGCAGGCCGAGATCCGTCGCGGCATGCTGCGCGACAGGCTGTACGAGATGCCGGTGCGCGCCGAACGCAGCGCGGCGCATCGGCGTGACGACGATGAAGACGACGTTTGACGCCTGCTGCTCGATACCGGCTCGCGACGGCCGTACAGGAATTCGATAGCACCGTTTGCCGGCTCATGGTTTTCACGGAGGAGCGCCGCGGTAAGGAGTTCGCGCCGAAACCTGCGTCGTCAATCGTGAACAGACGACTTGAATAAAAACCCGCGCATGACGCGCCACGCGCCGCAGAGCTGCCATGATCGACATCTTCCTGATTGCCGCGAGCATTGAAAACGCGCAGCGCATCGTCGTGCGGCTCGAACAGAGCGGCGTGCGTTATCGGCTGCACACCGCGTACGGTTCGGCCCGGCAACTGCCGATCCACGCGCGCATGCTCCGCACAGCCGACCTGCTGATCGTCGACGACGCCCGTCTGAACGTCCGCGGACTCGACTGCGTCGAGGAAGCGCTCGCCTGCGCGCCGATGCTCCATTGCATGCTGGTGACGCCGGCGCCGTCCAGCGCGCTGATCGGCGCGGCGCTGCGCGCGGGCGTGCGGCAGGTGCTGTCGTGGCCGCTCGACGCTCACGCCGTCGCCGATGCGCTCGCGCAGATCGAAGCGCGGCGTCGCGCGCCCCAGCGGCGCTGCGCGCGCGTGGTCACCCTCGCGTCGAGCAAGGGCGGCAGCGGCACCACGCTGATCGCGGTCAACCTCGCGTGCGCGCTCGCGGCGCGGCGTGAGCGGCGCGTGCTGCTGATCGACCTGAGCCAGCAATTCGCCGACGCGAGCCTGCTGATGGCGAATCGCCCGCCGCCGATGACGCTCGCCGATCTGTGCTCGCGCAATGAGCAACTCGACGCGGCGCTGTTCGACGCATGCGCGATGCACGTGCGCCCGAACCTCGATCTGCTCGCCGGCGCCGGCGATCCGCTGAAGGCCGCCGAACTGCTGCCCGGCCAACTCGAGCGGATTCTGACGCTGGTGCGCCAGCGCTACGACGCGGTGCTGATCGACGTCGGCCCGAGCCTGAATCCGTTGACGATCCGCGCGCTCGCGCATAGCGACGCGATCTGCATGGTGGTGCGGCAGAACCCGCTGTACCTGCATGGCGCGCGCCGCATGCTCGATATCTTTCGCGAGCTGGGGCATCCGGCCAGCAAGGTGCGGGTCGTCGTCAATCAGTACGACAAGGACGCGCAGATCAATCTGCCGATGCTCGAACGCACGCTCGGCGCAAGGGTCGCGCATCAACTGCCGCGCGACGATCGGCACGTCGACGAGGCGCTGAGCCTCGGCGTGCCGCTGGTCGCGTGCGCGCGCGACAGCGGGCTCGCGCAAGGCATCGGCCTGCTCGCGAACATGCTGTGGCCGGCGGGTGCGGAGCGCCGCAGAAGCATGCTCGGCCGGCTGCTCGCGACGTGGCCGAATCTGCCGCCGCAATTGAAGCCAGGGGTCTAGGCCGACGACGAGCGCTATCGCGCATACCGTAGTAAGGTGAGATACAGGGTCATCTCCCAGCCTATTCTGAAGAGGTAGAGCGGCTCGCGCCGTCCGGTCACTCGAGCGAGAAAATCACGTGAGCGCAGCACCGTCCATGCAAAACGCGCAGGGTTTCAGCGACCTCGCGTCGATCCTGTCCAATCCGATTCTGAATACGGATTCGTACAAGGCATCGCACTTTCTACAATATCCGCCCGACGCGACGGCAATGTTCTCGTATATCGAATCGCGCGGCGGACGTTACGAGCGCACGCTGTTCTTCGGCTTGCAAATGCTGCTGAAGGAATACCTATGCCGGCCGGTCACCGGCGCGATGATCGACCAGGCGCGCGCGTTCTTCAGCGCGCACGGCGAGCCGTTCAACGAAGCGGGCTGGCGCTACGTCGTGCAGCAATATGGCGGCCATCTGCCGGTGCGGATTCGCGCGGTGCCCGAGGGCTCGGTCGTGCCGACGCACAACGTGCTCGTCACTGTCGAATGCGACGATCCCCACGTGTTCTGGCTCGCGTCGTATCTGGAGACGATGCTGATGCGCGTGTGGTATCCGATCACGGTCGCGACACAAAGCTGGCATCTGCGCCAGACGATCCGCGCAGCTCTGCTGAAAAGCAGCGACGATCTCTCGCAGTTGCCGTTCAAACTGCACGATTTCGGTGCGCGCGGCGTGTCGAGCGCGGAGTCGGCCGCGATCGGCGGCGCGGCGCACCTCGTCAGCTTCATGGGCTCGGATACGGTGCTCGGCGTGGTTGCGGCGAATCACTACTACCACGACAGCATGGCCGCGTTCTCGGTGCCGGCGGCCGAGCACAGCACGATCACGGCGTGGGGCCGCGAGCGCGAAGTCGACGCGTATCGCAACATGATCGCCCGCTTCGGCAAGCCGGGCGCGATCGTTTCGGTGGTGTCCGACTCTTACGACCTGTTCGCCGCGCTGAACGCATGGGGCGGCGAGTTGAAGCAGGCCGTGCTCGATTCCGGCGGCACGCTGGTGATTCGCCCGGATTCCGGCGATCCTTGCACGATCGTGCTGTACACGCTGCGCTCGCTGGAGGCGTCGTTCGGCTCGCAGACGAACAGCAAGGGGCGGCGCGTGCTCGACCACGTACGTGTGATCCAGGGTGACGAGGTGAACCCGGATTCGATCCCCGCTATTCTTGCCGCGATGGACGAGGCCGGCTTCGCCGCCGACAACATCGTGTTCGGCATGGGCGGCGCGCTGTTGCAGAAGATCAACCGCGATACGCAGCGCTTCGCGATGAAGTGCTCCGCGATCCGGCTCGGCGACACGTGGCACGATGTGTCGAAGGACCCGGTCACGGATCACGGCAAGCGCTCGAAGAAAGGCCGGCTCACGTTGCTGCGCCATCGCAGCAGCGGCGAGTACCGGACGGTCAGGTTGCCGATCGTGTGGGACGAGCGCACGGTGGCGGGCGAGTGGGACGAAGTGCTCGAGACGGTGTTCGATACGGGCCGCTTGCTGGTTGATACGTCGCTGGCCGAGATTCGAGGCCGCGCCTATGCGGAGGAAGTTTGATCCAGCCATGCCTGACGATCCGTTGATGGCCGACTGCATGCGTGGGTGGCTACGCGGGGCCAGCGAACCCGAGGACGCCGATACGCGTCTGTTCGCCAAACTGATCGCCGCGCGCGACGCTCGCAACGAACTCGCGTTGCTCGGCCTGCAAGCGCATGCATGGCGCGCGCTGCTAGCGAGGCACTTCGTCCGTGCGCGCATTCCGGCATTGCCGCTTCCGGTGGTCCCCAGCGAACAGGCGAGCTTCGTCCATGCACTGCACGCGCTGCTCGTCGCGAGCGCGGGCAGCACGGTCCATCCCGACGACGCGCATTGTCTCGCGACGATCATCGCCCATGCGTGTTTGCGTCCGGATCATCTATGGCGCGACCTTGGCCTCGCGGGCCGCGATGAAGTGACGTGGATGCTCACGCGCTACTTCCCGACGCTGGTCGAGCGCAACGTCGACAACCTGCGCTGGAAGAAATTCCTCGCCGCGCAATGCGCGATCTCGTTGGGTCTGCAACCGGGACCCGCGCCGGGTTGCCCGGGCTGCGAAGACTACGGGTACTGCTTTCCACGGCAGCCTTGAAGCGCGCCACTGAGGGGTCGGCGCGAAACCGTTCGTGTATGCTTGCGCGCATGGCCGACACCGCAAAACCCGCTAAAAGCCGAGCCGCTCCGGCGACGAAGTCCACCAGGGCGCGTCCCGAGGTGCGCTTCAGAATGCGCATCCGCAACGGCGATGCGGTTGCACTCGGGCCAGGCAAGGTCGATCTGCTCGAAGCGGTGCGCGAATATGGATCGATCTCGGCGGCGGCGCGCAGTCTCGACATGTCATACCGGCGCGCGTGGCTGTTGATCGACGAGCTGAATCGCTCGCTGAAGTCGCCGGCCACGCAATCGGAGCAGGGCGGTCAGAGCGGCGGCGGCTGCACGCTGACGCCGGTCGGCGAAACCATCATCCGGCTGTATCGGGACGTCGAGGAAGAGGCGCGGCGAAGCTGCGCGAAGCAGATCGCCGAACTGGTGAAACTGATCCGCTCGTGAAGGGCCACGATTGCGGCGGCGCTGCGAGTGGCGGCGCTCGTCGCGGCGTCGGTGGCGGCGGTGGTGTGGGGGCTCGCCGGGCGGGCGGAGGTGGCGCGTTTCAAGGCGGCGGTATCGGAAGGGTAAAGCCGTCGTCGGCTCGCGCCGGCCCCCCATTCACACCGTTTTCCTATATCGTGTGCGCCATGCGCGCCGCCTGCCGCGCGCGGGCTGTTTTTCCGGAGCGTGCGACTCTGCGCGTGCATGACACGTGATGCGCTCCCGCAATACACCACACGACATCAATGAGCCATCCCAACACCGAGCTGATCGAACGCTTCTACACTGCCTTCCAGCAACGCGACGCCGAGACCATGGTCGCCTGTTATGCCGACGACGCCGTCTTCAGCGACCCCGCCTTCGGCGAGCTGGTCGGCGACGAAGTGCGCGACATGTGGCGCATGCTCGTCAAGCATGCGCAGGACTTCACGCTGAGCTTCAGCGACATCCAGGCGGACGACCGTACCGGCCGCGCACAGTGGGTGGCGCGCTACCGTTTCGTCCAGACCGGGCGCGACGTCGTGAACCGGATCGAAGCGCGTTTCGTGTTCCGCGACGGGCTCATCGTCGAACATCGCGACCGCTTCGATCTGTGGCTGTGGATGCGCCAGGCGATGGGCGTGCGCGGCACGCTGTTCGGCTGGTCGCCGTTCGTGCAGCGGATGCTCAGGCAGCAGGCGCGCCGGGGGCTGCTGCACTATCGCGGGCAGTTGAATCGCGAGCGCGGCTAGGCGCGTGCGGGCGGCGGCGCGCGCATCGCGCTTGCTATCATCGAAGCACGCGCGTGCCCGCACGCCTTGCCGGGCCGCCGTACAGGAAACGCTATGCGAGTCGTCGATGCCGCCTGGCAAGAATGGCTGAGCAGCAATGTCGCGCGCGGCTGCACGCCGGGCTCGATGATCGACGCGATGGTGCAGGCCGGCTTTGCCGACGGCGAAGCCCGTGTGGCGGTCCACCATGCGTTCGACCGGCGCGCGTGCGGCCCCCCAGCGCCCGCCACCGTGGCCGATCCCGCCACCAATCCTTATCGATACGACGCTGCGCCGCTCGCGCGCGGCAACCTGATCCGCGCCGCTGACCGCGACGTACGCGTGCTGCTGCGCTGTGAGCGCCCGCAGCTGGTCGTGTTCGCCGACGTGCTGTCGGCCGTGGAATGCGCCGAGCTGATCGAACGCTCGCGGCATCGGTTGAAGCGCTCGACGACGGTCAATCCACTCACCGGCCACGAAGACGTGATCCGCAGCCGGACCAGCGAAGGC
Source organism: Paraburkholderia sp. BR13439 (assembly GCF_040948805.1). Taxonomy (NCBI): domain Bacteria; kingdom Pseudomonadati; phylum Pseudomonadota; class Betaproteobacteria; order Burkholderiales; family Burkholderiaceae; genus Paraburkholderia; species Paraburkholderia sp. BR13439. Next base: position 215,631 of record NZ_JBFPKN010000005.1, on the reverse strand, counting down.
GTCTGGTATCGGCGCGGCGAGGACCGGTTGATCGCGCGAATCGAACGACGCATCGCGAGCCTGACGAACTGGCCGCTCGAAAACGGCGAAGGCCTGCAGGTGCTTCATTACGACACGCGCGGCGAGTACAGCCCGCATTTCGACTTCTTCGCGCCCGATCAGCCGGGCAGCGCGGTCCATACCGCGCAGTGCGGCCAACGCGTCGCGACACTGATCATCTATCTGAACGACGTCGCGGACGGCGGAGAGACGGTGTTTCCCTCAGCGGGCCTGTCGGTCGCGGCGCGGGCGGGCGGCGCGGTGTATTTCCGCTACATGAACGGTGAACGCCAGCTCGACCCGTCGACGCTGCACGGTGGCGCGCCGGTGCTGGCCGGCGACAAATGGATCATGACGAAGTGGATGCGCGAGCGCGCGTACGGCTGAGGCGGCGCCTATTCGGCCGCTTTATAAACATCCGGCCGATGCAGCTCCATATACCGCTCGGGGTTCGCGAGCGACGTGAACCCGTGCTGCGCATAGACGTGATGCGCGTCGGTCGTGACCAGCACGACTCTGCGCAGACGGGCGAGCGACGGGCTCGCAAAGATATGTTTCATCAGCGCCGACGCATACCCCTGGCCGCGATCCGCCGGCAGCACGAACACGTCGCACAGGTAAGCGAAGGTCGCCTCGTCGGTGATCAGACGCGCGAACGCGATCTGCTTGCCGTCGACAAAACCGCCAAAGCACAGCGAACCGGCGACGGCCCGCTCGAAGGTCGCGCGCGGCATGCCCTTGGCCCAAGGCGTTTGCTGCGACAGGAACGCGTAGACCATGTCGAGGTCGAGATCGTCGATGCGGCTGGAAATCGTCAGTTCGCTTTCTTGCACGGGGTGTCTCCTGGTTCGCGTAGCGGCGGCGTGTGTCTTAGCCCTTCGCGGCAGTCTCGCCACCGCGCGAACCCCCGCCAATGCTCTGTCCGGCATTGCGCGCGAGCCCCATATAGCCGATCACCGACAGCAGCGTCAGCACGCCGGCGAACAGGAACGCGAGGCGGAAATCGTCGAGCGTGAACACGTGGCCGGTCGTCTCGCCATTGAATAGCGCCGCCACGCGCAGCGACACCGCGCCGAACGCGATGCCCAGACCGATCGTCATTTGCATGGCCGCGCTCCACAGCGTGCTCGCCGCACTCATCTGCGTCTGCTGGATATCGGCGTAGGCGAGCGTCGCCAGCGTCGAGAACTGCATCGAGCGCGTGACGCCGTACACGAACACCACGATCAGCACGAACACGAGCGGTACGTCCGGCGTCAGCAGTCCGCACAAGGTGATGAAAATGCCTGCCACGACCACGTCGACTATCGCCACCATCCGGAAGCCGTAGCGCTGCAGGATGCGCGTGGTCAGCGCCTTCATGCCGAGGTTGCCGACCGCGCTCGCGAGCAGCAGCAGCCCCGAACGGAACGCCGACAGCCCGAAGCCGACCTGGAACAGCAGCGGCATCAGATAGGGCACCGCGCCGATGCCGATGCGCGTGAATGAACCGGTAACGACGGTCACCGAGAACGTCGGCACCTTCAGCGTCGACACGTCGACGAGCGGATGCGGATGACGCTTCGCGTGCAGGAACGCGATCGCGCCGACCAGCAGACCGCCCGCCACGACCGCGATCGCGAGCCACGCATTGGTGGCCGGCTGGCTCGCGAGCTCCGCGCCGTACAGGATCGCGGTCAGCGCGACGCCGCTCAGCAGCAGGCCGACGACGTCGAGCGGCTTGCGTTCGGTGCCGCGCAGGTTCGGCACGATGGCGAGCGCGACGGCGATCGCCGCGAGACCGAACGGCACGTTCAGCAGGAAGATCCAGCGCCACGACGCGTAAGTCGTGATGAAGCCGCCGATCGGCGGGCCGACCACCGGCGCCGCGATGGCCGGCCAGGTGATCGTCGAGATCGCCTGCATCATGCGGGCTTTCTCGGTGCTGCGGACCACGATCAGACGGCCGACCGGCACCATCATCGCGCCGCCGATGCCTTGCAGCAGCCGCGCGGCCGTGAACTCGGGCACGTTCTGCGACATCCCGCACAGCACCGACGCGACCGTGAACACGCCGATCGCGCTGACGAACACCGTGCGCGCGCCGCAGCGGTCGGCGACCCAGCCGCTCGCCGGGATGAAGATCGCGAGCGCGAGCATGTAGGCGGTCATGCCGAGGCTCAGGCTGTTCGGACCGACGCCGAACGAACGCGCCATCTGCGGCAGCGCGGTGGCGATCACCGTGGTGTCGAGGTACTCCATGAAGAAGGTGGCCGCGACGATGTACGGCAGCCAGCCGACATGCGCGGTGCGGGTGCCGCTGCTGCTCATCGCGCGAGCTCCCGCGGCGCGCTGCTAGGCGCGCAAAGACCATTGACGGGCCGGCGCGCGGCGCGCGAAGGGTTTGACTTCATGGTGCTTGAGATTACCTGTCGTGTGCGTTTTTGTGCTTCGGGCTGGCGGTGACATCAGCTTGCCTGATTGCCAGCCCTAAATCCTAACGCAAGAAAGGGTCCCTTTTCACGCAGGCGTGCAGCGCGCCGCCGCGCCGCCGCCGTTGCGTCAGTCCTTGGCCGCGTATTCCTTGTCCAGCCGGTCATACAGCGGCTTGTTGACGAGCCGCTGGCGCTCGCTGAACGGCGCGACGATCGTCGCGTCCTCGTCGAGGCGGCCGTTGCTTTGCAGCGTGCCGAGCGCGCGCTGCATGCCGAGCACCGCGCCCTGCAGCGCCGCGTTCGCGTACAGCACGATGCCGTAACCGAGCTTCGCGAGCGCGTCGCGCGACTGCACCGGCGTCTTGCCGCCGATCACGATGTTGATGAGCTGCGGCACGTCGAACAGCCCCGGCAGACGCTCGATGTCGGCGAGCGATTCGGTCGCCTCGATGAACAGGATGTCGGCGCCGGCCTCGATGAAGCGATGACCGCGCTCGATCGCGTCCTCGATGCCGTGGACCGCCGCCGCGTCGGTACGCGCCATGATCTGCAGGTTCGCGTCCTCGCGCGCGTCGACGGCCGCGCGGATCTTGCCGACCATCTCGCTCGTCGCGACGACTTCCTTGCCCGAAAAGTGGCCGCATTTCTTCGGCATTACCTGGTCTTCGAACTGGATCACATCGGCGCCGCTGCGCTCGAGCACGCGCACGGTCTGGCGCACGTTCAATGCGTTGCCGAAGCCGGTGTCGGCATCGACGATCAGCGGCAGCGCGACCGCGTCGCGGATGCGCGCGGTGTGCTCGGCGACTTCGGCGAGGCCGATGAAGCCGAGATCGGGCAGACCGAGCGACATATTGGTGACGCCCGCGCCGGTGATGTAGACCGCCTCGAAGCCGGCGTCCTCGATCACGCGCGCGCTCATCGCATTGAACGCGCCGGGCACGAGCAGGCCCTGACGCTGGTTGACCTGGGCGCGGAAGGCGGCGCGGCGGGTGGCGGAAGTGGTGGTCATGATGCGGGTCTCTAGAAGGGAAATCGGTAGTGGAACGCGGGCGACATTCTGCAGGAAACGTGCCATTGCCGCGCATTCCACGCGTTGTGCCGATGGAACAACGGTTTGCGCGCGGTGGGCTCGGCCTGGGCGTTCGTGGCACAATCGGTGGAACGTTTCATGAAACGTTTCGCGGAACGTTTCAATCAAGGAGAGCCGCAGTGTCCACGTTCACCCCATTCGTCGCGAACCCGAGCCCCGCCGTCGATGTCGGCCGCCCCGGCGTCGCACTCGTCAGTATCAGCCGACTGCAATCGCTTTGCGAGGCGGTATCGCCGCGCTATGCGGGCCGCGCGAAATTCTTCACGGTGCGGGAGGGTTACGGCGCGGCCGTCGCCGCGCTGCAGGCGTACGTGGACGCAGGTTCCGTCGATGTCGTGCTGTCCGCCGGCTCGAACGGCGCGTATCTGCAAGAGAATCTCAGCGTGCCGGTCGTGATGGTCAAGGTGAACGGCTTCGACGTGTTGAGCGCAATCACGCGCGCCACCGCCACGTGGCCGCAAGCGCGCATCGGGCTGGTGCTGCATGAAGCGATCGCGCATGAGCTGGCCGACCTGAGCCCGCTGCTGAACGTCGATCTGCGGCAGCGCGCGTATCGGTCGATCGACGAAGTGCGGCTCGCGGTCGATGAACTCGCCGCGCAGGGCTGCCGCGTGGTGGTCGGCGCGGGCATGGCCTGCGATCTGGCCCAGCAGGCCGGCATGGAAAGCGTGTTCCTGTACTCGCTCGCCGCGGTCGAGGAAGCGTTCGAGCGCTCGGTCGAACTGGCGCGCGTGAGCCGCCAGAAGGAATCGAAGCGGGTGCGCCTCAATACGATCGTTGCGCATCTGCGGGACGGCGTCGCCGCGTTCGACGAAGCCGGCCAGCTCGAAGCCGTCAACCCCGCGATGCTCGACCTGCTCGGTTCAGGCTCCGCACAGGCGGCCCCGCAGGACGACGAGGATACCCCCGCGCGGGTCGGACGCGCGCTCGCGCCGCTGTTGCGTGAGACGCGCGTCGCCGACCAGCCGGTCGACGAACGCATCGAGCAGATCGGCGGGCGCGCGCTGATCGTCAGCTGTGTGCCGATCATCGAGCAGGGCGCGCGGGCCGGGTTCGTCGTGACCGCGCAGGACGCGCTCGTTGCGCAACGGATAGATCGCTCGCTGCGCACCAGCCAGCGGCCAAGGCATCTGGTCGCGCGGCATCGGCTCGACGATCTGATCGGCGCGTCGGTGGCGCTCGAGCGCGTGCGCCGGCTCGCGCGCGCCGGCGCCGCGCACGACGCGACCGTGCTGCTGAGCGGCGAAAGCGGCACGGGCAAGGAACTGGTCGCGCAGGGCATCCATAACGCGAGTCGGCGGCGCGGCAATCCGTTCGTCGCGTTCAACTGCGCGGCGCTGCCCGAGGGGCTGATCGAAAGCGAGCTGTTCGGGCACGAGGAAGGGGCGTTCACGGGCGCGCGACGCGGCGGCAAGCCGGGGCTATTTGAAATCGCGCACACAGGTACCATCTTTCTCGATGAAATCGGCGAAATGCCGGCCGCGCTGCAAAGCCGGTTATTACGAGTGCTGCAGGAACGCGAGGTGATGAAGCTCGGCGCGGGCCGCGCGACGCCGGTCGACGTGCGAGTGATCGCCGCGACGCACCGCGATCTTCATGCGCTAGTCGAGCAGGGCGCGTTTCGCGCGGATCTGTATTTCAGATTAAATCTGCTTCAGATAAAATTGCCGCCGCTGCGCGAACGCCGCGCCGACATCGCGCCGCTGGCGCGGCATCTGCTGGAGCGCAGCGCGCTGCAGTACGGCTTGTCGGCGGCGGCGCTCGAGCGGGTGCTCGCGTTTCTCGATCCGCTTTTCGCGAACTACGCGTGGCCCGGCAACGTTCGCGAACTGGAAAATCTGCTGGCGCGCGCGGCGATTTATATCGGCGACGGGACCAGCGAGATGTCCGGGAACTCGACCGCCGACGCCTTGCCAGAGTGGTTGGCGGTGTTTCCCGAGTTCGGCCGGATCAGGCCGGCCGGGGACGAGCGAATCACGGAAGCGTCTCAGGACGCAAGGCCTGGCAGCACGGCGCCCCGCGCCAGCCCCAGCCGCGAGGATGCGCTGCGCGCCCTCAAACAATCCGGCGGCAATCGTGCCGCCGCCAGCCGCGCGCTCGGCATCGGCCGAACCACGCTGTGGCGGCTTCTGAAGGGCTGAAACGCCGCGCCATTCGACCCGATAGTCTCGACCGACAAATCTAATAGGGCGGGACTATCGAACTCATTAACACAATCCACTTTACCTATTAAGTGTAGTCTGACATACTGACTCTACTTTCCAACCACCCTCCAAAGAGGATTCAGCAAATGCCGATCATCAACAGTCAAGTCAAACCGTTCAAAGCACAGGCTTACCACAACGGCGATTTCAAGACCGTCACTGAAGAAGACCTGAAGGGCAAGTGGTCGGTTTTCGTGTTCTACCCGGCGGACTTCACCTTCGTGTGCCCGACCGAACTGGGCGACCTGGCCGATCGTTACGAAGAGTTCAAGAAGATTGGCGTTGAGATCTACAGCGTGTCGACCGATACGCACTTCACGCACAAGGCATGGCACGACACGTCGGACACGATCCAGAAGATCAAGTACCCGATGCTGGCTGACCCGACGCTCGCTATCTCGCGCAACTTCGACGTGCTGATCGAAGAAGAAGGCCTCGCGCTGCGCGGCACGTTCGTGATCAACCCGGAAGGCGAGATCAAGCTGTGCGAAATTCACGACAACGGCATCGGCCGTGACGCTGGCGAACTGCTGCGCAAGGTTCAGGCTGCGCAATACATCGCGGCTCACCCGGGTCAAGTGTGCCCCGCCAAGTGGACGCCGGGCGCAGAAACGCTGACCCCGTCGCTCGACCTGATCGGCAAGATCTAAGGTCCGCGCAGCTCACGCTGCACTCGCAGTCTGCATCTGCCGGGGGCACCCCGGCGCATCACCGCGCGAATCGCCTGCTACGGCGTTTCGCGCGTTCCCCGGGCCCAGCATGTCCTTTCCGGATGTGCGCGGCGCCGGGACACCAACACCCCTCGTCACGGAATCGCAACGCCATGCTTGACGCCAATCTCAAGACTCAACTGAAGTCGTACCTCGAAAAAGTTAGCAGGCCTATCGAGCTCGTCGCATCGCTTGACGACAGCGCGAAATCGCAGGAACTGCTGGCCCTGCTGAACGACATCGCGACTCTGTCGGAGCGCGTTTCGGTGATCGAGCGTCGCGGTGACGACGAGCGCAAGCCGTCGTTTTCGATCGGCGAAGCGGGCAAGGAAGCGGGCATTCGTTTCGCCGGCATTCCGATGGGTCATGAATTCACGTCGCTCGTCCTCGCACTGCTGCAGGTCGGCGGCCATCCGGTCAAACTCGACGATGCGGTGATCGCACAGATCCGCAGCCTCGACGGCGACTATCAATTCGAAACGTATTTCTCGCTGTCGTGCCAGAACTGCCCGGAAGTCGTGCAGGCGCTGAACGTGATGGCGTTGATCAATCCGCGCATCCGTCACGTCGCGATTGACGGCGCGCTGTTCCAGAACGAAGTCGAAGCGCGCCAGATCATGGCGGTACCGACGATGTTCCTGAACGGCGAGACCTTCGGCCAGGGCCGCAGCGGCGTGAAGGAAATCCTCGCGAAGCTCGACACCAACGCCGGTGCGCGCGCCGCGAAGGAACTGGAAAAGAAGCCGGTGTTCGATACGCTGATCGTCGGCGGCGGCCCAGCGGGCGCTGCGGCGGCGATCTATTCGGCGCGCAAGGGCATCGCAACTGGCGTCGTGGCCGAGCGTTTCGGCGGCCAGGTGCTCGATACGCTGGCGATCGAAAACTTCGTGTCGGTGACCGAAACCGAAGGACCGAAGTTCGCGACCGCGCTCGAACAGCACGTGAAGGCCTATGACGTCGACATCATGGACGTGCAGCGCGCCGAAGCGCTGATTCCGGGGCGCATCAACGAAGTGCGTCTGGCAAACGGCGCGGTGCTCAAGGCGAAGACGATCATCCTCGCGACCGGTGCACGCTGGCGCGAAATCAACGTGCCGGGCGAGCGCGAGTACCGCAATCACGGCGTCGCCTACTGCCCGCACTGCGATGGCCCGCTGTTCAAGGGCAAGCGCGTCGCGGTGATCGGCGGCGGCAACTCGGGCGTCGAAGCGGCGATCGACCTCGCGGGTATCGTGCGCGAAGTAACGCTGCTCGAATTCGGTGCGACGCTGCGCGCCGACGAAGTGCTGCAACGCAAGCTGCGCAGCCTGTCGAACGTGACGATCGTCACGCAGGCGCAGACCACGGAAATCACCGGCGACGGCAAGAAGGTCAACGGACTGGTCTATAAGAACCTCGCTTCGGGCGAAGTGAAGAAGGTCGAACTCGAAGGCGTGTTCGTACAGATCGGTCTCGTGCCGAACACCGAATGGCTGAAGGGCACGGTCGAACTGTCGAAGCATGGCGAGATCGTCGTCGATGCGAGCGGCGCGACGTCGGTGCCGGGCGTGTTCGCCGCCGGCGACGTGACCACGGTGCCGTTCAAGCAAATCGTGATCGCGGTGGGCGAAGGCGCGAAGGCATCGCTGTCCGCGTTCGATCACCTGATCCGCCACAGCGAAGAAGTCGCGGCGGTCAGCGAAGCGGAAGCCGAAGCAGCAGTTTGATCCGGCAGATGAGAGACGCAAACGGCGGCCCGCTGGTCGCCGTTTCAGCTTGCGCACGAAAAAAGACCCGCTGCATACGGGCCTTTTTCGTTAGAGCGCGGAATTCGATATCAACGCCGGTCGAACGAATACTTGCCGGGGCCGGTCACGCACAACAACAGCAAGCCGCCGATGATGCCGATGTTCTTGTAGAAATGAATCATGTTGTCGTATTGCATCGCGCCGGTCATATTCCAGTAGTGGTGGCCGATGATCGCAGTGCCGAGCGTATACAGCGCAAGCAGCAGCGCCAGCGGTCGCGTGAAGAAACCCACCAGCAGCGCGACGCCCACGACCAGTTCCATCACCACCGCGATAACGGCGGACAACTCCGGCACGGGCGCGCCGGTCGACGTCATATAAGCGACGGTGCCGGAAAAGCCGGTCAGCTTCGACCATCCGAACATTACGAACAGCACCATCAGCAGGATTCGAGCGACGAGAACCACGACGTCTTTCTGGTTTTCAAACAGCGAGTAGCGCATGATTTTTCCCGTTAGGGTAGAGGGTTGAAGCTCGCCGGACATCGTCGTCCAGCGAGCCATGTTCAAGCTTAAGTTAATGGCCCGGCGCAAGCGGAGCGCTTATGCCCACAGTGCCGAGGTCTCGATGTTGCGCAGGTCGAACACGAGCACTTCCGCGTCGCGGCCCTGCGTGAACGTCAGCGCTTCTTCGCCACGCACCCGTGCCCCGTCGCCCTCGCCAAGCTCGACGCCATTCACCGTGACGCTGCCGCGCGCCACATGGACATACGCATAACGGTCCTTCGCGAGTTCGAGCCGCGCGGTTTCGTCGCCGTTGAAAAGACCCGCATACACACGTGCGTCCTGTTGCAATTGCAGCGAACCGTCCGCACCGTCCGGCGACAGCACCAGCCGCAGCACGCCGCGCTTGTCGGCCGCGCCGAAGTGCTGTTGCTGATAGCGCGGCTTCGTGCCTTGCTGCGACGGCGCGATCCAGATTTGCAGGAAATGCACCGGCTCGTTCTTCGAATGGTTGTATTCGCTGTGCGCCACGCCGGTGCCCGCGCTCATCAACTGGATGTCGCCCGGCACGATCACCGAGCCCGTGCCCATCGTGTCCTTGTGTTCGAGCGCGCCTTCGAGCACGTACGAAAAGATCTCCATGTCGCGATGCGGATGCTTGCCGAAGCCTTGCGCCGGCGCCACACGGTCGTCGTTGATCACGAGCAGGTCGGAGAAGCCGTTCTGCTTCGGATCATGATAGTGCGCGAACGAAAACGTATGGCGCGAGCTGAGCCAGCCGTGTTCCGCGCGGCCACGTTGGTTGGCTTGTCTGATTTCGAGCATGCTGTTTTCTCCTTGAGTTTTGTCGTGTGATCCAGGCCAGATGTTTGGCTGCGATCGATGAATGACAGTGTAGGTCAATCCGGATCGTTATAATCATGGTCAAACCGGAAACACTGTCGCGACGGAGTGGACAATACGATGCAACTCGATGACATGCGAATCTTCGTCGCGACTGTCGACGCCCACAATTTCACCGCCGCGGCAAACCGGCTGTCGCTGTCGAAACAGTTCGTGAGCCGCCGTGTGATGGCGCTCGAGGAAGCGCTCGGCGTGCAACTGCTGATTCGCAATACGCGCAAGCTGGCGGTGACCGATCTGGGCCAGGAGTTCTACGAGCGGGCGAGGCGCATCCTCGGCGAGGTCGAGGACGCCGAGCAGGCGATGTCGTTGCGCCGTGCCGGGCCGCGCGGGCTGCTACGCGTGAGCGCGCCGATGTCGTTCGGCATGACGCATCTGTCGCCGCTCGTCGCGGCGTTTCTGCGCGAGCATCGCGACGTGCGCTTCGATATGGAACTGAGCGATCGCGCCGTCGATGTGGTCGGCGAGGGCTTCGACATGGCGATCCGTATCGGCACGCTGGCGGATTCGTCGCTGATCGCGCAAAAGCTGATCGATGTGAGGATGATCGCGTGCTGCAGCCCCGGTTATCTGCGGCGGCGTGGCAGCCCGGCCGTGCCGGCCGATCTCGTGAATCACGATTGCCTGCTGTACGGCCACGGCGGCGCGGTGAGCTGGGAGTTTCGGGTCGACGGCGCGGTCAGGAGCGTCGAGGTGCGCGGGCCGTTGCGGGCCAATAACGGCGAGCTGATTCGCGATTCGGCCGTCGCGGGACTGGGCATCGTCCGGCTGCCCGATTTCATCCTCGCCGATGCGCTCGCCGGCGGACAGCTCGTGCCCGTGCTCGAAGCGTTCCTGCCGTCGGCGACGGGCGTCTATGCCGTCTATCCGCAGCATCGGCAAAGCTCGGTCACGATCCGGGCATTCGTCGAGTTTCTGCGCAAGCATTTGAGGAAAAAGCTCGCGGCCGAACCGCGGACGCCCTTCGGCTAAATCTTCTAAACCCCATCAACCGTCGCGGAAGATGAAGCTGTACGCGCTCAACGCCGGCACGCCGCCCAGGTGCGCATACAGCACGCGCGAGCCGGCCGGAAATTCGCCGTTACGGACCTTGTCGATCATGCCGTGCATCGACTTTCCCTCGTACACCGGATCGGTCAGCATGCCTTCGAGCCGCGCGCACAAACGGATCGCCTCGAGCGTGCCGTCGTTCGGCAGACCGTATTCCGGGCCGCCGTAGCGCTCGTCGAGCACGATGTCCTTGGCGGTGATGTCGCGGCCCAGCTCGACGCTCTCGGCGGTCCGCTTCGCGATGCGCGTGATCTGCTCGCGCGTCTGCGCCGGTTTCGCCGAGGCGTCGATGCCGATCACCCGATCGGCGCGGCCGTCGGCGGCGAAACCGACGACCATGCCCGCCTGGGTGCTGCCCGTCACCGAGCACACGACGATGTAGTCGAATTTGAAGCCCAGTTCGGCTTCCTGCTGGCGCACCTCTTCTGCGAAGCCGACGAAGCCGAGCCCGCCCAGCGGATGATCCGAGCAGCCGGCCGGAATCGCGTACGGCTTGCCGCCGGCCGCGCGCACGCTGTCGAGCGCGTCCTCCCAGCTCTTGCGAAAGCCGATGTCGAAGCCGTCCGGCACGAGCCGCACGTCGGCGCCCATCATGCGCGACATCTGGATGTTGCCGACGCGGTCGTACACCGCATCCGAGTAATTGACCCAGTTCTCCTGCACCAGCACGCATTTCAGGCCCAGATGCGCGGCAACCGCCGCGACCTGGCGCGTCTGGTTCGACTGGATGCCGCCGATCGACACGAGCGTGTCGCAGCCCTGCGCGAGCGCGTCGGGGATCAGATATTCGAGCTTGCGGGTCTTGTTGCCGCCGAACGCGAGGCCGCTGTTGCAGTCCTCGCGCTTGGCATAAAGCTTGACCTTGCCGCCGAGATGCTCGCTCAGACGGTTGAGCGGCTGGATCGGCGTCGGCCCGAAGGTGAGCGAGTAGCGGGGGAAACGTTGCAGGTTCATCGCGGCTCCGTGGTGGGTGATTTCCGTGGGTTCATGTTAGAAAAAACCATCAGAAATGAGCTTGCGAAAAAAATCGCGCAGACTTATTTTTAAAAATAAGCAAATGTTTTTTTCCTCATAAAACTTCGTATACATGGCCATTAGAGCAACAAAAGTTCGCACTGGATCGAAACCATCCGATCCCCACCACGCGCTCGATCGCATCGACCGCGCGATCCTGCGGCAGCTGCAAACCGACGCGTCCATTTCGAACGTGACGCTCGCCGCGAAAGTGAAGCTGAGCGCGCCGGCGTGTTTGCGGCGCGTCGAACGCTTGAAGGAATCGGGGCTGATTCGCGGCGTGGTCGCGCTGCTCGAGCCGAAGGCGGCGGGCGCGGGCATGCTGGTGATCATCGGCGTGGTGCTCGATCGCTCGACGCCCGAGTCGTTCGCCGAATTCGAAAAGGCCGCGCAGAAGGTGGCCGGCTGCATGGAGTGCCACGTGGTGACCGGCGAGTTCGACTATTTCATGGTGATCCGTACGCGCGACAGCGACAGCTTCAATCGCCTGCATGCCGAGCAGTTGCTGTATCTGCCGGGCGTGCGGCAGATCCGCTCGTTCATGGTGCTGAAGGAAATTCTGTCGACCACGAAATTTCCGCTGTAAGGCGCTCGGCCACCCGGCCGCGCAGCCGGCCGCAAAAACGCGCATGCTGTCATAAACGCCGCGCCCGCGCGACCAAGCTTCGGCGCACCCGCGTGCGGCCTGGCTGCACGGTGGCACAGCGGGGGCGCGCGTCGGCACTTTTTCGGAGCGACCATCATGACTGGCAACAGACCGCAATCCCTTACATCGCTCGGTGGCAACTCGAAACGCTCACGTGCGGCCGCACTGTCGTTGCTGCTAGGCGCCGCCGCCTTCGCGTCGCCGCTTGCGCAGCGCGTCGCGTTCCCGGCGGAGAACGCCGTCGTCATTGCACCGCCCGCGCTCGACGAACCGCTCCCGGCCAGCACCGCGCACGAGGAAACCGCGGTGCTCGCGGGTGGCTGCTTCTGGGGCGTCCAGGGCGTATTCCAGCATGTGCGCGGTGTCACGCGGGCGGTGTCCGGCTACTCGGGCGGCTCACGCGACACCGCGCAGTACGAGACCGTCAGCGGCGGCGACACGGGGCACGCCGAATCGGTGCAGGTCACCTTCGATCCCGGCAAGGTCACCTACGGCCAGTTGCTGCAGGTGTATTTCTCGGTGGTTCAGGACCCGACCGAGCTGAATCGTCAGGGGCCCGACAGCGGCACGCAGTACCGCTCGGCGATCTTTCCGCTGAACGACGCGCAACGGCGCGTCGCGCAAAGCTACATCGCGCAACTCGACAAGTCGCACGTGTTCCCCGCGCCGATCGTCACGAAGACGGAGCCGTACAGGGGCTTCTATCCGGCCGAGTCGTATCACCAGAACTATCTGACCTTGCATCCCGATTCGGCCTATATCGTGTTCAATGACATGCCGAAAATCGCCAACCTGAAGCGCCTGTTCCCCAGCCTGTATCGCGACAAGCCGGTGCTCGTCGAAGTAGGGCAATGACCCGGCCGAACGGTTGCGTCGCGCTCGTCATCAATCTTCCACAGACTTGGCGCATATCTTGCGAAGCCATGCTCCGTGGGCCGTTGTCCGCGCCACCGCGGCGCGCAAGCATCATGCGCAGTGGCCACATGACCGCGTGGGTCACGCGGGCTCGGCGCGCCTCGTGCGCATTGCGCCGCCCGCGACATCGATTGGAAAAATTACACGCCGCAAGTAGCAGTGCGGCGGTCGTCCGTGCTTTTTGGGTCCGCGCTGGACCCCGGGCGAAAACCTAACCTCATCGCGACGAGCGGATCGGAGGCTTCCGGTGGTGAACAGCCGTAGAAAGAAGCGGGGCGCCTCGCCCCGCCACAAACAAACCGGCATCGCGGCGAGCTCCTTCGTCGCCGCGACCTTGAGTGCGATGGCCAGCGTGCCGGGTGTGGTCTTCGCGCAGACGCCGTCGCCGCTCGGCGAATGGCAATACTCGGTAGGCATTCCGCTGCAGAAGATGTGGCAGCCGAACATTCCCGACTGGCAATTGCGCTTCGGCGTCGCCACGTCGTTCCAGCCGCGCTTCGAGGGATCGGACCGCTATCACCTGGTGGCCGGTCCGAGCATCGACGTGCGTTACAAGGATCTGTTCTTTCTGTCGAGCGGCGAAGGCTTCGGCGTGAACTTCGCGCAGGGCGAGAACTGGCGCATGAGTCTCGCCGCGGTCTACGATCTCGGCCGACGCGCCCAGGACGATCCGCAGGAACTCAACGGGCTCGGCAACATCAACCCGGCGGTCGGTCTGAAGCTCTCGGGCGAGTACGTCGTGTCGAAGGATTTTCCGCTCGTGCTGCGCGCCGATATCCGCCGCTATTTCGGCGGATCGAACGGCTGGATCGGCGACCTCGGCGCCTATATGCCGATGCCCGGCAGTACCAAACAGTTCTTCTGGTTCGCCGGGCCGAACGTGGTGCTCGCGGACTCCAAGTACATGAACAGCTGGTTCGGCGTCAATCAGGAGCAGGCCGCTCACTCGCAGTATCCGCAGTATCACGCGAGCGCGGGCTTCAAGTCGGTGGGTTTCGGTGTCAGCGCGATCTGGCTGTTCAGCAAGCACTGGTTCGCGACTGCCGACGGCGCGTTCGAGCAGCTCGTCGGCAGCGCGGGCAACAGTCCGATCACGCGCAGCCGCGCGACCGGTGTCGCCGACGTGTCGATCAACTACCGGTTCTGACGTAGCGCCGCCGCGCAGCCCTTGCGCCGCGACTTCGTAGGTATAGCCCTTGCTGACTCCGTAATCGCGCGCCGCGACGCCTTCGTCGCCGCGCGCCCGAACACAAGGAGTCGATTCCCATGGCAGGTAAAGCGAATACCCCGAAGCCCGCGGCCCACGCAAACGGGGCGGCGCAGTCGAACGACGCGAAATCGAACGATCTCGAACGCGATCGCGTGAAGCCGCAAGGCGAGGCGCTGAGAACCAACCAGGGCGTCAAGATCGCCGACAACCAGAACACGTTGCGCGCGGGGCCACGCGGCCCGTCGCTGCTCGAAGATTTCATCATGCGTGAGAAGATCACGCATTTCGATCACGAGCGCATTCCCGAACGGATCGTGCACGCGCGCGGCTCGGCCGCGCATGGCGTCTTCAAGGTCTACGAATCGATGCGCGAGTACACCAAGGCCGCGTTTCTGCAGGACCCGGCCACCGAGACGCCGGTCTATGTGCGTTTCTCGACGGTGCAAGGTCCGCGCGGCTCGGCCGACACGGTGCGCGACGTGCGCGGCTTCGCGACGAAGTTCTACACGCAGGAAGGCAATTTCGATCTGGTCGGCAACAACATGCCGGTGTTCTTCATCCAGGACGCGATCAAGTTTCCCGATTTCGTGCATGCGGTGAAACCGGAAGCTCCGAACGAAATGCCGACCGGCGGGTCCGCGCACGACACGTTCTGGGACTTCGTTTCGCTCGTGCCCGAATCGGCGCACATGGTGCTGTGGACGATGTCGGATCGCGCGATCCCGCGCAGCTTACGGACGATGGAAGGCTTTGGTGTCCACACGTTCCGCTTCGTCAATGCAGCGGGCAAGGCGCGCTTCGTCAAGTTCCACTGGCGTCCGGTGCTCGGCTCGTATTCGCTGCTGTGGGACGAAGCGCAGAAGCTCGCGGGCAAGGACCCGGACTTTCACCGGCGCGACTTATGGGAAGCGATCGAACGCGGCGACTATCCCGAGTACGAACTGGGCGTGCAGATCGTCGAGGAAGCGGACGAGCACAAGTTCGATTTCGATCTGCTCGATCCGACCAAGCTGATTCCTGAAGAGCTGGTTCCGGTGAAGATCATCGGCAAGATGACGCTCAATCGCAATCCGGACAACTTCTTCGCTGAGACCGAACAGGCCGCGTTCCATCCGGGGCATATCGTGCCGGGCATCGATTTCACCAACGACCCGCTGCTGCAAGGGCGCTTGTTCTCGTACACGGACACGCAGATCAGCCGTCTCGGCGGCCCGAACTTTCACGAGATTCCGATCAACCGGCCGGTCTGTCCGTCCGTCAACAATCAGCGCGATGCGATGCATCGACAGGCGATTCACGTCGGCCAGGCGTCGTACGAGCCGAACTCGCTGAACGACGGCTGGCCGAAGGAAACCGATCCGGCCGCCGAAGATGGCGGCTTCGACAGCTATCAGGAACGCGTCGAGAGCACGAAGATTCGCGTGCGCAGCGACTCGTTCGCCGATCATTTCTCGCAGGCCGCGCTGTTCTACAACAGCATGTCGCAGCCTGAAAAAGACCATATCGCGGCCGCCTATCAGTTCGAACTGGGTAAGGTGACGAAGCCCGAGATTCGCGCGCGCCAGGTCAACGAGATTCTCGCGAACTTCGACGCCGGTCTCGCCGCGAAAGTGGCCGAAGGACTCGGTCTGCCGGCGCCGAAGCAGGGCACGGCCAGGCTGGTTGGGCCGAAGGCATCGCCGGCGCTGAGTTTGCTCAATCGCGTAAAGCCCGGCATCAAGACCCGCAAGATCGCGCTGCTCGCCGCGCCCGGTTCCGATGCCGCGGCGATCAAACAGCTGCGGCAGGCGCTCAAGGGCGAAGGCGCGACGCCGATGCTGATCGCGCCGACGCTCGCCGGGATCGATGGCCTCGCACCCGACGCGACGATCGCCGGGCTGCCGTCAGTGATGTTCGACGCGGTGATCGTCGTCGGCGGCGAGAAGGGGGCGAAGGCGCTGTCGCAATCGGGCGATGCGAGGCACTTCGTGCTCGAAGCGTTCAAGCATCTGAAGGCGATCGCGGCGCTCGGCGCGGGGCGCGATCTGCTCACGGCCGCGCAGTTGCCGGCGCAGTCGGACGGCGTCGCGACTGGCGAGGACTCGCAGTCGGCCGATGTGTTGAAGGCGTTCCTCGATGCCGCGGGGCAGCATCGCGTGTGGTCGCGCGCGGCGCAGGCGGAATCGGTGCCGGCCTGAGCGGGCCGGGCAGGGTGCGCTGCCGCGTTAGCCGCTAAACGGCGCTGAGCGTAGCCGCAATGCGGCGTGTCGATGATGTGTGTTCGATGCAGGAACCTGGCCGGTGCGAGCCGGCCAGGTTCCTGTATTGCATCGCGCGCCGAACGCGGCCGATCGCGCGAGCGTGCCGCCCTGCCAGCAAGCTCAACCAGCCGCCTTCCGTTACAGGATGAGTGTCGTCCTTGTATGATGACGGCGGTCGCTTCGCGGTACTCAACACCGTGCGCAGACCCCGCAAAATATTCCGCGTCGACCCGATTCGCCATGCCACTTACAGAAAAAATGACCGCATCGCAGGCCGTCGATCCACGCCGTTTCCGCCGCATCCTTCGCCGCAATATCGCGCTGCCTTTGGGCGTCGGCCTCGTCACGATGGCGCTGTTCGTCGGCCTGATCGCTTATCTCGTGTCGACAATGAGTTGGGCCGAGCACTCCGAGCGCGTGATCGGCGACGCCAACGAAATGCTGCGGCTCGCGGTCGATCGCGAATCGTCGATGCGGGGCTTCCTGATCACCGGTGACGAGAGTTTCCTCACGCCGTATGAAAACGGCGGCCCGAAATTCAAGGCGCAGCTCGAAACCTTGCAGAAGCAGGTCGCCGACAACCCGCTGCAAATCGCGCGGCTCAAGCAGATCGAGGCGCTGCAGCAGCGTTGGACCCGCTTCGCCGAGGAGATCATCGACGCGCGCCGCCGCAACCTGGACTATGAGAGCGCGATCGCAGCGGGGCGCGGCAAGGTGGAATTCGACGAAATACGCCGCGAATTCGGCGATTTTCTCGATGTCCAATTGCGCCTGCGCCAGCAGCGCGCCGAAGCCACGCGCAATGTGACGGCGACGCTGGTCGGCCTGTTCCTGCTGTTCAGCCTCGGCGTCAGCGGCCTGCTCGCATGGCGGGGTCGTCGCGAACTGCTGGACCTGTCACAGACCTACGACGACGTGCTGCGTCAGCAGGCCGAGCAGACCACGCTGCTCGAGCAGCAGGTCTGGTTGCGCTCGGGCCAGCGCCTGTTAGCGGACAAGGTCGTCGGCCAGACGAGTGCGCCGCTCGTCGGCCGCGCGATGCTCGAGTTTCTCGCCCAATATCTCGATGCGGTCGTCGCCGCGCTGTACGTGCGCGACCGGCAAAGCGGCACGCTGCGCCGCATCGCCGCGTATGGATACAGCCGCGACAGCGAACAGACCGCCGCTCTGAGTTTCGAGGAGGGCGAAACGTTGGTCGGCCAGGCCGCGCGCTCGCACCGCACGCTGGTGCTGCGCGACGTGCCCGCCGATTATGTGCGGGTCACGTCGGCGACGGGCAGCGCCGCGCCGCGCAATCTGCTGATCCTGCCGATCGACAACGACGGCCAGGTCAACGGCGTCATCGAAATGGGCTTCCTGCGCGAGGTGAGGCCGCGCGACGAAGAGTTCATGGAGCTGGTCCGCCACAGCATGGGCGATTTTCTCGAAGCGGCGCTGTATCGCGAGCGCCTGCAGGATGCGCTCGCCGAGACGCAGCAGCTCAACGAGGAGTTGCAGGTCCAGCAGGAGGAGTTGCGGGTCTCCAACGAAGGTCTCGAGGAACGCGGCCGCGCGCTGATGGAATCGCAACGGCGCCTCGAAGCACAGCAGGCCGAGCTCGAACAGACCAACGTGCAGCTCGAGGAATACGCGCAGCGGCTGGAGCGGCAGAAATCTGATCTGCTGCGCGCGCAGAACGATCTGGCGGCCAACGCGGAGCGCCTCGAACAGTCGAGCCGCTACAAGTCCGAATTCCTCGCGAATATGTCGCACGAATTGCGCACGCCGCTGAACAGCTCGCTGATTCTCGCGAAGCTGCTGCAGCAGAATCGCAGCGGCAATCTGACCGACGAGCAGGTGCGCTACGCGGAGACGATCCACGCGTCGAACAGCGATCTGCTCGTGCTGATCAACGACATTCTCGACCTGTCGAAGGTCGAGGCGGGGCAGTTGACGGTCGAACCCGAAACGGTGTCGATCGAGGCGACGCTGCAATCGCTCGACGAAATGTTCCGGCCGATCGCGGCGACCAAGCACTTGCGGGTCGCTTTCGACAAGTTGCCGGGTACGCCGGATACGTTCGTCACCGACGGTCAGCGGCTCACGCAGATTCTGCGCAACCTGCTGTCGAACGCGGTGAAGTTCACCGAGCGCGGCGAGGTCACGCTCGAGGTCGCCAAGGTCGAGGACAACGTGCTGCGCTTCGACGTGCGCGATTCCGGCATTGGCATTCCGGCCGATAAGCTCGACATGATCTTCGAAGCATTCCAGCAGGCCGATGGTTCGACGAGCCGTCAATATGGCGGCAGCGGTCTCGGGTTGTCGATTTCGCGCGAGTTTTCGCGGCTGCTGGGCGGGCGCATTACGGTCGCGAGCGAAGTCGGCAAGGGCAGCGTATTTTCGCTGTGGCTGCCGCTCGATGCGGGCGAGGCTGCGGACAGCGCGATCAACGCGGGCACCGGCATGGACGCGCAGGCGATGGCGGAAGCGCCGTTGCTGCACACGCCGCACGACGCCGCGCCCGCCGCGGTGATCTCGCCGGCGAATGGTCTGGCAAACCGGGCGTCGCCCGTCGCTTCGCGCGACGCTTTGCAGCCCTGCACCGTCGAGCCCGCCGCCGCGCCGATTGCCGACGATCGCGACAACCGCACCCGCGCAGGCCGTCTGATCGTCGCGGTCGAAGACGATCCGCCGTTCGCCGCGATTCTGCGCGATCTCGTGCACGAACTCGACTTCGACTTCGTGCACGCGAGCGACGCCGCCAGCGGCCTCGCGCTGGTGCGAGACATGCGGCCGGCCGCGGTGCTGCTCGATGTCGGTTTGCCGGACCGCTCGGGCCTCACGGTGCTCGAATGGCTGAAGAACGATCCGCTGACGCGCCACATTCCGATTCATATCGTGTCGGCTACCGATCACGCCGACAAGGCGCTGCACCTTGGCGCGATCGGCTACACGCTGAAGCCGACCGCGCGCTCGACGATGGAGGCCGCGATCCGCCGCCTCGAAGCGCGGCTGCAACAGCGCCTGAAGCGCGTGCTGGTGATCGAGGACGACGCGCCGATGCGTGCAAGCATCCGCGCGCTGCTGCAAAGCGAGAACACCGAGATCGTCGCGGTCGCGACGCTCGCCGAGGCGTTCGAGCAACTGTCGACGGTGGCGTTCGACTGCGTCGTCACCGATCTCGCGCTGCCCGACGGCACCGGCTACGATCTGCTCGAACGTCTCGCCGCCAACACCGCGCATGCATCGCTGCCGGTGATCGTCTACACGGGCCGCATGCTGTCCGACGAAGAGGAGCACCGGCTGCGCCGCTATTCGAAGTCGATCATCATCAAGGGCGCGAAATCGCCGGAGCGTCTGCTCGACGAAGTCACGCTGTTCCTGCACAGCGTCGAGTCGTCGCTCGCGCCGGAGCAGCAGCGCATGCTGCGCACCGTGCGCCAACGCGACAATGCGTTCGAGGGCCGCACGATCCTGCTCGCCGAAGACGATGTGCGCAACATCTTCGCGCTGTCGCACGTGCTCGAACCGCTCGGCGCGAAGCTGTTGATCGCGCGCAACGGCCGCGAGGCGCTCGACGAACTGGAGAGCGGACCGGAAGTGCATCTGGTGCTGATGGACGTGATGATGCCCGAGATGGACGGCCTGACCGCGATGGGCGAGATTCGCCGCAATCCGCGCTTCGCGCATCTGCCGATCATCGCGCTGACCGCGAAGGCGATGGCGAACGATCGCACGCGCTGCCTCGAAGCGGGCGCCGACGACTACGTGTCGAAACCGATCGACGTCGACAAGCTCGTCGCGCTGTGCCGCGTGTGGCTGCGGCAGCGCTGAGAGCGCGAGCGCAAGCACGCAAGCGAGAAACGCGATGAAACCGTCCGCATCCGACGTACCGCAGCGTCTCAGCGATTTCGACATCGAGCTGCGGCTGCTGCTCGAGGCGATCTATCTGAAGTATCAGCACGACTTTCGCCACTACGCGATGTCGTCGCTGCGCCGCCGCCTCACGCAGGCGCTCGATGAATTCAACGTGGAGACGCTGTCGCAATTGCAGGACCGCATCATGCGCGACGGCAACGAGTTTTCGCGGCTGTTCCGCTACCTGACCGTGCAGGTCAGCGACATGTTTCGCGATCCGTCGTATTTCCTCGCGCTGCGCGAACACGTGCTGCCGCGCCTGCGGACCTATCCGTCGATCAAGGTGTGGGTCGCGGGATGCAGCACCGGCGAGGAGCTGTGGTCGCTGAAGATCCTGTTCGACGAGGAGGGCCTCACCGAGCGCACGCTGTTCTATGCGACCGACATCAACCCCGACGCGCTCGCGCGCGCGGCGGCTGGCATCTATGCGCTCGAACGCATCCAGGGCTTCACGCAGAACTATCTGGCGGCGGGCGGCACGCGTTCGCTGTCGGACTACTATCATGCAGCGTATGGCGGCGCGCGCTTTGCCGGCTCGCTGAAAGAGCGCGTGGTGTTCGCCGATCACAGCCTGTCCACCGACGAAGTGTTCCTCGAAGCGCATCTGGTGTCGTGCCGCAACGTGCTGATCTATTTCGACCGCGGCTTGCAGGATCGCGCGTTGGGGCTGTTCGAGAACGCGCTGGTGCGGCGCGGCTTTCTCGGCCTGGGCAGCAAGGAAAGCCTGCGGTTTTCGCGTCACTACCCGGCGTTCGACGAGTTCCGCGCGGCCGAGCGCATTTATCAGAAGCGTTAGCGAGGTCGCGATGCCATCCTTGAACGTCGAACCTGCGATGACCCAGACCGCCGATGCCGGCGGCGCCGCGCGCACGCACGCGCCGCGCGGTTACGAGCTGGTCGTGATCGGCGGGTCGGCGGGCGGAATCGAGGTGCTCAACGTGCTGCTCGCCGCGTTGCCCATGCGCTTCGCGGCGGCCATGATGGTCGTCATGCATCTGCCGCCCGATTCGCCGAGCTATCTGGTGCCGGCGCTCGCGCATCGCTGCGCGCTGCCGGTGCTCGAACCCGATGCGGGCGAGCTGATCCTGCCGGGCCGCGTGCACGTCGCGCCGCCCGGTTACCACATGCTCGTCGAAGTGGACCGCACGGTCGCGCTATCGACCGATGCGGCGGTGCGCTTCTCGCGGCCATCGATCGACGTGCTGTTCGAATCGGCCGCCGCGGTGTACGGCGAGCGGCTGCTCGCGATCCTGCTGTCCGGCGCCAACGACGATGGCGCGCTCGGCCTAGAACGCGTGCGCACGCTCGGCGGCACCGCATGGGTGCAGGACCCCGCCAGCGCCGGTTCGGCGGAAATGCCGCGCGCGGCCATCGCGCGTGGCGCGGCCGACGCGATCTACACTCCCGAAACCCTGGCCAGGCGCCTTGCCGCGCTGCCGACTTCCCTCTGATCCGGTGCCATGACGAACTCACCTGTGAACATCCTGATCGTCGACGACATCGCCCACAACATCACCGCGCTCGAAGCATTGCTCGCGCGGCCCGACCTCGCTGTGCTGGTCGCCGACTCCGGTACCGCCGCGCTCGATCTGCTGCTCAAGCACGAAGTCGCGCTGGCGATTCTCGACGTCAATATGCCCGGCATGAACGGCTTCGAGCTGGCTGCGCTGATGCGCGGCAGCCCGCGCACCTCGCACGTTCCGATCATCTTCCTGACCGCGACCGCGCAGGACGCGTCGCGCACGTTCCGCGGCTACGAGGCGGGCGCGGTCGATTTCCTGTACAAGCCGTTCGATCCGCGCATCCTGCAGTCGAAGGTCGACGTGTTCGTGCAGCTGGAGCAGCAGAAGCGCCAGCTCGCCGCGCAACTGGTGACGACGCGCCAGATGCTCGAAGCGAACGAAATGCTGATGGCGGTGCTCAGTCACGATCTGCGCACGCCGCTCAGCGCGGTGCTCGCGTCGGCCGAATACCTGATGCGCGCGGCCGCCGACGAGCAGGCCGCGACCGTTGCCGCGCGCGTGAAGAACAGTTCGCTGAGGATGGCGCGGATGGTCGATCAGCTGCTGAACCTCGCACGCCTGCAAGGCGGACGTCTGCCGTTGCAGCCACGCTCGATCGACCTCGCCACACTGTGCCGCTCGGTCATTGATGAATTCGCGTCGCAGAAGAGCGGCAAGCAGATCGTGTTCACCTGCACCGGCAATACGGCCGGCGCGTGGGATACCGATCTCGTGTGGCAGGCGGTGTCGAATCTCGTCAGCAATGCGCTGCATCATGGCGCGCCGGAGGGTGATATCGGCGTGGAGGTCGATGGCGACGCCGAGGATTGCGTGCGGCTGAAGGTGTCCAATCGCGGCACGATTCCGGCCGAGGTGTATCCGTATCTGTTCAAGGCGTTCGGGTCGAACGGCAACGGCGCGCGCTCGCGCGAAGGGCTCGGGCTTGGTCTGCATATCGTCCAGGAGATCGCGCGGATGCATGGCGGCGACGTCAGCGTCGTATCCAGCGACGAGGCCGGCACGACGTTTACGATCGAATTGCCGAGGGTGGTGGCGTTGCAGCGGGGGTCGTTTACCCGGCGATAACGCGTCGCTGACGAGTCGCTCACCGCGGCGGACCTGCGCCGCGCGCCCGCTGTGCTACGCTTGCCGCAACCCAATCCACGCGGCGCAAGCACGAATCCCATCATGCGTTCCTGGCGCCTCGCATCACCGCAGCGCAGCGGTCAGATCAGCACCGCGCTCGCCACCGACCTCGTCATGGCGATTTCGCACCCGGATGCCGACGCGCTCGCCGCGAGCATTCTGCAGACGGTGGGCGAATCATTGTCGCTGCCCGTTTCGCAGTGCACGATCTTCGCGTACGAGTTCGATGCGCGGCCGCGTACGGTGTCGGCAGCAGATCATCGCGGCGGGCATTTTCTGCGCGACGTCGCCGAACGCTACGCCGCGCATTTTTATGCGCTGGACGGCAATCGCGCGATCATCGGCCAGACCGACGACAAGCGGCGCAGCGCTTCACGCGATGCGCTGGTGCTGCATCAGCAGCGCGGCGACGAAATCGAGAATGAAGCGTATCGCGCGGTCTGCTACGCGCAGCCGAACGTATCGGACCGGCTGTCGTTGCTGGTGCAGCCCGCGGATAGCGTGTGGCTGTCGATCAACCTGTATCGCGACCGCGCGTACGGCGTGTTCTCGCCGGGCGATCTGGAGCGGATCGAAAGCGTCGCGCCGCTGTTCGCGCATGCGGCAAAGGGTCACTACGCGCTGAACGGGCAGCATCAGCAGGGCACCGGCGCGGCGATGCTCGCGCGCGTGCGGCGCGCATGTCCGGCGCTGACGCCGCGCGAACTCGACGCGTTGCGTGGCACGCTCGAAGGCGCAAGCGCCGCCGAGATCGCCGGGCAGATGGGTGTGAAGCCGGCGAGCGTCGTCACGTATCAGAAGCGCGCGTATGCGCGGCTCGGGATTTCGAATCAGCGGCAGTTGTTCGCGCTGTGTATGCAGCCCTAGATGCACGATGCGCCGAAGCGCGAGTCGCCTGGCGCTTCAGACCCGCTTCAAGCCCGCTTCAACTCCGCTTACCCCGAGCGTTGGCCTGCGTCTCCCGATCCCAGCGTTTCAACCACGGCACCACGAAATCCGCGAAACCATCGGCCGATGGCGACAGCGCCCGTTCGGTCGAGCGATACACGCACACCTCGCGAATCGTTTCCGGATCGACGATGCGCTTCATCACGAGCCCGAACGTGCGCGCGAGCGGCGCCACATAGGCCGGCGCGAGCGTGACCGCCAGCCCTTGCGCGGCGAGGCCGAACGCGGTGGTCACGTTATCGACGACATCGACTGGAATGATGCGTGCCTCGACCGGCAGATTGGCGCGCATCTGATCGACCGCGCGCTCGTGGTCGCGGCCGGTCGCGACGATCGGCACGTCGCGCAGATGCTGCCACTGCACGCGGCGGCGAGCGGCGAGCGGATGCGCGGCCGCGCACCACATGACCCACGGACTCGCGAACGCGGCCTCGGAGCGCACGCGCGGCCCGCTTTGCCGGTCCGGACCGATCGCGAGATCGATATCGCCGCTCTCCACGCGCTCCACCAGTTGCTCGACCACGGTATCGCAGACCCGCACGACCACCTTCGGCTTGCCGCGCGCGTACGCGGCGATCGCCGCGGGCAGCGCCGTCGATGCGATCACGAGCGGCGCGCCGACCCGCACGATGCCGGCCGCGCGGTTGCGGATGTCGTCGGCGGATTGGGCGGCCGCGCGCACGTGGCGCAGCACCGATTCGGCCGACGCCAGAAAGTCCTGCCCCGCGCTGGACAGCGCGACACGCCGCGTGGTGCGATCGAACAGCCGGAAGCCGAGCTCCGTTTCGAGCTCGGCAAGCAGTTGGCTGACCGCCGACGAAGTCAGCCCGAGCCGCTCTGCCGCCGCGCCGATGCTGTGCAGATCGACGATGGCGAGGAACGCTTCGAATTGGCGGATCGTGACGCGGGTAAGAGGCATACGATCGATTCTAAAGAAAAACTTACGAATCGTGAAAAATCGATTGATTGTGCGCGGCCCGGCGGCGACCGACACTCGTGCGGGTCGACTTAGCCCGGCGAACCCGCTTAGACTTAAGGTTTGCCCCGTCGTCACGCGGCGCGCGGACGACCGCTACAACAGGCCTGCACAGGCCGTATTCAAGGACCCGTCATGTTCGACCATATTCCCGCCTATCCGGGCGACCCGATTCTGAGCCTGAACGAAGACTTTCAGCTGGACCCCCGGCCGAACAAGGTCAACCTCAGCATCGGCATCTACTTCGACGACGCCGGCAAGCTGCCGGTGATCGACGCGGTGCGTCGCGCCGAAACCGCGCTGCTGGACGCGATCGGCCCACGCTCGTATCTGCCGATGGCGGGTCTGCCGCTCTATCGCGACACCGCGCAGGCGCTGGTGTTCGGCGCCAATAGCGCGGCGCGCGCCGAAGGCCGGATCGCGACGCTGCAAACGCTCGGCGGCTCGGGCGCGCTGAAGGTCGGCGCCGATTTCCTGAAGCGCTATTTCCCCGGCTCGCAGGTGTGGATCAGCGACCCGAGCTGGGAAAACCATCGCGTGATATTCGAAGGGGCGGGCCTGACGGTCAACACCTATCCGTACTACGACCCGCAAACGGGCGGCCTGCGTTTCGCCGAGATGCTCGCCGCGATCGACACATTGCCGGAAAAGAGCGTGGTGCTGCTGCACGCGTGCTGCCATAACCCGACCGGCGTCGATCTGAGCCCCGCGCAATGGGCGGAACTGGCGCCGGTTTTGCAGCGCCGCAAGCTGATCGCGTTCGTCGACATGGCCTACCAGGGTTTCGGCGCGGGCCTCGAAGAAGACGCCGCACCGGTGCGCCTGCTCGCCGACGCGAACGTGCCGCTGATCGTCGCGAACTCGTTCTCGAAAAATTTCTCGCTGTATGGCGAGCGTGTCGGCGCGCTGAGCGTGGTCTGCAAGAGCGCCGACGAAGCGGCACGCGTCGCGGGTCAGTTGATGTCGGCGGTGCGGGCGAACTACAGCAATCCGCCGACGCACGGCGCGCGTCTCGTCGCCAACGTGCTCGCCGATGCGACGCTGCGTGCGTCGTGGGAAGCCGAGCTCGGCGCGATGCGCGAGCGCATCCTCGCGATGCGCAACGTGATCCACGCGGGGCTCGACGGACGCGTCGATGAAGTGATGCGCGCGCGCTATGTCGCTCAGCGCGGCATGTTCACATACACCGGCCTGTCCGAAAGCCAGGTCGAGCGTCTGCGCAACGAATACGCGGTGTACGTGCTGCGCTCGGGCCGCATGTGCGTCGCCGGGCTGAACGCGCGCAACGCGGACTATGTCGCGTCGTCGATCGCGGCGGTGGTGTCGGGCGACTGAAGCCGTCCGGCGGTCCAGCCGCTGTTGCGGCACGCGTGAATAGGGTGGCGGTGCGCATGGCCGCGCCGTCACAACCACAATCATGGAGACACTGACGATGGCCACGACCCTCGAAGCGCAGCCGACAAGCCCGGCCAGATCGGCCGCGATGCATCCGGACGAATGGCAGGCGCGCGTGCAGCTTGCCGCGTGCTACCGGATTTTCGATCTGCTCGGCTGGACCGAGATGATCTACAACCACATCACGCTGCGCGTGCCCGAAACCGTCAGCGGCGCCGAGCGCCACTTCCTGATCAACCCGTTCGGGCTGCACTACAGCGAAGTCACCGCGAGCAATCTGGTGAAGATCGATGCGCAGGGGCGGGTCCTCGACGGCTCGCCGTATCCGGTGAATCCGGCCGGCTTCGTCGTGCATGCGGCGATTCACGAAGGCTTGCCCGACGCGCACTGCGTGATGCACACGCATACGACGGCGGGCGTCGCGGTGGCCTGTCTCGAAGACGGCCTGCAGCAGACCGACTTCTATAGCGCGCAGTTGCACGACCGGATCGCGTATCACGACTTCGAAGGCATTACGATTCATGCGGAGGAGGGCCCGCGGCTGCTCGCGCATATCGGCGACAAACAGGCGGTGATCCTGCGCAACCACGGTCTGCTATCGTGGGGACGGACGTTGCCGCAGACCTTCGCGATTCTGTGGACGCTGAATCGTGCGTGCGAAATCCAGATGGCGACGTTTTCGATGGGCCGCGCGCGGCCGGTGCCCGAGGAGGTCGCGATTCGCTGCTCGCGCGACGCGTTGCAGTTCGACCCGCGCCACGGCGCCGGGCAGGACGTGTTCGATGCGCTGGTGCGGCGGGTCGACCGGATCGATGCGAGCTACCGGCAATGATTGAAGCCACGCATAAAAGAGCGCGACAATCAACGCTGCGATAAACACAGCAACAGGCAAGGATTCAGGCGATGAAAGTAGCGATCTACGGCGCCGGCTCGATCGGCGGCTGGATGGGAGTGAAGCTCGCGCAGGCCGGGCATCAGGTCAGCGTGGTCGCGCGCGGCGCGACACTCGACGCGGTGCGCCAGCACGGTCTGCGGCTGATCGAAGGCGGTGTGATCTACGCGGAGCAGGTGAAGGCGAGCGACAAGCCGGCCGATCTCGGCGTGCAGGAGCTCGTCGTGATCGCGGTGAAGGGCCCGGCGATGGCGGCGGTGGCCGCGCATATCAAACCGCTGCTCGGCCCGGAAACGATCGTGCTGACGGCGATGAACGGCGTGCCGTGGTGGTTCTGCGACGGCCTCGGCGGCGAGCTCGCCGGTCAGCGCCTGAAGACGATCGATCCCGACGGCGCGATCGCCGCCGCGATCCCGGCCGCGCAGACTATCGGCTGCGTCGTGCATGCCAGTTGCCTGATCGACGCACCCGGCGTGATCCGGCATCACCAGGGCAATGGGCTGATCGTCGGCGAGGCGTCGGGTAAGGCGAGCGAGCGTGTCGAGTTGCTCGCCGCGCTGCTGCAGGCGGCGGGCTTCCATGCGACGGCCTCCGCGCAGATCCAGCGCGACGTCTGGTTCAAGCTATGGGGCAACATGACGATGAACCCGGTCAGCGCGATCACCGGCGCAACGACGGACCGGATTCTCGGCGACGAACTCGTGCGCGGCTTCGTCACGCACATCATGCTGGAGGCGAAGGAAATCGGCGCTCGCTTCGGCATCCCGATCGACCAGGCGCCCGATGACCGTCACGCGGTCACGCTGAAGCTCGGCGCGATGAAGACGTCGATGCTGCAGGACGTGCAGGCCGGCAAGGCGGTCGAACTCGATGCGCTGGTCGGCGCGGTGCGCGAACTCGGGCAGCTGACGCGCGTGCCCACGCCTTATACGGATGCGTTGCTCGGGCTCGCGCGGCTGCATGCCAGTACGTTGGGCTTGTATCCGAAGCAGTGAGGTTGTTGTCGTAACGCCTTCGCTTCGAAGAAGGAAGAAATGCCGCGCGTCGATCGCGCGGCTTTTTTGTGGGCATTCGCAGAATAACGGGCTGCCTTCAAAACGCATCGAACGTCGCCGTTCTTTAGTCAGCGGTGTAACCACCGCCACGGGCACACGGGCAATTACGCGTCGCTGTGGCCGTCTGCAACTGGGAGACAGCGATGGGTATCAATGTAAATGGCCAACTGGTCGGCAGCGGAGTCGATCTGAATGCGGGCGACTCCACGTTCTGGTGGGTGGGTCCGATGAACTACGGCGAAATCCTGTGGGCGGCAGCGATCCCCCTGTCGGGACCGCCGTGGGACAAGAACGTCGAAGTCCGCAACCTTTCCAACGATTGCGACGCCGAAGGCAATCGCGTGGTGCTGCTGGAAGTGCACAACAAGAGCGCAACCGACTATGCTTCCTACGGACTCTTCATTGCATGGACCGACGCAATTTGAACCTGGCCGCTGTGCATCCGCTCAATTCCATCGAACATGACGAGGAGTCCTCCATGAAGGTACATATCGAATACGATCAGCAAGGCAATATCAAAGCGATCGCCGTGCTGGCTAGCAGCGGCCCAAAGCGCGGGATGCTCAAGGCGAGCGCTGGCCACAGCATCGCCGAAGTTGATTTTCCCGACGGCAAGCACCCCGGCGATCTCGATCATTTGAAGGAGATTCGCCAGCGCTATCGCGTCGAGCCGGATGCCGGCGGTCATCGGCTCGCGGAAAAATAGTCGGCTCGTTACCGCCTCCAGGGAGGCGGTTTTTTTGTCTGCGCTAGGCCGCGGCGGCAACCGGCAGCTTCGCCGCTTCGATCAACGACAACGCGCGCCGCGGGTCGTCGAGTTCGGTCAGACACAACAGCGCGAGGCGCGCCAGATACAGCGACGCCTGCGCTTCGCCTTCGTGGGTCAGCGTGTTGCACAGCGTCGTATAGACGAGGTCGAGATCGGAATCGGTCATGGTGTCGAGGGTCCTTGCGCTTTAGTTCTGCTGCGTCAGCGTGGCATCGAGCGCGTGCCGCACGGCGGCCGCGCTGCCGTTGCGCCAGCGCGCCAGCACGTGGCCGTCGGGGCGGATCAGATAGACGGTGCCGGGCTGTGCGTCGAGCATGTCGTGCAGGCGGCCGGTTGGATCGATCGCTCGAGGGCTGATTGCCGAATGCGCTTCGGCCGTGACGATATCGATCAGGTTGAACGGAATGTCCTGGCTGGCTAGCATGCTTTGCAGTTGCTGCCACGACTCACCGTCGTTCGCCTGGTCTGGATCGAAGCGCAGCGCCGTGAAGCACGGTCCGAGCAGGTCGGTTAGGTGAATGCCGAGCCGTGCGCCATCTTGCGATTGTTTCAGCAGCCTGCACTCGGGCAGCACGGTGCCCGGCGCGGGGCCGCGATCGAATGCATCGGCCTTGTCGCCCACGAAGTTCAGCGGCGATTGCCGATACGCGATCGCATGCGTTTGGCGCGGATTGATCAGCGGCCGCACCGCCGCATGACGCTCGGCGAGTCCGAGCACGGCCGTGCGCAGCAGATCGAACGCGAAGGTCGGCGGTGCCATGAATTCGGTGCTTTTCATGCCGTAGCTCAGATTCTCGCGCGCCGCGTACACACGTTCGTCGCTATAGCTATCGAGCAGCGCTGGCGACGCGCTCCCGTTGATCACGCAGCCGAGCTTCCAGCCGAGATTGTCGGCGTCGTCGATGCCGGAGTTCGCGCCGCGCACGCCGAAGATCGGCACCAGATGCGCGGCGTCGCCCGCGAACAGCACGTTGCCGTGCCGATAGCGTTCGAGCGTCAGCGCATTGGCCTTGTAGATCGTGATCCAGATCGGCGACCACGCGCCGGTTTCGCCCATCGAGTCGAGCAGGTTTTGCACGCGCGGCATCACGTTCTCGGGCAGCACGGCGGCGTCGGGGTCTTCGTCGTCGCGCAATTGATAGTCGATACGCCACACGTTGTCGGGCTGCTTGTGCACCAGCACCGTGGAGCCCGGATTCGACGGCGGATCGAAATAAGCGAGCCGTTCTGTCGCGCGCGTGCTGTCGAGTTCGATATCGACGATCACGTAGCGGCCTTCGTAGGTCGTGCCGGTAAGCTTGAGCCCGAGCAGGTCGCGGATCGTGCTGCGTCCGCCGTCGCAGGCGACGACCCACGCGGCGTCCATCTGCCAGTTCGCGCGTTGCGAATCGGCAGATTCGGCGCTGCGCAGCGTCAAGGTCGCGCCGCCTTGCGGCCGTTGCGCGAGGCCCGTCACACGCGTTTGCCAACGCACGTCGATCAGATCGGCGTGCCGTTCGATCTCGTCGAGCAGCAGTTGCTCGATCTGATACTGCGCGATATTGATCATCGGCGGCAGCGACTGCTCGTCGTCCTGATGCATCGCGAAGCGGAACACCTCGGTGTCGCGATAGAAGCTGCGCCCGCCGGTCCACGCCAGCCCCTTTTGCAGAAACCCCTCGACGACGCCGAGCCGTTTGAAGATTTCGAGGCTGCGTCGCGAGATGCAGATCGCGCGGCTGCCGGTGCAGACGCTGTCGTCGGCCTCGATCAGCACCGAGCGCACCCCCTGGCGCGCGAGCGCAATCGCGAGCGTCATGCCGACCGGACCGCCGCCGACGATTGCGACGGCGCGCATTTGTGGATCGCGTCCGTCGACGAGCGGCGGCAGCGCGGCCGGATAACGGCGCGGCGCGAACGGATAGGGTTTGAACGGACGGGTCATGCGTGTCTCCGGTTTGCTTGCGTTATCGGCGCAGTATGCGGCAGCGTGCGTGCGCGGCTGTCCGCATTTTGGGTACGACGCCGCGACGCGAGCTGACCCCGTCCAGGCTTGCGTCAGTGGGCCTTCAGGAATTCGACGATCAGCCCTGCGATTTCCTGCGGTGCGTCTTCGAAGCTGTAGTGGCCGACTCCCGCGAGCCGGTGAATCGGCGCCAGAGGAAATAGTTCGCTGAACAGCGGCAGCAAGTGTTCCGCGGCCAGCGTACGGTCGGCATCGCCCCAAATGGCGAGCGCCGGTTTCGACCGGATCGCGTCGAGCGCAGCAGCGTCGGGCACCTCGAAACGATGCGCCCCGATCGCGAAGCCTTTGGCCCAGCCAATTGCGCCGGCGCTGTCGGCGGGCACGACGAAACGCGAACCGTAGGCGCGCAGCCACGTATCGTTGATGCGCGTATGGTTTTCGAAGCCGTTGAGCTTCAACGTACTCAGGATATTGAAGCCGAGTTCGCCCAGCACGGATTCAAGGCGCCCTTGCGATTCGGCGCGAACGATCCACTGGAACCACGGCGCGACCGCGGTATTCGCGTTCCATCTATCGAGTAACGTGTGCTGACCAAACGGAGTCGGGCCATTCGTGCTGACGATTCGGCGAATGCGGCTCGGATGCCGCGCGGCGAGTCCCATGCCGACCGGGCCGCCAAAGTCGTGCATGACGAGCGTGATGTCGTTCAAATCCAGGGCCAGCACGAACTGTTCGAGATTGTCGATATGATCCTGCAGCCAGTACGTCCGATGTTCCGGGGTCTCGCTCTTGCCGAATCCCATGTGATCGGGCGCTATCACACGGTAGCTGCCTGACAGCGCCACGATCAGGTCGCGAAACAGATAGCTCCATGTCGGTTCCCCGTGCAGACACAAGACAACCTCGCCATCGGTGCGGCCTTCATCGACGTAATGCATTCGAAAGCCGGCAGCGTCGCTGAAGCGCGGTGAAAACGGAAACGTTCCGTCAAACGTGTCATCGGTGGATGTCATGAGCAAGTCCCTTGGCGAATGTAGCGGCGGGCAATCCGGCCGGCCAGATCAGGCTAAACTTTGACAGCGGTGTCAAGGTCAAGCGTTTCGTATGGGAGATGTCATGCGTATTGGCGAACTGGCTCGCCGCATCGGCGTGAGTGAACGGATGCTGCGCTATTACGAACACGAAGGTTTGCTCAAACCAATGCGAACCGAATCGGGCTACCGCGATTACGGTCCGGAGGAGATAGACGCGGCACACCGTATCCGCGTGCTCAGCGCGGCGGGACTGAAGATCAGCAGTATCCGGTTGTTGCTGCCCTGCGTGCTAGGCGCCAAGCCCGTTTTCCATCCGTGTGCCGAGGCACGCGCTGCGTTGCGGCGCGAGGTCGAAAAGCTCGACGTCAAGATGCGCGACCTCGGAGAAAGCCGACGAGTCGTCGCGAGTCTGATCAAAGCGATCGATGCCAACGAGACATTGCAGCTTGGTGGTCGGGAAGGAAGCCTCGACGGACCATGAGAATGGGATTCGAGCGAGGCTTAACATAAGCCCTGAGCGGGGCGGTGCGCGCTAGCCACAGCCGCAGATGGATGCTTGAAGCAAAAATCCTGGTTTTTCGACCTGGCCTGCTTCAGGCCAGCGGCCTCAGCCCGCGCTGGCCGCCTGCGATTGCTGCCGCATGGGCTGCCCGCTCGTCGCCGCGTGACAAGCCTGGATCATCGCGCGGAATGTCGGCGACGCATGCAGCTCGCCGCCCGCATCGAGTTCGGCGCTGTCGTCCGGCGCGTCGCCGACGCCGACCACCAGCGTCGCGCGAGGCCGCCATTCGCGCGTGCGCCGCAGCATATTGCGCAGATACGGCGGCGACTCGGGCGCGTCGAGCGACACGATGCAGATGATCGAAGTGTCCTTGAAGCTCGGCTCATCGGCGCGCGCGCTGCGGTAGCCGGAGTGCGTCGCCATTAGCGGCGCGAAACCCTGGCGGTTCAGCAGTTGCACAGCGATGGCCGTCGTCACTTCGTCGAATGCGCCGCGGCCGGGCACGCACAACACCGCCGCCTTGCCCGCTTCGTCCGCCTGTGGCGAGCGCGACAGCGGATCGCTGCCGTAGCGCTCCGAAGCACCCGCGCCCGGCGACGCCAGCTCCGGCGCCCCCGCGAGCAGCGCGTTACCCGCGTCAGCCGATTCGGCAGGCGACAGCGTATCGCGCAGCCCGTCGGCGATTTCGAGGTTCTCGACGATATCGGCGAGCGCGTCGTTGATCCGCTGCAACTGCCCGGGCATCAGCACGCCGCGCTGCGCGTCGTTGCGCGCGAGCCGCAGGCCTTCGAGCGCGACCTTGTCGTAGTAGTCGATCAGCGACATCTCGCGCAGCAGCCGTTCGGCCTGCACGATCGCCTCGTGCGGATCGTCGGCGAGCAGGCGCTGATAGAAGTTCTGCGCGGGCGTCAGCGCGGGCTGATCGCCGAGCAGCACGGTCAGGAAGTTCAAGCGGTCCGCGTAGCGCCCGAGCGTGACGACGCACAGCGTGAGCGGCGTCGACAGCACGAGGCCGATCGGCCCCCACAGCCAGCTCCAGAAAATCGCCGCGACCACCACCGCGAGCGGCGACAGGCCCGAGCGATGACCGTACAGCAGCGGCTCGGCGATCTGCCCGGCGACCACGTCGACGACGATGAACAGGATCAGCGTGAGGACCGCCATCGTCCATTGCGGCTGGATCGCGGCCGCGAGAAATACCGCGAGGATCGCGGCGATCCAGATGCCGATGTACGGCACGAAGCGCAGCAAAGCGGCGATCACGCCGAACAGCAGCGCGCCCGGTACGCCGATGATCGCGAGCCCGATCGCGATGATGCCGCCCGCGCTCAGATTCACGCCGAGCTGCGCGACGAAATAGCGTGACAGGCGCCCGGCGGCGTCGTTGATCGCGGTAGTCGTGCGGTGCAGGTCGCGCGAGCCGAACAGGCTGATCAAACGGTCGCGCAAATCCTCACGTTGCAGCAGGATGAAGATCGTCACGACGAGCACGATGAAGGTCGTCTCGATCGGCGCGATGGCCGGCGTCAGCGCGCGCTGCGCGAGCTGCACCGGCGTCGGCGCGGGCTCGTGCACCTCGACCTGTTGCGGCACCTGCGGCGCGTTGCGCGCGGCGCGGCCGGTCGGGCGCGGCGGCGCGGGACGCGACGGCGCCATGCGCTGCAGCGCGCTGGCAGCGCTGCTCATCAGCGAATCGGCGCGGCCCACGGTCTTTTCCTGCACGGTTTCGATCTTCTGCTCGATCGCTTCCTGGTACTGCGGCAGGGCGTTCGCGAGCTGCACGAGCTGCGCGCCGATCAGCGCGCCTATCGCGAGCAGCGACGCGAGAGCGAACAGCACCGCGATGAAGATGGACGGCAACTGGCCCATGTGCAGACGCCGCAGCATCTGCACGAGCGGCGCGAGCAGGAAGCTCAGCAGCACCGACAACGTGATCGGAATCAGCACCTCCCGCCCGAAGTACAGCGCGCACACGACCACCACGCCGGTGATTAGCGACACGAGGCCA
The DNA here is from genome assembly GCF_040948805.1 of Paraburkholderia sp. BR13439. Taxonomy (NCBI): domain Bacteria; kingdom Pseudomonadati; phylum Pseudomonadota; class Betaproteobacteria; order Burkholderiales; family Burkholderiaceae; genus Paraburkholderia; species Paraburkholderia sp. BR13439. The sequence goes on along the minus strand of NZ_JBFPKN010000005.1, from coordinate 180,894 downwards.
TGTAGGCCCGGCGTGCCCGGCGGATAAACGCGATTGGGGCGCCCATGCGGCGGCGGTAGCGATATTTTCATGTAAACACAATTCCGGTTGGGACGCGTTGACGACCGAGCGGAGCACTGGTCGTCCGCAAGACATATGCCCGAATTGTAGGCGGTTTGGGGGGAGCAGGGCTCAGGCGCGGCTGCGCGGCGGGTCGCTCGATGAGCTCGAATCGTCAGCCTACATGCACCCGCAACATCTCCAGCAACTGCGAACTCACATACAGCAGCAAGCCGATAAATCCGCCGACGATCGTCCCATTGATGCGGATGTACTGCAGATCTTTGCCGATATTCATCTCGACCTGCCGTGACATCTCATGCGCGTCCCAGTTCTTCACGGTATCGCTGATATGGCGCGTCAGGAACTGCGCAAAGTCCGGCGCCATCGCGCGCGCGGCTTCTTCGAGGTGATCGTTCAGCGATTGCCGCAGCGCTGGGTCGCGCGCGAGTTCGCGGCCGACCCACGCGCCCATTGCGGCGACACGCGCATGCAGTGTCGAGTCGGTGCTTTGCAGATCGCGCTTGAGCCACGCGCGCAGTTCGCCCCACATGTCCTTCACGTAGCTGCTGAAAGCCTCGCCTTCGACCAGATAGCGCTTTAGCGCTTCGCCCTGTTGCAGAAAAACCGGATCGGTCTTCAGCCGCACGATCAGCTTCTGCACCACCCGGTCGAACCTGTCGCGCAGCTCGTGCGTGGGGTTCTCGGCGATCTGTTCGAGCATACGGTTCGCGGCGCTCGCGATCGCTTCGGCGCCCTTGTCGCCGATCCACGCCGACGGCAGAAACTTCTCCATCGTCGGATACTCGCTTTTCACCCAATCGACGATGCGCGCGGCAATGAACTCGCGCGCCGGCGCTTCGCGCAGCACTGCGATCACCTGATCGATCGCGGTGTCGAGCAGTTCCTGATGACGGCCGTCGCGCGTCAGCGTGTCGAGGATCGCGCCGAGCGATTGCGACAGATCGACCTTCGCGAGCACGTCGCGCAAGCCGTCCTTGATGAAGTTCTGGATGCGCGCGTCGTCGGCCACCTCGAGGATGCCGCCGGTGAGGCGCACCACGTAGTCGCCGAGGCGCTCGGTGTTGGCCGATTCGCTGAGCCACGCGGTGATGGTCTGCGCCGGATCGTGCCGGCGGATCAGACCGACCAGCGACGGCACGTCGAGAAACTTGTCCTGCACGAAGTGCGCGAGGTTGTCGGCAATCTTGTGCTTGTTGCGCGGGATGATCGCGGTATGCGCGGACACGACCGGAATCGGCACGCGGCGAAACAGCGCCGCGACCGCGAACCAGTCGGCGAGCGCGCCGACCATCGCGGCCTCGGCGACGGCCTTGATGCCGTCGACCCACAGGCCGCGCGGCAGGAACGCGGTGACGACGAAAACGCAGGCGGCCGCAAGCAGCAGCAGTAAAGGCGTGCGCTTGGCCTTCTTCAGTTCGGTGGTCTTGTCCATCGGGCGCGGTTGATCGTGTCGGGCGGCGGGCGGCTGAAAGGTGGCGCGGCAGCCGGTTCGGTTGCAATGATGCGGTACGGCCCGCGCACGCGTCCAGCCTGGATGCGCGCGCGCAATACGCGCCGGGGCTTCGGCAAGGTAACATTCGCGGTTGGGCTCGTCGTCGTGCCGCACGCAAGACGACGCAACGCAATCGCAATGGAGGCACAGTGATCAGGTTTCTGCACACCGCGGATTGGCAGATCGGCACGCAGTTCGGTCAGTTCGAAGCGGACGAGGCCGCGCATCTCGCTCAAGCGCGCTTCGACACGGTGCGCCGCATCGCCGAAGAAGCGGCCGCGCGCAACGTCGACGCGGTGCTCGTCGCGGGCGACGTGTTCGATCTGCAGACCGTGACGGATACCGTGATCCGGCGTTTGTTCGCCGCGCTGCAAGCGTTTTCCGGAACGTGGATCATGCTGCCGGGCAATCACGACGCGGCGTTGGTCGAAAGCGTGTGGACCCGCGCGCAGCGGCTCAATTGCGTGCCGCCGAACGTGCGCGTCGTGCTCGAAACCGGAGTCGTGCTGCTCGACGCGTGCCGTTGCGCGCTGCTGTGCGCGCCGCTCACGCAGCGCATCACCTACGACGACACCACCGCATTCTTCGATTCCACCGAGACGCCGCCCGGCTATCACCGCGTGGGGCTCGCGCATGGCAGCGTCGGCGGCATTCTGCAGGAGGGCATCGATTCGTCGAACCCGATCGCGCCGACGCGCGCCGTGAGCGCGCGGCTCGACTATCTGGCGCTCGGCGACTGGCACGGCCATCTGCGTGTCGACGAACGCACGTGGTACGCGGGCACACACGAACAGGACCGCTTCCGCGCGAACGAACCGGGCTTCGTGCTCAACGTCACGATTAGCGAGCCGGGCGCGATGCCGCAAGTCGACGCGGTGCGAGTCGGGCAATACCGGTGGCGTCGCTGGGACGAGACGATTTCGGTGCCGACCGATATCGACGCTCTGAAAGCCCGCCTCGCCGAACTCGGCGCGAATGACGTGCTGCGCATCGAGGTCGGTGGCACGGCGGCGCTCGCCGATGCCGAGGCGCTGCATGTCGCGGTCGAAGAGGCCCGCGCCCGGGTGCGAGCGTTGCGTGCCGATCTGAGCAGCCTGCACGTGCTGCCCACCGCCGACGATCTCGCCGAACTCGGCGCGCAAAGCGGCTATCTCGCGAAGGTGGTGGCGCGGCTGCGCGGCTTGCAGGAAGACGCGCAGGCCGATCCGCAACAGGCGCGGCGCGCGGCCGAAGCGTTGCTGCTGCTGGCGCGCTTTCAGCGCGAACAGTGGCACCGCGATTCCCATGCCGCACCACCGGCGCAGGCGCGCGATCGGCAACCTGAAGCGCCGCGTGAAGGAGCCTGCGCATGAAGCTGCAACGTATCGCGATTCAGGAATTCAGGCAGTTCGGCGGCCAGCTCGTGATCGACGATCTGCAGCCCGGTCTCAACCTGTTCGTCGGCCCGAACGAGGCCGGCAAAAGCACGATTGCCGAGGCGGTGCGCACGGTGTTCCTCGAACGCTACAAGGCCTCGCATCTGAAGGACCTGTTGCCGTGGGGGCTCGCGAACGGGCAGCCGTCGGTCGAGGTCAGCTTCGAACTCGATGGTGTCGCGTGCCGTCTGTCGAAGCAGTTCGTGTCGCGTCAGCGCTGCGAGCTGAGGATCGGCCAGGCCGTGTACAGCGAGGACGAAGCCGAAGACAAGCTCGCCGCGCTGCTCGGCTTCTCGCGCGCGGCGCGCGGTCCGATGAAAGCCGAGAACGCCGGCGTGCCGGGTCTGTTGTGGGTGCAGCAAGGCGGCACGCAGGAGATGCGCGATTCGACCGGGCACGCGGCGCAGTATCTGCGCGACGCGCTCACGCAACTTTCGGGCGGCCGCGAAGCGGGCGGCGAGGACGCGCTGATCGCGGCCGTGCAGCGCGAGCTGCGGCAACTGCTGACCGCGCGCACGCAGAAATCGACCGGGCCGCTCGCCGAGGCGGAGCAGAAGCTCGCCACGCTGATCGCGAGCCGCGACGAGCTGCGACAGCAGCGCCAGCAGTTCGACGACAACATCGCGCGCCTCGCCTCGCAACAGCAGGCATTCGACGACGCCGAGCGCCGGCGTCCGTGGGAGCTTCACGAGCAGAAGGCCGCGCTCGCGCAGCAACGTGCCGCGGCGGTCGAACAACTCGAACGCGGTCTCGAAGGGCTCGCGCAGTCGCTGAAGATCGGCGAGGCGGAACTCGCGTTGTCAGTGCAGCAGGAGCAGGGTGCGCTCGAACTGGAGGCGGCCATCGCGCGCGAACGCGAGCAGCTCGACGCGGCGCGCGCCGAAGTCGCGGCTGCGCAAACCGCGCATGCGCAGGCGCAAAGCCGCGTGGCGCAATTCGAGCAGGCAGCCACCGAGGCGAACCGCGCGCTCGAACTCGCGAACGCGGCCGTGACCGCCGCCGATCTGCGCAGCCAGGTCGATTTCTATCGGGCGGAGAGCCAGCGGCTCGAAGCGTCGATCGGTGAGGCGGACAAGGCGAACGCGGCGGTGCTGCAGGCCGCGCGCGACGCGGCGGCGCTCGAACTCGACGACGCGCGGTTCAAGCGCCTCGTCACGCTCGACGGCGAACTGACCGTGCTGCGCGCGCGGACCGAAGCGGCGATGACGCGCATCGAGTACAGCTTGAACGGCGAGTTACGCGTCGGCGCTGAGACGATCAGCGGCACAGGCGTGCTGCGTGTCGACGAAGAAAAACGCATCGGCCTCGGCGAGCTCGGCGAATTGCGCGTGATTCCGGGCGTGTCCGATCTGTCCGCGCGATTGTCGGAACTGGCGTCGCTCGAGGCGAAACACGCGCAGTTGCTGCTGACGCTCGGCGTCGCGTCGGTGGGCGATGCGCAGGCGCGTCACGAGCAATGGAAAACGCTGGTCGCGCAACAGAAGAGTCAGACCGGGATACTCGCGGTCCATGCGCCGCAAGGCATCGATGCGTTGCGCGCGGCGCTGGCATCGACGGCTGCGCGCTTGCAGGCATCGAGCGAGCGCCTTGCCGGTCTGCCCGACGTGTCGGCGGCGCCGCCGCTCGACGACGCGCGCCGCAATGCCAACATCGCGCGCGACGCGTTGGAGGCCGCGCGCAAGGTGCTCGAGCAGGCGGCGGCCGCGCAATCCACCGGCGTCGCGAAGGCCGATTCGCTGACGGCGCAGCTGCAGCGCAAAGAAGCGCAGCTGAATGACGAAGCGTTCAGACGCAACCGCGCGCAGTGGCAGGCGCATATCGTCGAACAGCGCGTGAAGGTCGATGTGCTGAAGAACCAGCGCGGCGAGCGCGAGCGCGAACTCGATGCGGCGCGTCTGGACGACCCTGTGGCGGAGGCAAAGCGCTATCGCGCATCGGCGGAACTCGCGCGCAACGAGCAGCACGAGCGTCAACTGCGGATCGCGGAGCTGCGTAGCCAGCTCGAAACGATGGGCGCATCGGGCCTCGGCGAACGGCTTGCCGTGCTCGAAGCGCAAGTCGAGCAGGCCACGCGCCGCAAGGACGAACTGAGCCTGCGCGCGAGCGCGCTGAGTCTGCTCGACGAAGTGCTGGTCGACGAACGCGACGCCGCGCTCGCGCAACTGCGCGCGCCGTTGACCGAGCGGCTCGGTCATTACCTGAAGCGGATTTTTCCGCAGTCGAGCCTCGCGCTCGGCGACGATCTGATCCCGGCGATGCTCGATCGCGACGGCCGCGCGGAACTGCTCGACGCGCTGAGCTTCGGTACGCGCGAACAGCTCGGCATCCTGACGCGACTCGCGTACGCGGACCTGTTGCAGGCCTCAGGCCGGCCGACTCTGCTGATGCTCGACGATGCCGCGGTCCACACCGATGCCGCGCGCCGCGACGCACTCAAACGCGTATTGATCGACGCGGCGACGCGGCATCAGATTCTGGTGTTCACGTGTCATCCGGAGTTGTGGGACGACCTGGGCGTCAGGCAGCGGGCGGTGCAGGATCTGAAGATGGCATGAGCGGAGCGGGCTGGCACCACCCGGTACGGCCCGCTTACTCGTACCACCGCGGCGTGTACACCCACTGCGCGCCGTTGTCGCCGCAAGAGAATTTTCTCGTCAGCGACGACCCGACGATCACCATCGTGCGCATATCCACGTCGGCCGAGCGCAGCTCGCCGAGCGTCAGCGTGCGCAGCGTGCCACCGGGCCGGCCGATGTCGCGCCCGAGCACCACCTGGGTCGATGGCGCGCGATATTCCCGCACGATATCGAGCGCCTTGTCGAGCTGCCACGGACGCGCGCGCGAAATCGGGTTGTAGAAGGCCATCACCAGATCGGCTTGCGCCGCATGGCGCAGGCGGGTTTCGATGATCGTCCACGGCTTCAGGTTGTCCGACAGCGACAGCATGCAGAAGTCGTGGCCGAGCGGGGCGCCGGCCTGCGCGGCGGTCGCGAGCGCGGCCGACACGCCCGGCACGATCGATAGTTCGACGGCGGCCCATGCGTCGTTGCGCGAAGCTTCGAGCGCTTCGAGCACGGCGGCCGCCATCGCGAACACGCCGGGGTCGCCCGAGGACACCATCACGACCGAGCGGCCTTCGCTCGCGAGCTCGAACGCGTGCCGCGCGCGCTGCAATTCCTCGCGATTGTCGGTGCCGTGCACACGCTGATCGGCGCGCAGCGGGCCGGCCATTTTCACGTAGGTGTCGTAGCCCAGGATGTCGGTCGCTTCGTTCAACGCGGTGCGCGCGGCCGGGACCATCAGTTCGGCACAACCGGGGCCGAGGCCGATCACGGTCAGACGGCCGCGCGGGCGGCCGAGCGTCGCCGGGTCGATGGCGAGTGAGGAGAGGGCGAGCGCGACGTTCGGGTATGCGTCGTCGTGCAGTGTTTCGTGGGGGATACGTAGCGCGGTATGCAGCAAGCGTGCGGCACTCGTTTCGCCCGGTTCGGCGCTGGCATCGGCGAAACGTAGCGGCACCTCGAGAAGCCGTGCCGCTTGCGTGAGCGCCGGGTCGACCATGCTCGGCGACGGCGCGAGCAAGGCCGCGAGCGAAAGCATCGCGAGACCGTGCGCGCTCAGTGCCGCGCGCACGCGTGCAACGATCGCATCGGCGCAGTCGGCATCGTCGCTGACGACAGCCGCCACCACGCTGCGCGGATGAATCACGAGCTCGTCTTCGCGCCCATCCCACGCGCGCGGCGTCACGCGAATCGCGAGACGCGCCGAGTCCGAGCGCGGCAGTTGCGCGTCGTCGAGCCACGGCGCGTCGCCTTCGATGCGCGTGCTTTCGCCCGCGAGCAGATCCGACACGAAGCGCTTGCCCTGGCCGAGATCGGCGAGCGCATAGCCATCGGGTGGATTGAGCACGCAGGTGCCGAAGCGCAGCTCGCCGCTCGTCGTGATCGCGGGCTGCACCGCCAACGCGGCGGCGATGTCGCGCGCCATCAGGTTGACGCCCGCGAGGCCGCCGAGCAGCGGCACGACCGCGCTGCCGTCCTCGGCAACCGCGAGCACCGGCGGCTCGGCGCCTTTGTTCGACAGCAGCGGCGCGAGGCAGCGAATCACGATGCCGGCCGCGCACAACGCGACGATCGGCGTGCCGCGCGCATACAGCTCGCGCAGATGCGCGCCGAGTTCGCTGTACGGCACGTCGGCCTCGACGCGGCCTTGCAGCGCGTGGACCTGACATGCCGTGGCAACGCCGACCGCGGCATGCGCGCCACGCTCGACATACAGCGCCTGAATCCGCCGCGCCGTCGCGAGCGCGCCCGTGCCGAGAATCACGATCGCGGGCGCGTTCATCCTTGCCATTTCTGCCCCGGCACAACCAGCAGCGAGAAATACGGCGATGCAATCGGATCGACTTCGGCGAGCGGCACGATGCGCTGATTGCGCATCGTCGCGCGTTCGACGTACAGCGCGCGCTGCGCGAGTCCAAGTTCGTCGAGCACGCGCCGCACCTTGTCGAAATTGCGGCCGAGTTTCATGATGACCGCCGCGTCGGCATCGGCCAGACGGCGGCGCAATTCGTCTTCGGGCAACACCCCCGACAGCACCGACAAGCTCTGGTTGCGATACACGAGCGGCGCGCCGAGCACCGCCGCGCCGCCGAGCATCGAGCACACGCCGGGCACCACCTCACTGTCGTAGCGCGCCGCGAGCCGGTCGTGCAGATACATGTACGAGCCGTAGAAAAACGGATCGCCTTCGCAGACCACGGCGACGTCGCGGCCCGCGTCGAGATGGCCGGCGACGACTGCGGCGGCGGTGTCGTAGAAGTCCGCGATGATCGCCTCGTACGACAGCGGCGGTTCGAGCGCTTCGGTCGTGACCGGATAGACGAGCGGCAGATGCTGCTGCGCGTCGTGCAGATGCGCCTCGATGATGCCGAACGCGTTGCCCTTCTTGCCCTTCGCGACGAAATATGCAACCACGGGCGCCGCTTTCAGCAGCCGCAGCGCTTTCAACGTCAGCAACTCCGGGTCGCCGGGACCGACACCGATGCCGTATAGCCGTCCGCGGCTCGTTAGCTGGCTCGTCATTTATTCGACCTCCGTCGCAAGCGCGTTGACCGCGGCGGCGGCCATCGCGCTGCCGCCGCGTCGTCCGTGCACCACCACATAGGGGACGCCGCGGCTGTTTTGCGCGAGTGCCGCTTTCGATTCCGCCGCGCCGACGAAGCCGACCGGAAAGCCGAGAATCAGCGCGGGCTTCGGCGCGCCGGCATCGAGCATGTCGAGCAGATGAAACAGCGCGGTCGGCGCATTGCCGATCACGACGACGCTGCCCGCCAGAAGCGGGCGCCACAATTCGAGCGCGGCGGCCGAGCGCGTGTTGCCGATCTCGCGCGCCATCGCGGGCACGTCCGGGTGCGTCAGCGTGCAAATTACTTCGTTGTTCGCGGCCAGCCGCGCGCGCGTGATGCCTTGCGCGACCATGCCCGCGTCGCACAGGATCGGCGCGCCTTGCGCGAGCGCGCGGCGGCCCGCGCTGCCGGCGCCTTCGGAGAACGCGAGGTCGTCGATCACGTCGACCATGCCGCACGCGTGGATCACGCGCACCGCGAGTTTTTCGAGGTCGGCGGGGATGCGGGCGAGGTCGGCCTCCGCGCGGATCGTCGCGAACGATTGGCGATAGATCTCCTGACCGTCGCGAATGTAATCAAGCATGGGGAGTACTCCGGGCGAGGCGCGCGAGCAGCGCGGCGGCCTCGTCGATCGTCAGTTGGGGCGCGACGCATTGGCCGAAACCGGGGCGGTCGTCGCGTCGATAAAGGTCGTAGCGGCCGGGCGCGGCGGCGAGCAGTGTGTACGGCGCGCGATGCGCGGCCGCGCACGAGCGCGGGCAGCCGGTCAAATGCACGTCGACGCCTGCGGGTAAGCGTTCGGCGAGTTGCAGCGCGTCGGTCTTGGTGTCGGCGAGGCCCTTCGCGCAGCCGGCCGAACCGGCACAGGCGATCACATGCGTGATGGCCTGCGCGGGATCGCAGGCGAGGCCGAGTGCGCTCAGCTTCGCGAGCACGGCGGGCACGGCGTTCGTCGCGATGTCGGGCAGCAGCACGCTTTGCCACGGCGTTGCGTGCAGCACGCCGTTGCCGTGTTGTTGCGCGAGCGCGGCAAGGCCGTGCAGCGCGGCCGCGTCGATCCGGCCGAGCGGCGGCTGGCCGCCGACGTGCCACATGCCGTCACCGCGCTGTGCGTGCGCGCCAAGCCGCAGCGATGCGTCGGCGGGAATGTGGCGTTGCCAGCGGCGCAGCGATGCGTCGCGCGCGAGCGGGAAATCGACGTAACGTTGCGCGTGTCGCAGCACCGCATCGGCGGAGTGCGTGGCGAGCAGGTCGCGCATGCGGGGCGCGTCGGCGGCGGCAAGGTCGAGGAACGTGTGCAGCAATGCGCGCACGAGCGCGGGCACGCGCGACGGCGGGACGGCCGCGAGGGCGCCCGTGCCGTCGGCATCGGGATGGCCGCCGGCGTTCGCGTTAGTGCCTGTCGAGCCGGGGCACCCCGCGAGGCCGAACACGAAGCGCACGCCTTGTTCCTCAGCCGACGCCGCGAACCACACGTCATGCGGATGATCGACTCGCGCGAGTCGTTCGCCGCCGTCGAGCAGCAGCGCGAACTTCGGCGACAACGCGGCGAAACGCGCATCGCTTTCCAGCAGCGTGAGCAGCTCCGCGCACAGCGGCGTCGTGTCGAACAGCGCGTGCGGATCGCGGCCGGCGGCGGGGCTGATCATCAAGTTGCGGACGTCGTCGGCGTAGCTGAGTGCGGTGGGGGCGGTGGCGTGAGGGTCGTTCGCGGCGGCCGGTCCAAGTCCCGCGCCAATCAGCGCCGCGCTCAACGCAGCTTCGTGTCCGCTACGCACGCCGCGCAGTTGCAGATTCGCGCGATTGGTCAACTCGGCGACACCGTTCGCATAGAGCGTGCTTGCATCGGCGATCGCGTGTACCTGCGCCGCACTCAGCACGCCGCCGGGCAGTTTGATGCGGCAGATGCCGCCGTCGCGAGCGGGGACGATGCGCAGCAACCCCGGACATGCCGAGGACCGCGGTGGCGCGACCGCGTGGGACGAAACGGTGGGAGGCGAAGCTCGATTCAATGGGGCACCGGGTTTAGCGTCGCGCGACGGCATGGTGGCGGCCTCGCTGCATGCTGCCCGATGAGGGCCGGCGTGAACCATGCGGCCGAAAAGCGCTTCGGGCTGACCGTGGGCAATGAAAGCGGCCATTATATCTTTACGCAATGGCCGCAGCGCCTGTTCGCCGGCCATCGCGCGATGCCGCCGATCCCGACGCACGGCGCCGTGCCGCGGACCCGCGGGCCACATGGCGGCGGTATCATGCGGACTTTCGCAACCCGCGGTCCGAGCCTGCGCGCAGCCGCATGCATGACGCGGCGCGGTGCAATCGCTCAAGAATCGACGCAACTGATGAGGATGGATGCATGCCGGCATGGCTGACCGTAGTGGGCATTGGCGACGACGGCTTCGCCGGTTTGGGGCGGCCCGCGCGGCGTGCGTTGCTGGGCGCGTCGGTCGTGTACGGCGGCGAGCGCCATCTGGCGATGCTGCCCGCGCGGCTCGCCGCGCGCCGTGCCGCGTGGCCGCGTCCGTTCGATCTCGCGCCGTTGCTCGCCGAGCGTCCGCATGCGGTGTGCGTGCTTGCGAGCGGCGACCCGATGCTGTTCGGCGTCGGCGCGACGCTCGCGCGGCAGTTGCCGGCCGGCGAATTGCGCGTGCTGCCCGCGCCGTCGTCGCTGTCGCTCGCGGCCGCGCGGCTCGGCTGGCCGTTGCAGGATGTCGCGACCGTGTCGCTGGTGGGCCGGCCGCTTGCCGCGCTGAATGTGCATCTGCATGACAGCGCGCGTCTGTTCGTGCTGAGCGCGGACGGGCGCACGCCTGCGGCGCTGGCGGCCTCGCTCGATGCGCGCGGCTTCGGTGCGACTCACATGACGGTACTCGAACATCTGGGCGGCGAACGCGAACGGCGCGTCGATGGCCGCGCCGATCAATGGCCGGGCGGCGAGATGGCCGCGCTCAATCTGATCGCGCTCGACTGCCGCGCGGCGGCGCAAGCGCCGCGTCTGCCGCTGACCTGCGGCCTGCCCGACGACGCCTTTATCCACGACGGCCAGTTGACCAAGCGCGACGTGCGCGCCATCACGCTCGCGCGCCTCGCGCCCGCGCCCGGTGAGTTGCTGTGGGACGTCGGCGCGGGCAGCGGTTCGATCGGTATCGAATGGATGCGCGCGCATCCCTCCTGTCGTGCGATCGCGATCGAAGCGAATGACGCGCGGCGGCGCTTCATCGAACAGAATCGCGATGCTCTGGGCGTGCCCGGTCTGCAACTCGTGGCCGGCCGCGCGCCGGACGCGTTGCGCGGGCTGCCCGCGCCGCATGCGGTGTTCATCGGCGGTGGGGTGACGGTGCCGGACGTGCTCGACACCTGCTGGGCGCAATTGCGCGATGGCGGCCGGCTCGTCGCGAACGCGGTCACCCTGCAAGGCGAGGCGGTGCTCGCCGCGTGGCGCGAGCAGCATGGCGGCACGCTGACACGCATCGCGCTCGCGCACGCGCAACCGCTGGGCGGCTTCGATACATGGCGCCAGGCGTTGCCGATCACGCTGCTCGACGTGACCAAACCCGCCAAACCGTCAGCCGATTCGTGATGCGCGACGAAACCCCCGAACAGCCGGCGCCGCTGCGCAGCGGCTATACGACCGGCAGCTGCGCGACCGCAACGTCGCTGGCGGCCGCGCGTCTGCTGCTGGCGGGGGAGGTCAGCGAGGTCGCCGAGATCGTGTTGCCGAAGGGCCAGCATGTGCCGATGCGGCTCACGTTCTGCCATCTCGCGGAGCTGGACGGCGAGCGGATCGCCGAAGCCGGCACGATCAAGGATGCCGGTGACGATCCCGACGTGACGCATGGCGCGCTCTTGTTCGCGCGCGTGCGCCTCGTGCCCGAGCCCGGTGTGATTTTTCGCGCGGGGCCGGGCGTCGGCACGGTCACGCGCGCGGGGCTCACGCTGGCGGTCGGCGAACCGGCGATCAATCCGGTCCCGCGCCAGATGATCACGCAGCACCTCGACGAACTCGCCGCGCGCCACGCGTATCACGGCGGCTTCGAAGTGACGATCGGCGTGGAAAACGGCGAAGCGCTCGCGCTCAAAACGATGAACCCGCGGCTCGGCATCGTCGGCGGACTGTCGATACTCGGCACGACCGGCATCGTGCGGCCGTTTTCGTGTTCCGCGTATATCGCGTCGATTCATCAGGGCATCGACGTTGCGCGCGCGAACGGCTACATGCATGTGGCCGCCTGCACCGGCAACGCGAGCGAGGACGCGATGCGCGCGCACTACGGCCTGCCCGATATCGCGCTGATCGAAATGGGCGATTTCGTCGGCGCGGTGCTCAAGCATGTGAAGCGCGCGCCGGTCGAGCGTCTGAGCATTTGCGGCGGCTTCGGCAAGCTCAGCAAGCTCGCGGCCGGCCATCTCGACCTGCATAGCCGCAACTCCAGCATCGATCTCGAACAACTCGCCGGCTGGGCCGCCGAGCATGGCGCCGACGCCGAGCTGCAAGCGGCGATGCGCGCGGCCAACACGAGCCAGCAGGCGCTCGCGCTCGCGCACGCGCAACAGGTGCCGCTCGGCGACATCGTCTGTCAGCACGCGTTGGCCGTTGCACGCGGTATCGTGCCGCCGCAGGTCAGCGTGGAAATTTTCGCGATCGACCGGCAGGGCAACTTCGTCGGAGTCGCCCGATGACCCGCATCCTGCTGCTCGGCGGCACCGGCGATGCGCTGAAGATTGCGCGCCAACTCGGTCGCGCGCATGTGTACAGTCTCGCGGGGCTCGGCAAGGTGCCCGACGACCTGAAGTGCGCGGTGCGCGTCGGCGGCTTCGGCGGCAGTGAGGGGCTGGCGCGTTACCTCGCAAGCGAAGCGATCGGCCTCGTGATCGACGCGACGCATCCGTACGCGGCGCGGATCAGCGCGAATGCCGTAGAGGCGTGTCGCGTCGCGAAGGTGCCGTGCTGGGCGCTGCGGCGTCCGGCGTGGCAGCCGCAAGCCGGCGACGACTGGCGCATGGTCGATGACTGGAACGAACTGATCGACGCGCTCGCGCCTTTCAGACGGCCGCTTTTCACGCTCGGACGCGGACCGCTCGCGCATCTCGACGAGATTCCGCCGTATCAATTCTGGACCGTGCGCGTGCTCGATTCGCATCCGGACACCGCGCGCTCGCGCATCGTCGCCGCGCGCGGACCGTTCACGCTCGACGGTGAACGCGCGCTGTTCGCGCTGCAGGCGTTCGACGTCGTCGTCAGCAAGAACAGCGGCGGCGGCGCGACCGAGGCCAAGCTCGACGTTGCGCGCGAACGCGGCTTGCCGGTGATCATGCTGCGACGGCCGGTGTTGCCCGACGTCGATCGCGAGTTTGGCGGCGTTGCCGATCTTCTCGATGCGTTGCCCGCGCAGGTGGATTCGGCTTCGGCTTCGCATCAGTGAGCAAATAACTGGAGTACTGAATGACAGTGTTTTTTATCGGCGCCGGTCCGGGCGACCCGGAACTGATCACGGTGAAAGGGCAGCGTCTCGTGCGCAGTTGTCCGGTGATCCTGTATGCGGGGTCGCTAGTGCCGACGGCGGTGCTCGAAGGTCATAGCGCCGAACAGGTGATCAACACCGCGGAACTCGATCTCGACCAGATCGTCGCGCTGCTCGCGGCGGCACACGCGAAGGGCCAGCATGTCGCGCGCGTGCATTCGGGCGATCCGTCGCTGTACGGTGCGATCGGCGAGCAGATCCGCCGCTTGCGCGAGTTGGACATTCCTTACGAAATCGTGCCGGGCGTGACCGCGACGGCCGCATGCGCGGCGGCGCTCGGTTGCGAGCTGACGCTGCCCGGCGTGTCGCAAACGCTGATCCTCACGCGCTACGCGAGCAAAACGTCGATGCCCGCAGGCGAGCAGTTGGCCGATCTCGCGCGGCATCGCGCGACGCTGGCGATTCACCTCGGCGTGCGGCATCTCGCGCGCATCGTCGATGAATTGCGGCCGCATTACGGCGGCGCGTGTCCGATCGCGGTGATTTATCGTGCGAGCTGGCCCGACGAGGAAAAGATCACCGGCACGCTCGACGATATCGTCGCGAAAGTGCAGGGCAGCGCGATCGAGCGCACCGCGCTGATTCTGGTCGGGCAGGTGCTGGCCGCCGAAGGTTTCGCCGATTCGACGCTGTATGGCAACGGCAATTGACTGAGCCGTGACAGCCTTTTGGGTGTCGGAAAGCGGCGTGCGTTGTCGATCATAATGTGACGCAGCGCGCGAGCGTGGCCGCCCGTTTCCTGGCAAAACGCGAAAGCGCGAAAATCCGCAAGTTCTGCACCGCCACGCGGCGCGCAGACCGCTATCGTGGCGCCATGATGAAGCCCAGCACCGAACGTGATTACCGTCGACGGATCGCTCGCGTGGTCGAGGCCATCCTGGTCGAGCCCGGCGCGCGACACACGCTCGACAGCCTCGCGGCCGTCGCGCATATGTCGCCATACCACTTCCACCGGATTTATCGCGCGTTGATGGGCGAGAGCGTCGTCGATACCGTCAAGCGTCTGCGGCTCGCCGAGGCGGCGCAGCGGCTGACCGACGCCGCGCAGGTCACGGCGGTCGCGCACGACGCTGGCTACGACAGCCCCCAGGCGTTCGCGCGTGCGTTTCGCGATTTCGCCGGTGTATCGCCGAGCGAGTTCAGGACCCGGCAGCGGCATCTGGTGGCGAATCCGGCGGCTTTGGCGCGGACGCGGCGAACGGCGCATGCGCGCATCGCGCAGCATGGCGAAGGCGATGGCATAGGCGTTGACGGCCGCCGCGACGCATACGCTAAAAACCAAAGCACGCCCGCATTACCATCCGTCGAAGTCATCGAAATCGCGCCGCTCGACGTGCTATGCCTTCGCCATGACGGCCCGGTCGTGACGATCGGCCAGACCTTCCACACGCTGATGACGACGTTGCGCTGCGACGAGAATCCGGTGTTGCAACAGCGCGTCGGCATCTGCGCGCGCGATCCGTCGATGGCTGGCGGGCTTTGCTACCACGCGGGAGTCGTCGCGGGGTCGCCGGCGGCGTTCAGCGATGCGATGCGGCGGCTCGACGATGCCGCGCAACGCTCGCGTGTTGCGGGGCCGCCACCGGGCATCGAGCCGCTGCGGCTCGAAGGCGGGCTGTACGCGGTGCACCGCCTGGTCGGTCCTTATGCGCTGATCTCGCCGACTTTCAGGGCGCTGTACAGCGGCTGGCTGCCTCGCAGCGGCTACCGGCGCGATCAGCGGCCGGGGCTCGAACTGTATCGAAGCGCGCCCCGTCGCGGCGCGCTGGACCCCTGCATTACCGATCTGCTGATCCCCATTCGCGAGGACTAACCATGATGCGTCGAAGCTGTGCCGCGCTGTCGAGCGCGGTGGTGGTGTCGTTGAGCGTGGCATTGTCGGGGGCGCTGGGCGGCGCGATGTGGGCTGCGTCGCCGGCGCATGCCGACGCGCGAACCGCATCCGCCGACTGGCATGTCGGCGAGACGAGCCGCGTGTTTCATCCCGACGTGTCCCGCAACTGGCGCGGCGCGCAAACGCAGGCACTGATCACGCGCATCTGGTATCCGGCCGATGCGACGCAAGCCGAGACGCCCCACGATATCGGCGCGCCCGGCCATCCGATGTTCGTCGGCCACGCCGCCGCCGACGATGCGCCGCTGTCCACCGCGCAGCCGAAATACCCGTTGCTGCTGCTGTCGCATGGCACCGGCGGCAGCGCGGACAGTCTCGACTGGCTCGCGGCATCGCTGGCCGCGCAGGGCTATATCGTCGCGGGCGTCAATCATCCGGGCAACAACGCGCTGGAGCCGCGCACGCGCGACGGCTTCATCCTCTGGTGGGAGCGCGCGACCGACTTGAGCGAAGTGCTCGACGGCGTGCTCGCGGACCCGCGATTCGGTCCGCGCATCGACACGACGCGGATCGGCGCGCTCGGCTTTTCGCTCGGCGGCTACACGGTGCTCGAAGTCGCGGGCGCACGTACCGATCGCGCGGCGTTCGAGCGTTTTTGCACGTCGCCCGAAGCCGATGCGATCTGCTCGCCGCCCGAAGCCGCGAGTCTCGCGCACGCGCCGGACGCGCCGGCGTTGACGGTCGACGGGCTATCGGCCGAAACGAATGCATCGCGCGCGCGTTCGGGCGACTCGTATCGTGATCCGCGCGTCAAGGCGGCGTTCGCGATCGCGCCCGCGCTCGGCGAGGCGTTCAACAGTTCGTCGTTCAAGGAAGTGACGATTCCGGTCGCGCTGCTCGCGGGCGAGGCGGACACGACGGCGCCCGTCAACACCAATATTCACCGCATTGCGGGCTTCATGCCGCAAGCGACGGTGACGATGGTGCCGGGCGCCTCGCACTACACCTTCATGGATGTGTGCGAGCCCGAGCTGATGGAGCGTCTGGCGCCGATCTGCAAGGACGGGCCGGGCGTCGATCGCGCCGCGATTCATGCGCGAACCGCGGCACAGGTACGTGATTTCTTCGCGGCGACGCTGCCGGCGCGCGGGCGTGAAGATTGAGTATTGCGGGACATGAAGGGCGTAGTATCGGTATGTTGAGTGCGTCGACGGCCCGGAGGAGGCCTTACTGCGGCGCATCGGCGCGGCCAGTCGGCCGGTTTGGGCATGAGCGTTGCGTATTCGGATTTCCCTTTGACACACGGAGGACAATCATGAGGATCGAATTCACCGGACGGCGGGAAGTGGTGGCTGCTGCGCGCGTCGCCTACGAGGCCAATGTGGACGGGAAGGACGTATGGTGCAGCGTGTCGCTCGACGCGCTCAATGACCATTTCGGCAACGGCAGCCTCGGCAACGGCGCCCCGTCGGCTCACGATCTGGTGGGAACGTTCGAGGCGAACCGCGCCCGCATTGAAAATGCTACGCGGCGGGTGCTCGAACGCAACGGGGGACGGTCCGTGGAACTCGAAACGCGCGACTTCGATTGAGCGGCCCGCTTGCGCGTATCGGGTCAACTGATTCGCGCCGCGGTGGAAAGGACTCTTCCACCGTGGCGACTATATCCGCAGCGCCGGCGCGGCTACAGTATCGACGCACACATTGCTTCATGCGTGTGAGCGAGAGAGTTGGACCCGGCTGCCGGCAGCCGGGTCTTTTTTTATGGCGCGTCCAGGCACACCATTATTTCGCAGGCAATTCGCCGCTGGAGCGTCCGACGATTAGCACGGTGATTCGCGCGACGAGTGAAAGGCTGCGGTATAGTCGCGGCAAACTTTAAATCCGTCTCTTCGATTCTCTGGAGAAAATCGTGCAGGAAATCATCGAAGGTCTGATCCGCTTTCAACGCGAGGTCTTTCCACAGCAAAGCGCGCTCTTCAAGCGTTTATCGACCGCGCAGAATCCCAGCACGCTCTTCGTGACCTGTTCGGACAGCCGCGTGGTGCCGGAACTGCTGACGCAGACCGAGCCGGGGTCGCTGTTCGTGATCCGCAACGCGGGCAACATCGTGCCGTCGTACGGCCCGGAGCCAGGCGGGGTGTCGGCAACCGTCGAATATGCGATCGCCGTGCTCGGCGTGACCGACATCGTGATCTGCGGCCATTCGAACTGCGGCGCGATGACGGCGATCTCGTCCTGCACGAATCTGGAGCACATGCCGGCGGTCGCGAGCTGGCTGCGTCACGCGGATGCGGCGAAAGCGATCAACGCGTCGCGTCACTATTGCTCGGATGCGGAGCGTCTCGCGGCGCTGGTCAAGGACAACGTGATCGCGCAGCTGGCCAATATCCGCACGCATCCGTCGGTGGCGGTCGGACTCGTGAACAAGACGCTGCGGCTGCATGGCTGGATCTTCAATATCGAAAGCGGCGAAATGCTCGCGCTCGATGGGAATACCGGTAACTTTGTGTCGCTTACAGATAATCCGGAAATTTATGCGGGTTGACGTGGCATTTAAAACGGGTTTTTGCTTTGAGAAATCAACAGCCCGAGCTTGCTGAAAGCCTTGCCTAAAAAGAACGCGGCGCAACGGATTTTCCGGTGCGCCGCGTTGTTTTTTGAGGGTTGGCCGGCGCTGTGGCGCGGCGTCGATCCCACCGCGCCGCGCGGCACAACCATCCCTGTCAGCTCGACGTCACCAGCGAATCCGACGGCACGACCTTCAACACATCAGGGCTCTTCGCAGCCGGGTTCGACCACAACAGATGCATGCTCGCCGCTCCGCTGCCGTGCACGTACTCGACCTTGATCGACGCGCTCTGGTTCGCGGCGAAATGGACCTTGCCCGAAGCGCTGCCTTGCGTCGTGCTCGTTTTGTCGATCACCTTCACGCCGTTGATCCACAGACGCGCGACGTTGTCGCTGTTGATCGTGAACGTGTATTCGCCGTCCTGCGCCGCCTTTAGCGCGCCAGTCCAGCGCACGCCGTAGTTGGTCGCGTTGACGCCGGCCGATGCGATTCGACCTTCAGCGCGGCGCCGGTGAAGACGTCGATCGCGCCGCTGATCGACTTCGATCTGAACACCGAGCGCGGCACCGATTCGCCTGATGCCCGCCTGGTCGATGGTCATAATTATTATTAAATTTGCATACCGCGAATGCGCTTGAAGCGTCGCCGTAACAGCGCAGAAATTGCCATGAATTATCAGTTCGTCTGACCAGTATCAGTGGATTCCCTCATTTGCAAAAGCGGGGCGCGAGGCATAAGCGCGAGAGCGCGCCAACTGGACGTGCGCGGGTCGTTCGATGCGCTCGCGATCATGGCGCTGCTCAGCGCGCTCGCGACGGTATCGCGTTGATCGTCGGCAGTTCGGTTGCCGTCGCGATGCGCGGCAAACCCGAGGAAGGGCCGCTCGTTTGAGCCGGCTTCGCGTCCCGCTGAAACAGGGTCGCGAAAGGCGCAGGAAAACTTGCTTGGGACTCCGATTAAAGGGCCCGTTTGCACAGAAGAATCCCCGTCGGTTTCGGACACATCCACGACGAGATCCGCCGATTCGTCAGTTGTTGGGTCTAAAAGGAAAACACTGTCCTTCGGATCGCCGACACTTTGACTAATGGGTCGTCGATCTGTCGGAATGGGGAGCGTGCTTTGTACAGCGAACCGAGAATGATCGTGTTGACGGGCCTCGTCTTCGGCGCGGTGACGATTGGGGCCTACGTGTCGCAGTTGGACAACGACTGGTCGTCCGGCCGGGACGTGAGCCTCGTCGCCGATGGCGAAAGGGGGGGCGGCGCGACGGGCGCGCCGGCAGCCCGGCACCATGCGCTGCGCGACGACGTGACTGCGCTGCAGTCTCAGCCGGCCGCGTCCATCGGAGCGCAGGCAGGCGACGCACTGGCCATCGCGGCGCTACAGTACGCGCGGGAGTCGAACAAGCTGCAACCGCAGGTGCAACCGCAGCCGCAGCCGACGAATCTGCCGCCACAGCCCGCGGTCACTTCGAACCGGACCCAGGCGCCGCCCGCGGCAAAGACAGTGCGCGCACACCATAGCCGGATTGCATCGGGCACCACGACGAAACCGCATTCAGCGCAAAGCGCTGTGACGACAGCGGGTACTCATGCACGGGGCAGCAGCTACCGGAAAAGTTCTACTGCCGAGCGCTCCGGCAAGAAAGCAGCTGGCGTGATGCCAGAGGCGCGGCCGTCGCCGCCACATGCAACGCAAGGCGTCGAATCGGCGTGGTCGATGCCGCGCGCGGGGCAGAGCAGCGAGGCCGCGACTCAAGCGGTTGCCAACAGCGGCCCCAAAACCCGCGCCGAGGTAGAGGCCGAACTCGTGCGCGCGAGAGAGAACGGCACGATGCCCGCGTTCGGCAGACCCGCACCGTCGGGACCTGGAGCGCACTGAAGCAGGGCGCCACGCCGCGTCCCATCAACCTTTAGATCAACGACGCGGCGAGCCGCGCGAAGGTGGTCTCGTCGGTGCGATCGAACGCGAGTGGCGTGACCGATACGCGGCCCGCCGCGACCGTCGCCGTTTCGCTGTCGGCATCGTTCTCGCGCGGGCCACGATCGAAGCGCAGCCAGTGATACGCGATGCCGCGCGGATCGACTTCCGGCAGCACCTCGATGTCCCTGACGAGCCCGACGCCCTGGCGCGTCGGCGTCAGCGGACCGGCATCGGCGGCATCGACGTCCGGGAAGTTGATGTTCAGGCAAGTCGGCGCCGCATGCTCGATCGCGAGCAACTGACGGATCACGCCGGGCGCGAGCGTGCGCGCGGTGTCCCAGCGCACGCGCTCGCGATCGGTGAATACCTGGCTCAGCGCGAACGACGGCAGTCCGAGCAGCAGCCCCGTCATCGCCGCGCCGACCGTGCCCGAGAACATCGTTTCGATGCCGAGATTGCCGCCGCGATTGACGCCAGACAGCACCAGCGTCGGTGGCGCGTCGCGCATCAGATGACGCACGCCCATCACGACGCAATCGCCGGGCGTGCCGGTCACGCCGAAACGGCGTTCGCCCTGGCGGCTCGCGCGCAGCGGCGAATGCAGGCTGATCGAATGCGACGTACCGCTCTGGTCGTGCTCGGGCGCGACCACCCAGACTTCGTGCGCGAGCTCGGCGGCAACCGCTTCGAGCACGGCGAGGCCGGGCGCGTCGATACCGTCGTCGTTCGTCAGCAGCACTCGCGGCACCTTGGATTCGTAAGCGGACATCGATTCAATCTCCTATGGGTCGTTCAATGGATCGTAGGGAAGGGACGCCCATTATCCGGCTTTCATTCGACGCGCGTACGATGACGTTGAGCCGCTAACCGACCCAGGACGACCCGCCATGCAGATCGACCCGTTTGAGATTGCGATCGCCGATCAGGACATCGACGATTTGCGCCGCCGCATCCGTGCGACCCGCTGGGCACCCGCGACGCCCGCGCCCGCGTGGCAGCAGGGCGCCGACCCGGCCTGGCTGCGCGAACTCGCGACCTATTGGGCTGGGCAGTTCGACTGGCGCGCGGCCGAACGCAAGTTGAACCAGCTGCCGCAATTTCTCGCCGACGTGAACGGCCAGACCGTGCATTTCGCGCATCGGCGCGCCGCGAGTGTCACGCCGGGATTCCAGGCTTATCCGCTCGTGATCACGCACGGCTGGCCCGGTTCGTTCTTCGAGTTTCACGCGCTTCTCGATCAGTTGTGCGACCCGGCCGCGTTCGGCGCCGATCCCGCCGACGCCTTCGACGTCGTCACGCCGTCGCTGCCGGGCTTCGCGTTTTCGCCTGCGCCCGCGCAAGCCGGCATGTCCGCGTTCCAGGTCGCGGACCTGTGGGTGTCGCTGATGCGCGGGCTCGGCTACGAGCGCTTCGGCGCGCAGGGCGGCGATCTTGGCGCGGGCGTGTCGATCGCGTTGGCCGCGCATCATCCGCGGGTGGTCGACGGCATCCACCTGAACTTCCTGCCGAGTTCCTACGAGCCGGCGATCGGCGCGGCGCAGCGGGAGCTGACCCCGGCCGAGCGGGACTATCTGCGCGAGAAGAACGACTGGGCCGCACTCGAAGGCGGCTACGCGCATCAGCACGGCACCAAACCGCTGACCGTCGCCGCGTCGCTGAACGATTCGCCGGTGGGACTCGCCGCATGGATCGGCGAGAAGTTTCGCGCGTGGAGCGATTGCGGCGGCGACGTCGAAAGCGTGTTCTCGATCGACGAGCTGCTGACCAATATCTCGCTGTACTGGTTCACGCAGTGCATCGGCCCGGCGATGCAGATGTATTGGGAAAACCGCCTGCAGCCGATGCGTTTCACCGACGGCGAGCGCATCGACACGCCAGTCGGCTTCGCGCTGTTTCCGAAAGAGATCAATCATCCGCCGCGCAGCTGGCTCGAACGAACCTTCAACGTCGTGCAGTGGAGCGAAATGCCGGCCGGCGGGCACTTCGCGGCGATGGAAAAGCCCGAGTTGCTGGCGGCCGAGATTCGCAAGTTCTTCAGGCCGTTGCGGCAGAAAACGCGTTAGGCCGCAGCGTAGCGCGCAAAAAGCGCATGGCGCATGGCGCAAACTTCAACCCGGGAGACCCACGGCATGAGCGCACCCGTCACGCTGCTTCTGTTCGACCTGGAAGGTGTGCTGTCGCACTACGACCGCGCCGCGCGTGTCGAGCGTCTCGCGGCGATCGCGGGCTGCACGGAAGAGACCGTGCGTCATGCGATCTGGGGCTCGGGACTCGAGGCGCGCGCCGACGGCGGCGAAATCAGCGACGACGAATATCTGCGCGAGCTCGGCGCGCTGCTCGGTTATCCGGTGAGCCGCGCCGAATGGCTCGACGCGCGGCTCGCGTCGATCATGCCAAACGAAGCGGCGCTCGCGCTGGCGTCGCGCGCGGCGCAGCGTTGCCGCATCGCGATACTGACCAACAACTGCCGCCTGCTGACCGACCACATCGCTTATCTGAATCCGCCCGTGGCGCGGCTGTTCGGGCCGCACGTGTATTCGTCGGCCGTGTTCGGCGCGGCCAAGCCCGCCGCGCAAACCTATCTGCGCTGCGTCGAACGGCTCGGCGCGGCCCCAACGGAGACGCTGTTCATCGACGACAGCGAGGCCAACGTGGACGGCGCGCTCGCGGCTGGGTTGCAGGGCTACCGGTTCGTCGACGCGGATGGCCTGGCGGTCGAATTCGCGCGGCGGGGTGTGCTTTAGCCGCTGCGATGACAGTCGAACTTCCACGCACGAGGGCACCTACCCGCTATGGCACTTGCGTCGAACCACGATCACCGCCGCCGCTTTCTGCGCGCGGCGCTCGGATTACCGGCAACACTCGCGTGGTCGCGCGTCGCGTCCGCGCAGACTAAACCACCCGGGCAATCTGGTACCTCCTTACCCCGCATGAACCGCCGCGCGATCCCGTCCACCGGCGAAGCGCTGCCCGTGATCGGCTGCGGCACGTGGCGTACCTTCGACGTCGGCGACGATGCCGCCGCGCGCGCCCAACTCGCCGACGTGCTGGGCATCCTGTTCGAAGCGGGCGGCTCGGTGATCGATTCTTCGCCGATGTACGGTTCGTCGGAAGCGGTCGCGGGCGCGCTGCTCACCCAGCTCGACGCGCATCGCAAGGCCTTCGTCGCCACCAAGGTCTGGACCGAGGGACGCGCAGCCGGCATCGCGCAGATGGAGGAATCGCTGCGGCGTTTTCAGCAGCCGCATGTCGATCTGATGCAGATTCACAATCTGCTCGACTGGCGCACGCAGCTCGCGACGTTGCGCGACTGGAAAGCGCGCGGCCGGATTCGCTATCTCGGCATCACACATTACACGTCGAGCGCGTTCGACGAGGTCGCGGCGGTGATGCGCAGCGAGAAGCCCGACTTCGTGCAGATCAACTACGCCGCCGACGATCGCGCGGCCGAGCAACGCATCCTGCCGCTCACGGCCGATCTCGGCATCGGCGTCGTGATCAATCAGCCGTTCGGTGGCGGTGGTTTGCTCGCGCGCGTGATGAAAACGCCGCTGCCCGCATGGGCTGCCGAAATCGGCTGCACGAGCTGGGCGCAGATTCTGTTGAAATTCGTGCTCGCGCAGCCGGCGGTGACGGTCGTGATTCCCGGCACCGGCCGGCCGCAATACATGGCGGACAACGTGCGCGCTGGATCGGGAGCGCTGCCCGACGCCGCGATGCGCGCGCGGATCATCGCGGCGGTCGGCGGCTGACGTGATGCGCAATCCACTGCGCCATCCGTCACTGCGTTTACTGACTGCTTTCCATTTGCATACACGCGCCGCGTCCCGCAAACGCCGCACGATCCGGGAATAAAACCCGCCACACGACAGTCATGCCTCACGAACCGGGTTCGGTTCGGCGAATCCCTATCGTGAGGTCATCATGTCGTCACAACATTCATTCGATCCGGCGCGTCGCGGCGCGCTGAAGTGTCTTGCGTTCGGTGGCCTGGGCACCGTGTTCATGCTGTCGGGCGGCGTGCTGACGCCGGTCGAACTCGCGCTCGCGGCCGACGCGAACACCGCGACGCCAGTGGCGGGCACGCCGCTTTTCCTGCAGATCAGCGACACGCATATCGGCTTCAACAAGGAAGCGAATCCCGACGTCGCGGGCACGCTGAAACAGACGATCGATTACGTCAACGCGATGCCGTCGCGGCCGCCGCTCGCGATTCACACCGGCGACATCACGCATCTGTCGAAGCCCGCGGAATTCGATCTGGCCGCGCAGCTGATGTCGGGATTGAAGATCACCGAGCTGCACACGGTCCCCGGCGAGCATGACGTCACCGACGGCCCCGGCACCGAGTACTTCAACCGTTTCGGCAAGGCGTCGGATAACCGCGGCTATTACAGCTTCGATCATCAGGGCGTGCATTTCGTCGGCCTCGTCAACGTGATGCATTTCAAGCCGAATGGCCTCGGCGGTCTCGGCAGCGAGCAGCTCGAATGGCTCGAAAACGATCTGAAAGGCCGCACGTCGAGCACCCCGGTCGTCGTGTTCGCGCACATGCCGATGTGGACGATCTACGAGCCGTGGGGCTGGGGCACGGGTGACGCGGGACAGGCGATGGACTATCTGAAGCGCTTCGGTTCGGTGACGGTGCTGAACGGTCACATTCACCAGATCGTGACGAAGGTCGAAGGCAACGTGACGTTCCATACCGCGCGCTCGACCGCCTATCCGCAACCGACCGCCGGCCAGGGCGAAGGCCCGGGGCCGCTGAAGGTCGCGAGCGACCAGTTGCCGAAGATGCTCGGCGTGACGAGCGTCAGCATCGCGCGTCATCCGCTGAAGGCGACGCTCGACGACACGACGCTCGCCTGACCGCACGCGCTACTTTTACGCTCGAGGAGATCAATGATGCCAACCAACCTGATGGGCCGAGTACTCGCAGTTGCGCTCGGCAGTGCCGCGATTCTGGCGGTGTCGGCGGGGCTCGGCTTCGCGCAAACCACCATGCCGATGCAGATGCCGATGAAGCCGGCGCAGCAGCAGACCGTCGCGGCGACGCCTAACGCGATGTTCATGAAAAACTTTAATTTCACGCCGACGGATTTGACCATCAAGGCGGGCACGACGGTCACATGGAAAAATCTCGACGGCGAGCCGCACACCGTGGTCAACGACGCGGGGCTGTTCCGCTCGGCCGCGCTCGATCAGAACGACACCTATCAATTCAAATTCGATAAACCGGGCGTGTACAAGATCTTCTGCGGCATTCATCCGAACATGAGGGCGACCATTACCGTGCAATGAGCGGTGCCATGGGCGGTGCCATGAGCGGCGAGGCGAACCGGGCAACCCGCGCCGCTCACGCGGTATGCAGCTCGCTCAACCGGCACAGCAGAATCCCGTAGCCGGTCAGATGTCCGAGGTACACGCTCGTAAACACGTTCGACGCGGGCAGGTCCTCGGTCAGTTGACGCAGGTCCTCGATATGCAGAGGCGGGGCGTCGAGCGGCGGACGCTCGACGCGCAGGTCCGCCGCCTCGGCCAGTTGCCGGTGAGCGCTGACGAGCCGGGCGAGCCGCACGAGAAACATTTCGCGCCACGCGGCATCGAGCGCGGCGAACTGATCGTGAAACGTGTCCATCGTTTCCAGAAAATTGACCAGCGAATCGAAAGTCTCCTGATAGCACGCGAACAGCGGTAGCCTTGCCGCGTTGCGCTTCAGATGCGGCGACACCCACGCCTGCTCGAGGTCGGTCTTCAGCAGCAAGTGGGCCTGCTTCAGGTTCGTGCTCAGCGTGCGCAGCTTCGAGGCCGCCGGCTTGATCTGCGCTTTGTCGAGCTGAGCCGCGGCTAGTTGCGCGACGACAGCGGTGGCCTGTTCGTTGCCGTCGTTGACGAGCGTGTTCGCCCAGTAGCCGTGATCGGGCGGAAATGCGATCTGCTGGATCACGAAGCCGAGGAACATGCCGAGTACCACGCCGATCAGACGCTGTTCGAGCAGAGGGAGATGTTCGCCCGTATAGAGCACGAGCGTGATCGGCACCGTGATGCTGGTCATCTGGAACAGCGACGGCCGCAGCGCGACGATGCTGAAGATCACGAGCGGCAGCAGTGCCGCGCCCATCCACAGGTGCGGTGCGGTCAGCCAGATCAGCAGCGTGCCGATCGGCATCGCCACCACGTTGGAAAACACCCGCTTATAGAAGTAGCTTCGCGCCGCCGAAATCGAGCTACCGAGCGCCAGCGTCAGCATCGTCGAACCGGCGAGCGGCACGGCCGCGTCGGGAAAACCGAGCAGGTACGGGATGCCGAAACCGATCCACAGGCCGAGCGTCAGCTTCGTGTACCTGGCGGTTTCCGAAAGAGAAAAGCGCGCGAGCGCGCGGCGCAGCGGCGTGAGGGGTTGGTGCTGATACCTGTTCGACATGATTCTCATGCTGACCGATGAGGTGGGGCCGGGCCGCGTCAGGCCGGGCCGCGTCAGGCACGGCGCGCGTTCGCGACATGCGCGCAGGTGACCTTACCACCGGGCGCGAACGGTTTCGGGAATTCGCACGCTATCAGGTTCGCGAGATGCTGCTTAAGGGCGCGCGGCGCTCAGTCCCACGAGGGTTTCAAACGGCGCTGTCGGGGTCGCGCGTGGGTGCGCGTTCAGGCGCGGTTGTTGCATGCGAGACGGCCACCGCGATGGCGCGTTTCGCGGAACCCGCGTCGCATTGGGCGTCGCGGTGACGGCAGGCGCGCGGCTGGCTGTCGAGCGATTAGCGGAGTTGGAGTTTTTACCAGCTTTGCGCACTTTTTTGCCAACTCACGCGGTATCCGACGGCGTCGTTCGAAGCACCCTGGAAGCGACGCGGAAACGCAACGCTGCTGTGTTGTCGGCCGTTCGCGACAGGATTACATTCATTGAGCATTGCGTGCGGCGGCAGCCCGCGAGCGCGGCTTACGTGGCGGCTCGTCGGTGCGCCAGCTGGTCAGCAGAAAGTGGCATACCCGGAGCGTATTGCGATGGCTACCGATCCCGACGATACCGACTTGCGTCATTCCACAACGGACGGTCGTTCCTCCTTCGAACCCGACGGCACGGACGAATCGGGCGTCCCGCCGCCGCGCTTCGGCCGCCTCGCGCTATGCCTCGCGGCGGCCGGCGCGCTGACCTTTGGCGTGATGGGCACCGTCGCCTACGGCGTCTGGTTCAACCAGGATCAGCAGACCTACGCGGATGCCATTGCGGGCGCACGCCAGGCGCTCGGTTCATCGGCGCCCGCGGTGCCGACGGTGGCCGTCGCGCACGCGCCGCAGGAGGCCGCCACGCCCGCCTTCGCGCAGTCAGCCACCCAGCCCACCACGTCAGACGTCGCGCTCGCAACGGCCGGCTCGAACGGCGGCTTCGAGGACACCAACCCGGCCGTGTGGTCCGGGCAGGTCCACCCGAGTACGCCCGAGTCGAATCTCACCGCCGCGCTGGCCGATACCCCGGTCGATGCCTCGGCGGATCTGTCGGCGGGTCTGTCGGACCACCCACCCACCGCCCCGATTGTTCCGACGCCCCCGCCGCGCTCCATGCGGCACGTCGCGAATTCGACCGCGAAGCCCGCGGGCGGTCAACATGCGAAAGAAACGCGCGTCGCGCAGCAGGAGCGGCGCGCGTCGTCGCAGCACAACGGCGGTCTGTTTGCGCGGATCGGACAGTTCTTTCGACGCGTGAGCTATCGTCAACATGACAACGGCCGACAGCAAGATCCCTACTCCCATCCCTGAGCACGGGGTCGCCGGGTCAGCGGGGCAAGCGGGGCTGCGCGGCGCCGCACGCGCGCGCGGGCCAGTGTGGCGCTTCCGGCCAGGGCCCGCGAGCGTCGCCGTGGCCGCGCTGTTGTGTCTGCTGTTCGGCCTGCTGTATGTGGCGATGCAGATCCGCACGGTGTTTTCCGATCAGCTGAAGCAGGAGTACGCGGGCCTCGTGCTCGAAGCCGCCGGGCGCGTCGACAGCGCGCGCGAACAGTTGGCCGCGTGGCAGCACATGGCCAACACACCGGCGAGCCACGACGCGTCGTTCGTGCCGGCCTATGATGCGGCGCGCGCGGAACTCGCGCGGCGTTTCGCGTCGCTCGCGGCGCTCGTCAACGCGAGTCCGTCGCCGGCGCCGCCGATTCCGTCGATGTCACCGACCCAGGCGACGCCCGAAGCCGTCGCGGCGGTGCTCGGCAGCGTCTCGGCCTACTGGCGCGCGCAACGCGACGCGGCGAGCGCCGACGTGCGGCTGCGCGTCACGCACGTCGCGCGCACGCTGATCGCGCTCGCCGCGCTGCTGTTCTGCATGCTGATCACGGCGCTCGGCATGTACGCGAAGCGCAACCGCCAGCTCGCGGGGCAGTCGCACGAGTTCGAACTGGCGTCGCTGCACGATTCGCTGACCGGCCTGTCGAACCGCCGCAAGCTGCTCGGCGCGCTCGACGCCGCCGCCAGAAACGCGCGGACCGCGGCCGTCGAGCCGCGCCTCGCCGTGCTGTATATCGACCTCGACGGCTTCAAGCAGGTCAACGATTCGTTCGGGCATCGCACCGGCGACGAATTCCTCGCCGCGGTGTCCGAGCGGTTTCGCGCGTCGGTGCGCAAAGGCGATCTGGTCGCGCGCATCGGCGGCGACGAGTTCGCGGTGCTGGTGCGCACCTTCGCCGGCGATGACGAGCTCGCCGAGATCGCGCGCCGGCTGATGGCCTGCGTGGTCGAGACCGACGAGCAGATGGGAATCGGCCGCGTGCGCGCGAGCGTGGGCATCGCGAGCTATCCCGACGACGTCGACGATCACCGCCGTCTGATCGCCGCCGCCGATGCCGCGATGTATCAGGTCAAGCGCGACGGCAAGAACGGCTTCGCGTTCGCGGCGCAGACGGGCAGGGAAGCGACGATGTGAACCTGTCGAGCGTCACTGAGCCTCGTTGCGCCACTCCGTCAGCTTCTCGCGCTCATTGAGTTCGATGAACGCCGGCCGTGCGCGCAGCCTGCGGATATAGCCCGCGAGATGCGGCCAGCCCACCGTCGCCGGGTGCGGCATGTTGCGGGTCCAGCGCATCAGCACGAGCGCGAGCAGATCGGCGGTGCTGAGCTGCTCGCCCGCGAGGTACGCGTGGCCGCCGGCGAAATGCGCGTCGAGCCGCTCGCACGCCGCTTCGATGCGGCGTTGCGCGAGCGCGCGCACCGCGTCGGCGCCGGCCGGGTCGCCGTCGCTACCGGCGTAGAACCAGTCGCGCATTGCGGGCAGCAGCGTGTTCGCGAGGTAGAGCATCCATTCGAACCATTCGCCGCGCGCGGCCGACCCCGGCGCGGGCGCGAGCCCGGCGTCGGCGTGGCGCTCGGCGAGCAGCATCAGCAGCGCGGCCGATTCATGCCGGGGCACGCCATCGACGACCAGCGTCGGCACGCGTCCGGCCGGATTCAAACGCAGATACTCGGGATCGTGCTGCTGGCCCGCGTCGATATCGACGAGGCGCGCTTCGAACGGCACGCCCATTTCGAGCAGCATCCAGTGCACGGGCATGCTGGCCGCGCCGGGCGAGTAGTAGAGAACGTAGGACATGTCGGGCTCCGTGGGTCGAGGGATGAGCGGTCGAACCGTGAACCGGAAGAATAAGGGGCTGTCGCCGAAGCGAACAGCCCCTTCAGATGCATCAGGCGCTAGCTGTCTTTCAATGCGCCGACGCGTGCTTCTCCTGCTCGGCCGCGCTCGGCTGCGTCACCGCGCTGACAATCACGAACACGATCACGTTCACCGCGAGCGCGAGGAAGCCGATGTTGACGTCCTTCAGCGCCTCGGGCAGGAACGGCATCAGTTGACCGACGCTCCAGTGCAGCGTCGTGGTCAGCGTGACCACCGCGACGCCCGCGACGATCCCGCAGAACGCGCCTTGCCTCGTCGCGCGGTTGCGCGGGAACAGGCTGCAGATCACGGCCGGGAACAGTTGCGTGACGAAGCTGTAGCCCATCAGCAGCAGCGCGACGATGGTTTCGCCGCCGTTCAGCGTGAAGAAGACCGCGACCAGCGCCACGATAGGCACGAGGACGCGTGCGATCATCGCGACCGACGCATCCGACGCGTTGCGGTTCACCATGCCGCGGTAGACGTCGTTGGCGAGCAGCGTCGAGGCCGAGGTCAGGATCATCGAGCCCGGCACCAGCGCGGTCAGGATACCGGCCGCGCCGATCACACCGACGAACCACGGATCGAACGTCTGCAGCGACAGGCGGAACAGCGACAGGTCGATGTCGGCCCCTTTCAGACCCGGCACGCGCAGCGTCGCCGCGAAGCCGACGAAGAACACGAACAGCAGGATCAGCTGATAGAGCGGCAGGATCGCAGCATTGCGGCGGAAGATGCGCTCGTCCTTCGCCGTGAAGATCGAACCGAACGTATGCGGCCACATGAAGAAGCCGAGCGCGGTCAGCAGCACGGTCGACTGGAACCATACTGCGCTCGAACCGTGCGCCGGGAAGGTCAGGAAGCCTGGACGGGCGGCGTCGATGGTGCGGAACATCGCGGCGAAGCCGCCGTAGTAGTGCAGCGGCAGATAGATGCCGAGGAACAGCACGATCGCGAGGATCAGCAGGTCCTTGACCACCGAGTTCCATGCGGAGCCGCGCACACCAGATACGATCACGTAGGAGGTCACGACGATCGCGCCGATCCAGATCGCCGCCGTCGACGAGATCACGCCATACGACGCGGTCGCGACGATGATGCCGAGGCCCTTCAATTGCAGCACCAGATACGGAATCAGCGCGGCCACGCCGACCAGCGCGACCAGCGTGCCGAGCGCCGGGCTTTCGTATTTGCGCGTGAAGAAGTGCGGCTGCGAGACGAGGCGGTGCGCTTTCGCGTAGCGCCAGATCGGTGGCAGCATCCAGTACGACAGGATGTACGCGAGCGTGCCGTACGCGAGGATGTAGTAGACCGGTGCGCCCTTGCCGTACGCAAAGCCGCTGCCGCCGAGGAACGTGAAGGTCGTATAGATTTCGCCGGCCATCAGCAGGAACACGAACGCGGTGCCGAAGCTGCGGCCGCCCACGCTCCATTGCTCGAGGCTCATGTCGTGGCCGCGCCTCGCGCGCACGCCGAGGAACAGCGCGAACAGCGTAACGGCAGCGATGATGACGAGTGCGCTCATGGGCGAACCTCCTCGCCATTGGCGGCGACGCGCCGGTTGGACGGATCGAGGTTGTAGACGATCGCCATGATGATCGCGCTCAACACCACCCACATGACGATCCAGGCCAGCACGAACGGCATGCCGAGCACGATGGGCTCGACCCGATTGACAAACGTAATGCCGACCAGAATGCCGATGAACGGCAACGCGGCAAGTACACGAAGAAGCATGCGGGCAACTCCTCGAACGGGTAGTTATGTGTCGTTGAAATTCCGGCTTCGCTGATGACTGTATGCCGGATACTTCGCTCCCGTAAAGCAGGTCAAAATAAATGCGAGGATTTCGACCGTTGCAATTGCATCTTTCCCGCACGGATTGCTGCGGTGCAAAGCGGGACGCGACGTGACGCGCCATGTATCGCGCGGCTTTTTTACTGGGCGACTGGCGCGCCGCGATATGATCTGCGAGCATTCCAGCATTTTCCGGTCCGCGCGATGCGCGCCGGATTCATGACCGGCACCGCGCCCAGGCGCGACCCCCCGCGAGCACATGCAGGCACACGCAGACACACGGACACGCACATGGTCGAAAGTCTGATCTCGGACATTATGTTCGGCTTCATCGGCATGATCAGCATCATCAATCCGTTCGGCGGCGCGTTCGTGTTTTTGGATCGGACCGCATCGTTGACGCTCGACGAGCGCGACGCGCTTGCCCGCAAGGTCGCGATCAACGCCGCCTGCGTGCTGCTGGTGGCGTTCTTCATCGGCACGCCGATCCTGCATTTCTTCGGTATTTCGATGGAGGCGTTGCGCATCGGCGGGGGGCTCGCGCTCGCCGTCGGCGGCTGGCAGATGCTCAATGCGCCTGACACGCCGGCCGAGCAGACGGACGTCAAGCGCGTCGATGCCGAGACCGCGAAGGCCCGTGCGTTCTTTCCGCTCACCGTGCCGCTGACCACCGGGCCCGGCTCGATCGCGACCGCGATCGCGCTGTCCGCGAATCGGACGCACAAGCTGTCGGCGTTCGTGATGTCGAGCATCGCTTCGGTCGCGATCACGTTCGCGGTGGCCGTCTGCGTATATCTGATCTATAGCCGCGCGACGGTGTTGGCGCGCTATCTCGGCGTGGAGGGCACCAAGGTCGCATTGCGGGTGTCGGCGTTCCTGCTGCTGTGCATCGGCGTGCAGATCATCCTGACCGGCGTGTCGGAATTCCTGACTCCGATCGCGACGATGCGGGCGACTACCCCGTAGCGACGCGTCGCGCGCCGATAAAGACCGAGGTCGTCGTCCTTGTTGCCGTCTTCGTGTTCGATAAGGTCGGGCGCGCTCATGGCAATGAGGATAACTGTCGATCTTCCCATATTGGCCGTCCCGACATGGGCTCAATCCGCGATGCACGGCAACCGCCGGCGCCATGCGTGCAACGGCGGCGGCGCCGCGGGCGGGTCGCCTTCCGGTGGTCCGTTGGGGTCGTCGAGCGGATCGTCCGGGATCGGATCGGGGTCGATGTTCGGCGGCGGCGTCTTGGGCGGGATCTCGGGGTCGACCTCGGGCGGCGTCGGCACATGCAGATGCAGCGGCAGCGGCAGCGTCTGCGTCGAAATCCGCGCCAGGGTGAGTGCGTCCAGGCCGAATGTGCCGATTGCACGGGGCGTTTGCCGGCTCGTGTCAGGTAAATCCATCAGGGTCTCCACAAAGTCTTCGTTCAGACGCGCAATGCTCGTGCCGCATGACGACGGATGTCGTTGCGTGGAACGCGACTTGCTGAAAACCCGCACACGCCGCATCGCGATGCCCGCGCGCGCCCGGCTCGCATTGGACATCACCCACGCAAAGCACAGAAAGAGGAACCCATATGGCGCGACACAAGGCCGACGTTGCTGACGACGACTTCGAGATTTTCGCCAGCTATCACGGAACAGGCGACGGCCGATACATAGGTGGACTGAAGGTCGTGAGGAAAGCGGACAGGCGGATTCTGTTTCCGTTCGACGGCGCACCGCAGATCGGCCCCTATGCGACCGCCGACGAAGCTCGCCGCGCCGCGATTGCGTATGGCCGCGAGATCGTCGCGGCCGATCGCGCCGCACCCGAAGGCTGAGCGCGCGCGGCAGGTGCGGTGCCTGTTCCGCGACACGTGCGGACGCGATCAAGGCATACCGCCGAGCGACGGCGAAATCGTGCTGCCACGCGCGGGATCGTCCGGATGTTCGTCGGGCTCGATGGGGCGCGTCGCCAGCGGCGGGTGATCGCGATAGCAGGTGTCGACCGAACCCTCGACGAGGCAGTTCTGGAACGCATCGGCGTCGCTCTTTTGCGCGAACGTGTACAGCGTGCGCTCGACCTGCACCTCGGTGCCGGATACGCGAATAGTCGTGATGCTCATAGGGTTCTCCTTTTTACAAAGCGAACGTGTGGCGCTACTGCCATCGAGATCGCAATGGCCGTGCCTGTCGCGCTGCGCTTGACTTCATCGGCAAGGCTCGAATGTTGCTGCATGAACCAGGTGGCCGTTCGACATGCCGCGTCACGACGCGAATCGACGGCCGAACACACGAGGAGGGCGTGATGCCAGATCCCCAGTCGACCAACGCCGACACCCAGCAGCAGGCCGCCACCCCAGGCGGCGAGCAGTCCCCGAGGCCGGATGAGCGCGCCGCACCCGCGATATCCGACGAAGTCAGAGCCCGCAACAGGCCGAGTGGCACGCACTACGTCGAGCCGAGCCCGCTCGGCATCGAACCGGTCGTGCAGACCGGCGTGGATAAAGCGACCAATCCGCCACGTTCGAGCGAGAGCCCGCGGCACGGCGCCGAAGTGCCGCTCGGCACCGGCGAGCACGCCGAACCGCCAGGGGGCGGCGGGCGCGAATCGCATCGCAAGCAGCCGGGCGAGCAATGACGCGTCGCGTTGTGAGCCAGCCCGTGCATCCAGTCCGTCAACCTTCAACCGGAGAAAGCGCATGCAACCGGACAACTCAACCGAATCGATGAACCCCGGCGACGAAGCGCCGCCCAACACACCAGGCGCGGGCGAAGACATTTGCCGCGCCTGCCACGGCACCGGCACGGTAGACGGTGCTCGCTGCACCGTGTGCGGCGGCACGGGCAAGGTGCTGCAGGGCATCGGCGGAGGCTAGCCGGTGCTGGAGCGCCGGTTCGCGGCAACCGCATCACAAGCCAGGAGCAATCATGTTCAACGAGTCAAAGCACGGCTTCGACGCCGCGCAGACCGAATACGAAGCTTTCATGCTGGAACCGCACGGCTGGGTGCCGAACAACAGCAAGCTGCCGGTCGTGCTGTACCGGCGCGCGCTGTCGCCCGGCAGCGGCAATCTGCCCGCCGCGTTCGAAATCCTGTTCGAGCGCAATGCATGGCCCGCGCAGTGGCGCAACAGCATCTTCGACTTCCATCACTTTCACGCGACGGCGCACGAGGTGCTCGGCGTGACCGACGCGAGCGCCGAAGTGATCGTCGGCGGACCCGGCGGACGGGTGGTGAGGCTGCACACGGGCGACGTGCTGCTGCTGCCGGCCGGCACCGGCCATTGTCTGCAATCGTTCGAGCCGCATTTTCAGGTGGTGGCGGGCTATCCGTTGGGGCAGCAGTGGGACATTCGCCGCGAAGCGCTGACGCCGCAGGAACTCACCGAGATGCTGGCGCTGCCGTTTCCGCCGCTCGATCCGATCGACGGCAAGCATGGTCCGGTGGTCGAGCTTTGGCTGCAGGCGGCGTGAACTTCGTCGTTCGCGAAGCAGCCGGTCTGCTGCGGGGTGGCGTGCAGAGTTGCGCGGTTAGGCGCATCATCTGTGGGCTTCGCCGCGATTTTCCCGCGCGCTTTCGGCAGTAACGTCGGCACGTGTGCGGTTCCACGTGCGGCTTTGCGTCCCGCTTCGTGTCCTCGTGCATACGCCCGGACGCGCGCGTTTCCATGACGACACGATGCGCCGATCCGTCCGCGCGCTCAGCGGTGTGCGTCGGCCGTCTCCCGAAATGCCGAACAAGGAGCGTCCCATGCAAAACGATCCCTCCCTCGATCAGCTGTGCATCAACACGATCCGCACGCTGTCGATGGACGCCGTGCAGAAGGCCAATTCCGGCCACCCCGGCACGCCGATGGCGCTCGCGCCGATCGCCTATCACCTGTGGCAACACCATCTGCGTTACGACCCTGACGAGCCGCTGTGGCCGAATCGCGACCGCTTCGTGCTGTCGGTCGGGCATGCATCGATGCTGCTGTATTCGCTGCTGCATCTGGCCAACGTGAAAGCCGTCGACGAACACGGCAAGCCGACCGGCGCGCCGGCCGTGTCGCTCGACGACATCCAGCATTTCCGCCAGATCGACAGCAATACGCCGGGCCACCCCGAGTACCGGATGACGACCGGCGTCGAGACCACCACGGGACCGCTTGGCCAGGGGCTCGGCAATAGCGTCGGCATGGCGATGGCCGCGCGCTGGCATGAGAACCACTTCAACCGCGCGGACGCGCCGCTGTTCGATTACCGCGTGTACGCGATGTGCGGCGACGGCGACATGATGGAAGGCATCTCGCACGAGGCGGCCTCGCTCGCGGGGCATCTGAAGCTGTCGAACCTGATCTGGATTTACGACAGCAACCGCGTGACGATCGAAGGCCATACCGACCTCGCGTACAGCGACGATGTGGCAAGCCGCTTTCACGGCTACAACTGGCACACGCTGAACGTCGGCGATGCGAACGACACCGCCGCGTTCGAAAAGGCGCTGGTCGAAGCGAAGAGGGTGACCGACCGGCCGACGCTGATCGTGGTCCACAGCATCATCGGCTGGGGCGCGCCGCACAAGCAGGACACCGCGTCCGCGCACGGCGAAGCGCTCGGCGTCGACGAAGTCGCGCTGGCCAAGAAGTTCTACGGCTGGCCCGAGGACAAGTTCTTCTACGTGCCCGAGGGCGTGCACGAACGCTTCGCGCAAGGCATCGGCGCGCGCGGCAAGGCGGCGCGCGAACAATGGCAGGCGAAGTTCGACAGCTACAAAAAGCAGTACGCGGAGCTCGCGCGCGAATTCGCGCAGATGCAGGCGCACGAATTGCCGCAGGGCTGGGACAGCGACATCCCGAGCTTCGACGCTGATCCTAAGGGGATCGCGACACGCGAATCATCAGGCAAGGTGCTCAATGCGATTGCCGCGCGCGTGCCGTGGATGATCGGCGGCGCGGCCGATCTGTCGCCGTCGACGAAGACCAACCTGAAGTTCGAAGGCGCCGGCAGCTTCCAGGCGGATAGCTATGGCGGCCGCAATCTGCACTTCGGCATTCGTGAACATGTGATGGGCGCGGTGGTCAACGGGCTCGCGCTATCGAATTTGCGCGCGTACGGCTCGACGTTCCTGATCTTCAGCGACTACATGAAGCCGCCGATCCGCCTGTCCGCGATCATGGAAGTACCGGCCATCTATGTGTTCACGCACGATTCGATTGGCGTCGGCGAAGACGGTCCGACGCATCAGCCGATCGAGCAGCTCGCATCGTTGCGCGGCGTGCCCGGCCTCACGGTGCTGCGTCCCGGCGACGCGAACGAAGCGGCCGAGGCCTGGCGGGTCGCGCTGACGCAGCCGCATCGGCCGACGTGCATCGTCGTGTCGCGCCAGCCGCTGCCGACGCTCGACCGCAGCCGCTATGCGTCCGCGAGCGGCGCGAAGCGCGGCGCGTATGTGCTCGCCGATGCGCCCGATGGCAAGAAGCCCGAGGTGATCCTGATGGCGACCGGCAGCGAGCTGTCGATCTGCGCCGACGTGTACGAGAAGCTGAAGAGCGAGGGCATCGCGGCGCGCGTCGTGTCGATGCCGTCGTGGGACATCTTCGAGCGCCAGGACGGCGCGTATCAGGAGTCGGTGCTGCCGGCGGACGTGGAAGCTCGCGTCGCGGTCGAGCAGGCTGCGTCGCTCGGTTGGGATCGGTATACGGGGCGGCTCGGCGCGCAGGTCGTCATGCATACGTTCGGCGCGTCGGCGCCGATTGCGGATCTGAAGAAGAAGTTCGGTTTCACGCCGGCAGCGGTGTATCAGGCGGCGAAGCAGCAGATCGAGCGGGTGAAGAAGGGGAAGGGCGCTTGAGCGTGCGGCGACGGTTTGAGTGAAAGGAGATATCAAATGGCCGAGATCAATAAGGAGGACGTGGTTGCGGTGCTGAACCGGATTCTCGAATCCGAGTTGGCCGGCGTCGTCCGATACACGCACTATTCGTTGCTTGTTTTCGGATTCGGACGCATCCCGATCCGGGAGTGGTTGCGCGCTCAGGCGGACGAATCGTTGTTGCACGCACAGCAGGCCGGCGAATGGATTACCACGCTGGGCGCCTATCCGTCGCTGGCGATCGGTCCTCTGCTCGACTCGCATACCTTCGATATCGCATCGATCCTCCGCGAGTCGTTGCAAGCCGAGAATGTCGCGTTGCAGTTGTATCGCGATCTGCTGGCGCTGGTGGAAGACCGCTCGGTTGCACTCGAGGAATTCGCCCGTCAGATGATCCACGTCGAAGAGATGCACGCGGGCGAGGTCGACAAGATGTTGCGCCGCCCTGGGGAAATGACGACGTCGGAGGAACGGCAGGCACCCCGGACTTGATCGTAGACGGCCCTCTGTGATGAGCGGGGCATCGCAGAGGGGCCGGCCAGGATCTCGTAGTCGACGCCATTCGTCACCACGCCGCCAAACCTGCGAGTACGGAGCCAACCATGAATTCCCCCCATTCAGGCGACGCCATCTCGACGCTGCCGCGCAGAGTGCTGATCGCAGTCGATTCATCGGAAGCATCCCGACAGGCGCTCGACTACGCGCGAAACCTTCTTCCCGCCGGATGCGACGTCCGCCTCGTGAGCGTGGCCGAGAATCCCCATAAGCTTTTTCCGACGGGCCGGCGCGTCGGCCACATGCTGGATCTGGCGCGCGATGAATTGCTCCGCGATGCGCTCGAGGCGCTCGATCGGGCGACGCAAACGCTAGCCGCGTGTGATGCACGCATCGACTCGGAAGTCATCGACCTCGCGAAACGCGGTAACGACGTCGTGGATGCCCTGATCGGTGCGGCCGACACATGGAGAGCCGACCTGATGGTGATAGGCGCGCGTCAACACCAGGGGTTGCAGCGTTGGGCCGAGGGTACGGTGTCCGAACGGCTGACGAGACGTCTGCGCTGCCCGATGCTGGTCGTCCCGCAGAGCTACAGCACGACGCACAGCGAGTTGCCCGAGCGCATCCTGTTCGCGGTCGATGGAAGTTCTCTGTCGATGTCCGCGTTGCAGTATGGAATACGGTTCGCTACGTCCGACACTGAATTGCGAGCGGTCTATGTGATCGATCGCGCCGTGCGGCTCTCCGATTGGATCCCGATCGATTCGCTCGAGGACTCGTTCGTCGGCGAAGGCAAGGAGGCAATAGCCGCTGCCGAGCCGGTTCTGGCGCGCGTGTCGGCGCGGGTCTCGACAGCGCTCGTCAGGACGAACCGAACCGACGATGATGTTGCTCATGCGATCGTGCGCGAGGCGGGCGGCTGGGAGGCGCAACTGATCGTGATGGGTACGCATGGCAGGCGCGGCATCACACGCTGGATACTCGGCAGCGTCGCTGGGCGGGTCTTGCAAATCACGCGAACGCCAATTCTGCTGATCCACGCTAGCGACGCCACTTCCGCATCATGAGCGAGTAGCGCTGCTACAGCCTGACTATGGCGCTGCGTTCAAGCGCGTCCGTTTCGCATTTGGCAACGGCTCGTGCTGCATCGGCCCCTTGATGAGCTCGCTCATCGCGTCGCGAATCCAGCGGTTGGCCGGCTCGTGATGAAAGCGCGGATGCCAGTGCAGATAAAAGTCGTAGTTGGGCGCGGGGAAGGGCAAAGGCAGCAGCTTGACGTTCACGAACTCCGCGAAGCGCCGCCCGACCGCCTGAGGCACCGCTGCAATCATGTCCGAGCCGGCGACGACGAACGGTACGCCGATAAAACGCGGCACGCTGAAGCGCACGTTGATGCGAATCCCGAGGCGTTCGTGCGTGCGAGCGAGCACGTCCTGCTCGCGGCCTTCGGGATGCACCATCACGTGCGCGGCCGCGCGGTACTGATCGAGCGACAGCGTGTCGCCGATTTCCGGATGATCTTCGCGCGCAATACACACATACGAATGCCGGTACAGCGCTTTGCGCTTCAGCGATTCGCTGTTCAAACCCGGAAAGTAGCCGATCGCGAGATCGACGTCGCCGCTCGCCAGACCTTCCTCCAGCTCCGGCATGCTGAGCGCGATCGTTTTGATGGTCACGTGCGGCGCGGTCTTGTCGAGAAAGTTCTGCAAGCGTGGCAGGAACACCATTTCGCCGATGTCCGACATACACAGCACGAAGCTGCGCGACGACGCGGCCGGACGGAATTCGGGCATCGGCAGGATTTCGGTCTGCACGAGATCCAGCAGCCGCGCAACCGGATCGCCGAGCGCCTGCGCGCGCGGCGTCGGCTCCATGCCGCGGCCGGTGCGCACGAACAGCGGGTCCTCGAACAGCTCACGCAGCTTCGATAACGCATAGCTCATTGCCGGCTGGCTGAGCCCGATGCTCACGCCCGCCTGCGTCACATGCCGCTTTTTCAGCAACGCATCGAACACTTTCAGCAGATTCAGGTCGACCTGACGAATATCCATGGTTTGGATGATGCCTATCGATGTCACATAATTGACGGATTTTGTCGCGCTTCCTAACATCGTTTCCACAACAAAGGAGTGAGACGCTCGCATTGTCGAGGGCGAGGCAAACTCTGGGCGGACGCTGGCATTACACCCAGCCATCGACTATTCTCGACAAGACGCACGTTTGGAGCGGGCAATGGCTATCGAACGATTCCTTGTCTACGGCCTTGCAGCGATTTTCTTTGTCGTTGCACTTGCAAGACGGAGGCGCTCGAACGTCCTGAAGGCAAGTAAGGTCCAGGGAAACATCGTTGTCGGGAACCAATCAGGCCACCTGACGCAAACCTATTCGGAAATGGCCGCGCCATCGGGTAAAGAAGGTCCAAGCCGGACTGCCCCGCACGGTGACCGCGTTGCGTGGGTGATCGGAATCGTGGGCGCATTGATCGCGGCGGCTCAACTGGTTCACGATATTCGCAAATGAAATTCCCCCGCCTGTTTCGTTGGGGCAGCTATGCGGTGTCCTCCGAAAAGATCGTTGGGAACGTCTTCGTCGGCTCGAATTCCGGTCTTGTTTATCAGGTGTACGACGGCCGACAGCCATCACCACCGCCTATTGTGGACTGGGCATCGGGCTTGCCGAACCAGGGCGACCCTTTTGAAGTTTTCAATCTACTCTCCTGGCGGTGCAGGCTTGCGGACGACCTGATCGGCCGGGGTCCCGAACTCGACGAACTCCTCAGTTGGGCTCGATCGGGACAACCTTTGCGCATCAGGTTTCTTGTGGGTGCTGGAGGCAGTGGCAAGTCTCGCCTGGCCGCCGAACTTGCCGAACGACTGAAAGCGGAGGGCTGGTATGCCGGCTTTTCTGCGCTTGAGCAAGGCGCGTCCCTTCCTGTTTCTGACAAGGGGCTATTGGTCATATTGGATTATCCCGAAGCATGGCGCGAGCAGGTGAGGAGTCTGCTTCGTGAAGCAGGTCGGGAAGACCGGCAAAAGCCGTCCGCGCCGGTTCGGATTCTGTTGTTAAGCCGTAGCCCTTTCGACGAGTGGAGACAAGACGTCCTCGATGCCCGTGCTTCACACGTCTGTGACGGGCATGAGGTGGCAATCCGCGCGCTTCCCACAGTCTCAGCGACGGTTTTGTTCAAGCGTGTCGCCTCTCGACTCGCCCAGCATCGTGGCTACAGCAAGCCACAGCTCGATGGTGCTGCAATCGACAATTGGCTCTCCCAAAGCCCGGAGCTTTATGCACTACCCCTGCTGATCACGGCCGCGGCCGTCCACTTCGTGGACTCGCCTGACGAGACGCTCGACCTGACAGCGCCAGACATCGTCGCCGCTCTGATCGATCGTGAGCGCACCCAGCTAGATCGAGTCGGACGCAATACAGGGTGGGGAGAGCATGCCGCCTCCCGGTTGGTCGGGCTCGCGGCTTTGCGTGACGGCCTTGACGCTTCAACGATGCGGCGACTGGCTGCACCTGAGCTCGGGATCGGGCTGCCGGCTCCTCAGTATGTGGTCGATGGGGTGCGTCTCCTGGGCTGGAGCAGAGACAATCGATTTCCATCGCCAGCGCCTGACATCGTTGCAGCCGAACTGCTGCGACAGGTGCTCATCGATGCTCAGGACCGTCGCGCTGACTGGGTATGGGCGACACTGTCTGAAACCGGAGCGGATCACATCGAATTCTTGAGCAGGCGTATGCACGACATGGTTACTCTGCATGGACCTGCTGAACGGATATTGCGTGACTCGCTTGTTGAAGCGGCCACGGGGAAACCTGAACGTGCAAAAGCATGGCGGGGCTTTCTTGAGGCCAACGCAGTGGGCTTCCGGCTAAGTCCGGTTGGTATCGCAGTTGGCCAGACGCTGCTTGGTATGGCTGATCTTCCAGCTGCCGAACGCGCAGAAATTCTCAACGATCTGTCAAATCGCCTCGGCGACGCCGGCGATGGCGGGCCCGGGCTAGCCGCGATCCGCGAAGCGGTAGAAATCCGGCGGCGTCTCGTAGAGATGGACCAGCGCCAGTTTGCCCCCGGTCTTGCTGCGAGCCTCAACAACCTGTCCGTCCGTCTCAGTGATGCAGGCGATCGCGCGGGCGCGGTAGCTTTAGCCCGCGAGGCAGTAGATATCTTTCAGTCTGTCGCGCAGGAGAACGAAAGTCAGTTCGCACCCGATCTCGCCATGAGTCTCAATAATCTTTCTGCCTTCCTGGGCAACGTCGGCGATGACGTGGGCGCATTGGCCGCGATCCGTCAGGCGGTAGAGATCCGGCAGCGTCTCATGCGGGAGAACCCGGGCCGCTTTGCACCCGATCTCGCCATGAGCCTTAACAACCTGTCGCTCCGCCTTCACAATGCCGGTGATGGCGCAGGCGCACTGGCCGCGATCCGCAAAGCGGTAGAAATCCGGCGGCGTCTCGTGCAGGAGAACCCGGGCCGCTTCGAACCCGATCTCGCCATGAATCTCAACAATCTGTCAGTCCGCCTTCACGATGCTGGCGATGGCGCAGGCGCGCTGGCCGCGATCCGCGAGGCGGTGACGATCCGGCGGCGTCTCGCACAAGAGAACCCTGGCCGCTTCGCAGCCGATCTCGCCATGAGCCTCAACAACCTTTCACGCTCCGTCGGCGATGCCGGCGATGGCGCCGCCGCACTGGCCGCGATCCGCGAGGCGGTGAAAATCTATCGTTTTCTCGCGGAAGAGAACCCGGACCGCTTTTCGCGCGAGCTCGCCGGCAGCCTCCACAACCTGTCGCTCCTCCTGGCCAAAGCCAGTGATGGCGTAGGCGCGCTGGTCGCGATCCGCGAGGCGGTGGAGATACGGCGGCGTCTCGCCCAGGAGAACCCGAGGTACTTCGCTGCTGATCTAAGCGTGAGCCTTAACGACTTGTCGCTCCGCCTCGACGATGCCGGCGACAGTGCCGGCGCACTGATCGCGATGCGCGAGGTAGTGAACATCCATCGTTTTCTCGCAGAGGAGAACCCAGACCGCTTTTCACCCGATCTCGCCAGCAGCCTCCACAACGTGTCGCGCCGCTTGGCGGATGCCGGTGATGGCGCCGGCGCACTGGTCGCGATCCGCGAGGCGGTGGAGATCCGGCGGCGTCTAGTGCAGGAGAACCCGGGCCGCTTCGCTCCCGATCTAGCCGGGAGCCTTAACGACCTGTCGCTCCTTCTCGGTAATGCCAAGGATGGTGCGGGCGCGCTGGCCGCGGTCCGGGGGGCGGCGGAGATTCAGTGGCATCTCGCACAGGAGAATCCAGACCGTTTCGCGCCCGACCTCGCCACCAGCCTTTACAACCTGTCGCTCCACCTCACGGATGCTGGCAACGGAGCGGGCGCGCTGGCGGCGATCCACGAATCAGTTGAGATCCGGCGGCGTCTCGCACGGGAGAACCCCGGCCGCTTCGTACCTGCTCTTGCCGCGAGCCTCCAAACCCTTTCGAACTGTCTTGATACTGAGGGCGATGGCCCGGGCGCATTGGCTGCAATACGCGAGGCGGTGAAGCTCCGGCGACGGCTAGTACAGGATGACCGGGACCGCTTTGCAGCCGATCTCGCCATGAGCCTCAACAATCTGTCGGTCCGCCTTGGCGATGCCGGCGACGGCGCGGGGGCACTGGACGCGATCCGTGAGGCGGTGAATATCTATAGTCCTCTCGCAACAGAGGACCCGGGCCGCTTCGCATCCGCTCTCGCCATGAGTCTCAACAATCTGTCACTCCGCCTTGGCGATGCCGGCGACGGGGCGGGGGCACTCGACGCGATCCGTCAGGCGGTAAGAATCTATAGTCCTCTCGCAAAAGATGACCCGGGCCGTTTCGCTCGCGATCTCGCCGCCACATTCCACAACCTGGCGAGCTGTCTCCACAATGCGAACGATAACGCGGGAGCACTTGCCGCGATAGCCGAAGCGGTCAACATCTATCGCTCGCTCGCAAAGGAGAATCCGGGCCGCTTTGCGCCCAATCTTGCCAAGAGCCTCCACAATCTGTCGGACCGCCTCAAAGACACGGGCGATGGCGCGGGTGCGCTGGATGCGATTCGCGAGGCGGTGGAGATCCGTAGGCGTCTCGCACACGAGAACCCAGACCGCTTTGCACCTGATCTTGTTAGGACCCTCAACAACTTGTCGGCCCACCTTATGGATGTCGGCGATGATGCCGGCGCGCTGGATGCGTCGCGAGAGGCGGCCGACATCTCGCGGTCTCTCTCTCAGGGGCACGGCAACAGTGGCCTGCATGGCATCCGTCGCGTTTCCGACGGCGACCCCGCCTGAGTATAGTCCCGTTGACTTCGGCGAACGCTTGCCGCTCGCGTTGCCAGTCCAGTTATTTCCATTTGCTGCGCGGCAGTCTGGTCGTTTTCCGTTATTTCGGGCGAGTCATTGCCGACATATCCAGTTGCGGAAGAGGTGAACGACTACCGAGGCGTACGCCCGTAGTCGACCCTGAAGGGACGTTCGCCAATACCGGAAACGGACAGTGAACGCTAGACTATGCGTTCTCTCTTTCGATTGGAGCAAACCATGTCGCGCCCGTCGGCGGCTGTTGTCGCGGTCTCAACCGCGGTCCTTCTCGGGATAGCTGTTCTTTCGTCGGCCGCCATCGCCGACGTTACGCCACGCCAGAGGGAAGTTGAGCAATACGGCACGGAGGTAATGCCGTTCTCCCTTGCGGCCACCACACACATCTTTACGAAGACGGCCAACGGCGGAACCCAGCAGG
This sequence comes from Paraburkholderia sp. BR13439, assembly GCF_040948805.1. NCBI lineage: Bacteria > Pseudomonadati > Pseudomonadota > Betaproteobacteria > Burkholderiales > Burkholderiaceae > Paraburkholderia > Paraburkholderia sp. BR13439. Next base: position 136,417 of record NZ_JBFPKN010000005.1, on the reverse strand, counting down.
TCGTCACGAAGCATCATGATCCGAAGCAGGCCGCCATGATCCGCGGACACCTGGCCATGATCGCCCGGCAGTTTTCGGAGGGAGATTTCAATGCGCCGGTGCAGATCCACGGCAACGACATGCCGGGCCTAGCCGTACTACGTGCCGCGAAGCAGGGTGAACTGACGATCCACTATCACGACTTGCCTGATGGAGGCGAAATCGTATATCACGCGGACGAGCCTCGCCTCGTCATGGCGCTACACGAATGGTTCGACGCCCAGTTGTCCGATCATGGCCACGACGCGATGGCAGGGCACGATCCAGGCATGATGCACCATCATCCGGCAGACGCCTCGACAGCGGAATAGATAGCGCACACGATCAGGATGCGAATGATTGGCCGGTCCGATTTCCCGCCCGGTCAGTGGCGGGTCAGCGCCGGACCTTTGACTTTACGAATTCAGAAGTGAGCGCCGAAGGGCCGCTCGTGGCCGAGCGCCGCCCGAGGTGACCGCCCGAAGCCGACCCTCTACAGCCGTTGGGTCTACCGCGAGTCGACGGCAGCTTTCAAGGGCGGATTCAACCGGTCGATGCAATAGTTCGATGGAATCGTTCAGCCGGGGTTTCGTAGTCCAGCGTCTTCCTCGGGCGCTCGTTGGAACGGCCGGTGTGGACTTGCCCGGCCGCGGTCAATTGTCGGCCCGCGCGAACTCGCCGCGCGCACGATCTTCCAGATCACAGTGCCTGCCAGGTCTCTCTGCTTAAGTATTGGTGATGTTTTGTGCAATTGTCGACCGCCGCGAACACCTTATGCCGGATCGCGGCGGACCTCAATCACCATTCAGCAGGGATTGGCACCCGCTTCACCGCAGTCGATGTGGCGGCGATTTCTCCCTTGGTGCGGTGTCGGCAGGTAGGGGAAAATCGTGTAGATGCCGTTCGCGGTCAAGTTGCTGCCTTCGGCACCGATGTTGAAGTTCACGCCATCACCCAGCAACAGATTGCCCGTCGGCGCGCCTGTCAGCCGGCCCGCAATGACCCTCAGTGCGATATCGGTCACGTCGTCATTCGGGCGCCGCCCATTGGGCCAGCCGGCGTTGTCCCCAGCAAGAACGGCGAGGCGACGCTGCTGCGCAGGTGGTGTCGGGGAAACACCCAGATTTAGCCGCAGAAGTTCCGAGCAATCGCGTGCGCCGCACGTCCCAGTCTGCGGTTGGGACGGATACTTGAGAAGCACGTTGACCAGATCGGTCCGGTTAGTCGTGGGAATCGTCAAGCCGAACCGCAGGTTGAGTGCAGTCGCCAGCCTGGAGTTCAGATAGAAACCCAGGAATTGCGCTTCGTTGGCCGGATCGGTCGCGTTCCATTTGTCTTTCGTGTCGGTCCCAATGATCAATTCGTTGACGAGTGGATTGGCCATGCGGGACACCTGCACCCAACGTCCGGCTCTGTCCTCATCGTCGCCCATTCCGCGGCCTTCCCTCCGCAATGTGGACACGTACGCGCCGATTACGGCATTGGGTCTGGACGTCACCGTGCTGATTGGCACTTCGATCGCAATAGTGCTGATGTTGAAGCCGGAGAACGTGTCATTGCCAAAAGGATTCACGTGATCGTTGGCATCCTCCGCCGGTGTCAACACGGGTGGCGTGCGGCGCAGATTCACCGTGTCGAATACTGCGCCCAGGTCGATGTAGAACGTCTCGCCGCGCTGGCCGGCAAAGACCTTGCCGCCGTTCGCCAGCAAGTAGATACCCTGTGCGGCCAGGGCTTCGTAGTTGGGCATCGTTAGCGGTCCCACGTTAGACGGGACCGCGAACATCGTCTGGGTACCCAGATTGGTGCGCTCGCCGTGACGCACCTGCGTCACCGTGTAGCTCTGGCGCAGGATCAGACCGTCCGAGCCCGGGCCGTCGAGCGCAGTGATCGGCGGTAGCGCGGCATATGACAGCGGCAGCTGTTGGTTCGCGAGATCCCCGCGCAATTCGGTCTTGAAGCGGATTTCATAGACCAGGTCGTCGGCCCTGCCGTTGCCATTGGTGTCGACGTTGATGCGATAAATCACGTCATCGCCGAAATTGAAATAGTTCGGCCCGGCGTCAGGGTCCTGCATGGGAATCACGTTCAAAATGAAAACGACGTTGTTAGGGTTCGTCCAACTCCGGAACATGTAAAAGTCGGTGTTGTCGGCGGTCGGGTCGTTCGCAATCAGGGGGGCCTCGCGGTGACTGGCAGCGAGTGTTCCACTGCTCCAAAGCGCCGCGGCGCAAAGCGCGACGGCTGCCATGATGCGGGCAACAGATCTCATGGTGTTCTCCTTCAAGGTTATAACGGGGCGGCCAACGAGCCAAATATGGCGACGTTAAGTGCGCGCTCGACTAGCCAGATCATGGCGATGGTCGCGGTCACCGCTGAGCCGCCGGCAAGTACCACGCGCCGGTATGTCCGGGTTGCCCGCAACGAGAACGCCAGTGGCAGATAAGCGAATACGATGGCGAGTTGTCCTGCTTCGACGCCAAGATTGAATCCGGCGAGCGACAACGCAAGCGAACCTGCCGGCAAGCCGAGGTCGTGCAACGCGCCTGCAAAGCCCAATCCGTGCAGCAGCCCGAAACCGAACGCCGCCATCCAGCGTCCGTTCGTCACGTGCGGAAACAGGTTATTCAGCGCCGCCAGCGCTACCGACAGGGCGATGCCCGATTCAACGAGCCGCGAAGGCAGCACGACGATCGATAGCGCCGCGAGCGTGAGTGTGATCGAGTGCGCCACGGTAAATGCGGTCACAACCTTGGTGACATCGACGAGTGCCTGGCGAAACGATGCGCCCGGCTGCCATGCACGCCCCTCACGAATCAGCACCGCAGGCAGCAGTAGCGAGAGCAGGAACAGGATGTGATCGTATCCCGTCCAGATGTGCCAGACGCCTTCGTTCAGATATATCGCGAACTGCGTCAACGGGCCGCCGGTATCGGTACCGACAATGCGGTGCGGCGCATCAGCGCTGAATACGACGCTTCGGCTCTGGCCATTCTCGACGAAGTTGAGAAGTCCCCGATGCAGCGGATCAAGGCCTTCGAACAGCCGGTAGTCAATAGAAAGTGTTGGGCTCGCCCGCGGACATTGTCCTGTGAACGTCAGCACCGCGTAGGTGCCATCAGTGTGCGAGTCGATCAGTTGCCCGGTCGGTTCGAGCGCACAAAGCTTGCCATCAGAGGACACCTTGAGGTGTGCAAGCGCATATGCCGCGATATCGCGCTTTCGTGCACGTACTTCTCCCCACGTGATGTCCCCGTCGCCGTTCTCATCGAGCCCAAGCGCGTTGTCGAGATCGCGTAGCGCGATATCCCACTGACCGCGCAGCGCTTGCCCGCTGCGCTCAAGCGTGAGGTAGGCGTCGCTTGCCTTATGCGCAAACGCGGGCGCTATCAGCAACGCGAGCATCAAGGCGAGGAGGACCCGTTTCATTGCCGTACCTGCAGCAGCGTGATAATCGCCGCATCTTCGAGATGCATTGCGGCGACCCAATCGGATGCGTTCTTTAGGGCATCAGCATCGCCGGCCGCGCGCGCGGCTTCGATCAGAATCCGCAGGTCGGACGGCTCGCGTTGGACCAACCAGTTTTCGCGCGCGAGAATGAGTGCCGCTTTGGCATCATGTTCCACTGTGAGACGAAAGCGTGCCTCCTCCCTGCGATGCACGCTATCCCCGCGGCGACGCGCAGCATCAAAGCGCGCCGAGAGATCCTCACGGTGCGCAGCGAATGACTCGCGCAATTCCGGCAGCTGTTGCTCGGCCAGCACTAAACGAAGCAGCAGCATGTCGTTTTTTGTAGCGTCACGCAAAAGTGGCAACAACTCTCGCGGACGACCGCGATCCAGCAGAAAATCGGCGTACGCCCCCTGCAGATAAGCGTCATGCGGGTCGAGCGCAAGTGCGTCGTGGAAATGTCGCTCGGCCGCATCGAAGTCGTCGCGGCGAGCGGCAATTTCTGCGGCGAGCGTCAACGCCCACTCGCGCAGATCGAGACTGCCGGCACCTTGCGCAAGCACCTGCACGAGCGCCCCGTATGCGCTCGCTGCATTGCCGGTCAGGCTCGCCGGTGTCGCATCGCACCCCATGACGACGATGGGTGCAACCAGTCCCTTCAGTTGCTCGCAATCGTGCCGCGCGTCCGCGTAGCGCCCGCGCACGCTGAGAACGGTGGCGCGCGTCAGTCGCGCCTGCGCGAGCGCTGGATGCGCGGCCAGCAACCTATCCAGGTCGGCAAGCGAGCCTTCGAAATCATGCTGGCTTTGCTTGAGCGTCGCGCGCAGCAATAACGCGGTCGGCGGCACATCGTCCGCGCCCCACCACGGCGCCAGCGCCGCCTGCGCCTGGCCGAAGAAGCGCGGATCGCCCATCCTCCGCCCCGCTTCGAGAGCGCGACGCGCGACGGGAATTGCCAGGTTGAGATTGCGCGGGTCCATCATTAGCGTCGCGCGCATGCGTTTCAGTTGCGCAAGCGCCGGATCGTTTTTTTCTGGAAGGTGTTCGAGCACCACGCCGTCGTTTTCGGGTACATACGGTTTCGCCCAACTCTCGCCTGAGAGCAGAACAAGCGCGGCTACCAACGGTACGAATCGCCAACCCGACATCGACCTTCCCCTTCTGCATTGGGATATACGCGAAAGGTCCCGATCCGGATGCAGTCGGCGGTCACTGTTTCTTCCAGCGTCTTGCTTTTGGCTGCGCAATTTGCGCGTCCGCAACGTCAGCGTGGTTCAGCATGACGGGTCAGCCAGAAGTAAAGCCGGTTTCGCTTGACGTCGATGTTGGTCGCACCGGGTCAATCACAGCGTGCTACGCCGCCTGCGCGGGAGAGTGAAGAGCGAAATAATTAATGTCGATCGCGTGAGGATGTCTGCGCTATACAGCCGCTCTACCTTCAATTAGATCCGTCTGTAACGCTCTGCACATAGCGCACGCGCGAATGAGCCTTTTCGGGGTTCGAGCTGCATTTTTGGCTTTCCGGTTCGATTTGTAGGCGACTTCTCAATCACATTCAACGCTTAAGATCTGTCATGAACCGTCAATACAACGATGTCCTAAGCCACAGCGTGGGTGGCGCCGCTATGACTCGAGCAGACATTCGCGCGTCAGCGCGGGACGGCAAGCCGGGCGGTGTCCATAAAAGACTGTGTCAAAACACTAAGGGGCTCCGTCATGGCGGCGTTCATCGCTTTCAAGGCTCCTATTCTCGGGAACGGAGGACCGATTGAATAAATTGGCACCCCAGGAACCGCAGCGCCGTCAAATTGGCGGCGTTACCTTGCAACGTCTCAATCAGCCGTTGTGAACAAGGAGCTTAATAACGCGCTTCATGCTGTAGGCAAGTACGTACAGACTCATCTCCGTGTTAACTCGCACCGTCGCCATCATATTTGCAGCGACGACCGGAGTTCGCCGCACTCCGACCGACGATGCCCTGTCGGTGCTCGGCGACCCGCGTACGGCGGGGGGCATTAGCTCTTAGCCCAACGAGAAAAAAGGATGTTCACAGACCGCAGGCCCGATCGATGTCCCGCCGGATTTGTGCCATCGGCGGTAGTCGGCCTTCCGGGTCGAATGTTCCGAGCGGGGCGGGTGCGGAAGTTCGCTTGATGGCTTCAACTATTGAATCACCTGGATAAACTGACCCTGCCGGACAGATTTTCGTTCCGGAATAACCCAGCTTGCTGCATCGTTTAATCGTGAGGCAACCACGTCCTCGGCCGCGCGTTTTTTCGTGGCGGTTTGAATTTGTGAAGCACGCCGTTGTGCCGGGCGACGCCGACGACTTCGCGCGTCGAAACGTCGGCGATACATGCAAGAGTCCATCATGGACAAGATACTTGGCTTTGGGGCATTACTCGTCTACGTCAGCCTTTCTGCCCCCGCGTTCGCGCAAGCATATGACGGTTTACCCATACAGGCGAACAGCACCAATTGCCGCGCGGTCGCCGGGCAGGCGAACATCGACGGTTCGATGCAACAGATCATCGGGCGCGCGACGAGTGACCGTTTGCAGATTCTGAGCCGCTGTCCGAATGTCCGACCGGCGGTACGAGTGAATGACCCTACCTGGCCGTAGCAAGCCCCACAGCATCCGCCTCAATCCGACCTTGAACGTCCGGTTGCCGATACCTGGCGTGGGAGCCATATCCGGTCTTCAGCCGTGCGCACAACTAGTGCGGATGCCGATGATGAATATCGGGGAAATGTGCGTGCGAATGGGTAACAGGCAAATGCACGTGAGGATGTGTGTGCGGCTCGTCACCGGCATAAGGAAAATCATGCTCGTGCTGATGATGCTCGTCATGACGATGCCGGTGCGAGTGTTCGAGAAACTCATGAGTGTGCTCATGCTCATGCCGCTCGCGCACATGCAGCCAGATACCCAGCGCCATCAGGCCTGCGGCAATCCAGAAAGACGGGTTGGGTAGGGCGGGCCATATGATCAGCGAAAGGATCACACCGAAAAGCGGCGCTACAGAAAAGTACGCGCCTGTACGCGCCGTACCGAGATGCCGAAGCGCGATAACGAACAAGACGAGGCTGATGCCGTAACCGCTGAGCCCGGTCAGCATCGCCGCCGCCATGGTTCCTGCTGAAGGAAGCGAAGCGCCAGCCGCGAGCGCGATGCCGAGATTCACGGGACCGGCCACCAACCCTTTGAGACACGCGATCACCATCGCGTCGTTCGCCGAGACCTTGCGCGTCAGATTGTTGTCGATTGCCCAGCACAGACACGCGCCGACGATCAGTAACGCACCTACCGGCACGCCTGTCTGGCCCGGATGCCACGACAGAAGCACGCCGCCCGCAACGATCGCCACCATCCCGAGAAAAACCTGAATGTCGACATTTTCCCGGAAGACCACCCAGGCAATCACTGCGGTCAACACGCCCTCGAGGTTGAGCAACAACGAACTCGTTGCCGCTGGTGTGGTGGACAGGCCCAGCATCAGCAATGCGGGCCCGGCGACGCCGCCCATCGCTATTGCCCCGATCAGCCAGGGTAGCTCACCTTTGGTGATGCGGTGGTGCGCGCCGGACTGATGCCCGCGGGATCGGAATGCGCGCCACGCGATGCCGACGCCAAGCCCCAGGCCGCTACCGAGATAAAACAGGCCTGCGAGCATGAATGGGCTGACCGAGCCGAGCAGCGCCTTGGCCAGCGGTGTCGCGGCGCCGAACAGCGCCGCAGCGGCCAAGGCGGTGAATATCGCGGCGTATCCTGATTTCACAACTTCAACCTCATGTTCGCAGCAGAAGGGACAGTTTACAGACCATTGCTGGGGTGACGGATCAAACTCGCAGCAGGCAGCCAAAAGCTTGCTTGTAGAAATCGTTACTGCGACGTAACGTAATCTACATGAGCACGCTTTCAACCTGGTTGCTACTGGTGCTGACTCTTCCGACAGAGAACGCCACCGCGCGGATGCGTTACTGGCGTGCGCTGAAAGCCGATGGCTGCGCTGTCCTTCGGGACGGCATATATCTATCAAGGACGGAGTTGGGCGACCCAGCGACGCATGTGGGTCGACCGTGTGGCGAGCGCATGGCTGAGCCATCGGGTTCGAAGCGATCATGGCCGGCTCGCGCGAGCGCACGGCTGACGACGACCGGTTGCTCGCCGCGATGAGCCTGGTGCTCGACGCGATGTACACGCATTTCGCGGCCAGTGAAAAAGACAGCGATACGGGAAGGCGCCCATAGCGCGACGAGCGCACACGTGCCCGGCTGTAAGCGTGGTCAGATGGCCAGTACGTCAGCCAGCTTTTCAACATCACCAACTGGGAACGCGGCTTCGCGGCTAAAGGCAGCGACGCGCGCATAGCACTGTCATGCGATGCAACGTCTCATCGGCGACGCTTCACTCCCGGCTCTCCAGTCTGGTTCTGCCGGGCGGCGTGGAAGGTGGCGCGTTGACACTGCTTGCGGCTCGCGGTTTGCGGGGTATCTGCGATGGATTCGTCGCGGTGCTGCTGCCTGTCTATCTTCTCCGGCTTGGATTCGGCCAACTGACTGTCGGGTTGATCAGCACCACAACGCTATTCGGTTCTGCTCTCGCCACGGTTCTGATCGGCTTTGTGGGCAATCGCGTCGCCCTGCGCTTGTTGCTGCTGTTTGCCGCGGCGCTGATGACAGCTACAGGTCTCGCGTTCGCCAGCCTTTCTTCGCTGTGGCCGCTGCTGGTCGTCGCTTTTATCGGAACCCTGAATCCGGGTTCCGGCGACGTAAGCCTGTTCCTTCCACTGGAACATGCACGGCTCGCGGAATCCGCTAGTGGCGACGCGCGTACTTCGCTCTTTGCACGCTATAGCCTGATCGGCGCATTGTCGGCGGCGGTGGGCGCGCTCGCTGCCGCACTGCCGGACAGGATCGCTACGGGTCTGGCCGTCTCGTCACTGTCCGCGACGCGAGCCATGTTCGTGGTCTATGCGCTGACGGGGTTTGCCATCTGGCTTCTCTACCTGCGCTTGCCCGCACGCGTGCCGCAGGCGCGTGTTGTGCGTGCGCCGCTCGGACCGTCACGCGGGATCGTGATTCGCCTCGCACTGCTGTTCAGTGTCGACGCGTTCGCGGGCGGTCTTCTCGTCAACTCGCTGCTCGCGCTGTGGCTGATCCAGCGGTTCGGGCTTTCGCCCGGCGCAGTGGGCCAGTTCTTCTTCTGGGCAGGCATGTTGAGCGCTGGGTCCCAACTCGTCGCAGCGCCGCTTTCGCGAAGGATTGGTCTGCTGAACACGATGGTGTTCACGCATATGCCATCCAGCGTCTGCCTGATCGCGGCCGCGTTCTCGCCGTCGCTGTCACTGACTCTGGCGCTGCTTCTCGCGAGAAGTGCCCTGTCACAGATGGACGTGCCGACCCGCAGCGCCTATGTGATGTCTGTGGTGACGCCCATGGAACGTCCTGCCGCCGCGAGTTTCACCGCCGTCCCGCGAAGTCTTGCGGCGGCGCTCGCGCCTGTGCTGTCGGGTACGTTGCTTGGCCTCGGATGGCTGGGCGCTCCGCTTGTCGCTTGCGGCGTGCTCAAGATCGCCTACGATCTTTCGCTGCTCGCAGCGTTTCGCCACATCGAACCGGAAGGAGGGTCGCCATGACGCGCACGCGTCCCTGCGGGCCACCAGCCATATCGCTGTACGTCATCCTGCTCGTAGTGTCGGCGGCGGCAGGCATTCTGGTACACGTCATTTCACCAGCGAGCGCCGCGCAGTCGGAGGCCCGCCTGCCGCTCGATCACATCGCCGACGTCCCGTTGCCGGGCCGCGCCACGCGTCTGGACTACGTAAGCCATGACGCTGACCGGCACCTGCTGTTCATCGCTCATCTTGGGGACAGTGAAGTCGTGGTGTTCGATACGCTCAAGTCGAGCGTTGTGTCCCGCGTCGCCGCCATTGCGTCAGTACATGGGGTACTGGCCGTGCCGGAACTCGGGCGGGTGTATGCATCGGCGACCGGCACCAACGAGGTCGTCGCGATCGACGAGGCCAGCATGCATGTGGTGGCGCGTGTGCCGGGCGGCGTCTACCCCGACGGCATTGCATATGAGCCCAATTCCCAGAAACTTTATGTGTCGGATGAGACGGGCGGCACGGTAACCGTGATCGATACGCACGCCAACCAGCGAAAGAGCACTATCCAGTTGGGTGGCGAAGCGGGCAACACACAGTACGACCCCGACTCGCACCATGTCTTCGTCAATGTGCAAACGCGGCGGCAACTCGTCGAAATAGATCCGTCGACCGACACGATTATCAGCCGGATCGATCTGCCTGGTGCGAAAGGCAACCACGGCCTCGCCATCGTCCCTCAATTGCATCTCGCGTTCATCGCGTGTGAAGACAATGACAAGCTGATCGTGCTCGACCTGCTGACGAGGCGCGTCACTCAGACTTTCGACGTCGGCGGCGGCCCCGACGTGCTCGCTTACGATCCGGGCGCGCATCTGCTTTACGTGGCCGGCGAAGCCGGCATCGTGTCGATGTTCCGCGTCTCGGGGTCTGCCGTATCGAAAGCAGGTGAGGGCAGGGTAGGACCCAACGCCCATGTCGTCGGCGTCGATCCCGCAACACACCGCACTTACTTCCCGCTGAAGAACGTCGATGGTCGGCCCGTGCTTCGCGTCATGGCGCTTGCATCCACGGGATCGCGGTAGCGGTGCTTGCGTCGGCGCTCCTCGAAGCTCCAGTCATCGCCGAGCAATTCCGCCGGATACTGCGCGCGGCTCTGCCCGTTGCCGCAGCGCATATCGCTGGCCGGGCAGTAGTGGTCGCAGCCCCAGCACACGCGTTCCGGGTGCAGCGGATGAATCGGAAACTTCTTGGCCATGATGTCGTCCCCGGGCGATTCGAGAAGCTCGCCCGACAACGATTTTCGTCCTTACATGGCACAGTAGTAGATGGCAGAGTGTCGCGGCCCGCTGAGCATTGCGACTGGCGCGTGGTGTCGTTCGCGGCCCGCAGGCAGGTGCTACGACTTGCTCGCCGCACGCAGTGCCGCTCTCATGCTCATTTCTATGTCGAGAAGTCTTGCGCCGAGCTCCACGAAGCTGCTGCGCCCCTCGCCGAAGACCTCGCCGTTCATGTAGATCGTCGGCACGACGCTAATTTCACGCGCGGACAGCTCACTTTGAAAAATTCCGCCGTCGATCGTAACGTTGTGAATCCGTGGATTGATCACCGCCATCATGTTCAGCGCTTGCACAACATCCACACAGCTTCCGCACGACAACGAAATATAGGTTTCGAAATAGTAGTCACGTTCCAGTGTTCGAATCCGTTCGATGGTCGTGCTGTCGGCTACGACGGGATGCCCTCCAACCTGGAGTATTGCAAGGACAAGGGACGAAAATTCAGGCCCTGTTGGGGTGGCGGCAAACTGAATGCAGGCATCTGCTCCCACCTGCCTGATTGAAAACGATGGCTTGCGCTCATCGCCGTGCTGCTCCTCGACGACCGTGACCAGGTCGGTCAACGACGCAATTTCGTTCAGCATCGCCAGCATTTCGTGCGATGTTCGACTACCGCCCGGCGACACGATCAATTCGACGGGTCTGCGAAGGTTTCGCAGATACGTCTGCAGTTGTGACCTGAGATCGATGTTCAGCATTTGAATTTCGATTCCGTAGCAACCTGCACAGGGCTATGTGAGGAGCCTAACGCCACAACAACACGCGAGTGCCCACAACCGGCGGCGCCGGTCGGTGGGTAGAGGGTGCCTCGCAATGCTCCCCCCGAATGTCGGGACGATTTGGTGCGCTATCGCACACATTCAAAGCGTTCGCGAATTACCTCCAATGGTTGTCACCGTGCCTGCTTCGGCGGCAACTTCGGCCAGCGTCGAGAGTGACAATGCCACCGAAGCGTCCGGAGCGCAACTGATCTTCAAAGCTCGATGACGTATGACTGGCCGGGTTCCAGTGCGCTAGTTGTCAGAAAGCGAAGTGGGTGTTCGGGGTCGCAGTTGCGAAAAAGCGTATGTGGCACGTCGCTGCCTTTCTCGTCGAGGTGCTTGGGCGGGACTACCCAATCGACGCCGCCTGACAGTGAGGCCGCCCGACCGCGTCAACAAGACGGCGTTCATCAGCCATCCGTCGAAACGGTGATAGCCTCCCACGCACCGATTTCCGCGTTCAACGCCGACAACTTGTCTCGGACGAGACCGAGTGCGTCGCTACCGAGCAAAAGATGCGCGGGCGGATGTTCCGCTGCGATGGCGGCCAGCATTGCGCGCGCCGCTTTCCTTGGATCTCCCAATTGCTTGCCGCTTTTCTCCTCGCGGGCACGGCGGATGGGATCGAAAATATCGTCGTAATCCGGAATCGAGCGGGGCGTTCGGGTCATCGAGCGGCCCGCCCAGTCTGTGCGAAACGAGCCCGGCGCCACCGCCGTCACGGCAATACCGAAGGGCTTGACCTCTTTGCCGAGCGCCTCCGAGATGCCCTCCAACGCAAACTTGCTGCCGCAGTAATAGGTGATTCCCGGCATCGTGATGTAGCCGCCCATCGATGTGCTATTCACAATGTGACCGCGGCGGCGCCCACGCATGAATGGCAGGACGGCCTTCATCATCGCGACCGCACCAAATACATTCACATCGAACTGTCGGCGCATCTCCGGGAGCGGCGATTCCTCCATGATGCCCTCGTGACCGTAGCCGGCATTGTTGACCAGCACATCGATGGGTCCGACGCTGGCCTCGATTTCCGCCACCACGCCGTCGATCGCGTCGAAGTCGGTCACGTCGAGCACACGTCCCCAAGCGCCGTTCGCGGACAGGGACTCGAATTCGCGCTTTGCCTGGGCAGTTCTCACCGTACCGACGACCTTGTGACCCGTCGCCAGCGCTTCCTGTGCGAGCGCGCGGCCAAAACCGCTGCTGACGCCAGTGATGAGCAGAGTTTTGCTGAATGCCATTGAAGCTTCTCCCGAAAGTCGATTGGAGAATGCATACTAATCTGACAAACGAGGCAAAATAAGCCGAATTCCGCTGAGTTTCTTGCACAAAACTATGAGCACGCTACGCGCTTCGACCCAGCACCCAGCTCTATCCTCGCGCAGCAAGAAACGCATGGTTGCGCTGCTGTGCGCGTTGGCGCCCGACGAGGGCTACAACCTGACGGCGCTGCCGAGCGTCCGCATCTTGCGGTCGAACCGGGCGCTATCGCGCACGCCCGTTCTGTACGACCCGGGTATCGTGATCGTCTGCCAGGGCCGTAAGCGAGGCTATTTCGGCGACCAGCTGTACCTGTACGACGAGCATCACTATCTGGCCGTATCCGTGCCAGTGCCATTCAGCATGGAGACCGACGCAACCGAGGAGCGACCACTGCTCGCGCTGTATCTGCACCTCGATTTCGCCTTGGCCGCCGAACTTGCGGAGCGGATCGACCGCGAAGGGGTGGCTGAGCGCACACCAGCACCTCGGAGCATGATGTCGACGCCGATGGATGACGCGATGCAAGCGTCCGTGCTGCGCTTTCTCGAGGCGATGCATCGGCCACTCGAAGCTGCTGTGTTGGGTGCCGGGCTGCTGCGTGAGCTGTATTTTCGGGTGCTCACCGGGGCCCAGGGAAGCTCGTTGCGCGAGGCCTTGGCGATGCGAGGACAGTTCGGCCAGATAGGCCGCTCACTCCGCGTGATTCATGCAAGCTATGCGCAGCCTCTCGACGTAAGGCGACTGGCCGACGAAGCGGGTATGAGCATTCCGAGTTTCCACAGCCACTTCAAGGCCATTACACAGGTGTCGCCAATGCAATACGTGAAGTCGACGCGACTTCATCAGGCTCGCCTGTTAATGGTGCGCCAGGACCTGACCGCGGAGGCGGCGGGACACGCTGTGGGTTACGCGAGCCCGTCCCAGTTCAGCAGGGAATTCAGGCGTCTGTTTGGCTTGACGCCGGCAGCGGAGGCTAAGCGGATGCGCGAGAGCTTCGCGATCCCGGCTGTATTCGCTGATACGGCTTATGTGTCGTCGCACTGATGCCAGCGCTCATCGCTTCTGATAGGTGCCGATCAGTTCGGCCTGCGTGAGTACGTGCCCGTGCATGGCCTTCTCGAGAGCGGCCTTGCTGGGGCTTTTCAAATCGGGCAGTACGGTGTCGAGCGCATACAGCTTGTGAAAATAGCGGTGGCGTCCCACGGGCGGACACGGGCCGCCGTAAGCGGCACGCTTGAAGTCATTGGTGCCTTCGAGCGTGCCGCCCGGCAAAGCCTGTGCATCAGCGCCATCGGCTAACCCGGTTGCTGTCGGCGGGATGTTGTAGAGCACCCAATGCACCCAGGTCATTCTCGGCGCGGCGGGGTCCGGCGCGTCGGGGTCGTCGACGATCAGCGCCAGGCTTTTTGCGTTCGCGGGCACGCCGGACCACGTGAGCGGCGGGGATACATTGGCGCCCTCGCAGGTATGCTGCACCGGAATCTCGCCGCTCTGTCGGAAGGCTTGCGACGTTAGCGTGAGTGTCATGGCAGCCTCCTCGTTGGGTCGCGACCATGCTTTTATTCTAGGTCAGCGTCCACCGAAGTCGCGCGCGGCGAGTGCACGCATTCGCGGATCGAACGACCGCATGCCGGGGCAGACGCGATGTTCGATTTACCGCGCGGGGTTGCCAGCCACGCTTGCGCTTATTGGCCGACTGGCGACTTCGTGGATGGGGTCGCCAGTGAGTTGTTGACCCCGTAAGCGGGCTGGCGGGACGTGGAACTGCTGTCCGTGCTCATCGTGCTCATCGGCTGGCCTGAGTTCGGCGATGCCGAGCCGCTGTCCGAGCCGGTGGCACCAGGCGTGCCGTAGCCACTCGTTGGAGCGGCCGGCGACTTCGTGGACGGAGTCGCCAGCGTGTTGTTGCTTTGCGCATATACGCCGCCCGACAGCATCAGTGCGGCGACGGCCGCGATCAATGTGCTGGTTGCCTTGTTCATGAAGCGCTTCTCCTTTAATGGATTGCGATATCGACGCAAACGATGCTCACGTACGTTTCCGTCAGGATCGCGAGACTCCAAGTTTAGGAAAGCGAAGCCTGATAGTTATGCGCATTATTCACAATGGTGAATATCGATTTCAGGAATTAACCGGGCAATTCGATGCGCGCTCGTCCCTGATCTGCGCGGCGGCCGTCATCATTTCTTGTCCCGCATCCAGGGCGTATACGTGATTCCGATCAGCAATCCTTCCGGCCCGATAAAGCGGCTGACAGTCTGGCCCCATGGCTCATTCCGGTTTCTGACCAGCATTCGATACCCTTGCGATTCAAGTTCTGCCGTTGCCGCTTCGACGTCGTCGACATCGAACTCGATCCAGGCTTGCGGGATGGGTACGTCGGGAGGCCACGATTCGGTGCCGAAGCAAGACTGAGAGGCGTGAGAGAGCGGCCACAACGCGAAAGAGTTTGCGCCGTTCAGACTCTCCGTATGGAGATAGCCGCCGTTCTCTTCCTTGAAGGGGATACCGAAGGCCCGGCCATAGAGATCGCGGCTTGGCTGGGCCTCGGTCACGATCGGGCCAAAGCCTGCGATGAATAAGGCGGTGGTAACTGGGATCTTTTCCATGGCTTCTCCTTTGCCGCGAAAGAGCGGCGGGTGAGCGTCTTACATTCGCTCGTCAATTCGCCGGAATCGTCACCACCGGCGCCTTACTGCTCGTATCCGACTCCGCGAGCGCCATCAGATTCTGCACGACCGTAAACGCGTATTTCGAGTCGAAGTCATTGCGCTCGACCCAATACACCGAAGGCCCATATGCGATCGACACATAAGCATCGGCCGGCGCGGCCTTGCCCGAGTGCACGATGATCGTCGGCCTGGTTTCACCGCCGACCAACCCGACGGTCGGCTTCGTCGAACCGTCGCTGATGCGCTCCTGCGGCACCTGCACCTGCGCGCCGAGATCGCTGAGGATGCCGAGCACCGAGCGCGTGACCATCGTAATGCGCTCGCCCTTCGCGGAAGTCGACGATGGGCCGTACACGACCTCATAGCTACGTGTCTTCGTAGACAGATGCAGCAGCCTGCGCACGCGCGCGACATCGGCGGCCGTGCTCGGCGACTCGCCGCTGCTGGTCGCGCCGATCGACAGGAACACGGCCAGTGCGGGGCTTTGGCCGTCTTTGAGATCGGCCTTCACATCGAGTTGCCGCGTCTCGACGTTCAGTTCGCCCGCCAGTTGCAGACGACGCAACGCCTGCAGCAATTCGAAGAAGCCCGGCGCGCCCGCGCTGTTGTTGCCGCCGAGCACATCGCCGTTGCGCAGACCGCCGATCGATTGCGCGGTGATGCGCAACAGCAGATCGATCGGCACGCCGCCCTCGGCGAGCGGCAACACGAGCGCCGGCGCGAGCGGCCGGATATAGGCGGACGCGAACGCTTCACCGGTGGTCGGCGTGAACGTGAAGGTCGGCCGGTTCGAGTACGACACGCTGCCGGTCGCCTGCGCGTAGTTCGGCATGGTGCCCGAGCCGGCGTTGAGCGTCGCGCCGCCGGTGGTGTCGAACGTGTAGGCGGCGATGATGCTGCTGACGGTCAGGAACGCGGGCGCATCGCCGTAGCGCAGACCGATCACGGCGGCGAGGATCGCGCGTTTCTTAGCGTCGCCGAGCGCCCGCGCATAGTCGACCTGATCGGCCTTCAGACGCGAGGGCCCGATATGCACGCAGGCGGACGTGAGGCAGGCCGCGCACAATGTGGCGGCTACGGAAGCGGTTCTGAGCATGGATGGGCGCGAGCGGCGGTAATCCGCTGAACAATGGGGGTCTGCGCTCGGCGGTAGCAGAACCCATTCCCGCGCAAGCGGCGGGCCGGGTCAGCGGGCGGCTTCGTTGTCGATCCGGCGCCGCGTGCGGCGGCGTCGCGCGTGCGTCGATGCGCAAGGGCGTTGGCACGCTTTACCGCTGCCTTGCAAGAATTGCAGAAGTGCGCAGGGTGGATGCCCGGCTTTCAAGCTTCGGCGTCGATCCCGTCTTGCGCGTGGTCCTCGCCGCCCCGCTCGAGCGCGCTCCGATATGCGCGCGATTGCATCTCGGCGAGCCGGCTCAGCGTACGCGACAGATCATGCGCGCCTTCGAGGCCGATCAACGCGCTCTCGATCGGCTGATCGGACGCGATGAAGAGCGCGCGCTTGCGGTCGTAGAAGATGTCGATCAGCCACACGAGGCGCTGCAGCGTATGCGACTGCCTCAATGCTTCCGTATGCAGACGATCGACGATCAAGCCTTGCCATTGCTCGGCGAGATCGAGGTAGTCGAGGTGCGAGCGGCTCGCGACACATAGCTGCTCGAAGTCCGCCCACAGCAGCGCGCTGCCGGCCGCGCGCGCTTCGAGCGGGCGGCCCGCCGCGCTCAGCTTGACCGGTTCGATCACAGCGCTGCTTTCATGGCTCGTGAAGATCTCGCGCAACGCGGCCTCGCTCGACGCATCGAGCGGCGCGAAAAAGCGCGGCACCTCAGCCGCTTCGCCGCCGAAGCGGTAATCGCGCGCGCCGTCGAAATGGATCACCGTGAAGGCGCGTTTGATCTGCGCGATGGTCGGCGCAAAGCGCTCGTGAAACTCGGGGTCGGGCAGCAGATCGTCCGGTGCGTAGTTCGACGTCAGCACGATCCGCGTGCCGAGGTTGATCGCGGTGTCGAGAAAGCGGCCCATCAGGAACGCGTCGGCGATATCGTGCACATGGAATTCGTCGAAGCACAGCAGCTCCATACCGTCGAGCCATTGCCGCGATACGTCGCCGAGCCGGTCGTCGCCACGCGGCGCCTGGACGAGCCGGCGGTTCATCTCGCGCAGGAACTCGTGGAAATGCAGGCGCCGTTTGCGGCATGGCGCGAGCTCGAACAGCGTATCGACGACGAGGCTCTTGCCGCGCCCCGGCAAGCCATGACAGTAGACGCCTTGCGGCCCGAACGCGGCGGTGGACCATGCACGCCGTGCCCGCTGCTGCGCGCCGAGCAACGCGACGAGTGCGCTGATTGCCTCACGCTGGCTCGGATCGGGCGTGATGCCGCGCGCGGCCAATGCGCGTGCGATGCGGGTTTCGTCAAGCATGGGCGAGGGCGTCCATGCCGGATGATGCGAACGATGCGACCTGCGCGAATGACGCAGAATGGGCCGCAGGGAAAACGGCGAGGACGTGTGTGAGCATGAGATAAGGGGCGGCGTGATGGGCTGCGCTGAAGCAGGCCCAATGAGCGCGTGCACGAAGCGCGCGTCATTTTACCAGTCACGTCCTCTGTCGAACCGTTGGCGCGCGCACACATCGTCGAGCCGCTACCGCATCATTTGTCGTGATGCCCCGGCAGCACCGCACCGAGCACCTGCCTGGCCGTCTCGACCACCACGTTGCCCTGATCGGGATCGCCCTTCAGCAAGGTCTCGGCAAACGCTTTGGCCTGCGCGAGCGTGACGTGCGGCGGCAGCGGCGGCACGTTCGGATCGGACTTCACCTCGATCACGACGGGACGATTCGACGCGAGCGCGTCGTCCCAGGCGGTCGCCATCTGCTCGGGGTTGTCGACATAGATGCCCTTCAAACCGATCAGTTCCGCAAAGCGGTGATACGGCACGGAAGGAATCTCCTGCGACACCTCGAACTTCGGATCGCCTTCCATCACGCGTTGCTCCCACGTGACCTGGTTCAGATCGCCATTGTTGAGCACCATGCAGATCCAGCGCGGATCGCTCCAGCCTTGCCAGTACTTCGCGACCGTGATCAGCTCGGCCATGTTGTTCATCTGCATCGCGCCATCGCCGACCAGCGCGATCACGGGCCGCTCGGGGTACGCGAACTTCGCGGCGATCGCATACGGCACGGCCGCGCCCATCGACGCGAGGCCGCCCGACAGCGAGCACATCATGCCGCGCTGCACCTGCAGATCACGCGCGTACCAGTTCGCGACCGAACCCGAATCGCTGGTGACGACCGCGTTCGACGGAATGCGCTTCGACAGCTCCCATACCGACAGTTGCGGATTCAAGCCATCCTTCGCGGGTTCGTGCGCGCGTTTTTCCAGCGTCTTCCACCAGTCGGCCACCCAGCCTTCGATGCGCTCACGCCACAGCCGATCCTGCTTCTGCTCGATGAGCGGCAGCAGCGCGCGCAGCGTCTCGACGCTATCGCCGACGAGGTTCACTTCCATCGGATAACGCAGGCTCAGCATGTCGGCCTTGATGTCGATCTGCACGCCGCGCGCGTCGCCTTCCTTCGGCAGAAACTCCGAGTACGGGAAGCCGGAGCCGATCATCAGCAACGTATCGCAATGGGTCATCATGTCGTAGCTCGGCTTCGTACCGAGCAGGCCGATCGAGCCGGTCACCCAAGGCAGATCGTCGGGCAGCGCCGCCTTGCCGAGCAGCGCTTTGGCGACGCCGGCGCCGACTTTCTCGGCGACCGCGATCACTTCGTCGGTCGCGTGCAGCGCGCCCGCGCCGACCAGGATCGCGACCCTGCGGCCGGCGTTCAACACGTCGGCGGCCTGGCGCAACTGCTGGTCGCCCGGCACCACGCGCGGGCGCGCGTAACCGATGCCCGAATGCAGCGTGCCGTGCTTGCGCCCCGGCGGTTCATACGGAATGTCCTGCAGATCGTTCGGCAGTATCAGCGCGGTCACTGCGCGCTCGGCAAGCGCGATACGCACCGCCCGATCGACCAGATGACGCACCTGCGCGGGCATCGTCGCAAAGCCGACGAACGAGCCGGCCACGTCCTTGAACATCGCCGGCAGATCCAGCTCCTGCTGATAGTGTCCGCCGATCGCCGCGCGCGCCTGCTGACCGGCGATCGCCAGCACCGGCATGTGATCCATGCGCGCGTCGTAGAGGCCCGTCAGCAGATGCGAAGCGCCGGGCCCCGAGGTGGCGATGCACACGCCGAGTTCGCCGGTGAACTTGGCATGCGCGGCGGCCATGAACGCGGCCATTTCTTCGTGGCGGACCTGGATGAATTCGATCGGGCCCGGCTGATCCGTGCCTCTATGGCGCTTTTTCGCTTCGCTCTGCGCGCGATTCAACGCGCCGAATACGCCGTTGATGCCGTCGCCCGGATAGCCATAGATACGCCGCACGCCCCATGCATGCAGCCGCCCGATGATGAAATCGCCAACGGTTTCAGCCATGATCGTCGCTCCCTCGATATCCAGTCGATGCCGCCGCGTGGAATGGGCGGCTTTGGTCGGTATCGAACGAGCAAGGGCTGTTCCTTGCGACGGGCTTGCCTAGCCGGTCTTGATCTTCGGCTGCGGCGCGTCGAGCGGTTCGGTGCCGAAGCGCTCGTACTGCGATATCACCTGCGCGCCGAACAGCAGCAGCGTGGCGAGCCATTCGAAGCTCAGCAGGATCACGATCGCCATCGTCAGCGAGCCATAGACGAGGCTCACCTGCGACAGCGTGGCGAAATACCAGACCAGCACGTGCCGCGTGACCTCCCACAACACGCCGGCCACCACGCCCCCGATCAGCGCGTGTTTGAGCGACGGACGTCCGACCGGCATCACCAGATACACCGAAGTCAGCACGAAGATTTCACCGGCGAGCCCGAGCAGATACAGCAGCACTCGCGTGAAGCCCTGCAACGACACATGCAGGCCGAACAGTTGCAGACCTTCGGCGCCGATCGCGTCGAGCGCGCTCGATACGAACGTGACGATCAGCAGGCCAACGCCGAGAAACATGATGTAGCAGTAGGGCAGCAACGCCGAGACCAGGAAGTGGCGCCGCTTCACGACGACGCGGTGCACGAAGATCAGCGACATCGCGTTTTCGAGCACGGTGAAAGCAAGCGAGCTGAAGAACAGCATCGTCAGCAGCAGCACCCAGCCGATCACCGCGCGATGCTGCAAAAAGTTCGACAGCTCACGCACGAGCGCGGCCGATTGCCCGGGCACGAGCCAGCGCAACAGATGCGACAGCGCGTCGAGCACCAGCTGCTGCGGCACCACGCGCGACAGCACGATGACGACCAGGATCAGCAGCGGCACGATGGACAGCAACGCGTAGTATGCGACCGCGCCCGCGAGTAGGAGCCCCTGGTTCGCGCGAAACGCTTTCAGCGTTTGCAGCAGGAAGCGCCCGGGATGCCTGGCGATAAACAGCGCATGGTGGTCGAGCAGGATCGGCATGAGGCCTCGCGGTGCGCGCGGGGGGCTGCCGGATGGCAGCCGCTCTCGACACGCGTGTGTGCTTTATATACCGTAAGCAGAAACGGGGCCATCAATGGCGCGGCATACAGTTTGCTTGGCCGCGTTCGAAAGATCGCCCGCCATTCCCGAGGACAGCCGATGGATCAGCCGCCCCGTCAGAACAACACCGCGCCGCAAGCCAATGATCTGGTGGTCGCGCGGCCCGAGGGACTGTATTGCCCGGCCGGCGATTTTTACATCGACCCATGGCGGCCGGTGGAACGCGCGGTGATCACGCATGCGCATTCCGACCATGCGCGCTTCGGTCATCAGCGCTATCTGGCGACGCGCGCGGGCGCGAGCGTGCTGCTGGCGCGGCTGCCCGGCATCGCACTGCACACGCTCGACTACGGCGAGCCGCTCATGGTTGGCGCGGCGCGCGTGTCGCTGCATCCGGCCGGGCACGTGCTCGGCTCGGCGCAGGTGCGCATCGAACACGCGGGCCGCGTATGGGTCGCATCGGGCGACTACAAGCTCGAAGCCGATCCGACCTGCGCCGCGTTCGAACCGGTGCATTGCGATACCTTCATCACCGAATCGACGTTCGGTCTGCCGATCTATCGCTGGGATACGCCGCAAAGCGTGTTCGATTCGATCGATTCATGGTGGCGTCACAACGCATCCGAAGGGCGCGCGTCGGTGCTGTTCTGCTATTCGTTCGGCAAGGCGCAACGCGTGCTCGCGAGCGTCGATGCCGCGATCGGGCCGATCTTCTGCCACGGCGCGCTCGAGCCGCTCAATCGCGCGTATCGCGACGCGGGCGTGCGTCTGCCGCCGGTCAATCTCGTCAGCGAGATCGCCGCGAAAGACAAGGCCGTGTTCAGACAGGCGCTGATCGTCGCGCCGCCGTCCGCGCAGAACAGCGCGTGGCTCAAGCGCTTCGGCGATTACAGCGATGCATTCGCGTCGGGCTGGATGCGCCTGCGCGGCGCGCGGCGCCGGCGCGGCGTCGATCGCGGCTTCGTGCTGTCCGATCACGCGGACTGGCCGGGTTTGCAAACGGCGATCCGCGAAAGCGGTGCCTCGCGCGTGATCGTCACGCATGGCTCGATCGAACCGATGGTGCGCTGGCTCAACGAGCAGGGCCTGCAGGCGAGTGCGTTCGACACGCAATACGGCGACGATACCGTCGAAGCCGATGCGGCCGGCGACGACGAAGCGCCGGCGGCGAGCGAATCATGACGGATACCCGATGAAACGCTTCGCGGCCCTCTACACCGCGCTCGATGCGACCACGTCGACGCACGACAAGCTCGCGGCGCTGACCAGTTATTTCTCGGTGGCCGAGCCTGAAGACGCGGCATGGGCGTCGTATTTCCTCGCGGGCGGCAAACCGCGTCAACTGGTGCCGACGCGTTTGCTGACCGACATCGCGCGCGAGCGCGCCGGCTTGCCCGAGTGGCTGTTCGAGGAGTCATATCACGCGGTGGGCGATCTGGCCGAAACCATCGCGCATATCCTGCCGCCCGCGTCGCGCGACTCCGAGCTGGGTCTCACGCAATGGATCGAGCAACGCATGCTGCCGTTGCGCGGCCTGCCGCCCGACGAGTTGCGCACGCGTCTACTCGGTTACTGGGACGAACTCGACTGGGGCGGCCGCTTCCTGCTGACCAAGCTGATCGGCGGCGGCTTTCGTGTGGGCGTCGCGCGGCAACTGGTGGTGCGCGCGCTCGCCGAAGTGGCCGGCGTGGATCACAAGCGGATCGCGCAACGAATGGTCGGCTGGACCGATTCGCGACAGAAGCCCGATGCGGCGCGCTATCTGCGTCTGATCGCGCCGCAGACCGACGACGATACGCAAGCGCAAGCGCATGCGCGTCAACACGATAGCGACCTGGGCCTGCCGTACCCGTTCTTTCTCGCGCATCCGTTGCAGACCGATCCGGCGACGCTCGGCGATCCCGCGCATTGGCTGATCGAATGGAAGTGGGACGGCATACGCGCGCAACTCGTCAAACGCGGCGGGCGCGTGTGGTTGTGGTCGCGGGGCGAGGATCTGATCACCGATCGTTTTCCCGAGGTCGCGGCATTGGGCGAGTCCTTACCCGATGGCTGTGTGATCGATGGCGAGATTCTCGCCTGGGAACCCGGCGCGGCCGCGCCGTTGCCGTTCGCGCGACTGCAACCGCGCATCGCGCGCAAGACGCTGACTCGCAAGATCCTCGCGGATTCGCCGGCAGCGCTGCTCGCGTACGACCTGCTCGAAGCGAACGGCCAGGACCTGCGCATGAGCCCGCTCGTTGATCGGCGCGCGCGGCTCGATGCGTTGAGCGCTTCGGTCGATGGCACGCTCGCGCGCGGTCTGCTGCGCGTATCGCCGCTCGTCCACGGCGCGGACTGGAGCGCGCTCGCGGCCTTGCGCGAAGAGAGCCGCGCGCGCGGCGTCGAAGGCTTGATGCTGAAGGAGCGCGAATCGATGTATGGCGTCGGCCGCACCAAGGCATCGGGCACGTGGTGGAAATGGAAGATCGAGCCCTATGCGGTAGACGCTGTGCTTGTGTACGCGCAGCGCGGTCATGGCCGTCGCGCGAGTCTCTACACCGACTACACATTCGCGGTGTGGGACGAAGCCGACGGCGTGCGCACGCTCGTGCCGTTCGCGAAGGCCTATTCAGGGCTTACCGACGAAGAGATGCATCGCGTCGATGCGATCGTGCGCAAGACCACCGTCGATAAATTCGGCCCGGTGCGCAGCGTAACGCCGACGCTCGTGTTCGAGATCGGCTTCGAAGGGATACAAGCGAGTTCGCGCCATAAGTCAGGCGTGGCCGTGCGTTTTCCACGCATGCTGCGCTGGCGTACCGACAAACATATCGACGACGCCGACACGCTCGCGATGCTGAAAGGCTTTATCGATAATCGTGCGGGATAACCCGCAGAGCACAAACCCCTAACACGTCGAGCATTTTTTTATCGGCATCGTCGCTTATCCTTTGTTTATGACCGCGTCATCGATTCGCGCCATAAGAGCGCTCGCGGCATGCATTGCGTGGCCCCCTCAATCCGTTGGAATACCGATGTCGAGCGACGCCCCTGAGTGAGGCGGATCGCACAAGGACAGTGCGTCAAACGATGTTGCGCAGCACGCACATCGCAGTCGCCGTCATTCAAACGCCGTGATGTATGGGCACGCTGAATCCCGCATACCAGGTAATTGCAACGCTGGAGTGCGGGACGACGCGTGCCGGCCGCGCATCGTCCGAATGAAGCGGAAATAAAAAACCTGGCCGCAGTCCGGCAGACGCAATGGGATCGAATCTTGCGCGCGTGGCGCGAGATGCCCTTCAGGGCGAATGAAAAAGGGCGAGAAAAAATGACTGTGTTCAACGACAGCGTGGACAGCAGCGACGACGTGCTCGTATGGCGGCCGATCCGCTATGCGATGGCCGCGCATCGCCGCGTGCTGGTAGTCGACGATTACCGGGAAGCAGCGGACGCGCTGCAAATGCTACTGACGGCCGACGGCTTCGAGTGCCGTGCGCTCGACGATCCGTATGCCGTGTGTCAGACCGCGTGCGAGTGGCAGCCGTTTGCGGTGCTGCTCGATATCAAGATGCCGGGGCTCGACGGGCTCGAACTTGCGCGGCGGCTGCGCGCGCATCCGCAGACTGCGCATATGCTGCTGGTTGCGTGTACCGCGTTCGCGTCGCGTGAGGATCGCGCGCTCGCCAAGGCGGCTGGCTTCGATGCGCATTGCGCGAAACCATTGACGCCCGAGCGTCTGTTGCGCGTGCTCGAATCGGCGGCCGCGTTGCATGCGGCGGAGCCATCATCTGAATCAGGCTGTTAGCGAAAACTTGCTGACCGTTCTGTCATTTCTGCAGGGTCGCCGTCGGAAATCGCACTCGGCGCGGTGCGAATCCGCTTGTCATTTGTTTGCCATCTGGCTGCCACAGTTCTATCCGCCGCAGCTTCCCTAGCCATGCGAGCCCCTACGTTGCAGTTCACGCAGGGGTTTCACTTCGCTCGCACACGCAGGCCCACTCGTTGCTGAAAGACCGATGACGCGGCGCGCTCGTGCGCGCCGTCGAGGATCATTTGCAACGAGGGAGATCAGACATGAGCGACAAGCAACGCCCGGCACCGCCGTTTCCTGAACAGCAGCAGGACCAGACGCCCGGCCGCACGGCCGGCATGAACCCGCAACCGGATCACGGCGAGAAAACCTACGAAGGTTCGGGGCGGCTCGCTGGCAAGGCAGCGATCGTGACCGGCGGCGACAGCGGCATTGGCCGTGCGGTCGCGATCGCGTTCGCGCGTGAAGGCGCCGATGTGCTGATCGCCTATCTCGACGAAGAAGACGATGCGCGCGAGACCGCGCGCTGGGTCGAGGACGCCGGTCGCAAGGCGGTGCTGGTCGGCGGCGATATCCGCGATCGCCGGCATTGCGATGCGATCGTCGACAAGGCGATCGAGGCTTTCGGCCGGCTCGACGTGGTGGTCAACAACGCGGCGTATCAGATGAGCTATCCGTCGCTCGACGCGATCAGCGACGAAGAATGGGACAAGACCTTCGATACCAACATCGGCGCGATGTTCAGAATCACGCGTGCGGCGGTCCGCCATATGAAGCCGGGCGGCGCGATCATCAACACGTCGTCGATCAATGCCGATCATCCGAACCCCGGCCTGATCGCCTATGCGACCACCAAGGGTGCGATTCAGAACTTCACCGGCGGCCTCGCGCAATTGCTCGCGGAAAAGGGTATTCGCGCGAACTGCGTGGCGCCGGGACCGATCTGGACGCCGCTGATCCCATCGACGATGCCGCCCGACAAGGTCGAGCAGTTCGGCAAGCAGGTGCCGATGAAGCGCCCCGGACAACCGGCGGAGCTCGCTGCCGCGTATGTGATGCTCGCGTCGGACGAAGCGAGCTATATCTCGGGCGCGACGATTGCCGTGACAGGCGGCGCGCCGATTATTTAGGTGGTCGAACCGAAGGCGGCGAGGCTGCCGGCGAGCGCATGGCGGCTTCTCGCAGTGGTTTCCATAACGTCATAAGGGAGAGTGACATGAAGATCGATGTATCCGTCAAACTGGGGGCCGCGCTCGTGTCGGGCTGCCTTGCGCTAGGTTTTGCGCAGGCGGGCTTCGCGCAGACCGGTTCCAATCCGTCTACGCAACCCGGAAAGTCCGCCGCAAAACCGGGCGCAAGTCTGGAAGAATCGCGCACGCCGGATACGACCAGTACGAACGACGCGAACGGTAATGTCGGCGAGTCGGGGGGCGCGACCAATGGTGTCGCCGGCGGCGGCAATGGCCGCACCACCACCGACAAGCGCTTCAAAGGCGCGACGCCGCCGCGCGCGGGTAGCGCGGCGGGGCAATAAGCGTTCAGCCGGGCGCGTCGAGCTGCGTCGCGACGCGCCGCACGCCGCGGCGGCATCGCGCTCGCGCGCTGCCGCCGTTTTGCATGGGTTCGAGTTGCATGGAGTTTCGTTGCGCGCCGCGTTGCTTGCGCGACGCCTTGTGAGGAGGAAATCCGATGGCTACCCCCGATGCTGAAACCGCGCAGGCCGACGCGCCCGCGTCGCATGCATTGACGTTCGAGATCAACGGCGAGACGCGGCACTTCGACGTTCAGGCGTGGACCTCGCTGCTCGATCTGCTGCGCGAGCATGCGCACCTGACCGGCACCAAGAAGGGCTGCGATCACGGCCAATGCGGCGCGTGCACGGCGCTCGTCAATGGTCAGCGGATCGATACCTGCCTCGCGCTCGCGGTCGTGTACGACGGTGCATCGATCACGACGATCGAAGGTCTCGCGAACGGCGATACGTTGCATCCATTGCAGCAAGCGTTCATCGAACATGATGCGTTCCAGTGCGGCTACTGTACGCCGGGGCAAATCTGCTCGGCGTACGCGATGCTCGAAGAAGGCCATGCGCGCTGCGCGGACGACGTGCGCGAGCAGATGAGCGGCAATCTGTGCCGCTGCGGCGCATATACGAATATCGTCGCAGCGATTCTCGACGCGGCGCATTTCGGCGACGAGGATGCAAGGCAAGCCAGTCCGGTCGCGAATCAGCGCGGAGTGCGGCCATGAACCGCTTCTCGTACACGCGCGCCGAGGCGGTGCAGGATGCGCTCGAACGGCATCGTTCGGACAAGGCCGCCGCGTTTATCGCGGGCGGCACGAATCTCGTCGACCTGCTGCGCGAAGACGTGGCGCGGCCGGCTTTGCTCGTCGACATCAACCGTTTGCCGCTCAGGCGGATCGAAGCGTCGGCGCAAGGCGGCCTGATGATCGGCGCGCTCGTAACGAACAGCGCGCTCGCGTATGACGATACCGTCGCAGCGCGCTACCCGCTGCTTGCGAAAGCGATCCTGGCCGGCGCGTCGCCGCAGATTCGCAACGTCGCGACGATCGGCGGCAATCTGCTGCAACGCACGCGCTGCTACTACTTCTACGACGTGGGTACGCCGTGCAACAAACGCGAACCCGGCAGCGGATGCCCGGCGCTGCACGGCGTGAACCGCATTCACGCGATCCTCGGCGCGAGCGAACATTGCATCGCCGTGCATCCGTCCGATATGTGCGTGGCGTTGGCGGCACTCGGCGCCACCGTGCATCTGATCGGCAACGACGGCGCACGCACGCTGCCGTTCGCGGATTTTCACCGGCTGCCGGGCGACACGCCGCATCTTGATACCAACCTGCGCGACGACGAACTCGTGACCGCGATCGAGCTGCCGCGGGAAGGCTTTGCCGCGCATCACGCATACGTGAAGGTGCGCGACCGCGCATCGTATGCGTTCGCGCTCGCGTCGGCCGCGGTCGGTGTCGAACTGGATGACGACTCGCGCATCGTCGATGCGCGTTGCGCGCTCGGCGGCGTCGCGCACAAGCCGTGGCGCGATCCCGCCGCCGAAGCCGCACTGCGCGGCGAGACGCTGAACGCGCGGACGGTGCGCGATTTCGCGGGGGCGCTGCTGCGCGATGCGCGCCCCCAGCGCGACAACGCGTTCAAGATCGAACTCGCGGCGCGCGTGATCGTGCGCGCCTTCGGCGAGGCCACACAACGTTCGTTCGAGGAGACCGCGCGATGAACCGTGCCGAAACCTTGCCATCGACAGGCAGCCCAAAGCACGCGATCGGCGTGCCGCACTCGCGTGTCGACGGCCTCGCCAAAGTGACCGGCGCCGCGCAATATGCGGCCGAGTTCTGCGCCGAAGGGCTCGTACATGGCGTGGTCGTGTCGGGCACGATCGCTTCGGGCAAGATCGTCTCGATCGATACCTCGGCCGCCGAAGCGCTGCCCGGCGTGCTGCTCGTGCTCACACATCGCAAGCGCCCGGCGCTGCCATCGGACGTCGATGCGTTCAAGGACATGATCGCGCCGGCCGGCACGCCATTGAGACCGCTGTGGGACGAGCGCGTGTGGTACAGCGGGCAGCCGGTCGCGCTGGTGGTCGCGCAGTCGCTCGAACTCGCGCGCTACGCGGCGTCGCTGGTGCGGGTGCGCTACGAGGCCGCTTCTCATCAGACCGATATCGAAGCGGCGTTGATGAGCGCCGTGCCGCCGTCGGCGGAGAAGGGCGGCTTCGATCCGCCGCCGCCCGAGCGCGGCGACCCGCGCAAAGCGCTGGCCGATGCCAGGGTGCGCGTAGACGCGTTCTACACCACGCCCGCGCAATACCACAATCCGATGGAAATGCACGGCTGCACCGTGGTGCCCGATGCGCGAGGACACTTGACCGTCTACGAGAAAACTCAGGGCGTCGTCAATACGAAAGGCTATCTGCAGCGCGTGTTCGGTTTGAAAGACGACGAAGTGCAGGTGGTGTCGCCGTTCGTCGGCGGCGCGTTCGGCTCCGGCTTGCGGCCGCAATATCATCTGGCGCTCGCGGTGATGGCCGCGCGCGAACTGAAGAAACCCGTGCGCATCACGCTGACCCGGCAGCAGATGTTCACCTTCGCGCATCGGCCGCAATCGGTGCAGCGCGTCGCGCTCGGCGCGTCGGCGGATGGCCGCCTGCAGGCGGTGATCCACGAGGCGGTGTCGGAAACCTCGCGCTATGAGGAGTTCTGCGACGTGGTGGTCAACTGGGCCGGGCAGCTGTATCGATGCGACAACGTGTCGATGGGCTACAAGGTCGCGAAGCTCGACGTGCCGACGCCGGCCGACATGCGCGCGCCCGGCGCGACCCAAGGGCTCTTTCCGCTCGAAGTCGCGATGGACGAACTCGCCGAGGCATTGCGGATGGACCCGCTCGAATTGCGGCTCGTCAACTATGCGGAACGCGACGCGAACAAGAACTTGCCGTTTTCGAGCAAGGCGCTGCGCGACTGCTATCGCGAAGGCGCGGCGCGCTTCGGCTGGGCCGGGCGGCCGCTCGAACCGCGTGCACGCCGCGAAGGCAACGAGTTGATCGGCTGGGGCATGGCGACCGGTGCGTGGGACGCGATGCAGAACAAAGCGGCCGCCCGTGCGGTGCTGACGCCCGATGGCTGCGTCAGGGTGTCGAGCTCGACCGCCGATATCGGCACCGGCACCTACACCGCGATGACACAGATCGCCGCCGATGCGCTCGGCGTGCCGCTCGCGGACGTCAGCTTCGAACTCGGCGATACGCGGCTGCCGAAGGCGCCGATCGAGGGCGGATCGTGGACGGTGTCGTCAGTGGGCAGCGCTGTCGATGCGGCCTGCACGCGCCTGCACAATCGTCTCGTCGAACTCGCGCGCGAACATGGCGGTGCGCGCTTCGCGTCGGTGGATCGCGAAGCAGTGCGGCGCGAGCGCAACCGGCTCGTGTGCGGGCCGCACGCGGACGACTCGATTGCGATCGCGACGCTGCTCGAACGCGCGGGCCTCGACGAACTCGAAGAGCAGGCGAGCGTGCAGCCGCACATAAAGCAGCAGGCGTATTCGATGGGCACGCATTCGGCGGTGTTCGCCGAAGTGCGTGTCGACGAAGCGCTCGGCACCGTGCGCGTGACGCGCGTGGTCAGCGCGGTCGCGGCGGGGCGCATCGTCAATCCGAAGACGGCGGGCAATCAGATCGCGGGCGGCGTCGTGTGGGGCATCAGCATGGCGCTGCACGAGCACGGCCAGTTCGATCACGTGCTCGGACGGCAGATGAATCACAACCTCGCCGAATACCATATGCCCGTGAATGCCGACATTCACCAGATCGACGTGCTATTCGTCGACGAGCGTGACGACATCGTCAATCCGCTCGGCGTCAAAGGCGTCGGCGAAATCGGCGTGGTGGGCGTGGCCGCGGCGGTCTGCAACGCGATCTGGCATGCGACCGGCAAACGCATCCGCGATTTGCCGATTACACCCGACAAGCTGCTCGGCTGACGGCCCCTAGCCGCGTCGATCGATTCGACGCGGCAGCGCCGCGCTCAATCCGCGTACTTGAACTCCGGCAACGCCTCGAGCGATTTCTTCGTCCCGTCGGGCAGCACGATACGCCGGTTGTCGATCTGCAGATCATTGAACGGCACGGCGACCAGATGCTTGCCCAGGCCGAGAAAGCCGCCGACCGACAGGATCGCGTAGGTGGTGCGCTCGGTGCCCGGCGATACGATCAGATCGTCGAGCGTGCCGATATTGTCCTTGTTGCGGTTGTACACGTCCGCGCCCGACAGCTTCGACGCGCGATATCCGCTCGCGAGCTGCACGACGTCGGTGCGTTTTTCGGTGATCGCTTGCGGAGCGCCTTGCGCGAACGCGCTGCCGCACGGACCCAACGCGGAAATCAGCGTAATGGCGGCGAGAAGCGATGCGGAAGCGGCCAGCGGTTTGATCTGCGTGTTGCGCATCATCTGTGTTCTCCCTGATTGCTGTCGTGGCTTTTCGATGGCGCGGAACGCGTGCGCCTTGCCGCTATGCTGCAAATCTCATGCCGCGACTTCTGATCTGAGGGAAAGCAAGCCCGTCGGGCCCAAAAGTTGCTGTTCGAACTCGCCTGCTAGGTGCGCGCTGTGTAATGTCCGGCGCGTTCGCCCCAAATGCCTAAACTTGAATAGCGAGCAGCCCGGAACACATGGGAAGGCAGTTGAAAAAAGCACATGCATGCCCCCGAGATACCAGCCTCCTTGCATCCACTGAGAACACTTATGTCATCCCCAGCCAGCTACTCGACGCGCATTTCCGAAGGCACGCCTTTTCCGCTCGGCGCGACATGGAACGGCAGCGGCGTCAACTTCGCGCTGTTCTCCGCGCACGCGACGAAAGTCGAACTGTGTCTGTTCGACGAATCCGGCCAGCACGAACTCGAACGCATCGAGTTGCCCGAGTACACCGACGAGGTATGGCATGTGTTCGTCCCGAATCTGAAACCGGGTGCCGTCTATGGATATCGTGTGCATGGTCCCTACGAGCCCCAGAACGGGCATCGCTTCAATCCGAACAAGCTGCTGCTCGATCCGTATGCGAAGGCGCACATCGGCGAGCTGAAATGGGCGCCGGAAATTTTCGGCTATACGCTCGATTCGGAAGAGCTGGACCTGTCATTCGATGAGCGCGACAGTGCGCCCTTCGTGCCGAAATGCAAGGTGGTCGACGCGAATTTTTCGTGGAGTCATCCGGAGCGTAACGCGCTGCCGTGGGAGCGCGTGATTCTGTACGAGACGCACGTGCGCGGCTATACGAAACGTCATCCGCAAGTGCCCGAGCGTTTGCGCGGCACGTTCGCGGGTCTCGCGCAGCAGCCGGTGCTCGACCACATCGGCAGCCTCGGCGTAACCACGGTCGAGCTGATGCCGATCCAGACCTTCGTCAACGACAAACATCTGCTCGACAAGGGGCTGACGAACTACTGGGGCTACAACACGATCGGCTTTTTCGCGGCCGATCCGCGTTTCTTCGCGTCGTCGACCGAGTCGGTCGGCGAGTTCAAGGAGATGGTCGACCGCTTTCACCAGGCCGACCTCGAAGTGATACTCGACGTCGTGTACAACCACACGGCCGAAGGCAACGAACGCGGCCCGACGATCTCGTTCAAGGGCATCGACAACGCGTCGTACTACCGGCTGATGCCCGACGAGCCGCGCTACTACATCAACGACACCGGCACCGGCAACACGTTGAACCTGTCGCATCCGCGTGTGCTGCAGATGGTGACCGACAGTCTGCGCTACTGGGTCACCGAAATGAAAGTTGACGGTTTCCGCTTCGATCTCGCGACGATCCTCGGCCGCGAAGATCACGGCTTCGACGAAGGCGGCGGCTTTCTCGACAGCTGCCGCCAGGACCCGGTGCTCTCCAGCATCCGGCTGATCGCCGAGCCGTGGGATTGCGGCCCGGGCGGCTATCAGGTGGGCGGTTTTCCGCCGGGGTGGGCCGAATGGAACGATCGCTTCCGCGACACCACGCGCGCCTACTGGAAGGGCGACGAGAGCACCGCCGCGGATCTCGCGACACGCATCACCGCGTCTGGCGACAAGTTCAATCACCGCGGCCGGAGGCCGTGGGCAAGCGTGAACTTCATCGCCGCGCACGACGGCTTCACGCTGAACGATCTGGTCTCGTACAACGACAAGCACAACGACGCAAACGGCGAGGACAACCGCGACGGCCACGCGGACAACCGGTCGTGGAACATGGGCGTCGAAGGACCGACCGACGACGCCGACATCCGCCAGCAACGCGAGCGCCAGAAGCGCAATCTGCTCGCGACGCTGCTGCTGTCGCAGGGCACGCCGATGATCCTCGCCGGCGACGAATTCGGCCGCACGCAGCAGGGCAATAACAATGCGTATTGCCAGGACAACGAGATCAGCTGGGTCGATTGGGATGCGATCGACGACGACGGCCGCGCGCTGACGGAGTTCGTGCACAAGCTGACCACGCTGCGCCACCGCTTGCCGGTGCTGCGGCGCGGCCGGTTTCTGACTGGCGAATACAACGAGACGCTCGACGTGACCGACACGCGCTGGCTATCGCCGGACGGCACCGACATCACGGCCGAGCAATGGGCCGATCCGGCGATGCGCTGCTTCGGCCTCGTGATCGACGGCCGCGCGCAGGCGAGCGGCATTCGCCGTCTTGCTTCCGACGCGACCTTGCTGCTGGTGCTGAACGCGCATCACGACGTCGTCAACTTCACGCTGCCCGACATTCCCGAGGGCGAGCGCTGGACCTGCCTCGTCGACACCAACATGCCGGTGCGCGCCGAGCTGCCGCAATTCAGCGCGGGCGATGCGTACCAGGTGACGGGCCGCTCGCTGCTGCTGTTCGCGCTCGAAGCGCCGAGCCGCGCGACCCAGCGCGTATTCGACCGCCTCGAAGAGCAGTTGACTTCCGACGAAGGCGACTCCGCGCCAGGCTAGGTCCTGGTGAGTGAGCGACGCCAGTTCCGTTGCACTCCGTTGTACAAGCGGGCCGCAGCTCGGGTACAACGTTTGCTCCCTCTGTGGTTGACGACATGCACGCGTCTCCGTTCTTCGCGACGATAGACGCGCGAACGCAAACAGCCAGGCTGGGGTGAACAAATGGAACAGGAACCGAGCGTCGACGAGCAGATCCGCGTGCGCGCCTACTATCTGTGGGAGCAGGCGGCCGAGCCGAAGGGCAAGCCCGAGCAATACTGGGAGCAGGCGCGCAGTGAGATCGAGAAGGAGGCACCACCGGTCGAGAGCGGGCCGGTGTCGGGCGACACGATGAAATAGGCGTTACTTAGCCTTCCGGAGTAACGAGACTCTGAGCCGGCGCATCGCGCGCGGCTCGGGGACCGCTTTCCCATGCCCGATCTTCCTTCACAAGATGAACGACACACCCGAGCCGCGCGCCACGAGCCCCGCAGCGCGAATTCAGGCAGCGACCGCCGCATTCGGTATCGAGGGCCTCGTCACATTCGTCGTCGCGGTGATCGCGGTCGCATGCCTGTACTTCGCGAGCGCGGTGATGATTCCGATCACGCTCGCGATCCTGTTGAGCTTTCTCGTCGCGCCGCTCGCCGATGCATTGGCCCGGCTCAAACTCGGCCATGTCGCATCGGTGTGCGCGGCGGTGCTGATCTCGGTGTCGGTCATCGCGCTGTTGTGCGCGGTGATCGCCACACAGTTGACCGATCTCGCCGCCGGCATGCCGCGCTATCAGGCGACCATCCATCACAAGCTCGATACCGTGCACAGCCTGACGATCGGCAAGCTGAACCGTTTCGCGAGCGAGGCAGGGCAGGCGTTGCAGCGCGCGACGATCGAGCCGCCGCAATTACCAGCGCCGA
Organism: Paraburkholderia sp. BR13439; assembly: GCF_040948805.1. Lineage (NCBI taxonomy): Bacteria > Pseudomonadati > Pseudomonadota > Betaproteobacteria > Burkholderiales > Burkholderiaceae > Paraburkholderia > Paraburkholderia sp. BR13439. The sequence continues at coordinate 102,573 of NZ_JBFPKN010000005.1, read as the reverse complement.
ACGGCGCGGCCGCCGCGGCGAGCCCGCAGGCATCGACGGCGGTGCCGGTGGAAGTGCGCGAGCCGGTGCCGACGCCGTTCGAGCTCGCGCGACGCGTATTGTCGCCGGCCATCAGTCCATTGGAAACCGCGTTCATCGTGTTCGTCGTCACGATCGTGATCCTGCTGCAACGCGACGACCTGCGCGATCGCGCGATCCGGCTGTTCGGCTCGCGCGATCTGCATCACACGACCACGGTGATGGACGAGACCGCGCGGCGCCTGAGCCGCTACTTCGTGTCGCAGCTCGGCGTGAATACCGGCGTCGGCGCCGTGATCGGCGCGGGGCTGTTTCTGATCGGCGTGCCGAGCCCGGTCCTGTGGGGCATTCTGGCGGCGCTGCTGCGGCTCGTGCCCTACGTCGGCATCTGGATCGCGGCGATACTGCCCACCGCGCTCGCGGCCGCGGTCAGTCCCGGCTGGGAGATGGCGATCTGGTCGCTGGTGCTGTTCGTGGTCGCCGAGCTCGCAGTGGGGCAGGTGGTCGAGCCGCTGCTGTATGGGCGCAGCACGGGCCTGTCGCCGTTTTCGGTGGTGGTCGCGGCGATCTTCTGGAGCTGGATCTGGGGGCCCATCGGACTGATCCTGTCGACACCGTTGACGCTGTGTCTGCTGGTGCTCGGCCGGCATGTACGGCGTCTCGAGTTTCTCGACGTGCTGCTCGGCGATCAGCCCCCGCTGACGCCGGTCGAAAACTTCTATCAACGCGCGCTCGCCGGCGATCCGGATGAACCGATCGAGCAGGCCGAAGTGCTGCTGCGCGATCGCTCGTTGTCGGCCTATTACGACGAAGTCGCGATCGGGGCCTTGCGGCTCGCGGCCAGCGACGTAACGAGCGGCAGCGTGACGAGCGCACAGCTCGCGCGCATCGAATCGACGACCAACGAGCTGGTCGACGGCCTCGACGGCTACGAGGATCGCGAGCCCGCACCGCTCGCGACGCAGTCGAATTGGGGCGCGGCGGGGCCGCTCGCGCCCTCCGACGAAACGCGGGCCGCGCGGGCGATGCCACGATCGCTCGACACGGCGAACAATGGCATGAGCGCCGCGACGGTCACGCCGGAGCAGACCCACGGCCCGCAGCAGGAGCCGGGCAGCGAACCGTCCGTCATAGAGCCCGTATTCGCGTGGCATGCGCCGACGAGCCGCGTGTTGTGCCTGCCGGGCCGTGGCCCGCTCGACGCGCTCGCGACGATCATCCTGCTGCAGTTGCTCGGCAAGCACGGCTTCGCGGCGCGCTCGCTGCCGCACGAGGCGGTGTCGCGCGCGTCGATCGATAGTCTCGAGGCTGGCGACGTCGGCATCGTCTGCCTTCTGTATCTGCAGATCGACGGCATTCCGTCGCACCTGCGCAATCTGATCCGGCGCATCCGCGCGCGCTTGCCGAACGTGTCGATCGTGGTCGGCCTTTGGGCGCCCGAGGATACGCAGCAGTGGAGCGCGGAACAGCAAGAGTCGCTGGAAGCGGATTGCGCGGTGACGTCGTTGCAGCAGATGCTAGCCGCGTGCCGTCATCTCGATGCGACGCGAAAGGTGATTGAGGAGCCGCAGTTCGAGCATGGCTGACGCCTTGCGGCCTCGCCGCATCGCGGCCGGTTATCCGCCATTCTGCGAAAGCGGCGACATGAACTCCGACAGGTGCGCCATGCGCGCCTGCGTGCGCTCGCGAACCATCGCGGTCGACAGCGAGATGCCGATCGAACCCGCAACGTTGCGGAACATCGTGAACAGCGCGGACGCGTCGTCGTTGAGTCGCGGGGGCACCGTCAGATACGCAAGCGTCGTGATCGGCACGAACAGGAAGCCGATCGCGAGCGACTCCTCGTGAACGTGCCGTTCGGCGTGCTGACCTCGCTCGCGGTGATGCAGCTGGTCGAGGATGCCACCCGCGGCCGCCGTGATCACAGCAATGCACGAGGCCGCGGGCGCTCGGGAAACACGGGCAGCGCGCAGCGCGCCGCCACGCGCCTATTGACCGGCGGGCTTGTCGTGCCCGGCCTTTGCCTTGTCCTGCTCCGGCTCGATCTTCGTGGTGCCGCCGGTCGAAGGCGGGTCGCTAGCCGGGAAGCTGTCCTCGACCTGTTCGTCGATCTGCTGCTCGCTCTTTTCCGAGTGCGGATGCTGTTCCTTGTGTGTCGTCATGGTGGCTCCTTCCTCAAGGTTGAACGGCAAGACGACGGCTCACGACGCCGCCGCTTGCGGCGCGCTGCCGGCCGTCGCGCCGATGATCGTGAGCGCCTCGGCGCGCGACAGCCCGCCGCGCATCGCGTCCGAAAGCCGCGCGGTCAGCGCGTCGCGCTCGCAGGCGAACACCGCGTCGACATTGCCGTCGCGCACGTACAGCGCGATGAACTGGTGATGATCGAAGTCGCCATCGACGACGATCTCATCCCACTCGCTCGCGTGACCCAGGTATTCGAAGTTCTTGCCGTAGTGATAGGTCCAGAAGAACGGCACGTCCGCATAGCGGGTACGCAAGCCGCACATGTTCTGCGCGGCGATGCGCGCATGCTGCTGCGCGACGCGCCAATGTTCGATACGCAGCGGCTCCTGGTTCTCGTGCAGCGAGAACACGGCGATATCGCCGGCCGCGTACAGACCGCACGCGGCGCTCATGCCGGCATTGACGACCACGCCGCCGTCCTTCTGCAACGGCAGTCCTTCGACGAACCCTGTAGCCGGCGCAACCCCCGTGCCTAGCAGCACGACATCGGCGGCGATGGCTTCGCCGTCCGCGAGCATCACCGTATGCACGTTGCCTTCCTCGCCCTCGAGCGAGGCGACCTTCGCGTCGAGATAAAACTTCACGCCATTGCTTTCGTGCAGCGCGCGAAACATCTGGCCCGCGCGCTCGCCGAACTGCTTCACGAACGGCACCTTGTCGCGCGAAATCACGGTGACGGGCACGCCGTGCTTGCGCAACGCCGATGCGACTTCGAGGCCGATGAAACTGCTGCCCAGAATCGCGACGCGGGTATGCGATGCATCGTCGCCGAGCGCGTCGATCAACGCGGCGGCATCGTCGAGGTGCCGCAGCACGTGCACGCCGCCGAGTTCGCAGCCTGGAATGTCGGGCACTTTCGGCACGCTGCCGGTGGCGAGCAGCGCGGTGTCGTATTTGAGCGGCTCGATGCTCTGCCCGCCATTACGCGCGCCGGCTTCGAAATGGATCGTGCGCGCGGGCACGTCGAGCCGCGCGACCTTCGCGACGATCCGTTCGATGCCGTGCGTGTGCAGCCAATCGGGCGGCAACAGCGGCGGCACGTCGGCGGGTGGCATTTCGAACGACGGAACGAATTTGCTCAGCGAGGTGCGATCGTACGGCGCGTGCGCTTCGTCGCCGATCAGCGTGATGCGGCCCTCGAAGCCGAATTCGCGTAACGCGGCACAGGCGGCGGCGCCGGCCGCGCCCGCGCCGATCACCACGTAGTGCTTGCGTTGCGCGGCGGCATCGAGCGCGGGCGTGCGCGCCGCCGCATCCGGCGCGGCGATTTTTTCCGCCGATACGAGCACGTCGTCGCCATCGAGCGTGACCGGGTAGCGATCGAGCGGCAGCAGCGGGGGCGGCTCCAGCACGTTGCCGGTCGCGACATCGAAGGTGCCCTTGTGCCACGGACAGATGATGCGGCCGTGGCACAGCGCTCCCTCTTCGAGCGGGCCCCCCGCATGCGGGCAATCCGGTGAGTACGCGCGCACGGTGTCGCCGTCACGCACGAGCAGGACCGGCGTGTCGTCCACGGTGACGCGCACCGCGCGCTCCGCCGGCAATTCCGATAGCCGCGCAACGCGGCGGGCAGTCGTCGACATGGTCAGGCCTCGCGCATGGAAAGGCTCGCGCAGCGCATCGAGGCGCGTCGCGAGCAGGAACGGAAGTAGGCTTGCCATCAAGCAGCGATAAGGCAGCAATCGGTGTGCCCGACGGGCTTAGCGAAGTGATGCAGCGAACCCGCTTGGGAAGATAGGCCGAGTTGCGGTAAATTTCGAGGCAGGGGAATTAGCGCGCGAACAGCGACGTGCGAATTCACAGGCAATGCCTTTTCCTGACCGTAGGCAACTTTGATGGAGCGGGTGACCGTGCAGCGTGCAGAACGTGTCGCAGTCGATGTACCGATGCCGTCACGCAACTTCGCTGCGACACGGCGCATGTTGCTGATCGTGCTGGCCGTGTCGATCGTGTTTCCGTTGGCCTGCCTCGCGGGCTACGGCTACTTCGACTACCAGCGCCGGATCTCCGATGCGAACGATATGATCGACCGCCTCGCGCGCGTGGCGCAGGAGCAGGCCGTCAAGGTGCTGGATCTGAACCGGCAGATGGCCTCGCGCGTGATCGAGCTGCTCGGCGATTCCGACGATGCACAGATCCGTGCGCGCGAGCGCGAACTGCACGAGCGCCTGCAGAGCATCGGCGGCGACTTTCCGCAGGTGGCATCGATCGCGCTGCTCGGCGTGAACGGCGAGCTGCTCGTATCGAGCCTCGCGTATCCGGCGCCGGCGCTGCAGACCGGCCAGCGCGACGATTTTCTCGCCGCGAAGGCGATGCGTCCGCAGCCGTATTACTCGCTGCCGATGTTCGGCCCACTCTCGAAGGTCGACGTCTTCACGACCGCGATCGGCCGCTCGGACGCGAACGGCCGGTTTCTCGGCGCGGTCACGGTCGCGCTGCGCAACGAATATTTTTCGCGCTTCTATCACGAACTGACCAACGGCGATCCGTCGCTCGCGCTCGCACTCTATCGGCAGGACGGCAATCTGCTGGTGCGCTATCCGCCATGGCCGGCCGGCGCGCGGCCGTCGATGCACAGCGCGTTCATGTCCGCGTTGCGCGACAAACAGCTGTTCGGCCACGTGCGTCTGAATTCGACCGTCGACGGCGTCGAGCGGCTGCTCGCGTTTCGCCGCGTCGGCGACTACCCGTTGTATGTGATGAGCGCGTACGCGACGTCGTCGATCGTCGCGGCATGGCGCATGCACTTTCTGTTGATCGCGGCTCTGACGGCGGTGCCCTGTATCGCGATCTGGGCGCTCGTGCTGTATTCGCTGCGCCAGCTCGAAGCGGAGCGCCGCGCGTGGGAGCGCTGGCAGGGCGAGGTCGCAATGCGTCTGTCGGCCGAAGCGTCGAGCCGGCAACTGCAGCGCATGGGCGCGCTCGGCAATCTGGTCGCCAATGTCGCGCACGATTTCAACAATCTGCTGATGGTGGTGTCGGCCAATACCGAGCTAGCGCGGCTCAAGCATTACAACGATCTCGAGAAGGAAGTGCAAGCGGTCGAGCGTGCCACCGCCACGGCCCAAGCGCTGACACGGCGTCTGCTCAGCGTCGCGCGCAAGCAGCCGCTGAAGCAGGAGCCCGTCGAGCTTGCACGCTGGCTGCCGGCCGCCGTGCCGCTGATCAACGCGGCGCTCGGCGACACGATCGAGCTGGCGCTGCGCATACCTGAGGGCCTGTGGCAGGTGCTCGTCGATCCGACCGATCTCGAGTTCGCGATCGTGAACATCGCGATGAACGCGCGCGATGCGATGCCGCGCGGCGGGCGCTTCGTGATCCGCTGCCAGAACAATCGGCTGGTCGGCAGCGACACGCTGCTGCCGGACGGCGAGTACGTGCTGATCGCCTGCTCCGACGACGGCGAAGGGATGCCCGAATCGGTCGCGCGACGCGCGTTCGAGCCGCTCTTCACGACCAAGCTGCGCGGTTCGGGCACCGGCCTCGGGCTCGCCCAGGTGCTGTCGATGTCCGAGCAGGCCGGCGGCACCGCGAAGATCGACAGCGTGCTGGGCAGCGGCACGACTGTACGGATGTTTCTGCCGCGCTATCGCGAGCGCGCCGCAACGGCCGGCGTCGATGCGCGCCAGCCGTTGCCGAGCGCGGCCGGGGTCATACTGCTCGTCGAGGACAACGAGGACGTCGCGGCCGGCGTGACCGCGGTGCTCGAAACCTTCGGCTGCGAGGTCCATCACGAGCCGACCGCCGACCAGGCGTTCGACGTGCTGAGCGCCGGCGAGCGCTTCGAGCTCGTGCTGTCGGACATCCAGATGCCGGGCAAGCTGAACGGTATCGACCTCGCGGAGAAGATCCGCAGCGCGTGGCCGTCGCAGAAGATCGCGCTAATGACCGGTTACGCCGACGAGCTCGACCGCGCGCGTCGGCTCGGCATCGCAATCCTCGCGAAGCCGTTCAATATCGACGAATTGCATGCGCTGGTGGCGTGCGGCCCCTGAAGCCGCGGCACGCCGTTCGCACATTGCGTGCTTGGGCTTTTCCTGTCGTGCTGTGCTGCGGCACAGCACTTGCTGAAAAGAGTGCGAGGTTTGCGCGTGCGGCTGCCGCGCGCCCACTTCGTTTCGACACTCTCGACACCAAGGAGAATCGCCATGAAGATCAGACACGCAGTGCTCGTTTCCACCTTGCTCGCGGCTTCCTCGCTCGCGATGGCCCAAGGTGCCGGCGGTGGCGCCGGCGGCGGCGGGGGGCCGGCCGGCACCGACCCGAACACCAACGCCGCGACCTCGTCGCGCGAGGGCGGCGATGCGGGCCCGGCGACGACGGCTACGCCTGCGACCCACCATCACATGAAGAAGCACTCGAAGTCGAAGAAGCCCATGACCGACTCGACGAATATGCCGGGCGCCGACGCGAGCAGCGATACGAAGGGGCAGTAAGCGCCGCGTATCGAGGCAGAAGGACGGCAGGAGCCGCGCGCCGGTCCCCCGGCGTGTCGGCTTCTGCGTTTTTGTGCACAAGCGTGCTGACGGGCGATTCGCGCTGCGCCCGCCAGCGCTCAATCCTTTTCCATCGACGGGTCGTACTTGCCGAGCGCGGCCGCGCCATTCAGACGCGCGCGCTTGAGCAGCGCCTGCTGCGCTTCCTTTACGTTGCCCGGCTGGCCGCGCCACGCATTCAACGGCGGCTCCTGCAACGCGCGCCCATACGAAAAGCTCAGATTCCACGGCAGCGCGCCGAGCCGGTTCATCGCGCTGAGATTGGCGGTAGCTTCCTCGGGCGACTGTCCGCCCGACAGGAACACGAGACCCGGCACCGAAGAGGGCACCGTGCGCATCAGCACGCGCACGGTCGCCGCCGCGATATGCGCGGTGCTCGACTGCTGCTCATGCTCGGAGCCGGCCAGCACCATGCTCGGCTTCAGCACGATATGTTCGAGCACGACGCGATGCCGATGCAGCGCATGAAACACCTCGTGCAACACGGCCTCGGTCACTTCGGCGCAACGCTCGATCGTGTGGTCGCCGTCCATCAGCACCTCGGGTTCGACGATCGGCACGATGCCGGCTTCCTGGCTGATCGCCGCGTAGCGCGCGAGCGAATCGGCGTTCGCCTCGATCGCGAGGCGGCTCGGCAGGCTCGCGCTGATGTTGTAGACCGCGCGCCACTTCGCGAAGCGAGCGCCTTGCCGCTTGTAATCGACGAAGCGTTTGGCGAGACCGTCGAGGCCTTCGGTGATCTCGTCGCCCGGAGCGAGCGCGAGCGGCACTTTGCCGAGGTCCACCTTGATGCCGGGCACGATACCGTTCGCCGCGGCCACTTGCGGGAACGGCGTGCCGTCGTCGGCTTTCTGGCCGAGCGTTTCCTGGTAGAGGATCACGCCGCTCACGAACTCGCCGAGGCCGGGTGTCGTCAGCAGCAGGTTGCGATACGCGCGACGGTTTTCTTCGGTCGATTCGAGGCCGATCGTCTTGAAGCGTTTGGCGATGGTCGGGCCGCTTTCGTCGGCGGCGAGAAGCCCCTTGCCCGGTTGAATCATCGCCTTGACGGTGGCTTGCAGCTCGCTACGGGTGTCCATGAGGTGTGCTCCCTTGGGTAGGCTCCGTACGATGCGGTGTGCGGAGAAGTGCCGGTGACGGTTTCCTTTGCGTGACGGGTGGATGCGAAAGCGGACTTTATTCGCCGAGCAGATGCAACACGATATCGCGCGGCTGTGGCTGACGCCGATGTTCGAACAGATAGAGCCCCTGCCATGTGCCGAGCACCATTCTTCCATGCTCGACGGGCACCGATAGCTGCACCTGCGTGAGTGCCGTGCGCAAATGCGCGGGCATATCGTCGGGGCCTTCGGTGTCGTGCTCGTAGCGCGTGTCGTCCTCGGGCGCGAGGCTGTCGAAGTAGCGCTGCAGATCGCGCCGCACCGATGGATCGGCGTTCTCCTGAATCAGCAGCGACGCCGACGTGTGCCGGCAAAACACCGTCAAGAGACCCGTACGGATGTCCGTATCGTCGACGAAGCGGCGCGCGTCGTCGGTAAATTCGACCAGGCCGCGGCCACGGGCCTGGACACGCAGATGATGGATGACCTGGCGCATGATGGAGCTCGAATGTCAGAGCGACGCGAACGCGTCCTCGATGTCCTCGGCGCTGCGAGGCCGCACCACGCGCGCGACCTCGGCGCCGTCGCGCATCAGCACGAGCGTCGGCCACAGCTTGACCTTGAACGAGCGGCCGAGCGGGCGGCCGGGACCGTCCTCGATCTTCAGATGCCGCAGGCCCGCGTGCGGCGCGAGCGCCTGCCGGATCGAGGCCTGCGCGCCCTGGCAATAGCCGCACCAGTCGGTGCCGAATTCGACGACGGTGGCGCCGGGCAGCGAGTCGAGCTCGGCGCGGGAAGGGGCTTTCGGGGAATAAGCTGTCGAGGAGGTCATGCGTGCTCCGCTCTTGATCTTGATCTGCCAAGGGTAGCAGCTATGCTGCGGATCGTCAGCGCAGCGGCCGTATGCAGCCGATGCGCGTGATGTCGCCGCGGCATGTTAAAAAGCGGTGCGCGCGTGCTCGACCGATCGACGCGCCGCGTGATCGCACGGAACCTCGCAAAACATGAACGCCCGAATCTATCTGCAACATCCGCAGCACAAGGACGCAATCGCGGTCGCGACCGGCTTCAGCTGGGGCGCGTGCCTGCTCGGCTTCATCTGGGCGCTGTCGAAAAGAATGTGGTTCGCCGCGTTCGTGATGCTAGGCATCAACGTGATTCTGCTCGGCATCGGTCTGTGGGGCGAGACGGCCGACCTGATCGGCTTCGTGCTGTCGATCCTGTTCGCGTTCGCGTGCGGCGCGTATGGCAACCGTTGGCATCGCTGGACGCTCGAACAGCGCGGCTACGTGACCGTGTGATACGTTCGCGCTGGAGCGGGGATTGCTGCGCGCAGACGTGTGATCGAAGCTGAGTTCAATCCGTGATGGAGGCGTTTCATGCTCATTGGATCGACAGTCGCTGGTCTCGCCATGTGGTTGGGGATGTTGGCCATCGCGCCGCGCGCCCACGCCGCCGACGCGGCGCCCCCTGCCACGCTCGCCGCCACCCCCGCCACACCAGCGTCCGCTCCCGCCGACGACACCTTCCTGCTGACGATCTTCCTGCGCCACGACGAATCGAAGCCGCTGCCGAAGATCAACGATCAACTGCGCGAGCAGGGCTTCTTCAAGACCTTTCCCCCGCCCGGCATCGAAGTCGTGTCGTGGTACGTGATGATGGGCATCGGACAGGTCGTGACGCTGCGCGTGCCCGCGGGCCGGTTGCGCGAAGTGAACCGTGCGATCGAATCGACCGCGTGGGGCGGCTATCACACCGAGTTCTATCCGACCTACGACTACAAGGCGCAGGCGCAGCAAATGCGCGCAACTGAGGGCAAGTAGCGGCGAGCGTGCCGGCAGCTTGCCGCTAACGGCACGCATCGGCGCGTCACGGCGCGAGCAGCGCTGCACACACGCGCGCGCATTCCACATTTGGGACGGCTTTGCGCGGGTTTACGCGAGCCGCGCTCCGGGTCGATAATGCCCCGGTCGTTTTGGCCCCGAGCCCGCGACGCCCATCGTGCCGTCGAGCGCATCGAAGCGCAGCGAGGCCCGCTCCACCTGACCCTCCGTCCCCGTGTTGAAAACTGCGCGTTTTTTCGACCTGCTTCGCATTCCTGGCTTCAAGCCGCTCGCTGCCGCCACCCTGATGCTCGGTGTGGCGATGTCCTTCACCGCACCGTATCTGTCTCTGTTCGGTATCGAACGCGCCGGCATGCCGCCGTTCCGGCTCGGCGTATTCATGACGCTGATCGCCGCGAGCGGCGTGCTCGCGAGCACGGCCGCCGGGCGCTGGAGCGACCGGAGCGGGCGGCACCGGCCGTTGTTGCTGGCGGCGCTGATCCTGGCCGCGCTCGGCTACCTGTGTCTGTGCGTGGTGCGAGATTACCGGCTGCTGCTCGTGGTCGGCATCGTTTTCATCGGCGCGGGCGGCTCGGCGATTTCGATGGTGTTCTCGTTCAGCCGCGCGGCGCTGCCGGTGCCAGACCCGGCCGAACGCGTGTTCGCGAGCGCGACGCTGCGCACGATCCTGTCGGCCGCATGGGTGTTCGGGCCGTCGGTCGGCGCGCTGGTGCTCGCCGCGACGAGCTTCACCGGGCTGTTCCTGTTCGCGGCCGCTAGCTTCGCGACCTGTGGCTTCATCGTGTGGCGCATGCAGGAGCCGCAGAGCCATCTCGGCGATCACACGGTCGAGGACACCGCGTCCGAGCCATCCGCGTCGATCACGGTGCCGCCGCTGCGGCAACCCGGCGAGGATGCGCACGAGACGCTGCCGGTCGCGTCGGCGAACGACATCCTGCGCTCGGTGACCGCGCTGACCTTGCTCGGCCTCGCCGCGAACGCGACGATGATCGTGCTGCCGCTCTACATCGTGCACGGGCTGAACGGCACGCATCTCGACGTGTCGGTGATGCTCGGTCTCGGCGCGCTGACCGAGATCCCGATGATGCTCGCGCTCGGCGCGAAGTCGTCGTCGCTGCACAAGCCGAACTGGCTTGCCGCGTGCGCGGCCGTGCATGCGGTGTACTTCGTCGCGATGTCGCTCGCCGGCAACGTCGGCGTGCTGATCCCGATGCAGATGCTGAACGCGTTCGTGGTCGCCGTGACCTCCTGCCTCGGCATGACCTACGTGCAGGATCTGATGCCGCATTCGCCCGGGCGCGCGACCGCGCTGTTCTTCAATGCGGCGCGGGTCGGCTCGATCCTGTCGGGGGTGCTGTCCGGGCTGCTCGTGCAGGCGTTCAGCTATCGCGGCACGTTCCTGTTTTGCGGACTGCTGGGGCTGTGCGCGCTCGTGCTGTTCGCGGTGCCCGGCTATCGTTATCCGGTGATGTGGCGCGCGGTGAAGCGCTTCGCGGCCGAGCAATACGCGAAGCTGGCCGCGCGCCGCGGCACGCGCCTGCCCGAGCGCAGCGAATGAAGCGCGACACCGCCGCATCCGCCTTCGTGCGGATGCGGCGCGCCTCCAGCCGCGCGGAACTTTGACCCGTGCCGCACCTCCGCAAAAAAGTGCGGCTTATTTCGACCCATTCGGCGCACCTCGCGACACAGCGCCTATGCTTAAGGGCAACCACGCCGCCGCAACACGACGACCAGAAAATCGGACAGCGCAACGCAGCATCTTCCGGAGCGAGCTATGCAGCTAGGCATGATTGGATTGGGACGGATGGGCGCCGACATGGTGCGGCGCCTGACCAGGGGCGCTCAGCAATGCATCGTGTACGACGTGCAGCCGGCGGCCGTCGACAGGCTGAAGCAGGAAGGCGTGGCCGGCGCCAGCTCGCTCGAAGACCTCGTCGCGAAGCTCGCCAGACCGCGCGCCGTGTGGCTGATGGTGCCCGCCGCGGTGGTCGACGCGACGCTCGACAAGCTGGTGCCGCTGCTCGAACCGGGCGACATCGTGATCGACGGCGGCAACTCCTACTATCACGACGACATCCGCCGCGGCCAGCAGCTCGGCGCGCACCAGCTTCACTACGTGGACGTCGGCACGAGCGGCGGCGTGGCGGGGCGCGAGCGCGGCTACTGCCTGATGATCGGCGGCGAGGCCGAGGTCGTGAAACGGCTCGAACCGATCTTCTCGGCGCTGGCGCCCGGCGTCGGCACTGAGAGCGCGACACCGGGCCGCGTGGCGGGCGCGAGCACCGCCGAGCAGGGTTTTCTGCATTGCGGACCGCAAGGCGCGGGGCATTTCGTCAAGATGGTTCATAACGGCATCGAGTACGGGCTGATGGCCGCTTATGCCGAGGGCCTGAACGTGCTGCGCCACGCCGACGCCGGCCGCCACGCGCGCGAAGCCGATGCGGAGACGTCGCCGCTGCGCCACCCCGCGCAGTATCAGTACGATCTGAATCTCGCGGACATCGCGGAGGTGTGGCGGCGCGGCAGCGTGATCGGCTCGTGGCTGCTCGACCTGATCGCCGGCTCGCTCGCCAGCGACACAGAGCTGAAAGGCTACGCGGGCCGCGTATCGGATTCGGGCGAGGGGCGCTGGACCGTCGCAGCGGCCATCGACGAAGGCGTGCCGACGCCGGTGCTCAGCGCGGCGCTGTTCGCGCGCTTCAGTTCGCGCGGAGAAGCCGATTTTGCGAACCGCGTGCTGTCGGCGATGCGGCACGATTTCGGCGGCCATGCGGAAAAGCCCGTCGCGCCGGACGGCGGACTGAAGTAGCCGAGGCGATCCACGAACCTGCCACGAGGAACCGCGATGCCAGTCACTTCCGCCACGCCGCACGACGTCGTCTTTCTATTCGATTGCGACAACACGCTGCTCGACAACGATCACGTGCTGCAGGATCTGCGCGCGCACATGATGGGGCAGTTCGGCGAAGAGAACAGTGCGCGCTATTGGGAAATCTTCGAGAACCTGCGCACCGAACTCGGCTACGCCGACTACCTCGGCGCGCTGCAGCGCTACCGGACCGAGCATCCACGCGACACGCGCCTGCTGCTGATGTCGTCGTTCCTGATCGAGTATCCGTTTGCGAACCGGCTCTATCCGGGGGCGCTCGACGCGCTGCGGCATGTCGGCAAGTACGGGCCGACGGTGATCCTGTCGGACGGCGACGTCGTGTTCCAGCCGCGCAAGATTTCGCGCTCGGGCCTGTGGGACGAAGTCGAAGGACGCGTGCTGATCTACATCCACAAGGAGTTGATGCTCGATCAGGTGATGGATTGCTATCCGGCGCGCCATTACGTGATGGTCGACGACAAGCTGCGGATTCTGGGCGCGATGAAGAAGGCATGGGGCGCGGAGCTGACGACCGTGTTTCCGCGCCAGGGACACTATGCGTTCGATGCGAAGGAGATCGCGAACAATCCGCCCGCGGACGTGAGCGTCGGGCGAATCGGCGAGTTGGCGGAGATCGACGTGGAGACGCTGTTGCGTCGCGGGAAGGGCAACTAGGCGGCGCCGCGCGCGATGTGCGGGCACCGCTTCATGGGTGAAGCCGCGGGTGAAGTCGCGGGTGAGGTCGCGAAATCAAGCGCCCAGCGCTTTCAGGCGCGCCTGGGTATCGGCGGCGCCCATCCGTGCGGCGGCATCGGCCGCGCTGACGCCGTTCGCGTCGCGCGCATGCGGGTCCGCACCGTGCGCGAGCAGCAGATCGACGATTGCGGTGCGGTTGAACATCGCGGCGATCATCAGCGCGGTGCGGCCATCGGGCGATGCGCCTTCGACGTCGGCGCCATGCGCGAGCAAGGTTTCGATCACGTTGTCGAAGCCCTTGAACGCGGCGCCCGCGATCGGCGTCTGTCCCGCATCGTTGCGCAGGTTCGCATCGGCGCCCTGTTCGAGCAGCGTGCGCACCGCGTCGACGTGGCCGTGGTAGCTCGCGAGCATCAGCAGGCTGTCGCCGCGTTCGTTGCGCAGATTCGGCGGTACGCCTTTTTGGATGACGGCGGCAAGCATCGTCGCATCGCCGCGTCGCGCGAGGTCGAAGACTTCGCGGGCGAGCGCCTGCAATTCAGGATCGGGCTGCGAAGCGGGCGGGTTGTTGGTGGGGTCGCTGTGGTGGGCCAAAGCTCTCTCCTTGCGTTGAATGAGCGGCGCGAGGCAAATGTCACGCCAGGTCTTGCAAAGAGCATACACATTCCGCGGCGCTCGCGTCCGCGTGCCGACAGCGGCGCCGCTGTGCTAGGCGTGGCTGAACAGCTTGACCAGCAGCCCGAATACGCCTATCGGTATTCCGACCGCCACGAACGTCAACACGAGCGTCAGGACCAGAACCTTAAGCACTTTGAGCGCACTGGGAGATCTCGACATGGCGGCCATTGACCTGAGACAGAGGATCACGAAAAGAAAGCAGACAGCGCAAGGCAATTGCAGTACGAATGCCACATTCAGCGCGAGATACTGCGAGGGGTAGAAAAACATTCGCCCCCGGTTTGAGCAGCTTAGTACATTCGACCCGTGCCCTACGGCTTCGTTTCGATTGCACCGCATCATCCGCCAACCAGCCTGACAGTTCTTTTCGAGGAGTGACGCCATGGCCGAAGCAACCTCGCATCCCACCCCACCGCAAGTTCTGGACCCCGATACGTTGCGCAACCTCGATCGCTACTGGCGCGCATGCAATTACCTGTCGGTCGGCATGATCTATCTGCGCGACAACCCGCTGCTGCGCGAACCGCTGAAGCCCGAGCACATCAAGAACCGGCTACTCGGCCACTGGGGTTCCGACGCCGGCCAGAGCTTCGTGCTCGTGCACCTGAACCGGCTGATCCGCAAATACGATCTCGACATGATCTTTCTGTCGGGCCCCGGTCACGGCGCGCCGGCGAGTCTCGCGCACTGCTATCTGGAAGGCACCTACTCGGAGGTCTATCCGGACCGCAGCGAGGACGAAGACGGCATGCGGCGCTTTTTCCGGCAATTCTCGTTCCCGGGCGGCATCGGTTCGCATTGCACGCCGGAAACGCCGGGCTCGATTCACGAAGGCGGCGAGCTCGGCTACTGCCTGTCGCACGGCTACGGCGCCGCGTTCGACAATCCTGAGCTGATCGTCACCGTGATGATCGGCGACGGCGAAGCGGAGACCGGGCCGCTCGCCACCTCGTGGCATTCGAACAAATTCCTGAACCCGATCCGCGACGGCGCGGTGCTGCCGGTGCTGCATCTGAACGGCTACAAGATCGCCAATCCGACGCTGCTCGCGCGCATTCCGCGTGAAGAGCTCGAAGCATTGATGGTCGGTTACGGGCACAAGCCCTATTTCGTCGAAGGCGACGATCCCGACACGATGCATCAGCAGATGGCCGCGACGCTCGAACAATGCATCAGCGACATTCGCGCGATCCAGCAGAACGCGCGGCAGAACAACGACACCACGCGGCCGCGCTGGCCGATGATCGTGCTGCGCTCGCCGAAGGGCTGGACCGGGCCGAAAGAAGTGGACGGTCACAAGGTGGAAGGCTCGTGGCGCTCGCATCAGGTGCCGGTGGCCGATGCGGTGACCAATCGCAAGAGTCTGAAGATCGTCGAGGATTGGCTGCGCAGCTACGGTCCTGAAACGCTGTTCGATGCGAATGGCCGGCTCGTCGAAGAACTGCGTGCGCTCGCGCCCGAAGGCGCGCGCCGCATCAGCGCCAACCCGCACGCGAACGGCGGCCTGCTGTGCAAGATGCTCGACATGCCGTCGTTCCGCGATTACGCGGTGGCCGTGAAGAAACCGGCGGCGGCGTATACGTCGCCGACCGCGGTGCTTGGCACCTTCCTGCGCGACGTGATGCGCAAGAACATGTCGAACTTCCGGCTGTTCGGCCCCGATGAAACGTCGAGCAATAAGCTGCATGCGGTTTATGAAGTGTCGGGCAAGACCTGGCTCGATCCCCTCGAACCGAGCGACGCCGACGGAGGCTACCTGTCGCCCGACGGCCGCGTGATGGAGATGCTCAGCGAGCACACGCTCGAAGGCTGGCTGGAAGGCTATAACCTGACCGGCCGTCATGGGCTCTTCGCGACCTACGAAGCGTTCGTGCACGTGATCGACTCGATGTTCAACCAGCACGCGAAATGGCTCGAAAAATCCAAGCGCGAGCTCGGCTGGCGGCAGCCGGTGCCATCGCTCAATCTGCTGATCACGTCGATCGTGTGGCGCCAGGATCACAACGGTTTCACGCACCAGGACCCCGGTTTTCTCGACGTGGTCACTAACAAGAGCCCGGATGTGGTGCGCATCTATCTGCCGCCCGATGCGAACTGTCTGCTGAGCGTTGGCGACCACTGCCTGCGCTCGCGCGACTACGTCAACGTGATCGTGTCCGACAAGCAGCCGCATCTGGATTATCTCGACATGGACGCGGCCGTCATTCATTGCACCAAAGGTATCGGCATCTGGGACTGGGCGTCGACCGACCAGGGCGCCGAGCCGGACGTCGTGATGGCGTGCGCGGGAGACATCGCGACGATGGAAGCGCTCGCCGCCGTGCAGATCCTGAAGGAGCACTGCCCGACGCTGAAGATCCGCTTCGTCAACGTGGTCGATCTGTTCCGCCTGATGCCCGAGCGTGCGCATCCGCATGGACTGTCCGACCGCGATTTCGATTCGCTGTTTACGACCGACAAACCGGTGATCTTCAACTTCCACGCGTATGCGGCGCTCGTGCACAAGCTCACGTACAACCGCAAGAACCACGGCAACATGCACGTGCATGGCTACAACGAGAGGGGCAACATCAATACCCCGCTCGAACTCGCGATCATCAACGGCGTCGACCGCTTCACGCTGGCGATCGATGCGATCGATCGCGTGCCGACGCTGCGCGGTGTCGGCGATCATACGAAGGAGTGGCTGCGCGGGCAGATCATCGAGCATCTCGCGTATGCGCACGAGGAGGGGATCGACAAGGAGGAAATCCGCAACTGGACGTGGAAAGGCTGAGGGGGACACCATGCACGACCACGATCAGGAACGCACGATCCTCGTGTTGAACAGCGGGTCCTCGTCGCTGAAGTTCGGGCTTTTCGCACCCTCGGCCGACGACGAAACGCTGCTGCTCGAAGGCGCGGCCGAGGGCATCGGCCGCACCGATGGCCGCCTGCGGATCAAGGCGGCCGATGGCCGCGTGCTGTTGCAGCAGGACCAGAAGCTCGACTCGCAGACCGAGGCGCTACAACAGCTTTCGCAACTGCTCGTGCAACAGCATCATGCGCGGCCCTCGGCGGTGGGGCATCGCGTCGTGCATGGCGGCCCGCATCTGCGCACGCACCAGCGCATCACCGACGACGTGCGCCGTCAGTTGCTCGACGCGCTGCACTTCGCGCCACTGCATATCCCGCCGGCACTCGAGTTGATCAACGAAGCCACGGAGATTTTCCGCGACGCTACGCATTACGCGTGCTTCGACACCGCGTTTCACGCGACGCTGCCACCGCGCGCCGCGCGGCTCCCGCTGCCGCGCCGTTATGCGGACGCCGGCGTGATCCGCTATGGCTTTCACGGGCTGTCGTACGAATCGCTGGTCAAGCAACTCGGCGCGGCTTTGCCGTCGCGCGCGGTGTTCGCGCATCTTGGCAATGGTGCGAGCCTGTGCGCGCTGCTCGACGGCCGCTCGGTCGATACGACGATGGGCCTGACGCCGACCGGCGGCATCCCGATGGGCACGCGCAGCGGCGACCTCGATCCGGGCGTGCTGCTGTATCTGATGCGCGCGGAACGGCTCGACGCGGATGCGCTGGACACGCTGCTCAATCGCCAGAGCGGTCTGGCCGGTTACGCGGACGGCGAAAGCGACATGCAAGCGCTGCAAAAAAGCGCGGCGGCCGGCGATGCGCGCGCGTCGCTCGCGCTCGATGCGTTTGCGACCGGAGTGCGCAAGACGATCGGCGGATACGCGGCACTGCTTGGCGGCATCGATCTGCTGGTGTTCACCGGCGGGATCGGCGAGCACAGCGCCGAGGTTCGGCGGCGCGTATGCGACGGTCTTGCGTTTCTTGGGCTGGTCGAGGGCGATCCGGCGGGCAAGGTGAGGGTGCTGCATACCGAGGAGGAGAAGCAGATCGCGCGGCATTGCCGGGAACTGCTGCAAGCAGGCCTGAGCTGAACGACCTGACCCGCCTGGGCCGCGCTATGCCGATTTGACGACGGTCCGGTCCGCGATGCCGGTGACGCCGAACAACCGCGTCACGTCTTCGAGCATCGCGATGCGCTGTGCTTCGCGCTGAAGCTCACCCGACAGCGTGATGCGTCCGTGCGTGACCTTCACGCGCACCGCGCGCGGCGGCACGGCCGAGTCCCACGCGAGACGGCGCGCCGCTTCAGCGGCGATCTGAGCGTCGGTCAGGCGGGCAGGCTCGCCAGATTTCCAGCTAGCGGAGCGCATCGAGTCTCCACGAAACAGAATGTCCATCCCTTCACACTAGCAGATGCGGCGGGATTTGCCCGCGTGCGCGCCTGGCCGCTGCCGCGGGCGTTTCAAGGGTATGCTCACGGTTCGTTCCGACCGAGCCCACGCCCGAATCATGTCCGACTTTCCCATCGACAACCCGTTTCTCGAATCGCTCGGCGTGCGTCTGACGCAATGGCGCGACGGCTACGCTGAGCTGCTGATGCCGATCGACGCGAGCAAGCTCAATCGTCAGAGCGTGCTGCAAGGCGGCGCGATCGCGACGCTGCTCGATGCCGCCGCGGGCTACGCGGGCCTGTATGCGCAGCCGGGACAGCCGGCCCGGCATGGCTTCACGCTGTCGCTGACTACCAACTATCTGGACAAGGGGCTCGGCGCGACGGTCACCGCGAAGGGCTTTCTCGAACGGTCGGGCCGCTCCATTTTCTTTTCGCGCGCCGAAGCGTGGATGGACGGCAAGCTGCTGATCGCGAGCGCGCAGGGCACCTTCAAGTATTCGAAGACCGCCTGACGCGCGCCGGCGCCGGCAGCGCAGATTCCCGCACCGCGCGAACCGCGCCGCGTTTATCATAGTGGCCACCTGACAGAACGCGCCGTCCAGCCGCGAACGGCGCGCGCATCTTCCACGAGACCTCGCATCCCCATGAATTCGACTCCCGACGCTCCTTCCCGACCCTCGCTGCGCGCGCTGACCGCGCTCGAAGGACGTGTTCTCGGTGTGCTCGTCGAAAAACAGAACACAGTACCCGACAGTTATCCGCTATCGCTGAACGCGCTGACGCTCGGCTGCAATCAGAAGACCGGCCGCGCGCCGGTGATGAACGCGACCGAGGCCGAGGTGCTGACCGCCATCGACGGCTTGAAACGCCTGAGCCTCGTGTTCGAGGGCAGCAGCAGCCGCGTGCCGCGCTTCGAGCACAACATGAACCGCGTGCTCGGACTGCCGGGACAGTCGATCGCGCTGTTGACCACGCTGCTGCTGCGCGGCCCGCAAACGGCCGCCGAATTGCGCCTGAACAGCGCGCGTCTGCATGGTTTCGCCGATATCTCGTCGGTCGAAGCGTTTCTCGACGAGCTGGCCGCGAACGATCCGCCTCGCGTCGTCCGGCTGCCGCGCATGGTGGGCGAGCGCGAGAATCGCTGGATGCATCTGTTGTGCGGCGAGGTCAGCATCAGCGAAGCCGCGCAGTCGGCGGTTGCCGAGGACGACAGCGTGCCGCTGTCCGCATTCGAGGCGCTGAGGGCCGAGCAGAAGCGTCTCGCCGATGAAGTCAGCCGTCTGCAGGCCGTCGTGCGGCGCATGGCGTCCGAGCTGGGTATCAGCGCGGACGATTTGTGATCTGAATTGCAGACGGAAACGGAAACGTAAAGCCGCCCGTTTCACGCATCGCGCCGACGCGGCCTGTCCGCCAGCAACGTGCGCTGCGTGCGATAGAAGATCCGCGGCGGCACGTTCGGCGAGTCTTCTGCGAGACGGTCGAGTTCGGTACGGATCCCGGTGAGGTAGTGCGCTTCGCGCGCATCGGCGTCGCCGGCAAACACCGCTTCGAGCCGCCGGCGCACCGCGCCATAGCGCGCACCGGCCGCGCGATGCTTCTCGGCACGCTCCGCATAGCGCAGGAACGTTTGCAACGCCGCGGAAATCGCCGCCGTCACGCTGACGAGCCCAACGAATATCCGCATCTCGAACGACACCGGCGGCACGCTCAACGACGCGAACACCGCCGTACCGACGAACGCGGTCAGCGCGGTCACGAGCCAGCCCATGCGGCGCTCGCGCGCCGACAGCAGATCCGCCATGTCGTAATGGCTCATCTGCGATTCGCGCGCGCGGCGAATCCATTTCAACAGCAACTCGGTTTCGTCGACGGGCGGCTCGTAGGCGGGCAGGGTCGTCATCGTTCAGTGGTCGGCACGCACATCAATCGTAGGAAAACGAGCTGCCGAACTTCTCGATCCGCTCCAGCGCCATGCCCGAGCCGCGCACGACGCAGGTCAGCGGCGCCTCGGCGACAAACACCGGCAGGCCGGTTTCCTCGGCGAGCAGACGGTCGAGATCGCGCAGCAGCGCGCCGCCGCCGGCGAGCGTGATGCCGCGCTCGGCGATGTCCGCGCCGAGTTCCGGCGGCGTCTGTTCCAGTGCGATCTTCACCGACGACACGATCTGGTTCAGCGGATCGGTCAGCGCTTCGAGAATTTCGTTGCTCGACACCGTGAAGCTGCGCGGAATGCCCTCGGACATGTTGCGGCCTTTGACCTCCATCTCCATGACCTCGGACCCCGGAAACGCAGAGCCGATTTCCTTCTTGATCGCCTCGGCGGTCTGCTCGCCGATCAGCATGCCGTAGTTGCGGCGGATGTAGTTGACGATGGCGTCGTCGAACTTGTCGCCGCCGACGCGCACCGATCCCTTGTACACGATGCCGCCTAGCGAGATCACGCCAACCTCGGTGGTGCCGCCGCCGATATCGACGACCATCGAGCCGGTCGCATCCGACACCGGCAGGCCGGCGCCCGTCGCGGCGGCCATCGGTTCCTCGATCAGATAGACCTGCGAGGCGCCCGCGCTATGCGCGGCCTCCTTGATCGCGCGACGCTCGACCTGGGTCGAACCGCATGGAACGCAGATGATGATGCGCGGCGATGGTGCAAAGAGCCGCGACTCGTGCGCCATCTGGATGAAGCGCTTGATCATCTGCTGGGTGATGTTGAAATCGGCGATCACGCCGTCTTTCATCGGCCGGATCGCCTCGATGTTGCCCGGCACCTTGCCGAGCATCTGCTTCGCTTCACGGCCCACGGCGAGGATGATCTTCTTGCCGTTCGGCCCGCCTTCCTGGCGGATCGACACGACCGACGGCTCGTCGAGAACGATGCCCTTGCCGCGCATGTAGATCAGCGTGTTCGACGTGCCGAGGTCGATAGCGAGGTCGTTGGAAAAGTAGCCGCGCAGAAAACCGAACATGCGTATTCCTGTCTTTGCGAAGGCGGGCGCGCGAGCGCCGCCGGGAGCTTGTCGGGGTCTGCCGCTTGCACGCGGCGGGCGGCCAGAGCGGCCGCGCGACAGCAAGAATAGCAGTTTATCGACGGCCGCGGCCGCACTATCGTCCGCTATCTGCCGCTCGCCGGGCCCAGCCGCGCCGCGATCGTGCGGCATGCCGCAAGCAGCGGCTCGATGTAAGTAGCTTGCACATCGTCGCGACGGCGGAAGGTCGGCATGCTGATGCTCACGCAGCCGGCCGCGCGGCCGTCCGGGCCGAGAATCGCGGCGCCGTAGCAGCAGATCGATGTTTCGTTCTCCTCGCGATCCTCCGCGTAGCCGCGTTGCGCGGTCGCATCGATCTCACGGCGCACGGCGTCGAGGTCGGTCAGCGTGTGCTCGGTGAAACGCGCGAGCGGCGCGTTCTTCAGCAGCGCCTCGCGCTCGGGCAACGTGAGTGTCGCCAGATACGCCTTGCCGACCGAGCTCGACGTCAGCGACACGCGCGTGCCGATGCGCGAGGCCATGCGCACCGCGTGCGGGCTTTCGAGCTTTTCGATGTAGACCATCTCGCCCTGACTCGGCACCGCGAGGTGGATCGTCTCCGACGTGAGGTCGCGCAACGCCATCAACGCATCGACGGCCGCGAGCCGCAGGTCCGAGCGCTCCCAGCTATGGCTCGCGAGATTGATCAGGCGCGGTCCGAGGCCGAAGGTGTTGCCGCTGCCGCTCGCGATGATCAGCCCTTCGGCCTGCAATGCGGCGACGATGCGATGCACGGTCGGGCGCGGATAGCCGCTCAACACGCTCAGTTTCGCGACGTTGGGCGGCGTTGGGGCGTCGGCGATCAGTTGCAGTACCGCGATGAACTTCGAGAATGCGGCGGCGCCGGCAACGGCCTTGGCGTCGGCTTTGGATTCGACTTGCCCGGCAGCGCGATGGCCGGCGGCGCCGGCGCGAGAAGAGGATCTGGAAGCGGAACTCGACATGGCACGAAGGCAGGGCAGGGGTTCGCAATTATGCGTTGATCGATGGCATCGACCGCAAGCGATGCCGCTCCACGCACGGCTCGATCATGCGACCAGATATCCGCCGTCGACCGGCACGATCGCGCCGGTCATGAACGACGCCGCCGGCGTGCACAGAAACACCGCGACCTGCGCGACTTCTTCCGGCGTGCCCCAGCGGCGCAGCGGCGTACGTTCGAGGATCGCCTGCGAGCGGCCGTCGTCGTCCTGCAGCGCCTGCGTGAGCGGCGTTGCGATCCAGCCCGGCGCGATCGCGTTGACGCGAATGCCGTCGGCCGCATACGCGATCGCGAGCGACTTGGTCAGCTGTGCCACCGCGCCCTTGCTCGCGCTGTAAGCGGGCACGAGGCCGCCGCCGAAGAAACTCAGCATCGACGCGGTATTCACGATGCAGCCCGCCGACGCCTTCAGCAACTCGCGCGCGGCCGCGCACACGCGCATCGTGCCGTTCAGATTGATGTCCAGCACGCGTTCGAACACGTCGAGCCGATGTTCTTCGACGCGGCTGATCACGCCCGCGCAGTTGATCACGATGTCGAGACGCTCGAACGCGTTCACCGCGGCGCTGACGGCGTCGCCGGAGCGCACGTCCAGCGTGACGCGCCGGATCTCGCGATTGAGTGTGTCGGGCGCGCCTTCGGGCAGCGCCAAACCGGCCGCGACCGTGTGCGAGCCCAATTGCGCGAGCGCGTTGGCGATCGCCGCGCCGATGCCGGACAAACCGCCGGTGACGAGTGCGGTCTTGCCCTCGAGTAGCTGGTTCTGGAATGTCATGTGAGGAGCCGCGTCAGGTGGGTTGGGTCTCGATCGAACTCGCGAGCGGCGCGGGCGCGACTTCCTTGACGACGAACAGATAGACGAGCGCCGCGGCGAACGCAACCGCCGCGCTGATCAGGAGCGCGTTGACGAACGAATGCGTCTGATCGACGACGATGCCGGTGATCACCGGCGCGAACGAGCCGCCCAGATAGCCGCCAAAGTTCTGCATGCTGCCGAGCGACGCCACCAGATGGCGCGGCGCGGCGACGCTGACGAGCGCCCATGCGCTGCCGCTCGACAGGTTCACGAACAGCATCGCGAGCGACACGTAGACGATCGCGAGCGTCGTGCTCGGCGTGTAGGCGGCCGGCACCGTGAACGCGGCCGCGCCGACGAGGCCGATGCACAGCGGCCACTTGCGGCTGCGGATCGGCGCCATGCCGCGCTTCAACAGATAGTCGGCGATGACGCCGCTGCTCGCCATGCCGATCGTGCCGAACACATAGGGAATCGCGACGAGCCAGCCGGTGTGCGCGATGCTCAAATGACGCTCGCGCTCCAGATAGCCGGGCAGCCAGGTCAGATAGAGCCACACCATGTAGATCACGCCCATGAAGCCGAAGATCATGCCCCACGTATTGCGCAGCTTGAACAGCGCGCCCCATTCGGACCAGCTGAGGCCCTGCGGGTTTTCCTGGGCGGTTGCGCCTTCGTTCAAATGCGCGGTTTCGGCTTCGGTCAGCGCGATTTCGCTGCGATTACGATAGACGACGTACCACGCGAGCGCGACGATTATGCCGACCACGCCCATGATGACGAACATCGTTCGCCATCCGAAGGCCAGCATCAGCACCGTGAGCAGAGGCGGCGCGATCATCGGCGCGATGGTGGATGACGAGATGAAGGTGCCGATCGGCGTGCCGCGCTCGCGTAACGCGAACCATTCGCTGACGACTTTCGCGCCTGCCGGAAAGAGCGGCGCCTCGGCGATGCCGAGCACGACGCGCGCGCTCAGGAAGTGATTGAGCGTCTGGATGAAGCCGCCCGCGACCTGGGCGATCGACCACACGAGCATGCCGAGGCCGAGCATCACGCGCGAGCCGAAACGGTCGAGCAGTGCTCCGACCGGCAACTGCGCAAACGCATACGACAACGAGAACGCGGAAAGCAGCAAGCCCATCTGCGAAGCGGACAGATGCAACTCCTCGCTGACCAGATGATTCGCGATCGACAGCGTGCTGCGATCGAGATAATTGACGATGCCCGCAACCGTCAGGAAGACGACGGCGACCACCTGGATACGTTTCAGACGTTGCGACTTCTGAAGCATGCTTGTCTCCTGCGCAATGTGTCCTGCTGGGTGGGATGGTGTTGCTGCGACGCCTGGTATTGCAGAGTCGTTGGGCGCGTTGTTTACCGGATGAACTGATCGACGTAGTCTTCGCCGAGCCCGACCGCCGCGTAGTGCTTGCGGCACATGTCGATCTTCGTGAACACGTCTTCGTAGCCGGTGTGGTTGCCGTAAGGATCGCAATAGAACATCACGCCGTTGACCTGGAAGTACGTGATCATTTCCTCGACGTCCTCGGGCACATACAAGGTATGCGTTTCGCCCGGCGGCTCGTACACATAGCTGCCTTCGGTTGCGACCCAATCATGTTCGAGATAGCGCCAGTGGCCCTTGAGCACCATGCCGTGCACGGCCTGGGGATGACGATGCCGGCTCAGCACACCGGAGCGGCGCACGCGCAGCAGATTCATCCAGTATCCCTGCGACGCATTCAGGCACAGCGGACGGAACGACACGTTTTCGGCCTGCGGGACCCACACGCGTTCGTCGGTCGGAATCGCGAAGGGCACGACGATTTCCTGTTGCGCTTCCTTCGGGAACGGCAGCTGGTACGGCGTCAAATCGGATTGATTGGCCTCTGGCATGGGGGAAATTCCTCGCGAAGCGTGCCAAAAGAACTTGATGTCCACATTGTGGATAGCAAGTCTACGATATGGTCATTATCGGAACCGGTTTCGGCGGGGTCAATCCTGGGGAAATCACTGGTCGGGGACGATAAGCCACTCGTGAATTAATCCTCACACCGCGGGACAGATGCACGGGCAACTATGGCCACGAGCGCGCACGACGCGCAAATAACCCATAAATCAAGGCTTCTTTGCCTGTTCTGATCGAGCACCATCTTTAAGCCTTGTTTAAGAGGAGGCCACTACATTACGCATCCATCTCGAAATTTTCGGCAATATTCCCTTGACTATGACCACGAAAAAATACTGGAGCGGTAGCGCTGCGATTTGCGTAGTACTCGCCTTTGGCGGCGCGTATGCACTGAGCCATCGCAGTGCCGATGCATCCGTGAGCAGCACGCAGGGCTCGACGTCGTCGCTGCACGCGGTGTCCGATATCGTCGGCTCGCGCTCGTCGGCGCCCGACTTCTCCAGCATCGTCACGCGCTATGGTCCGGCGGTCGTGCATATCGGCGTCAAGGAAGCCGCGTCGATCGACGAGAACGGTCAACGCAAGAGCGGCGGCGAAGCGCTCGGCTCGGGCTTCATCATCAGCCAGGACGGGTACATTCTGACCAACAATCACGTCGTCGACGGCGCGACCAGCGTGAGCGTGAAGCTCACCGACGGCCGTGAATTCCGCGCCCGCGTGATCGGCAAGGACAAGACCACCGACGTCGCCGTCGTCAAGATCGACGCGAACAATCTGCCGACGGTGAAGATCGGCAACCCGGACAGCAGCAAGGTCGGCGAATGGGTCGTAGCGATTGGCTCGCCCTACGGCTTCGACAGCACGGTGACTTCGGGCATCATCAGCGCGAAATCGCGCTCGATGTCCGACGATAGCCCGATCCCGTTCATCCAGACCGACGTGCCGGTCAATCCGGGCAACTCGGGTGGTCCGCTGTTCAATTTGAATGGCGAAGTGATCGGCATCAACTCGATGATCTACTCGCGCACTGGTGGCTTCCAGGGTCTGTCGTTCGCAATTCCGATCGATGCGGCGATGCACGTGAAAGACCAGCTCGTGAGCACTGGTCACGTGACTCGCGGCCGCATCGGCGTGGCCGTGCAGCCGCTCAGCGCCGACAAGGCGAAGGCGCTCGGCCTCGACTCCGCGGGCGGCGCACTGGTCCGCTCCGTCGATCCGAATGGTCCCGCGCACGCAGCCGGTCTGCGCCAGGGCGACGTGATCGTCGGCGTGAACGGCAAGCATATCGATAACACCAGGGAATTGGTCGGTCAGGTTGCGCAACTGTCGCCGGGCAGCAAAGCGACGATCAGCGTGTGGCGCAACGGCAGCGAAAACAAGCTGTCGGTGACGGTGGGCACGCAGCAAGCGTCGGACTTGGCGTCGGCCGAGCCGCGCGAAGAGCAGCAGGAGCAACCGCAGCAGCAAAACCGTCCGCGTCTGGGCGTCGCCGTGCGCCCGCTGTCCCGCGACGAACTGCAGCAAGCGCAGCTGCCGGGCGGCGTGGTAGTGCAGCAGGCCACCGGTCCGGCCGCCGAGGCAGGCATTCAGGCGGGCGACATCATCGTTGCCGTCGATGGCAAGGTGATTCGCGGCGTCGAGCAGCTGCGCCGCATGATCGCGCAGGCGGACGACAGCGTGTCCGTCACCGTGGTGCGCGACGGTGAACAGGCGTCGGTCGACGTGACGCTTGGCTGATGAGTAGAACCCGCCGGTGCAATGCCGGCGGCGGGCACGACGCGCTGATGCAGCGCGCGTGCCTCAGTTGGACCGCTGGACCCCGTCCGCGTGTGACGTGCTGTGCGATACGTCCGGCGGCTCGTCGGGTCCGCCCCCCAACGCGACGTAAAGCGACACGCCATTCTGCAAGGCCGTCGCCCGAAGCTGGATCAGCTGCTGCTCGGCGGCAAACTGATTGCGTCGCGCATCCACAACCTCGAGATAGATCGAGATCCCGTTTTCGTAGCGCAGCTCCGCCGTTTCGGCGAGCTGCCGCTGCGCCTGCACCGCCTGTTCCTGCGCCGCGATCTGCTCCTTGTAGCGTTGTCGTGCGACCAATGCATCGGAGACCTCGCGAAACGCGTTCTGCACTGTGCGCTGATAGTCGGCGACCAGTTCGTCGCGCCGCGCGCGCGCCTGCGCGAGTTGCGCCTGGCGCTGTCCCGCATCGAAGATCGGCATGCCGACCAGCGCGCCGAACGACCACGCCTGTTTGGCCGGCACGAACAGATCGCCGAGTTCGGGCGACACATAACCGAAGCTGCCCGTCAGCGCGATGCGCGGGAAAAAGTCCGCGCGAGCGGCGCCGATGTCGGCATTGGCCGCGCGCAGCTGCTGCTCGGCCTGCTGGATGTCCGGCCGGTCGATCAGCAACGCGGAGGGCAGGCCGGCATCGAGTTCGCGAAACTGCGCGGCGTCGGCGATAGGCGGCGCTTGTGGTAGCGCCTCGTTCAGCGGCCCGCCGATCAGCACCTCGAGCAGATTGCGCTGCTGCGCGGTGGTCCGTTGCAGCTCCGCGAGCTGCGTTTGCGCCTGCGTGACGAGAATGGCGGCCTGGTCGTAATCGACCATCGACGTGACGCCCGCGTCGAGCCGCATCTTGGCGACTTCCAGCGCGTAGCGCCGGCTGTCGAGCGTCTGTTGCGCGAGCGCGATGCCTTCTTCCCCCGAACGGATCGCGTAGTAGTTCGACGCGACATTGCCGATCAGCGACAAACGGAACGCGTGCTGCGCGTCGACGGTGGCCAGATACCGGCGCCGCGCCGCTTCGCTGGTGTTGCGCACGCGCCCCCAGAAGTCGAGTTCGAACGACGTCACCGCGGCCTGCACGTTGTACTGGTTGAACTGGACCGAGATGTCCGTGTTGTCGAACTCGGGATCGATCGAACCGAGCGGCGCCTTCGTGCGGGTCGCAGCCGCGTTCGCATTGACCTGCGGCAAACGCGCGGCGTTCTGGATGCGATAGAACGCGCGCGCCTGCTCGATGCGCGCGACCGACGCGGCGAGATCGCGGTTGTGCTCGAGCGCGGCCTCGATCAGCAGCTTCAGTTGCGGATCGGCGAAGAAGGTCTGCCAGTCGACTTCGCTTGCCAGATGCGCGGTGGCCGGATTGGCGGTCTCCGTCGTGTCGAAATGATCGGCGATCGGCAGTGAGGGCTGCTGATACTTCGGCGCAAAGTTGCAGGCGGCGAGCGAGCAGCAGAAGAGGGGCAGCAGCAGGCGCTTATCAAGGCACCGATGAAGGCACCGATGAAGGCTCTTACGCATCGCGCTGCCCTCCACCCAATTCGCCCGGCGTGGCCGTTGGCCGATCGTCATCGTCCAGATCGATGCTGCGCTTCTTGCGGCTCAGCCAGCGACGCGCGGCGACATAGAACAACGGCGTAAAGAAGATGCCGAACATCGTCGCGCTCAGCATGCTGCCCATCACGCCGGTGCCGACCGCGCGCCGGCTCGCAGCGCCCGCGCCGGTCGCGAGCACGAGCGGCAGCATGCCCAGCACGAACGTGACGCTAGTCATCAGAATAGGGCGCAGACGCTGCTGCGCGCCGTTCTTCGCGGCGGCCAGCGCGTCCTTTCCTGCGGCTTCCTCCTTGATCGCGAACTCGACGATCAGAATCGCGTTCTTCGCGGCAAGGCCGATGATCGTCACGAGGCCGATGTTGAAGTACACGTCCGCGGACAGTCCACGCAGCATCGTCAGCACTACCGCGCCGATCACGCCGAACGGGATGATCAGCAACACCGCGACCGGAATCGCCCAGCTCTCGTACAGCGCCGCGAGCAGCAGGAATACGACCACGAGCGACAACCCCAGCAGCATGCCGATCTGGCCGCTCGCCTGTTTTTCCTCGAACGCGGTGCCGGTCCATTCGTAGCTCAGGCTGCCGGTCAACACGCGCGACGCGATGCGTTCCATCTCGGCGATCGCCGCGCCGCTCGAACGGCCGGGCGCGGCCTGCCCCGACAGCGTCGCGGACGGAAAGCCGTTATAGCGTTCGAGCTGCTGCGGCCCGGAAATCCAGCGCACGTGCGAGAACGCCGAGAACGGCACCATCTCGCCGCGGTTGTTGCGCAGGCGCAGCGCGCTCACGTCCTCGGCGCGCATGCGTTGTTCGGCGTCCGCCTGCAACAGCACGCGCAGCACGTTGCCCTCGAACACGAAGTCGTTCACGTAGTTCGAACCGAACGTCAGCGCAAGCGCCTGGTTCACCTGGCCGATCTGCAGACCGAGCGCGCGCGCCTTCACGCGATCGATCTCGACATACAGCTGCGGCGCCTCCGGCATGCCCTCGGCACGCACGCCCGCGAGAAGAGGGCTTTGCGACGCCTCGATCATCATGCGCCGCGCGGCCTGTTGCAGCGCTTCGCCGCCGACGCCGCTGCGATCCTGGATCTTCATCGTGAAGCCGGTCGCGGTGCCGAGCGACGGAATCGGCGGCGGATCGAGCGCAAAAATGATCGCCTCGGGAATCTGCCGGAACGCGGCGTTCGCGCGACGCACCAGCGCGCTCGCCGAATTCTCCTCGCCCGAGCGCTCGTCCCACGGCTTCAGATCGACGAACGACAGCGCCGCCGATTGCCCCTGGCCGAAGAAGCTGAAGCCCGTCACGGATGCGACGTTGCGCACCTGCGGCTGCGTTCGCAGAAATGCCTCGACCTGATCGATTGCGCGCTGGGTGCGCTGGTCGGTGGAACCCGGCGGCCCGGTATAGGTGACGAAAATGTATCCCTGGTCCTCGGTCGGCAGAAAGCCGGTCGGCAGCCGCGTGAAGAAAAACACGGTGATCGCGCAGGCCGCGACGAACACCAGCAGCCAGCGCAGCGGCGAGCGCAACATCGCATCGACGCCGCCGATATAGCGCGTGGTGCCCGCTTCGAGCCCGCGATTGAAGCCGCCGAACACGCCGTGCAGCAGACGTGAGGCCGGGTTCTTCGGCCGTTCCTTTGACGCCGCCTCGCTGCGCAACATCGCCGCGCACAACGCCGCGCCGAGTGTCAGCGCCAGCACCGTCGACAGCAGGATCGACACCGCGAGCGTGACAGAAAACTGCCGGTAGATGCCGCCCGTCGAGCCCGGAAAGAACGCCATCGGAATGAACACCGCGACGAGCACCAGCGTACTCGCGATCGCCGCGCCCGAAATCTGCCCGATCGCTTTCACCGTTGCGCGCGGCGCGCCGAGCCCTTCCTCGCGCATGATGCGCGCGACGTTTTCGACGACGACGATCGCGTCGTCGTTGAGAATACCGATCGCGACCACCATGCCGAACAGCGACAGAATGTTGATCGACAGCCCGAACAGATAGAGCCCCGCGCACGTGCCGATCAGCGCGATCGGCACGACGATCGTCGGGATCACGGTCGCGCGCCAGTCCTGCAGGAACAGGAACACCACGACCGTCACGAGCAGCAGCGCCTCGACCATCGTGCGGATCACGCCCTGCACCGAGGTCGTGATGAACGGCGTGGTGTCGAACGGCACGGTCCACGTGACGCCGCGCGGGAAGATCGGCTGCAATTCGCGCATGCGCTGGCGCACCGCGTTGGCGACCGCGAGCGCGTTCGCGCCGCTCGCCAGCTGGATCGCGATGCCGGCCGACGCCTTGCCGTTGACGGTGAGCCGGTTGCCGTAGCTGTCGTTGCCGAGTTCGACGCGCGCGACGTCGCCCACCCGCACGGTCGAACCATCCGGATTCGCGCGCACGATGATTTCGCGGAACTGCTCGGGCGTCGTGAAGCGGCTTTGCGTGACGATCTGCGCGGTGAATTCGGAGCCAGGCGCGATCGGCTGATCGCCAAGGCCGCCGCCGGCGGTCTGGCTGTTCTGCTCCTGGATCGCCTGCAGCACTTCGCTTGCCGACAGACCAAAGCCCGCGAGCTTGCGCGGATCGATCCAGATCCGCATCGCATACGACGAGCCGAACAACTGCACGTCGCCGACGCCGTCGATCCGGCGCAACTCGTTGACGATGTTGTTCGACGCGAAGTTGCCCATCGCGACGGCGCTGGTGGATCTGTCGATCGCCTGCAGCGCAAGCAGCATCAGAAAGCCCGACGACGCCTTCGTCACGCGCACGCCGACCTGCCGGACTTCGAGCGGCAAGCGCGGCTCGACGCGGCTCAGACGGTCCTGCACCTGGCTGCGCGCGATGTCGAGATCGGTGCCGGGCTTCAGCACCACGGTGATCTGCATCGTGCCGTTCGAGCGGCTCACCGACGACATGTACAGGAAATTGTCGATGCCGTTCATCTCGTCTTCGACGATCGACGTGATGGTGCGCTCGAGCGTGCTCGCGTCGGCGCCGCTGTACACCGCGGTGATGCTGAGCGACGGCGGGGCGACGTCGGGGTACTGCTCGACCGGCAGCAGCGCGAGCGCGATCGCGCCGAACAGCACGATGAACAGCGCGATGACCCACGCGAAAACCGGCCGGGCGACGAAGAATCGATTCATCGGGCCGCCCGTCAGTGCGCGGCAGAAGCGGGGGCGGCGGGCTTGGCCAACTGCGCGGCCGGCTGCGCCGCCGACGAAGCATCGGGCGCGGGCCGCGCGTCGACATGCTGACCCGGTTGCACCTTCTGCCAGCCGTCGACGATCAGGCGCTCGCCGGGCTTCAGACCACCGCGCACGGTCCAGCGTCCTTCGCCCTGTTCGCCGAGATCGATGTTGCGGCGAACCACGGTGCCGTCGTCGGCGACGAGCGCGACGCTCGCAACGCCGTTGTCGAGCTGCACCGCCCGCTCGGGAATACGGATGCCCTGCAGAGTGCCCGCCGCGATGATGCGCCCGCGCACGAACTGCCCCGGCAACAGCGTGCGGTCCGGATTCGCGAAGCGCGCGCGCACCGTCTGCGTGCCGGTCGATGGATCGATGACGAGATCGGCGAAGTCGAGAAAACCGCGCTCGTTGTAGACCTGGCCGTTGGCAAGGATCAGTTGCACCTCGACGTGCTTCATGCTGGTCGGCTTGCGCGCGCCCGACTGGATCTGCTGCTCGACATCGAGCATCACGGTATTCGACTGCGTGAACACCGCGTTGATCGGCGTCAGCTGATTGACCTGCGTGAGCAGCGTGGCCGCGCCCGCGCTGACGAGCGCGCCTTCGGTGACGAGCGCGCGGCCCGCGCGCCCGGCGATCGGCGTGCGTATGATGCAGCGATCCAGCCGCAGTTGCGCAAGCGCGACCGCGGCTTGCGCATCGGAGACATTGGCCTGAGCCTGCTGCATCGTCGCGAGCGCGGCGTCGTATTCCTGTGCGCTGACCGCATGACGGCCGACGAGCGGCTTGAACCGCTCCACGACCGACGCCGCGTTGTCTCGCACGGCGGTCGCGCGCGTGAGCGCGGCCTGCGCCTGCTGCAACTGCGCGCGATAGTCGCTGGCGTCGATCTGGAAGAGCGGGGCGTTGGCCGGCAGGTCCGTGCCTTCCTGATACAGCGTCCGCTCGACGATGCCATCGACGCGCGCGCGAATCTCGGCGGTGCGCACGGCCTCGATGCGGCCCGGCAACTCGACGACATCGGCGACAGGGGTGGTGGAAATCGTTTCGACCAGCACGGGAACCGGCGGCGGCATCGACGCGGCGGTGGGAGTCTGCGACCGGTCGTTGCAGGCGGCAAGCAGGAACGGCAAACCGGTGATCAGCAGCGATACGGCACGACTACGCAGGCGGAATGCGGAGCAAGGCAAGAGAAACTCCTTTGATCAAGGCAGTCTTTTTTGCGCGTGAGATCGGTGACGGTTTTGCCGGTTTGCGGTCGAATTAACTATTCGGAACGAGTGTGGGCGCGTTAATGCGCGGGAAAATATTTCCGTTGATCCTACCGCGTCTGGGTGGCTTGTCAATTTATTCTTGGTGGTCGCGAGTGGGCAGGGCTTGCCGCTCGCAAGCGAGACACCGCGTGGGTTGCCGAACAGAGACGCGGCGCGCATGTCCAAAGAGACCGGCAGGGTGAATGGCAATCGTCAATTACATGTCAATTACCATCCGGCAATCGCCGCTATTTAAAGGCATGCAATTGTCACCCAATAACAGTCACGTACGCTTGCGCTCGGGATGGCGCAACACCGAATGGTTGCGGCCGTATGACAGATAAATCGCCATGCCGATCACGAGCCACACGACGAGCCGCAGCCACGTGACGAGCGGCAGGCCGACCATCAGCAGCATGCAGAACAGGATGCCGAGCACCGGTACGACCGGTACGCCGGGCGCCCGGAATGGACGCGCCGCCTCGGAGTCGCTGCGCCGCAGATAGATCACCGCGCCGCACACGAGCACGAACGCGAACAGCGTGCCGATGCTGACCATCTCGCCGAGCACGCCGATCGGCGTCAGCGCAGAGACGATCGCGACGACCGTGCCGATCAGGATCTGGCTCAGATAAGGTGTGTGCAGACGCAGATGCACCTTCGCGAAAAAGTGCGGCAACAGACCGTCTTGCGACATCGTGAAGAAGATGCGGCTTTGTCCATAGAGCAGCACGAGTATCACGGTGGTCAGCCCCGTCAACGCGCCGATTTTGATCAGGATCGCGAACCACGTGAGCCCGATCGTGTCGACGCCCTTGGCGATCGGATCGGGAACGTTCAGCTCGGTGTAGGGAACGAGGCCGGTCAGCACGGCGGCGACGAGGATGTACAGCACCGTGCAGATGATCAGCGAGCCGAGAATGCCGATCGGCATGTCGCGCTGCGGCTGTCGCGCCTCCTGCGCGGCGGTGGACACCGCATCGAAGCCGATGAACGCGAAGAACACCACGGCCGAGCCGCGCAGAATGCCACTCATGCCGAAACTGCCGAACTGCCCGGTATTGGCAGGAATGAACGGATGCCAGTGTTCCGGCTTGATGAAAAACAGGCCGATCGCGATAAATGCGACCACCACGGTCAGCTTGACCGCGACCATCACGTTGTTCAGGCGCGCCGATTCTTTGGTCCCCAACACGAGCAACGTGGTCAGGATCGCGATGATCACCACCGCCGGCAGGTTGATCACGCCGGTGACCGTCGAGCCATCAGCCAGTTTGACGACGGTGCCGGGGGCGGCGGCGAGGGTAGGTGGAATGTCGATACCGACATTGCGCAACAGGCTCACGATATAGCCGGACCAGCCGACCGCGACGGTCGCGGCGCCCATCGCGTACTCGAGGATCAGGTCCCAGCCGATGATCCACGCGAAGATTTCGCCGAGCGTCGCATACGTGTACGTGTAGCTGCTGCCGCACACGGGCAGCATCGCCGCGAGCTCCGAATAGCACAGGCCGACGAACGCGCACGCGATGCCGCCCAGGATGAACGACAGCGTGATGGCCGGGCCCGCGAACTGCGCGGCGGCGGTCCCCGTCAGCACGAAGATGCCGGCGCCGATGATCGCGCCGATGCCCATCGCGGTGATACTCGTCGCGCCCAGCGTTTTCGACAGATGGCGGCCTTCTTCGACGTCGGCGCTGGCGACGATCTCAGCGATGGTTTTGCGTGCCATGTAACCGGTATCGGCCATGATGAGTCGTCCCTTTTTCAGTGTTGATTAGGCACGAACCGGTCAGACTGTCATCGGCTCGCGGAGCACGACAAAAACATCCGTCGCCGCGCACGGCAACGGTCACGGCAATTGCGAAGAAAGCGGCTAACGGAAAAAGTCTGAATTCAGTCTATGCCGGATTAAAAGCAAAGTGAAATCGGCTTGCTTCGTCGGGGCGACAGGGCAGTGGCATGGCTGGCGCGCGCAGCAGCAGGCGGGCTGCGGGCCGATGTGCAATCTCAGCCGATCCGCCCGCGCCGCAGCACGCCGCTCAGGCCGAGCGAGTGACCGGGGTCGTAGTAGTGAATCAGGAGCGTGCGCCGCTGCCCGTTCTGTACGTCGAGGTTCGCATGCTGAAGCGCGAAGCCATTGAATTCGTAGACGCTGCCGGGTTTGACCGGAATGCGCTTGCAGTTGCCGACACGCAGATCATGCAGGGTATGCCAGCTGCGCCAACTGAGCGGCAGGCCATGCAGGAAGCCATGACGCATCTTGCAGATCAGGTTCGTCAGCGTCGTGACCGACAGGCGCGGCTTGCAATACATCACGAGATCGCCGTTGTGAACGCCGTCGGGTGCGAGCTGAAGCGGAACCAGCAGCGTCAGCAGGTGCGAGTCGTAATGGCGGCAGTGGCTTTCCGCCAGCGAAGTCTTGCTCGCGCAGCGCAGTACGTGGAACGGCTCGGTCGGTAAGTTTGTTTGCCCGATTTTGGCGGCCATTGCGCGCGCATTCGCGCAGATCGACTGCTCGAGTTCGCGAAAGGCCTGAGCGCGACGCAGAATCTCGGCAATTTTCGCGCCGGATTGCGAGCGCGGTGCGGTGGTGTCAAATAGATGGTCGATGAACTGGTTGATTTCGGCGATCGTCTCCTGCGGAATCACGTCATCAAAAGATTTCAAGGCGACGCTTTGGTCGATTCGAATCCCGTTAATCTCAGTGTGCCCACGCACGTCTGTCAGGGTGTCCATAGCCCAGATTTCCATTCGTTTTTTTGCTCTACAGCCGTAATGAAAAATATTCCCTACTAGCCGCGCACAATGTGCGGAAGCGTACATAAAGCCCTCGGGTGATTGATTCCGATCATTAAATCTAAAGTCGGATTTCTCTGACCGCTTTTCTAAATCACGTTACGAGAATTTGGAAATGGCTGCGACTACGACGATGCGCGCGGGTGTCCACAAACCCGACATCTGTATTTAGCGGAAACCCGACATTTCTATTTGGGACCTACATCACAAATGTTGATAATTTATCTTATGTCAAATCCAGTATCGGTCGGAGACGGCCACTACTGGGACACCGACGATGCCCCGTCACGATGGCGAGGCATCCAAAGCGCGCGTTTCCTTCATACCGCAATCGACACCCGGATGCTGGACGGTTCAGTAATCGTCAACAAGACTGCCTCGACAATTTGATGTCAACCTTACCGCGCGCTCCATCAGATCCTTCACGACTTACCATCCTCCACGCGGACCGGGAGATTCCATGCGCGCCATATCCCGCAATTAGACAATCGTTAAGTCCTTCTTGGTCCACCACGAGAATAAGCTTTCAAGCTAACGCGAATACCGCTGTCGCCGCTCAAGCGGATTTTTAATCGTTGTCTATTGCATCGTGGCTCAGAGACGTTTCGCATATTCTCTCGACCCGCGAGCGTCTCGTCGCGTTCGGAGACTGCGCATGCGCTACGTGCATTTCGACGCGGCGTACGGACACAACGCGGTCGCCGCGTTCCCATTTGCCTCGGTCTGCGATGCATGTTCGAACACCCGCAGACGCTCGGCATCCGCAATCAGTCGTTTCTTGGTCGTCGAGCGCCCCGCCGATCCGAAGCCCATCACCTTTTCGTATTCATGCGGCCTGTCGTGCCTGAAACGATTAAAGAAGTCATCGCCCGGCAGGCCGTTGGCGAGGCTCATCAGGCAGCCGTAGTCGAGCGACGCGCAATCGCTCAGCGAGCGCGCCGCATCTGCCAACGCGCGATAACGGCTTTGCAACGGTTCGTCGCGACCGAAAAGCGCGTGCAGTTCCTGATAAGACACGAGTCTCTTGCGCCTGGCGGCACGCAATAGCATCGCGGCGATATCGCGGGTCCTATCCGTGTTCATGTCATTCTCCTTACCGCCTGCTGGCAGATGCCCAATGGCACCGATGAAAACGCTGTCCCCTTTGATCGATTTATGCGTATTGAGTCATAAAGTGCCCGGCGAAAAAGTATTTCCGGGTATTGAGCGACGCAGTCAAATTAAGCAGATGGTTACTGGAGTCGGGATTCACAGCGACACTCTGCGCGAATGTCCCGTTTCCCTATAATCCGCCTGGAAAAGCGCTGCAAAACGGTTTTCAATCTTCAGAACCCATTTTTCGCAGATTTCCAGCGAACACCACCCTGCATCGAAAAATGCATTCGAATTGCATTCGCAAAACAGAAATCCACGCATTCAAACGATTCAGTCTTCCGGCATGCCGCGTGCACTAACAAGCCCCAAACGTCAAGCTCTATGCGGCTTGGAGGTATTGGCGCTAGCGGCGCGAGGCAGGCCGGATTGATCTTTTGTTTAAATCAGTTCAATCAGGTTAGCAAACGTGAAATTCAATCGCAAGGAAGATCTTTACGTGAAGAAAGAAAACACAGTGCGAACGTCTTAGCCGAGGATTACGTCGTTTTCTATCAGAGGAAAGACCCGATTGATTTTTTATTCTTTTAGACACAGCGGGCGACTTTTAGATTATCTGTAAGTGGCGTGCCCTCTTCTCTGTCTACACCAGCAACCGATTGCAGTCCGGCAGCGACCCAACGGCGGAGTTCTCCAATGCATCGACCGAATGACGATTTACCGACCGTCGCACGGCGTCTCACGGCGGGCAAGAAACTGCTCGACGGCATTGCTGCGGCCGAGGTCGCGAAACAGATGGGAATGGCAAAGACCACCGTCGAGCGATATCGCAAGCTATTGGAGCAAGGTGGTCTCGAAGCGCTCAGAAACATGAGCGTCGGCGGCCGCCATTCCGCGCTCGCGCTGGCGGATCTGGACTGGTTGGCCGAGGCGCTGAGGGCCTCGCCGCGGGACTATGGCTTCGACTCCGATGGCTGGAGCAATGCGCGCATGCGCGAGTTGATAAGCCGTCAGTTCGGCATTTCTTACTCGCGGGTCTATGTATGGCAACTGGCCACCAGACTTGGCGTGTCTTACCGGCTCGGCCGAAATGCACACTAAAACGGCGGCCGCACCCAGCTAACGCACGCGCGTGCGCATCGGCTCAGGCGCTTTCCCGGACCTTTGGCAGAAACTGCGGCGCGAGTTCGACCCGCGACCATTGGAACGGCAACGCGCCGCGGCTGCGGCGCACTTCGTCCACATGGAACCGCACGAGCCGCTGCGCGCCCGCAAATGCCGCGAGTTCGTCGCCGTCCCAGATGATCTCCGCTCGCACCGCCAGATAAAGCAGATCGCCGGTTGCGAAGTCGATGAGCAGCAGGCCCGCGCGCGGATCGTGCACGAGGTTGCCGATCGTGTTGAAGAAGCGGTTGCCGCTGTAGTCGGGCGTGGTCAGCGTAGTTGCGTCGTCCACGCGCACGAAGCCCGGTGCGCCGCCGCGATGCGAAACGTCGACCCCCTTCCCCACCCCCGCTTCCTCGCTCAGATTCGCACTGGCGATAAAGAACGTGTCCGCGCTCGCGAGCAATTCGCGGTCGGCACTGCCCAGACGCTCGGCGATCTCGGGCTGCGCGCGCGTCGCGGCCGGGTCCCGCTCGATGAAAGACGGCGTACGGCTCTGGATGTACTTCGGGCAATTGCCGAAACTCTGCATGACTTCGAACTGCAACGTGTCGCCTTGCACCGACCGTACGACACCATTCACCCGATTGCGGCGCCGCGTGCGCGGCTCGATGCCCAGCGCGCCGAGCTGCGCGCCTTCGCGCCACACCGCGGCGAGCGGGTCGCCCGCCAATGCGCCGCCTTCGATGCGCAGCGTGCGCGCATCCGGTGACGTGACGAAGCCCGGCGAACTCGCGCGTAGCGTCGCCCACGGCTGACCGCTCGCATCGACGCCGCCGATCACGAGGAACGGCTGCGCGGCAAAGAACTCGCGATGCTGCTCCGGCATGAAACGGCGAATGCCCCGACGCCCCATCGACTCCGCCACGTCACGCACACCAGCGCGCTGTTGCGCATCCTGCTCGCCGGCATGAAACGGCGACACGTCGGCTCCCCAGTTATTCAACAGAACGAACTCGGACATGATCTGACTCCCTTGCAAGACCTGAAGCGGCTCCAAACGCGTATCACGCCGCCAGCAAACCCGCCTTCGTCGACGGCATCGCGATGAAACGCGGCAATGCTTCCACTCGATCCAGCCACGCACGAATGTTGGGATACGGTTGCAACGACACACCGCCCTCGGGCGCGTGAGCGATATACGTGTGCGCGGCGATATCGGCGATCGTGACGTGCGTGCCGGCCACGAACGGCTTGCCGGCCAGCTCCGCGTCGATCACGTCGAACAGCTTGACGGCGATCTGCTTTGCACGCTCGTGGTCGAGCGGCGCGCCGAATACGGTAACGAGCCGCGCCGCGCACGGCCCGTATGCGATCTGGCCCGCCGCGAGCGACAGCCAGCGCTGCACCGCCGCGGCGCCGAGTGGATCGTCCGGCAGCCACGACGAATCACCATAGCGCTTCGCCAGATAGACGAGAATCGCGTTCGAATCGAACAGCGTCAGCTCGCCGTCCTGAATCGTCGGCACCTGACCGAACGGGTTCAGCGCGAGGTACTCGGGCTTGCGGTTCTCGCCCGCCTTCATATCCAGCTCGATCAACTCGAACGGCAGATCGAGCAGCGTCAGAAACAGCTTCACGCGATGACCGTGGCCTGACAGCCGTGTCGTATAGAGCTTGATAGGCTGGGCGGGTCGGGTGGCGGACATGGAGGTCTCCGGACAGGTTGAATGACACGCCCAGCATAGGGCGTAGGCACTGTCGCGCGGAAGCCCGATAATCCGGGAAACACAGTCAAGCGAGAATGGACAATCGATCATGGCCGATGTGCGCAACGTCAACCTGAACCGCCTCGCGATCTTCGTCGCGGTCATCGACGCGGGCTCGCTGAGCGCCGCCGCGACTCGGCTCGGACTCGCGAAGACGATGGTTAGCACGCACATGCAGCGGCTCGAGGCGGAGGTCGGCGCGAGCCTGCTGGTGCGCACCACGCGGCGGCTCGGCGTCACCGAAGCGGGCCGCACGTTCTACGAGGCGAGCGTGAAAATTCTGCGCGCCACCGAGGATGCGCTGAACGCGCTCGGCGGAGAAACCTCGCCGGTGCGCGGCACGCTGCGCGTCAGCGCGCCGAACGACTACGGCGCGCTCGTCGTCACGCCCGCTCTGGTCGAATTGCGCCGCACGCACGCGCAGCTCGACGTCGAGCTGCTGAGCAGTGACCGCTACGTCGATCTGATTGCCGACGGCATCGACGTCGCGATCCGGCTTGGTCGTCTCGCGGACTCGAACTATCGCGCGGTGAAGCTCGGCAGCTTCGTCAAGTGGCTCGTCGCGAGTCCCGAGTTCCTGCGCACGTGGGGCGTGCCGAACACGCCGGCAGCGCTGGAGACGCTGCCCTATTGCGCGTTGTCGGTGCTGCCGCATCCGTTGACGCTCGATCTGCGGCACGTCGACGGTAAAACCGCGAGCGTGCGCTGCGCGTCCGCGCTGCGTGTCAACACGGCCGATGCCTGCCGGGCGGCGACGCTCGCGGGCGGCGGCATCGGTCTGCTGACGGATTTTTCGATCGCGGACGACGTCGCTGCGGGACGGCTGATCCGGCTGCTGCCCGAATGGGCAACCGCGCCGGCGAGCATCCAGGCCGTGTTTCCGCCGACGAGTCATCCGCCGGCGAAAGTCCGCGCGCTGATCGATA
This sequence comes from Paraburkholderia sp. BR13439, assembly GCF_040948805.1. Lineage (NCBI taxonomy): Bacteria > Pseudomonadati > Pseudomonadota > Betaproteobacteria > Burkholderiales > Burkholderiaceae > Paraburkholderia > Paraburkholderia sp. BR13439. The sequence goes on along the minus strand of NZ_JBFPKN010000005.1, from coordinate 62,188 downwards.
CGCTGAAGCGAAGGCTCGGGGCCGACGCTGCGGACTAGTGCGGCAGATCCTCCTGGCGTTCCCATTCCAGCGCAACGGCGGTTAGCTTCTATCCCCGCGATCGCCCGATTTGCTCTACTGCGACGATGCGCGCCGCGCCCCGCGGCCTCGCCTGATCGTCAATGTGGAGAGCTCATGTCCGCCATTTCCCGCCCTGCTCAAGGGGTCCTCACCGTCGCGTGTCCGAGCGCGGCGGGCCAGGTTGCCGCCGTCGCCGGCTTTCTCGAACGGCATCGTTGCTATGTCGACGAACTGACCGTATTCGACGACGAACTCAGCGAGCGCTTTTTCGTGCGCTGCGTGTTTCACCACGTCGATCGCGACGACGCGCTGCAGATCGCCACGCTCAAGCAGGAATTCGCGCCGATCGCCGAACGCTTCCGGATGACGTGGGCGATCCACGATCTGTCGCTCCGGCCGAAGGTCTTGATCATGGTGTCCAAACTCGAACACTGCCTCGCCGATCTGCTGTTTCGCTGGCGCATGGGCGAGCTGAAGATGGACATCGTCGGCATCGGCTCGAATCATCGCGATCTCGAACCGCTCGCGCGTCAGCACGGCCTGCCGTTCCATCATCTGCCGATTACCGCCGACACGAAGCCGCAACAGGAAGCGCAACTTCTCGAACTGTTCGAATCGTGCGGCGCCGAGCTGCTGATTCTCGCGCGCTACATGCAGATCCTGTCCGCCGAAACGAGCCGTGCGCTCGCCGGGCGCGCGATCAATATCCATCATTCGTTCCTGCCCGGGTTCAAGGGGGCGAAACCGTATCACCAGGCCCATGCGCGCGGCGTCAAGGTGATCGGCGCCACCGCCCATTTCGTTACCGACGATCTCGACGAAGGTCCGATCATCGAGCAGGGAGTCGAACCCGTCGATCACTCGTACAGCCCCGAACGGCTGCTGACGACCGGACGCGACGTCGAATGCATCACGCTCGCGCGCGCGGTGAAGGCGTTCGTCGAGCGGCGCGTGTTCATCAACGGCGAGCGCACCGTCGTGCTGAGGTAAACAGAAAACGCCGCTGAAAAGCGGCGTTTCATCAGGCTGCGCCACCGCTTGCCGGCTTACTTCACCCAGCTATCCACCCGATCCGAGTGCGCGCTGATCCACGCGTCGGCGGCCGCGGCCGGCTTTTCGCCGTTCTGCGTGGCCAGCATCACCGTGTCGATTTCGCCCGGCTTCCATTGGAACTTCTTCAGGAACGCGACCACCGTCGGCGCTTTTTTCTCGAGTTCCGGATTCACCACGCTATCGACGTGCTCCGCTTCACCGAACACCTTCTTCGGATCGTCGAGGAATTTCAGCTTGTACTTCGCGAACATCCAGTGCGGCTTCCAGCCGGTCACGATGATCGGCTTGCTGGCCGCCTCCGAGCGCGCCAGTTCGGCGGTCATCGCGCTGCCGGAACTCGGCATCAGCTGATAGTCGAGCCCATAGGCCTTGATCGCCTCGCTGGTTTTCTGCATCACGCCAGCCCCAGCGTCGATGCCGACGATGCGCGCGCCGAATTCCGCCTTCTTCGCCTGCAGATCGCCGACGCTCTTCACGTCCACGTTGTCCGGCACGATCAGCCCGATCTTCGCGTCGTTGAAGTTCGGCCCGAGGTCGACCACCTTGTCCTTGAAGTTGTTCCAGTACGCGCCGTGCGTGACCGGCAGCCACGCGGACAGCGTCGCGTCGAGATCGCCACGCGCCACACCCTGCCACATCACGCCGGCCGCGACCGGCACCAGCTGCACCTGATAACCAAGGCGTTTTTCGATCACATCGGCGGCCACGTTCGACGTCGCAACGCTATCGTCCCAGCCCTCCACGTAACCGATCTTGATGGTCGGCTTCGAATCGGCCGACACGCCCGCACTGACCGCCGCCAGCATCACCCCCAACGCGCTTGCCACCACTGTCTTTCCGATCAGTCTCATCGACGTTCTCCCGTTGATACATTTGCCCATTGACGCGTTTGCCATCGAACCGCAGATCGCGCATTTAGAATCGCCAACCAGAATTGCCGGGTAGCGTTGTTTTGCGACATGCAGTTGTCCGCATGCGACTTCCACGCAAATCCGCGCAGTATTTGCCGTGTTCTTGTGGTGTTGTCAATCGTATTACTTGTCGACGACGAGATCGCTCAGCGGCTTGCTACAGCACAGCAGCACCATGCCCTGATCGATCTCGCGCTGACGGATACCGCCCGCGTGCTTCATCGCCACTTCGCCCGACACGAGCTTCACCTTGCAGGTGCCGCACATGCCTTGGGTGCACGACGCCGGCAGCCGCACGCCCGCCTGCTTCGCCGCTTCGAGCACATGCTGGCCGGCGCCGCATTCGATCTCGCGATGACTGCGCGTAAAGCTCACCTTGTAGCGCGTTCCGGTTTCGATCGGCGCCGCCGGCGCATCGCGCAGCGCGTCCGCGACATGCGCTTCGGTCAATTGCGCGGCCACCTCGCTGACGGTCTCGAACGAGAAGCTTTCCTCGTGATAGTGCTGGCGGTCGAAGCCGCCCTCGTCGAGCAGTTTGCGCACCGCTTGCATATACGGCGCGGGGCCGCAAGTGAAAATTTCCCGCTCCAGAAAATCCGGTGCAATCAGCTTCAGCAGCGGCAGCGTCAGAAAGCCGGTGATGCCGGGCCAATTGGTGCGCGCGCCCACGCGCTCACAAACGAACGCTGTGCGGAAATGCGCCTGATTCGCGGCGATCAGATCGAGCTCGCGCGCGAAGATGATGTCGTCCGGCGTGCGCGCGCTATGCACGAAGACGATATCGCTGTCCTCGCCGAGTTCATGATGCGTGCGGCTCATCGACATCAGCGGCGTGATGCCCGAGCCCGCCGACAAAAACAGGAACTTGCGCGCCGGATGCCGCGCGCAGGTGAACTCACCGGCAGGCCCCAGCACGCGTACCTGCATGCCCGCATGCAGATTGTCGTGGAGCCAGTTGGACACCGGGCCGCCCGGCACGCGCTTCACGGTGATCGAAATCGTATGGGGCCGCGTGGGCGGCGACGAGATCGTATAGCAGCGATTGACCCGCTCGCCGTCGATCTCCAGCTCCAGCGTAATGAACTGCCCCGGCTCGAACACGAACGCCCGGCCGGATGGCGCGCGGAAGAAGAAACTCTTCACGTCGTGCGTTTCGCTGCGAACCTGGCAGCACTCCAGCGTGTCGTCGGAATCACTGCTCCAGCGCGCCGGCAGCGCATCCCAGAAGCGCGGCTGGGTGACGCGGCTCGGCGCGCCAGCTGGATTCTCGGAAGTCTGCTCGATGTCCGGTTGAAACATGGCCTGATCGCGCATCATGGTTGTTCCCCCGCTCGTCATTGCGGTGTTGCACTCAGCGCGCGAACGACACGACTTTCTCGTCGTGCGCTGCTCGCGGGTTCGCGTCGTAATCCGCGAGACGGCCGATATACCATTCGCAGAACTTTTCGACGAGTCCTTCGGTGAACGGCGAATACGGACCCGGCTCATACGCGGTGCTCGTCGCGCCGCGCTGCGAATATTCGACGAGCGCGCGATCCTGGTCGTTGGTCGCGCGCCACACGGCGGTCAGATTGTCGACGTCGTAATCGATGCCTTCGCGCGCGTCCTTATGCACGAGCCATTTGGTGCGCACCAGCGTCTTGCCGGCCGACAGCGGAATGACCGAGAAACTGACGATATGGTCGCTCATGAAGTGATGCCACGAATTCGGCTGCGTCCAGAACGACAGGCCGCCGAGATCGGCCTCCTTGAAACCGCCGAGCAGTTTCTTCGAGGCGACCTTCGCGTCGAGCGTCTGCGATTCGCCGTCGCGATCGAGCGGCAGACGTTGCGTGCGAAACCCGGTGACCAGATCGGCGAGCCGCTCGATTTCCGCCGATGGCAACTGCATCGCCTCCCACTGTGCGGTGCGGCGCGCGACCGTCGCCTCGAACGCGGCCATGCCCTCCTCGTTCGCCGGCGTGCGCTGATAACCGAAGCCGTATTCGTACAGCGAGACGGTCAGTTCCGGATGGTTCGCGACGCAGTGATAGCACTCGCGATTGTTCTCCATCGTCAGCTTCCAGTTGCCCTCCTCGATGATGTCGATCGACGCGGCGATCTTGCAGCCGGCCAGATCGTGCGGCAACAGATACGGTTCCATCGCGGCGCGCATCACTGCAAAATCGGCGGGCGGCTGCTCGGCGAGGCAGATGAAAATCAGCCCGGCGAGATTCTCGACATGCACCGCTTTCAGGCTATGTTTGCAGCGGTCGAACTGTTCGCCCATATGCTCGGCGAACATCAGGTCGCCGTTCAGGCTGTAGGTCCAGCTATGATACGGACAGACGATATTGCCGAGCGAGCCCTTGCCGGTATTGCACAGACGCGCGCCGCGATGGCGGCAGACGTTATGAAACGCGCGCACCTGCATGTCGTCGTCGCGCACGATCAGGATCGAGTCGTTGCCGATCTCGACCGTCACGTAGTCGCCGGGCTCGGGCACGTCGGGCTCGACCGCGACCTGAATCCAGTGCTGGCGGAAAATCGCGTCGATATCGAGCGCGAATATTTCCTCGCTCGTATAGAACGGCGCTTCCAGCGTGTAATTCTGCTTGCGGCGTTCGATCATTGCGCGAACGTCTGCGGAAACTTTCATTGTGTGCTCCGTTGCGTGTCACGTCTGGCGCCGCGCCAGGCCCTCCTGGTCGCATGCTGGCCCGAGCCGGAATTCAGTAATCCACCAGTTGATGCTCGCGCAAATACGCGAGGATCACTTGTGCTTTTTCGACGCAACTCCCTTCAATTACGACGCTGCCGCCGCGGCTCTCGGTCGTCGTCGCCGACAGCATGCGGGCGTGGCCCGAGCGCTTTTCGGCGGCGGCGAGCCGCACTGGTTTCGCGGTGGCGGGGCCGATGGTCCATGCGGACTGTTCAGGAGTGGTGCCGTGCGGCGCGGGGGCGCCCGGCGCGGCGGTGCGCTCGATCTTGCCTTCGCGCAGCCGCGCATATGCGTACGACGTCGCGGCGTTCGCGAGCGGATGCACGGCGATCAACGCGGGCAGCCGCACTTCGACGCGCCGTCGCAGGCCCTTCGGCATGAACTGCCGGACCTGCGCGCAACCGTCGCGCACCGCCAGATCGACGGCGGCGCCGACGAGCGGTACCGCCAGCGCATGCGCGACGCGATACGGCAACATGCCGCTATCGAAGCCGCCTTCGGCGCGCGTGCCGGTCAGCACCAGCTGGTAGCCACGCAAACGCGCGGCGAGTCGCGGTGCCGGATCGGCGTCCGGTGGCATGTCGAGCACTTCGACCGAATGCGCGCCGAGCGCCAGATACTCGTTCAATGCGGCGTTCGACGGATCGCCCGCATGCAGCACGTCGAGCGTCGCGCCATGCGCTCTCGCGAGCGACAGCGCCAGCGTCAACGCCGCCGCGTCATTGCGGCTGTAGCGCGCGACGCCGCTGACCGGATGACGTCCGATTGAAACCAGCACGGCGATCTTCATGCGAGCACTCCTTCGGCAAGCTTGCCCGGCTGCAGCAGTGCGGCCGAGGTGGCGCGCGCGCCGCGCGCCGCGGCCGCGGCTTCGTTGAGCGCCGCGATGGTTTCCTGCGCGTCCGCGATCACGGTCAGATTCGCGCGCTTCGCGATCGGTGCGCTCGCGTCGAGATTGACCGCGATCACATGGCGGCAATCCTTGATGCCCTGCAGATGCTGAACGGCGCCGGAGATGCCGAACGCGATATACACGCTCGCCTCGACGGTCTTACCGGTCGCGCCGATCTGCTTGTCGCGTGTGAACTTGCCGTCGTCGACGGCGACCCGGCTCGCGCCGATCGCCGCGCCGAGGGTCGTCGCGAGCCGCTCGAACGCGGGTACGTCGCTCACGCCGTTGCCCGCCGATACGATGAAGTCCGCCTCTTCCAGCGCGACTTGCGCCGCATCGATATCGTCGATGCCGAGATCGCGGATTGCGCGTTGCGCGACCGGGCTATCCGCCTCCCGCTCGAAGCGCCACGCGACCCGTTCGCCCGCGCCGACGAACGGCAGCTTCGGATCGACCGCATTCGGTGCGAGTAGCACGACTTCGGGCAGCGCGCGGCTGGCGAGCGCCGTATTCGCGCGGATATAGGTGGACACGTGCGCTGCGTCGATCTCGACGACGTGCGTCGCGACGCTTGCATCGGCCACCGACGCATAACGGCGGCCCAGGTCGCCGTCGCCAGTCGCGTTGTCGGGCAGAAAGACGTGGGCGGGCGCGTAGGCTGCGACGCAGGCCGCCAGCGCATTCAGCTCATCGTCCGGCGCGTAGGTGCGGCGATCGAACATCGGCAATTCGATCAGCTTGTCGGCGCCGAGCGCGGCGGCATCGCCGGTGAATTCGCCGAACACGAGCAGCACGACTTCGGTTTGCAAGTCCGCGATGAGCGCGGCGGCGGCAAGCGTTTGGCGCGCATGTTCATCGAGCGCGCCCCGATCCGCGTGCGCCGCAACCAGCAGCACATGGTGCGGCGTGGCCGTCGTGCGGCGCGGCTTCGGCTGTTCGTGATGCGCGGCGTGACGCGCTTCAGCTAGCGACGCACTGCCGCCGGCATCCGCCACGCCAACGGCGCCGAGCGTGATCCGCCGGAGTCCCTGCGCCGTCACCGTGAACGGCCGGCGCGGATCGATTCGTTTGAGCGTATTCATCATCGCGTTACTCCAGCGCCGCGGCGACCAGTTCGGCCACGTCGAGTACTTCCGGGCGCGGCCCCACTACCCCTTCGAGCATCGCCGTGCAATTCGGGCAGCCGACCGCGACGATCTCCGCGCCGCTCGCGCGCGCGTCATCGATACGGATATCGGGAATCCGCCGTTTGCCGGGGATATCGGTCAACGGTGCGCCGCCGCCACCGCCGCAGCAGCGCCCGCGCATCCCGTGTCGCTCCATCTCGACCACCTTGATGCCGATGCTCTTCAGCACACGGCGCGGCGCTTCCGTCTCACCGTTGTAACGGCCCAGATAGCACGGGTCGTGATACGTGATGTTGCGTTCCGCCACGGCGGCGGCCACGCGCGGCGACAGCTTGCCGCTCGCGATCAGTTCGTCGATCAGCGCCGTGTGATGCTGCACCTGATAGAAGCCGCCGAGCGCGCGATACTCGTTGCGCAGGCTATGCAGCACATGCGGATCGGCCGTGACGATGCGTGCGAACGAGTACTGCGCGAGCGTGCCGATCAGCGTACGAGCCAGTTGCTGGAACGTGGCTTCGTCGCCGAGACGCCGCGCGGTGTCGCCGGTATCGGTTTCGACGCCGCCCAGCACCGCGTAATCGACACCCGCGCGGTTCAGCACCTTGACCAGCGCGCGCAGCGTGCGCTGATAGCGCATATCGAACGCGCCTTCGCCGGCGATCAGCAGCACGTCTACGTGACGACCGGGTTGCGCCACCTGCACCTGCAGATCGACGGCCCAGTCGTAACGCGCGCCGATGTCGTAGCCGTTGCTGCTGCCGGTCTCGCGCAGATTCGCGAGTGTCGCCGGCCCCTTGCCCGGCACGCTGCCCTCGACGAGCGTCTGATTGCGGCGCATGTCCACGATCGCGTCGACGTGCTCGATCAGCATCGGGCACTCCTGCACGCAGGCGCGGCAGGTCGTGCACGACCACAGCGTGTCCGCTTCGATCAGCGTCGAAATGAGCGGCTTGCCCGGCGCGCCCGCATGCTTGCCGACCGGAATGCCGGGCGTCGGGCTGCCCGCGTATTGCGCGTCGGTGCCGCCGACCATGCCCGTCACCAGATCCTGAATCAGCTTCTTCGGGTTCAACGGCTGTCCCGCCGCGAATGCGGGGCACGCCGCTTCGCATTTGCCGCATTGCACGCAGGCATCGAAGCTCAACAACTGGTTCCAGCGGAATTCGACAGGCTTGCCGACGCCGTATTCCTTCGCGTCGAGCAGCGGCAATTTCAATGCCGTGGGCGGCACTGCGTCGGGCGCGTTACGCGCCGCGGCGGCATCGGCAAAGCGCTCCTGACGCGGATGAAACGCGAGGTGCAGCAGACCCGCCAATGCATGCTTCATCGGACCACCGCGCGCCGCGCCGAACGTCATCGTGAACGCGCCCGCCGCGATCAGCAGCGCGACGACCACCGCGAGCGCACCGGACATCGCCGTCGCGGGCAACGCGATGAACAATGCAAGACCGAGCGCGAACGAACCCAGCAGCAGCGGCAACTGATCCCACGGCCCACGCGAGAGCCGCGCCGGCACCGTCTTCGCGCCATGCCGGCGGCGCCAGACGAATACCGTCCCGATCAGCATCGCCAGCGCGGCGACGAAGATCAGCTTGTCGAGCCAGGGCGAGTAGATCGCGAAGCCGTAGTTGACGAACACGAGCGCCATCGCGAGGATCGCTCCGCCCGCCGTCGCAACGTGCGTGCGTGCGATGTACGGATCGCGCGCAACCACATGATGCAGGTCGACGAAGTAGCGTTTCGGGATCGCGAGCAGATTGGCCCAGCCGTAGGCGCCCGCGACGGTCGCGCGGCCCTCGCGCCAGTAGGCGGCGCGGCGTGCCAGCGCGAACGCGAGACCGGCCACCGACACCCACAGCAGGACGGTGATGACAAACACGGGGCTCATCGTCAAAAATCCTTGCAAAGGCGCAGCGCGTCGTAGATCGCGCCGTGAATGTTGTGCATCGAGATGCAGTCGCCGACCCGGAACAGCAGGAAGCGGCCATTGCCGAGTTGCTCGTCCAGACACGGCTGCGGTTCGGACGCGAACAGCTTGTGCACGTCCAACTGGCCGCGATTGACCGATTCAGTCTTCAGCTTCCAGTAAAGCTGATCGTTCGGCGTACTGCCGTTTTCGATCACCACCTGATCGACCGCGCGTTCTTCCTGCTCCTCGGTGTACTCGTTGCGGATCACGGCGATCTTCTTGCCGTCCTCTTCGTACACCTTGTCGAGCCAGTAGTTCGGCGTATGGATCACGCCTTGCGCGTACAGACGGCGATAGAAGATCGGGAATGTGGTGCCGCCGACGTCGTCGGCAACCTTCACGTCGGGCGTGACGATCTCCACGTTGCCGCCACGGCTCGCGATGAAATCCGCGACGCCCGCGCCCGCATGCGTGCTGACGCCGTCGTACACGAGCACGTTTTTGCCCGGCTCGACCTTGCCGGCCAGCACGTCCCACGAACTGACCGCGAGCCCCGCGTCGACACCCCACGCCGCGACCTGCGAAGTGAACGCCGAACCGCCGGTGGCGAGCACGACGATGTCGGGCTTCTCGGCCATGATGGCCCGCTCGTCGGCGGCGACACCGAGGCGGCGGTCCACGCCGAGGCGCTTCGTCTCCATGTCGAACCAGCGCACGATGCCCGCCATCTGCTCGCGCTGCGGCGCTTTCGCCGCCAGCATGATCTGGCCGCCGACGTGATCGTTCTTCTCGAACAGCACCACGTCGTGACCGCGCGACTTCGCGACGCGCGCCGCTTCGAGCCCCGCCGGCCCCGCGCCGACCACGACGACTTTGCGCTTCGGTCCGCGCGACTTCGCGATCACGTGCGGCATCGTCGCTTCGCGTGAGGTCGCGGCGTTCTGCACGCACAGCACGTCGAGCCCGTTGTACTGACGGTCGATGCAGTAGTTCGCGCCGACGCACTGCTTGATTTCGTCCTCGCGGCCATCGCGGATTTTGATGACCATATGCGGATCGGCGATCTGTGCGCGCGTCATGCCGACCAGATCGACCATGCCGCTCGCGAGCAGCCGCTCGGCCTGGCCCGCGTCGCGAATGCTTTGCGCGTGCATCACCGGCACCTTGACGACCTGCTTGATACCGGCCGCCAGATGCACGAACGGCTCGGGCGGCAGCGCCATCGGCGGCATGCAGTTGGCGAGCGTGTTGTGGGTGTCCGCGCCGGAACCGATCACGCCGAGATAGTCGATCAGCCCGCTCTCGCTCATCGCCTGGGCGATTTCCTTCAGTTGTTCGTGATCGAGCCCGTCTTCATGAAATTCGTCGCCGCACATGCGCAGGCCGACGCAAAAGTCGGCGCCGACCGCCGCGCGCACCGCCTGCAATACTTCGACGCCGAAACGCAGGCGGTTTTCGAGCGAGCCGCCCCATTCGTCGGTACGGAAGTTGGTACGCGGGCTCCAGAACTGGTCGATCAGATGCTGGTGGGCGGCCGAAATTTCGATGCCGTCCATGCCCGCATCCTTCACGCGCTTCGCGGCCGCCGCGAAGTCGCCGATGATGCGGCGAATCTCCTCGACCTCGATGATCTTCGCGTTGCCGCGATGCACCGGTTCGCGCACTCCCGACGGCGACATCAGATGCGGCCAGTGCTCGCCGTGAAACGCCGAGCGGCGTCCCATGTGAGTGGCCTGAATCATGATCTTCGCGCCATGCGCGTGCATCGCTTCGGCGAGCCGCGCGAGCGGATCAACGATCTTGTCGGTGGCGAGATTCACCGACTTCCACCAGCCTTGCGGGCTGTCGATCGACACCGGGCTCGACCCGCCGCACACGGCGAGTCCGACGCCGCCCTTGGCCTTTTCCTCGTAGTAGCGGATATAACGGTCGCCGGGCAGGCCGCCCGGTTCCGCGTACACCTCCGCGTGCGCGGTACTGACGATGCGGTTGCGCAGCGTCAGCTTGTTCAACGTGAGCGGCTTGAAAAGGTTCGGGTAACGCATCGCGATCGACCTCGGAATGCTCGGATTAGATTGACGCCAGCGGCGACACTTCGAATACGCAGTACTCGTGTCCCTCCGCCGCGCAGCTTGCTTCTTTCGATTGCGACGGCGGGCCCTTGCGCGCGCCCTCGGGCGCGGTGTCGTTGACCCAGTCCATCGCGCCCGCGAACCAGCCGGCGAACATGTAGCAAAGCTTGCCGGTCTTGCCCGGTTGCGCGAGCACGAACGACGAGTGCCGTAGTTCGATCCGCGCATGCGAGCTCGCCGGATCGGCCTCGATGATCCTGAACAGGCCCCAGCCGCGCTGCGACAGACGGTTCAGGTAGTGCTCGAATACCGCCATGCCGGTGAGGCCATGCTGTTTCGCTTCCTTCTCGCACCAGAAATAGGCGGACTTGTAGCCGGCCTTGTAGAGAATCTCGGCGTACGTGTCGCGGCCGAGCGCTTCCTCGACGGCCACGTGGTTGTTGGTGAAGAAATGACGCGGCACGTAGAGCATCGGCAGCGCGTCCGTGGTCCAGACGCCGGTGTCCGGATTCACATCGATGGGCAGTTGAGGTTGCATGTGGGGAACTCCGTTTCTATCCGCTATAAAAAGGCTCACACCTTCCAGACTTCGCCGAACACCCGTACCCAGTTTTCGCCCATGATCTTGCGGATGCGCGTCTCGCTCCAGCCGGCGCGTTCCATCGCGGCGGTCAGGTTCGGAAACTCGCCGATCGTGCGAATGCCTTCGGGATTCACGACCTTGCCGAAGTTCGTCAACTGGCGATAACGGCCCTTGTCGTGCGTGATCCAGTCGAAGAACTCGGTGCTGTAGCCCTGTGTGAAATCGGTGCCGATTCCCACCTGGTCCTCGCCGATCACGTTCACCACATACTCGATCGCCTCGAGGTAATCTTCGACGGTCGCATCGGGACCGCGCTTCAGGAAAGGCGCGAACATCGTCACGCCGACGAAGCCGCCCGCATCGGCGATCTCCTTCAGCTGCTCGTCGGTCTTGTTGCGCGGATGCTCCTTGAGGCCCGACGGGCAGCAATGCGAATAGCAGACCGGTTTCTTCGACGCCGCGATCGCCTCCGACGAGGTCTTGCCGCCCACATGCGACAGATCGACCATGATGCCGACGCGGTTCATCTCCTGAATCACTTCGCGCCCGTAACCCGACAGGCCGCCGTCGCGCTCATAGCAGCCGGTGCCGACGAGGTTCTGCGTGTTGTAGCAAAGCTGCACCACGTTGACGCCGAGATCTTTGAACGCTTCGATATAGCCGAGGTTGTCCTCGAACGCATGCGCGTTCTGAAAGCCGAAGATGATGCCGGTCTTGTTCTCTTTCTTCGCACGCAAGATGTCGTCGGTGGTGCGCACCAGCGTGAGAATCTCGCTGTATTCGCGGATCTGCTGCTTCATTTCGGCGATGTTGTCGACGGTCTTCTGGAAGCTTTCCCAGACCGACACCGTGCAGTTCACGGCGGTCACGCCGCCCTTGCGCATGTCCTCGAACACCGAGCGCTCGAACTTCGAAATGTTCAGCCCGTCGATGATGATGCTGTTCTCGTGCAGTTGACTCATCGTTTGCTCCACGCGTATTCAGTAGATGGGAAAGCGGTCGCACAGCGCGAAAATCTCGCGGCGCACACGTTGTTCAGTTGCGGCGTCGCCTTCGGGGGACGCGCGCAGCGCATCGAGCACCTCGACGATCAGACGCCCGACCTCGCGAAACTCGCTGACGCCGAAGCCGCGCGTGGTGCCCGCCGGCGTGCCGAGACGAATGCCGGACGTGACCGTCGGCTTCTCCGTATCGAACGGAATGCCGTTCTTGTTGCAGGTGATGCCCGCGCGCTCCAGCGCCTGTTCGACCTGATTGCCCTTGAGCCCCTTCGGCCGCAAATCGACCAGCAGCAGATGGTTGTCGGTGCCGCCCGTCACCAGATCGACGCCGCCCGCTTTCAGCACGTCGCCGAGCGCCCGCGCGTTCGCGAGCACGCTGTCGATATAGGTTTTGAAGCCCGGCTGCAGCGCCTCGCCGAACGCGACCGCCTTGCCGGCGATCACGTGCATCAGCGGGCCGCCCTGCAAGCCTGGGAACACGGCGGAGTTGATCTTCTTTGCGATCTCTTCGTCGTTGGTCAGCACGAAGCCGCCGCGCGGACCGCGCAAGGTCTTGTGGGTGGTCGACGTGACCACGTGCGCATGCGGGACCGGATTGTCGTGACGGCCGGCCGCGATCACACCGGCGATATGCGCCATGTCCACCATCAGCTTCGCATCGACGCCGTCGGCGATTGCGCGCAGCCGTGCGAAGTCGAGCGCGCGCGGATAGGCGGAGAAGCCCGCGATCAGCAGTGTCGGTTTGTGCTGTTGCGCCAGTTCCTCGATCTGCTCGTAGTCGATCAGCATCGTGTCGCGCCGCACGCCGTACTGCACCGCGTTGAACCACTTGCCCGACAACGCGGGCCTCGCGCCGTGCGTCAGATGCCCGCCTGCGTCGAGCGACATGCCGAGCACCGTATCGCCCGGCTTCGTCAGTGCGAGCATCACCGCGCCGTTTGCCTGCGCGCCGGAATGCGGCTGCACGTTGGCGAACTTCGCGTCGAACAGTCGCTTGATACGATCGAGCGCGAGCGTCTCGATCTCGTCGACGTATTCGCAACCGCCGTAGTAGCGCTTGCCCGGATACCCTTCCGCGTATTTGTTGGTCAGCACCGAGCCCTGAGCGTCGAGTACGGCGCGCGACACGATGTTTTCCGACGCGATCAGCTCGACTTGCGACTGCTGACGCTCGAGCTCTTTCAGAATGGCGCCGCGCACCGCCGGATCGCGCGCCGGCAGCGAGTCTTCGAAGAAGGGATTCGGGTTCGACATGGAAGGTCCGTAAGAACGTTGACGGGAGGCTGTTGCGGGTTGCCGGCGGATCGCGCCGCCGCTTTGCCGTGGATCTATTCTTGACGGTCGGCCCGCGCGTCGATTTACGAATTCAGACGCGTTCTTTGCCTTTTCCGCCATGCGCGTCCTTTTTCGACAAGTCGGCGCAGTCCGCCTGCGTGGGGCTGCACTACAAGCAGTCTTACTGCGCCGTTCGGGTGCGCCGTACCGCCGTCGCGGCGCCGTTCTGGTGCCGGGAGGAAGCGATTTCATCAGTCGATTGCTTAGCCATTCCATGCTTTGTGCGCAGCATCCAAGGGTTTAGCCTGATGGCACGGTAGTTGCCCTGATATTCAGAATTGAGATAGTCGCCTTCCCCACGGCGACGCGACATTCAAATCAGGATTGCCCGTTCCCATGTCCACCGATCGCACGGCATCGTTGTCGCATTTCGCATTCATGCCGGTTCCCAACTTCACGATGATCGCGTTCACCAACGCGATCGAAGTGCTACGCATGGCGAACTACCTGACGGGCCAGACGCTTTACCGCTGGTCGATCGTGAGTCCCGCCGGCGGGCCGGTCATGGCGAGCAACGGGCTTTCCGTCGATACGGGTCCGGTCGAATGCGTCGGCCAACCCGATATCGTGTTCGTGGTCGGCGGCATCGACGTGCAGCGCTCGACTACCGCCGAGCATCTGTCCGCGCTGCGCCGTTTCGCGCGCATGGGCTGCATGCTGGGCAGTCTGTGCACGGGCACTTATGCGCTCGCGCGCGCCGGTCTGCTGGCCGGTTATGCGTGCGCGATTCATTGGGAAAACATGTCGGCGCTGAAGGAGGAGTTTCCCGACACGCGCTTTCTGAAAGAGCTGTTCGTGATCGATCGGGATCGGGTGACCTGCACCGGCGGCGTCGCGCCGCTCGACATGATGCTGAACCTGATTTCGCCACGCGTCGGTACCGCGCGCGTCACGCAGATCGCCGAGCAGTTCATCGTCGAACACGTGCGCGACACCAGCGCGCAGCAGAAGATGCCGCTGGTCGCGCGGCTCGGCTCGGCCAACAAGTCGCTGTTCGAAGTGATCTCGCTGATGGAGAACAACATCGAGGAGCCGCTGTCGCGCGAGGAACTGGCGCGGCTCGCCGGCATGTCGCAACGGCAGTTGCAACGGCTGTTCCGCGAGCACCTGGGCATGACGCCGACGCATTACTACCTGACGCTGCGCCTGCGGCGCGCACGCGAACTGCTATTGCAGACCGACATGTCGATCATGCACATCACGATGGCGTGCGGCTTCCAGTCGGCCTGCCACTTCTCGAAGAGCTATCGCGATGCGTTCGGCACCGCGCCGACGCGCGAGCGCCGCAGCCAGGCGCCTTCGCTGTCCAATGCGCCAGTGCTGGCGGCTTGATCAATGAAGAGACGCGCTGAACGGCGTACCCGGTCAACGCGTGCGTAAGACAACGCGCTGCGTGGACCGGCAGCCCACCCAGCGCTTCGGTGGCACTCTGGCGGCTGGCGAACCTCAAGCCGCCTTCAGAAGCCCATGCGGGTCGATCACAAACTTCTTCGGCGCGCCGCCGTCGAATTGCCGATAGCCCTCGGGCGCATCGTCGAGCGATACCACCGTCACGTTGACGATATCGGCGATCGGCAAACGATCCCACAGGATCGCCTGCATCAGATTGCGGTTGTACTTCATGACCGGCGTCTGCCCGGTGTGGAACGAATGCGACTTGGCCCAGCCCAGGCCGAAACGCAAACTGAGGCTGCCCTTGCGTGCGGCGGCGTCGGCCGAGCCGGGATCGTCGGTCACGTAGAGGCCGGGAATGCCGATCGCGCCGGCCGCGCGGGTGATTTCCATCAGCGAATTGAGCACCGTGGCCGGGGCTTCCTCGTGTGAGCCGCTGCTGCCGTGACCGTGCGCTTCGAAGCCGACGCAGTCCACCGCGCAATCGACTTCGGGCTTGCCGAGGATCTGCTCGATCTGTTCGCCGAGCATCGCGTCCTTCGACAGATCGATGGTCTGGAAGCCCATCTTGCGCGCGTGCGCGAGGCGCGCCTCGTTCATGTCGCCGACGATCGTGCAGGCCGCCCCCAGCAGGCGCGCCGACGCGGCCGCCGCCATGCCGACCGGTCCCGCGCCCGCGATATAGGCTGTCGCGCCGGGCTTCACGCCGGCCATCACCGCGCCGTGATAGCCGGTCGGCAGAATGTCGGACAGGCAGGTCAGGTCGCGGATCTTCGCCATCGCCTGCGCCGGGTCCGGGAATTTCAGCAGATTGAAGTCCGCATACGGCACGAGTACGTATTCGGCCTGGCCGCCAATCCATCCGCCCATGTCGACATAGCCATACGCGCCGCCCGCGCGCGACGGATTGACGTTCAGGCACACGCCGGTATGCTGTGCCTTGCAGGTCGGGCAGCGTCCGCAGGCCACGTTGAACGGCACCGACACCAGATCGCCGACGCTCAGCGTTTCGACGTCGCGCCCTACCTCGATCACTTCGCCGGTAATCTCGTGGCCGAGCACGAGGCCGACCTCGGCGGTCGTGCGGCCACGCACCATGTGCTGATCGGAGCCGCAGATATTCGTGCTCACCACCTTCAGGATTACGCCATGGCCGATCGAACGGCCACGTGGATCGACCATCTTCGGATAGTCGATCGACTGCACTTCGACCTTGCCCTGCCCCAGATACACGACGCCGCGATTGCTGCTCATTGTCTCGTCTCCATGTTCGTGAGCGGCGCGCCCGCACGCTGCATGGCGCGCCGTTCCACCAGCGTAGCGGCCGCTCGCAGCGGCACCTGTGCCGAACCCGACATGCGTTTGGCCACAACCGACAACGCCGGCATCGCTCGCGCTGCGGCCCACAACTTTTTCTTTACCCCCGCGCAACATATCCTCGTTTGCCAGCGTTTCGCAAAAGCCCGATAGTGCTGCCTCAGCCGAATCGCCGATCCGCCGACTCACACTCCCCGACCGAGGACCCGTTTGCAATGAAGACCCGAGCGCTCAAACTGATAACAACCGCGACGTTCGCGCTGTTCACGCTGTCCGCGATCTCACCCGCCGGTCGCGCGGCCGAGGCCGCCGCCGCGCAACGCCAAGCCACCGTCGATGCGGCGATCCGGCCGCTGATGGCGAAGTACCATATCGCCGGCATGGCGGTCGGCGTGATCGACGACGGCAAGCCCTACGTGTACAACTACGGCGTCGCATCGACGCAAACCGGCAAGCCGGTCACACGCGACACGCTGTTCGAACTCGGCTCGGTCAGCAAGACCTTCACAGCGACGCTCGCGTCGTATGCGCAGCTCGACGGCAAGCTGTCGTTGGCGGACGGCACGGAGCGCTATCTGCCGACGCTGCGCGGCCGGCCGTTCGGCAAAGTGAGCCTGCTGAACCTCGGCACGCACACGCCCGGCGGTCTGCCGCTCCAGGTTCCGGACGACATCCACAACAACGCCGAATTGCTGCAGTATTTCCACGACTGGCAGCCCGCTCATGCGCCCGGCACATTCCGCACCTACTCCAATCCCAGCATCGGCACCCTGGGCCTGATCACCGCGAAAAGCATGGGGCAGGACTTCACAGTGCTAATGCAGCAACGCGTGTTTCCGGCGCTCGGCATGAAGAGCACCTACATCGACGTCCCAGCGGCGAAAATGCCGGACTACGCGCAGGGCTATGCGAAAGACGGTGCGCCCGTCCGGCTGACGGGCGGTGTACTTTCCGCCGAAGCGTACGGGGTGAAGTCGACCGCCGCCGATATGCTGCGTTACGTGCAGGCGAACATGAACCTGCTTCCGCTCGACAGCCAGCTCCAGCGTGCGATCACGGACACGCATACCGGCTATTTCCAGGCGGGCGTGTTGACCCAGGATCTGATCTGGGAGCAGTACCCGTATCCAGTCGCGCTGCCGACCTTGCTGGCCGGCAATTCGGCGGAAATGGTCCGCGACGGCAAGCCGGCGACCGAAATCAAACCACCGCTGCAGCCGCAGCAGAATGTCTGGATCAACAAGACCGGTTCGACCAATGGCTTCGGCGCGTATGTCGCCTTCGTGCCGCAAAAGCGCATCGGCATCGTGCTGCTCGCCAACCGCAGTTTCCCGAACGAGGCGCGCGTGAGCGCCGCGCATCAGATCCTCACGGCGCTGGATGGCGGCGAGCATTGATGGTTTGAGTACGACGGGACGGGGTACGGTCGCGTGCGGCGCGCTCCGTCCCGTGACTTTCATTCCCGCACAGCGGTCAACGCGCTGCGCGCATCGGCTTCGACCGCTTCGGACATGAGTGTTTCCAGCGCCATGCCACGCGTTTCGATCCCGAGTATCCACACCGCCGCCGCGGCGACCACGAAGCACATCGCGCCCAGCGAGAACACTCCGCCCTGTCCGAAGACCGGCAGCACGACGCCCACGACATAAGGACCGATGAGCGAGCCGACCCGGCCGACCGCGGACGCGAAGCCCGATCCGGTCGCCCGCGCGCCGGTGCCGTAAAGCTCGGGGGTGTACGTGTACAGCACCGCCCACATCGAGAACATGAAGAACTGCATTGCGAGTCCGGCACAGATCAGCAGCCCCGGCGTCTGCACATGGAGCGCCGTTTGCCCGTAGACGTAGGCCATCACCGCGCTGCCCGCGAGCGACGCGATACAGGTCGGCTTGCGGCCCCAGCGCTCGACGAGCCACGCCGCGCAGATGAAGCCGGGCACGCCGCCCAGGGAAATCAGCACCGTGTACAGCACGGACTTCGTCACCGCGAAGCCAGCCTGCTGCATCAACGCGCCGAGCCACGACGTCAGCCCATAAAAGCCGAGCAATGCGAAGAACCACAGCGTCCAGACCATGATCGTGCGACGCCGGTACGCCAGGCTCCAGATTTCGCGTAACGCGCCAGTGCCCTTCGCCGCCGCGGGTTCCGCCAGCATCACCGGTGCTGGCAACTGGCTCACGTTCGCCGAGCGCGTCACCTTGGCCTCGATACCGGCGAGAATACGATCGGCTTCCTCATGACGGCCACGATGTTCGAGCCAACGCGGCGACTCGGGCACCACACGGCGGACGATCAGCACGAACACCGCCGGAATCGCGAGCAGCGCGAACTCGCTGCGCCAGCCGAAGTTCGGCAGCACGAAATACGACACCACGCCCGACGTGATGAAGCCGAGCGGCCAGAAACCATCCATCAGCGCAATCAGGCGGCCGCGCGATGCGGCGGGCACGAACTCCGACAGCAAGGTCTGCGCGATCGGAAACTCCATCCCCATGCCGACGCCGAGCAGCACGCGATACAGGATCAGCACATCGACGCTCTGCGCGGTCGAACACAGATACGATGCCAGCCCCCACAGCACCATGCTCCATTGAAACACGGGCCGGCGTCCGAAGCGATCCGCCAGCAGACCCGCCACGGCCGCGCCGAGCACCATGCCGAAGAAACTCGCACTGGCGACGAGCCCCGTCGTCGCGGTCGACAGATGGAACTCGTTCTTGATCGAACCGAGCACGAAGGTCATCGTGGCGAGGTCGACCGAATCGAAGAAGAACGCGATCGCGACGATGATGAAGAGGGTTCGGTGATAGCGGGAGAACGGCAAGCGTTCGAGCCGGGCGGCTGCGCTGGCGCGAAGCGGGAAAGCAGTGGACATGTGATCCCCTCGTGGATACGGCGGTTGACGCGGTGACTTCCGCGTGGATGGGGCAAACTGTGTCCTCAGTAGATGCCGACATAAATCGGCCACATAGAAGAAATGCGTCGTCGGGATGGAACAGAGGCGTCGTGACGCGTCCGCCATGCCGCCAGGTTTCGGCGCTACGTGCGCAGCCGCGCGTGCGCGGCGCTGGCGATCCGCGCAAGCGCCTCTGCGCTCAGACAGGCCGCGACTTTTTCGACGTACGCGTGATGCCGCGCTTCGAGCGGCGCACCGAGTTGCCGTGCGAGCAGATAACGGATCAGCGCGATGCGGCGGTGGCGCAGCGCGATGCTTTGATCGAGCAGCGCGAGCGCGGCACTGGCATCGTGCTCATCGCACGCGCGCGCGGTGAGACGCGCGGTGGCGACCCGGGTCGACGTCATGGCGGAAGACGGGGAAGAAGAGACGGAAAAAACGGCGGCCGGGGCGCGCACACACCGGCCGCCATCGATTGGCAAAGCCCATCGTGTCCCGCTCAGGACATCAACGGCTCGGCGGCGTCGAGCATGATCCTGACGAAGTAGTCCGCGAAGCTGCGGCGCACGACGATGTCGAAACTGTCGGCGCCCGTGGGCAGCAACGTGATCGATGCCTTGAAATAATGGCTCTGCGCGCACTGCCCCACGCCGAATAGTTTCGGATGCAGATCGAGCGGGCAGCCGCGCGCGAGCACGTCGCGCGTCCGGGTGCCCTTGATTTCGAGCACCGTATAGCCGCTGCCGACATCGACCGCCGAGGCGAACACGCCCGCGAACGCCGCCCCGAGCAACGCCAGCAACGGCGCCGTGCGCGTCGCATCATGCGCGGCCTCCGAACGCACGAGCCATTCGTCCGGGCCGAGCCACAGCATGTCGTAGCCGTTGCTGCGCGCGACGGTGTTTGCCTTCTCCGGCGGCTTGCAGCCAATCACCTGTTCCACCGCACGGATGAACGCCGCGTCGCGCATATCGCCACGCACGTTGACGAGTTCGAGAAACGGCCGCTCGCCGAGCCGGAACGCGGCAGTCGCGTTGGCCTGATGCTGTTTCAGCAGGCCATCCACGCCGACCAGCGGCGACTCCTGCCACACGCCGTTCTGCCGCCCGACCTTACGGTCCACGATCGATACCGTTCCGCCTGTTTCATTCCACATGTTGACGTGCTCCTTCGCTGTCGTAGAACACCGGACTCGCGATTTTCGCCGCGATCTGTTTGCCGCTCGCGAGCGGAATCGTGACCGTCGTGCCGATCTTGTCGAGGCCGCCCTTGACGACCGCCATCGCGATCGAGCGCTGCAGAATCGGGCTGTAATAGCTCGACGTGACATGCCCCAGCATCGGCGCGGTATCGCCCTGGAACGGACCAGCGACGATCTGCGAGCCCTCGGGGATCACGAACGATGCGTCTTCCGATAGCAGCCCGACCAGTTGCTTGCGCCCCGCCTTCGCGGTGTCCGAGCGGGAGAGCGAGCGCTTGCCGAGAAAGTCTTTCGACTTCGCAACGAGCCCGCCCATGCCGAGGTCATGCGGCGTCATCGAACCGTCCGTGTCCTGGCCGACGATGATGTAACCCTTCTCCGCGCGCAGCACGTGCATCGTCTCAGTGCCGTACGGCGTGATGTCGAACTCCTCGCCCGCGGCCATCAACGCTTCCCACACCGCGCGTCCGACGTTGGCCGGCACGTTGACTTCATAAGCGAGTTCGCCCGAGAAGCTGATGCGCATCACGCGCGCCGCCGCACCCGCGACCGTGCCTTCGCGATACGTCATGAACGGGAACGCCGCGTTCGCGAAGTCGATGTCGTCGCAAACCTTTTGCAGCACCTTGCGGCTCTGCGGTCCGACCACCGCGAACGTCGCCCAGTGATCGGTGACCGACGCGAGCCGCACGCGCAGGTCGGGCCATTCGGTTTGCAGCCAGCGTTCGAGCCACGTGAGCACACGCGCCGCGCCGCCGGTGGTGGTCGTCATCATGTAGTGCTGATCGGCGAGGCGCACGGTCACGCCGTCGTCGAAGATCATGCCGTTTTCATCGAGCATCAGGCCGTAGCGGCATTTGCCGACTTCGAGCTTGGTCCACGGGTTCGTGTACACCCAGTTCAGCAGCTTCGCGGAGTCCGGGCCCTGAATGTCGATCTTGCCGAGCGTCGACGCATCCAGAATGCCGACGCTCGTGCGCACCGCGAGCGATTCCCGCGCAACCGCCGCGTGCAGGTCCTCGCCTTTCTTCGGGTAGAACCACGGCCGCTTCCAGTTGCCGACGTCCTCGAACGCCGCGCCATGTTCGACGTGCCATTCGTGGATCGCGGTCTTGCGCACCGGGTCGAGCAATTCACCCAGCTCGCGGCCGGCAAACGTGCCGAACGTGACCGGCGTGTAGTTCGGCCGGAACGTCGTGGTGCCGGTCTCGGGAATGGTCTTGCCGAGCGCCTGCGCGAGAATCGCCATGCCGTTGATGTTGCCGAGCTTGCCTTGGTCCGTGCCGAAGCCCATCGCGGTGTAGCGCTTCACGTGTTCGACCGATTCGAAGCCTTCGCGCGCGGCGAGGAAGATGTCGGCGGCCGAGACGTCGTTCTGGAAATCGACGAACTGCTTGGGCCCGCGCGTGGCCAGCTCGCGTCCGCCGACGAGCCACAGCGGCTCCAGCTTCGTTTCGCTCAGTTCGGCGACCTGCACCGGCTTGGGCCGCGCGACGATGTGCCCGGCCGCGCGCGCCGCTTCGACGCCGGCATCGACCGCGAAACGGATGCCCTGGCCGAGCGTGAAGTCGCCCGCGCAGGCGCCGACGCTGGTCTCCGGCTGGACCGCCTTGCCCGGCACGAAGCAGGCCTTGTCGTCATGCCAATGGGCCTTGCCGCCCGACTGCGCGAACAGATGCAGCACCGGGCTCCAGCCGCCCGACATCGCGAGCAGATCGCACGGCAGTTCGCCCTGTTGCGCCGTGATCTGCCCTTTCGCATACGACGCGAGCGACACCGACGCGACGCGCAGCTTGCCATGCGCGGCCGTGACGACCGTGCCGTTCAGCACCTTGATGCCGTGGCGGCGCGCGAGCGCGGGCAGCGTGCCCTTCGATTCACCGGCGCGCGGATCGATCACGCTCACCTGCGCGCCGGCCGCTTTCAGGTCGAGCGCGCATTGATAGCCGTCGTCGTTGTTGGTGAACACGACCGCGTTGCGACCCGGCAGCACCGCATAGCGATGCAGATAGGTCGATACCGCCGACGCGAGCATCACGCCAGGCAGATCGTTATTGCCGAACACGATCGGCCGTTCATGCGCGCCGGTCGCGAGAATCACGCGCTTCGCGCGGATCTTCCACAGCAGTTCGCGGGTGCCCTTGCGTTGCGACACGGGCAGATGATCGGTCAGGCGCTGCGTGACCGTGACGAGATTGTGGTCCTGATAGCCGAACGCTGTGCTGCGGCTCAGGATCTTCACGTCGGGCAACTGCCGCAATTCGTCTTCGATTTTCTGCACCCACTGCAGCGCGGGCTTGCCGTCGATCTCCGCGCCACAGGACAGCAGCGTGCCGCCGAGTTCCGGCTGATCGTCGACGAGCGTCACGCGCGCGCCGGACAAAGCCGCCGCGTGCGCGGCCGCGAGCCCGGTCGGGCCGCCGCCGACCACCAGCACGTCGCAATGCGCGAAGCACTTGTCGTAGCGGTCCGCGTCGCGCTGTTTCGGCGCGGTGCCGAGGCCGGCCGCGTCGCGGATCGCTTCCTCGTACTTCGGCCAGAGTTTGCGCGGCCACATGAAGGTCTTGTAGTAGAAGCCCGCCGGAATGAAGCGCGCGATCTTCTGGTTGATCGCCATGCGGTCCTTCTCGATGCTCGGCTTCGCGTTCACGCTGCTCGCGACGAGCCCCTGGTACAGCTCGACCTCGGTGGCCCGCGCATTGGGCACCGTGTAGGCGCCGGTCTCCAGTTGCACGACCGCGTTCGGCTCCTCGACGCCCGCGGTCACGATGCCGCGCGGCCGATGATATTTCCAGCTGCGCGCGACGAAGTGCAGGCCGTTCGCGAGCAATGCGGACGCGAGCGTATCGCCCTGATAGCCCTGGTATTCGACGCCGTTGAACGTGAAGCTCAGCGCGATCGCGCGGTTGATGCGGCCGCCGGTTGGGAGTCGGTCTTTCTGGCTCATGATGCTTTGCCCTCTTGTGCCTTTGCCTGTGCGTTGGCTGCCTGTGGATCGCTACTGTCTAACGCCAGCAACGGACGCTCGAACGTCTGATAACCCTGGAACGCATAGCTGACGGTGTCGCGCTGCGCCTTGAACCAGCGG
The DNA here is from genome assembly GCF_040948805.1 of Paraburkholderia sp. BR13439. Lineage (NCBI taxonomy): Bacteria > Pseudomonadati > Pseudomonadota > Betaproteobacteria > Burkholderiales > Burkholderiaceae > Paraburkholderia > Paraburkholderia sp. BR13439. Next base: position 38,650 of record NZ_JBFPKN010000005.1, on the reverse strand, counting down.
CGGCAGCCCTGCGTGTGGAACCATTGCTCGCGATGCACGCCGCGCGGGTTCTTGCGCATGAACAGGTAATCGCCCCATTCCTTGTCGGTCAGCGATTCGGTGTCGAGCGGGCGGGCGATGTCCGCCTCGCCGCCGCAGGAGAATTCGGTTTCGGCGCGGGGACCGCACCACGGGCATTCGATCAGCAACATCTGTGTCTCCTCGTCGACTAGTGGGCCACGGCGGCAGCGCCGTGCTCATCGATCAGATGACCGGTATAGAACCGGTCCAGCGAAAACGGCGCGTTCAACGGATGCGGTTCGTCCTTTGCGATCGTGTGCGCAAAGACCCATCCCGAACCGGGCGTCGCCTTGAAGCCGCCCGTCCCCCAGCCGCAGTTGAAGTACAGCCCCTTCACATCGGTCTTGCTGATGATCGGGCACGCGTCCGGCGACACATCGACGATGCCGCCCCACTGCCGGTTCATCCGCACGCGAGAAAACACCGGGAACATTTCGACGATCGCCTCGAGCGTGCCCTCGATGATGTGGAAGCTGCCGCGCTGCCCAAACCCGGTGTACTGATCGACGCCCGCGCCGATCACCAGATCGCCCTTGTCGGACTGGCTGATGTACGCGTGGACCGCGTTCGACATCACGACCGTGTTGACCACCGGTTTGATCGGCTCCGACACCAGCGCCTGCAACGGATGGCTTTCGAGCGGCAAGCGCACGCCGGCCATGTCGGCGAGCGTCGACGTGTTGCCGGCCGTGACCACCGCGACCTTCTTCGCCTTGATGAAGCCCTTGGTCGTATCGACGCCCGTCACCTGGCTGCCGTTACGGCGAATGCCGACCACCTGGCAGTTCTGCACGATATCGACGCCGGCCTGATCCGCGCCGCGCGCGAAGCCCCAGGCCACCGCATCGTGCCGGGCCACGCCGCCGCGCCGCTGGATCGATGCGCCGAGCACCGGATAGCGGCTATTCAGATTGATGGTCGGTTCGAGTTCCTTGATCTGCGCGGGCGTGAGAAATTCGGCATCCACACCATTCAGCCGGTTCGCGTTGACGCGGCGTTCCGTGTCGCGCACGTCCTGCAGCGTATGCGCGAGGTTCATCACGCCGCGCTGGCTGAACATCACGTTGTAGTTCAGGTCCTGCGAGAGCCCTTCCCACAGTTTCATCGCCTTCTCGTAGAGCCCGGCGGATTCGTCCCACAGATAGTTCGAGCGCACGATCGTCGTATTGCGCGCGGTATTGCCGCCGCCGATCCAGCCCTTCTCGAGCACCGCGACGTTGCGCACGCCGTGTTCCTTCGCGAGGTAGTACGCGGTCGCGAGACCATGCCCGCCACCGCCGACGATCACGACGTCGTACTCACGTTTAGGCTCGGGGCTGCGCCATTGCCGCTCCCAGTTCTCGTGATACGACATCCCGTTGCGCAGCAGGCTGAATATCGAATAGCGGCTCATCGTGGGTCCTTTGCGGTTTTGCAGATACGGTGTAGCGGGTTCAACACTCGATGACGTTCACGGCCAGCCCGCCGCGCGACGTCTCCTTGTATTTCGTCTTCATGTCGGCGCCGGTTTCGCGCATCGTGCGGATCACGCTATCGAGCGACACCACGTGCTTGCCGTCGCCCTTCATCGCGAGGCGCGCCGCGTTGATCGCCTTGATCGCGCCCATCGCGTTGCGCTCGATGCACGGAATCTGCACGAGCCCGCCGACCGGGTCGCACGTCATGCCGAGGTTGTGTTCCATGCCGATTTCGGCGGCGTTCTCGACCTGCGCGGGCGTGCCGCCCATCACTGCCGCGAGCGCCGCGGCAGCCATCGAGCAGGCCACGCCCACTTCGCCCTGGCAGCCCACTTCGGCGCCGGAGATCGACGCGGTTTCCTTGTAGATGATGCCGATCGCCGCGGCGGTCAGCAGGAAGTCGACGATGCCTGCGTCGTTCGCCGCATGCATGAACTTCACGTAGTAGTGCAGCACCGCCGGGATCACGCCGGCCGCGCCATTGGTTGGCGCGGTGACGACCCGGCCGCCCGCGGCGTTTTCCTCGTTGACGGCCATCGCGTACAGGTTGACCCAGTCGAGCATCGACAGCGGATCGCGCAGCGATTCCTCCGAGCGTGCGCGCAAGCGCTCGCACAGTTCGGCCGCGCGGCGCTTCACGTGCATCGGGCCGGGCAGTTCGCCGCGCACCTTGCAGCCGCGTTCGACACACGCGGCCATCGTGCGCCAGATTGCCAGCAGGCCCTCGCGCACTTCGTGTTCGGGCCGGGTCGCGCATTCGTTGCGCAACGTCACTTCGGCGATCGACAAGCCGCTTTCGCGGCACACGCGCATCAGATCGTCGCCGGTGCGAAACGGATACGGCACCTCGGCGGTCGCGCGGCGTCCATTCACGCGATCGCCGTCGCGATTGACGACGAAGCCGCCGCCGATCGAGAAATACTCTTTCTCGACCAGCAACTGACCGTTCTCGTCGAAGGCCTGAAAGCGCATGCCATTCGGATGCACGACGCCCGAGCCCGGTGCGCCCGGCATCAGCTTGCGGTAGAAGCCGACATGCTCGCGCTCGTCGAACGCGACTGGATGCTTGCCGAGCAGCACGAGCTGCTTGGTCTCGCGGATCGTCCGCAGCCTCGGCTCGATCAGGTCGGGGTCGATCTGGTCGGGCAGATTGCCTTCGAGGCCGAGCAGCACGGCCTTATCGGTGCCGTGGCCCTTGCCGGTCGCGCCGAGCGAGCCGAACAGCTCGGCTCTGACGCGCCGCACGAAGCCGAGCAGATTCGCGTCCTCGACATGCGATGCGAAGCGGCATGCGGCGATCATCGGCCCGACCGTGTGTGAGCTCGATGGACCGATGCCGATCTTGAACAGATCGAAGACGCTGACGTTCATGGCTTGCCTTGTGCGTTGAGTCTTGCGAGTTGCGATGGCCTGAAGCGCTTCGACTCGACTGATGCGCCCGGATGGAAAGTGCGTCTATTGCACCGCACGGCAGGCCCGATCGATAGAATAAAAACGGCATCGCAATGGGATGGCGTCGTCAAATGACCCGCCACGCGGGCCTCCCGGCGGATTTGCGATGACTTGCGACGCATTCGCGAAAGGCGGCCCGACGCCGGCAGGCAATGCTGAAGGTCCGTGGTGCTATGCTTGCCTACAGCCTTTTCGGTCAACGTTCGTTCCACTTTCGCCGCTCTTATCACCGACCCGCCGCGCGCATGAATTCCGCTGAAACGCTTGCCCCTTCCTCACTCGACACCGCCGCGAAGCAGCGCATCCGCTTCGGCATCATCCTGCTGCCGAACTTCACGCTGACCGCGTTCTCGGGTTTCGTCGATCTGCTGCGCCTGTCCGCCGACGAAGGCGACTTCAGCAAGCCGGTGCGCTGCTCGTGGAGCGTGATCGGGGAAACCCTTGCTCCGGTGCGCGCGAGTTGCGGCATCCAGATCACGCCGTGGGAAACCTTCGAAACGGCCGAAAAGTTCGACTATGTGGTGGTGGTCGGCGGACTGCTGCACTCGGGGCCCGCCGCGAGCGAGGCGACGCTCGCGTTCATCCGCCGCGCCGCCGCGCGCGACGCGACGCTGGTCGGCATGTGCACCGGCGTGTTCTCGCTGATGCGAGCGGGCGTGCTCGACGGCCACCGGATCTGCGTGAGCTGGTTTCACTACTGGGATTTCATCGAGCGCTTTCCGTCGGTCGACGAACAGATGCTGGTCGCCGACCGGCTGTTCGTGATCGACCGGCGGCGCATCACGTGTTCGGGCGGGCGCGCGTCGATCGACGTCGCCGCCGCGATCCTGCTGCGGCACTTCGAAACCGCGACGGTGCAGAAGGCGCTGCGCATCCTGCTCGTCGACGACCTGCAGAAAGGCAACGCGCCGCAGCCGCATCCGCCCGGACTTGCGCCGGCCTCGCATCCGAAGGTCAAGCGCGCGATCCTGCTGATGGAGCAGCACGTGGGCCGCGCGCTGTCGCTCGACGAACTGGCGGGCAAGCTCGATCTGTCGCCGCGTCAATTGGAACGGCTATTCAAGGCGCAGACAGGCAAGGCGCCGCAGGCCTACGCGAAGCAGGTGCGTCTGCGCACCGCCGCGTGGCTGCTGACGAGTTCGGACAAGACCGTCGCCGATATCGCGTCGAGCTGCGGCTTCTCGGACGCGTCGCACCTGGGACGGGAATTTCGCAAACAGTTCGGCGTGCCGCCGATGATGTATCGCGAGCAGCGCGGCACGGCTGAACAGGTCGACGACGGCTCGTGCTACGACGAAACCTTTCCGGGCCGCGCGCAGGCGATCTGAATTGACGCGGCGTGCGCTACTCCGGCATGCGCCGCTCTACGCTCGGCGCATGCCCGAACTGCGCGCGGTACGCCTTGCTGAAATGACACGGCGAATGAAAACCGCACACCGCGGTCACGCGCGCGATCGATGCATCGGTATTGCGCAGCAGATCGCGCGCGCGGCGCAGCCGCAGGCTCAGGTAGTAATGCGTCGGCGATACGTTCAGGAACAGCTTGAACATCCGCTGCAAATGGCGCTGCGACAGGTTCACGAGCCGCGCGAGTTCATCGAGCGATAGCGGCTCCTCGATGTTCGCTTCCATCAGCCGCACCACTTCGATCAGTTCGGCGCGCGACAGGCCGACCCGCGCATCGACCGGAATGTGCTGGTAATCGGTCGAACCGCGAATCCGCTCGACGATGAACTGCTCGGACACCTGCGCGGCCACCGCGGGCCCGAGCCGCATGCCCACCAGATGCAGCATCAGATCGAGCGGCGCGGTGCCGCCGGTGCAGGTGAGCCGGTCGCGGTCGATCACGAACAGCTCGTCGTCGAAATGCACGTGCGGATAGCGCTGGTGCAACGGCGACATGTCCTCCCAATGCACGGTCGCCCGATAGCCGTCGAGCAGCCCCGCCGCGAGCAGCGCATACGGGCCCGTGCAGATGCCGCCGAGCGGCACGCGGTGCGCGGCGGCCTCGCGCAGTTGCGTGATCACCGCGTCGTTCACATACTCGCGCACGTGCCAGCCCGCGCATACGAACAGCAGGTCCGGCATGCCGGCCTCGGCGAGCGTGGTGGTCGGCTTCACCGTGATGCCGTTGCTCGCGCGCGCCGGCTCGCCATCCGGTGTGACTACCGACCACCGGTAGTGCTGCGCGCGGCCCACGTAGTTCGCCATGCGCAGCACCTCGACCGCGCTGGTGAACGCGATCATCGAGAAGTTCGGCAGCGTCAGGAAGCCGACGTGCGCGACGGCTGACAGCCGCGCATCGGCTTGTTCGGCGGTGGCGATTGCGTCGCGCTTCATGGACGTATCGGATCAGGCCATCAGCCGTGTTGCGCCGCCGGCTCGCGGCGCACTTTCATCGCCTGGCGCAATCCGGCGAACAGCGGTGCGCGTGCCTTGCCCGGCGCCCGGCCGAAGCTCTCGGTGATGCGGTCCAGAATGATCGCCAGCATCACGACCGACATGCCGCTTTCGAAGCCGAGCCCGATATCGAGCCGCTGGATGCTCGCGAGCACGTCGTTGCCGAGACCGCCCGCGCCGACCATCGACGCGATGATCACCATCGACAGCGCCATCATGATGGTCTGGTTCACGCCGGTCATGATCGACGGCAACGCGTTCGGAAATTGCACCTTGTAGAGCAACTGCCACGGCGTGCAGCCGAACGCCTGCCCCGCTTCGACGATTTCATGATTGACGTGCTTGATGCCGAGCGCGGTCAGACGCACCGCGGGCGGCATCGCGAAGATCACCGTCGACAGGATGCCGGGCACGCGGCCGAGGCCGAACAGCATCGCAGCCGGAATCAGGTAGACGAACGCGGGCATCGTCTGCATCAGATCGAGGACGGGGCGCACGATCATTTCGACGGTGCGGCTCTTCGCCATCCAGATGCCGAGCGGTACGCCGAGCACGAGACTGATCACCGTCGACGACAGCGTGAGGCCGAGCGTGATCACCATCTGATCCCAGAAGCCGGTGCCGTAGATCAACAGCAGCGCGGCCAGCGTGAACAACGCGAAGCGCCAGCCGACGCGCCACAAGCCGATGCCGACGAAGAACGCCATCAGCGCCCACATCGGCACGGCCTGCAAACCGTGCTCGACGGCCGCGGCGAAACTCTCGATGACCTTGCCGATCGTGTCGAAGGTCTTCGCATCATGATCGAGCAGGTAGTGAACGCCGTGATCGACCCAGGCGCCAAGCGGAATGATTTCAGACATGGGAACCTCGATGATGCGTGAGAACGCTCAGCACGTTCGTCTTGTTGACCGAGCCGCAGTAGGAGCCGTCCGCTTCGACGACCGGCAGCGGCGCGCGGCTCGCCACCACGCGCTCGACCACGTCGTTGAGCGGCGTGCTGCGATGGATGCATTCGATCTGGTTGAGCTGCGGCGACACGCTGCCCGTCGCGTCGCGGCATACGAAGCCGCGTATCCTGCGCTCGCTGTCGAGCACGAACGCGTAGTCGGCGCTGCCGTTCAGCGTCGCGGCGACGCTCGACGCGTCGATCTGCGGCGCGTGCATCAGCGGCACGTCGTCGGTTTGCATCAGATCGCCGGCCGTCAGATAGCGGCTCGTGTCGATGCCTTCGAAGAATGCGCGCACGTAGTCGTCGGCCGGGTTCTTGATGATTTCCTGCGGCGTGCCGATCTGCACGACGCGCCCGCCCTCCATGATCGCGATGCGCGTGCCGATGCGCATCGCCTCCTCCAGATCGTGCGATACGAACAGGATCGTGCGCTGCTGCTCGCGCTGCAGATCGAGCAGCACGTTCTGCATTTCCTTGCGCTTGAGCGGATCGAGCGCGGAGAACGCCTCGTCCATGATCATCAGCGACGGGTTGACCGTGAGCGCCCGCGCGAGCCCGACGCGCTGCTGCATGCCGCCCGACAGCTCGGCGGGCAGCTTCTGCGCGAACGGCGCGAGGCCGACCTGTTCGAGCACCGCCAGCGCCCGCGCCTCGCGCTGCTTGCGGCCGACGCCCGCGACCTCGAGGCCGAACGCCGCGTTGGCCAGCACGGTGCGCTGCGGCATCAGCGCGAAGGACTGGAACACCATGCTCATGTCCTTGCGGCGCAGCGCCGTCAGCTCGGCGCGCGGCACGCTCGCGACATCGCGGCCGTCGATCAGCACCTTGCCGGCGCTGGGGCCGACGAGCCGATTGATCAGGCGAATCAGCGTCGACTTGCCGGAGCCTGACAGGCCCATCAGCACGAAGATTTCGCCCTCGCGAACCTCGAACGACGCGTTGTGCACGCCGACGATCTGACCAGTGCGGGCAAACACCTCCTCTTTGGTGGCGCCGCTGGCCAGCATTGCGAGCGCCTGTTTCGGGTTGGTGCCGAACACCTTGCACAGCCCTTCGACCACGACCTTGGGGGAATTCATCGAATGCTCTCCTCGCTTGCGGACGTCGCCCGCGCTGTGCCTACATAGTTGCTAGAAAAAAGTGCGGCCAGCCGACTATTTCCGACAAGCACATGCGGAAATGCGACACCCGGCCGCGCCGCAAGCGCTCGACGCGGCGACGAAAGCCTTGTGGCAGAAGGGATTGGCGCCGGTTGGCCCGCGCGCGGAGGATGTCGCGACAGAGCAAGCGGTGCTCCCGGACGGCAGCAAGCGCGACACGGTGCCCGCGGGGTGAACCGCTCAGGAGATCGACACGCCCAGCAAACGTCCGACGCCGAACGTAAATCCCGCCGCGATCAGTCCGATGATGATCTGGCGCAACGCGGAAAATCCCGCGCTGCGGCCGTTGAACAGCGACGTGAACACGCCGATCGACGCGAGCGCCAGCATGCTCAGCACGACACACTGCACGATCGCGCTGACGCCGTGCGACCACAGAAAAGGCATCACCGGAAAAATCGCGCCCAGCGAGAACAGACAGAACGACACGCCCGCCGCCGACCACGGGTTGCCGCCCAGTTCCGCCGGATCGAGACCGAGTTCCTCGCGCGTGAGGGTGTCGAGCGCCTTGTCCTTGTCGCGCATCATCTGCGCGGCCACGCGTTTCGCCTCGTTCGCGTCGAGCCCTTTCGCGCGGTAGATCAGCGCGAGCTCGTGCTCCTCCGCGTCGGGTTGCTCTTCGATCTCCTCGGCTTCCTTGGCGATCTGCGTGCTCGCGAGTTCGCGCGCATTGGTGACCGACAGCCATTCGCCGAGCGCCATCGAACAGGCACCGGCGATCAGCCCGGCGAGGCCGGTCAACAGGATCGCCTGGTTGCCGGTGCCCGCGCCGGCGACGCCCATGATCAGGCAGAAGTTCGACACGAGGCCATCGTTCGCGCCGAGCACGGCCGCGCGCAGATCGTTGCCCGACGCGGCGCCCTTGTGCCACGACTCGGCCGCGGCGATGCGCGCGCCGGGCGACAGGTCGGGGTTGCTGGTGCTGGCGAGCGTCTGCACGACCGCCGCGTGGTGATGCTCATCGGCCGACATGTGGCCTGCGTCGCGTTGGCCTCGATATTTGTTGCGGTCCGCGTATTCGGCGGCGGCAAGAGTAGGCAGCACGAAGTCCGCGCCGCACACGTGCACGAGCCCCTTCATCAAACGCGTTTTGATCGCATGACCGCGGCCTTTCGGTTCGATGCCGTTGGCTCGGAGCTTGTCGGCCCACACTTGCGCGTGACTGTGTTCGGATTGCGCGAGCTCCTGATAGATCTGCTTGCGGGTCTCGTCTTTCTCGACGCGCGCGAGCGTCTCATACAGGGCGGCGCTGTGCAGTTCGTCGGAGAGGTTCGCCTTGTAGCGTTTCACTTCATGCTTCGTTGCCATGATCACGTTCCCCGCGGATCGCGTTGCTGACGGCAAAGCCTGACCGAAGCCGCCCGGCGTCTCGTCGGCGCTGAATACCGCGCCGGGCGTGGACTTGTCCGTTACTGGCTGGCCGGCGCACCGACGCCGGCCTTTTTCTGCGCCGCCTGCAGCTTGTCCGGATAGTTCGGATCGTTCTGCGCCGGCTGGTAGCCCGCGTCTTCGAGTTTCTTCAGCTCGGCGTTCTTTTTCGCGCGAGCCTCTTTGCGCGCTGCCTTGCGCTCGGCCTTCGTTGGCTTCGGGGTGGTTGTCGTCGCGCCTTCCTGGGCCGCGGCATCCGTCGAGCCCTGAGCGAGCGCGAGCGGAATGGTGCCGGCCATCAGTGCGACGGCCGAAACCCCAAGCATGATTCGTTTGATGGCGAAGCTCTTCATAACCGAGATCCCTTGGTTGATTGGTAATAACGTACGAGTGCGTCTGCAAATCGTGAAGCACCACAGCGGGTCGCGCAGCCCGGACGCGAACCCGTCAGGGAAGCTTACAGGCAAATGGCGGGATGCGCGCTGTAACGATCGGCGGGCGCGTTCGTCGCTTCGTCACGAACCGCTCTGCTACCCGATCCATCACAGTGATCTCCGGCATTGGGCGATCAGACATTCATTCGTGATGCGGTCTTTTGGCAAGACCGCCCCGCCAGGAGTATCGTTTAACCGCGCCGGAAGCGCCGAAACCACCACTCCTGTACAAGACAGGCACTTCCCAGAGCCCAGACCAGCTCGACAAAAGCGCGACGTTTCTAACATGCAACGAAGCGACATCAACTTATCGAGGATGGTGAAACCGTGAAAACACTCAATCTTTTGAAGGTGCTCGGAATTGCATTGTGCGTGGCAACGGCATCCAGCGCCTACGCGCAGGCAAGCGACGCGCAGGCGCCTGCCGCCACGGCAGCCGCGCCGGCCACGACCACCCAATCGACGCGTGCGGCGGATCGCAAGCTCGGCCGCGACGTGCGGCGCGCGCTCTCGAGAGCGCAGGGCTTCAACGTGTCGAATGTGTTCGTGCGGGCGCGCGGCGGCGCAGTGACGTTGACCGGCTCGGTGCCTGAGAGCGGCATGATCCAGCAGGCTGCCGACGTGGCGAAAGGCGTGCCAGGCGTGACCTCGGTGACCAACAAGCTCACGCTGAATTTCCCGTCCCGCGGAGGTGGTTGAAGCTGAGCGTCGGCATTCGACTCGCAAACGGGAGCGCCGCGAACCTGCGATGCATGCGGTGTCTCCCGCTAATCCCCGGTCGTCGTCCTGCTATCTGGACTTCTGGGCACCATCCGGCACAGCTCAGCGCCGCACCAAGCCCACCACATATCTGCACACCTGAGTGCCAGCATTGAAGAACTCGCATTCGACCGGCGCACCGAGTTGCAGGCAGTCCCCCGCTTCGAGCCGGTACGTCAGCGAGCCCTCGCGAAACGTCAGCACCCCTTGCGTGACCCAGATCTGCTGATGCTGAAACACGAACGCATCCGACGGATAAGGCACCCTCACCCCGATCGGCAATTCGATTTCGAGCAGCTCCAGCACGCCGCCGGTGGGCGGTGAAATACGCCGCCGCGTATAGCCGGTTTCGGGGTCTTCCCACAGCGACTGGTCCGCATGACGCACGAGCCGCTCGCCGGTCTGCTCGGCGAGCGCGAGCAACGTCGACAGCGTGAGCCCGAACGCGCCCGACAGTCGCCCGAGCACCGTCGCGGTCGGACTCGCCTCGCCACGCTCGATCTTGCTGATCATCGCCTTCGACACACCCGAGCGCTCGGCCAGTTCGGCGAGCGACCAGTTGCGCGCCTCGCGCTCGGTCTTTACGCGCGCGGAGATCGCCTGGGTCAGATCGATCGCGGAAGTTTCGGACATGGCGGGGGCGTCGGTGCGGAGGTGAGTACCGCGAAATTATATCGATGCGATGCCGCCGCGGGCGTACAAACGGCGTTCAACGCGCACCCTCCCGAGCCGCCGAACAATGTCTTGCATAGTGATTTTTCGTCCACTATATTAAACGAAACGCCCTCGTCCGAACTGCTCACCAGCCGGAACACACGATGCCGAAGCAAATCGTTCTCAACGCGTTCGACATGAACTGCATAGGCCACATCCAGCAAGGGCTGTGGACCCATCCGCGCGATCAGTCCACGCGCTACACGGACCTGCAGTACTGGACCGACTATGCGCAGAAGCTCGAAGCGGGCCTGTTCGACGGCATCTTTTTCGCGGACGTGGTCGGCGTCTACGATGTCTACGGCGGCAACCCCGATGCCGCGATCCGCGGCGCCGTGCAAGTGCCGGTCAACGATCCGACGCTGCTGATTCCAGCGATGGCCGCGGTCACGCGGCATCTGTCGTTCGGCGTCACGTCGAATCTGTCGGTCGAGCAGCCGTTTCTGTTCGCGCGCCGCATGTCCACGCTCGATCATCTGACGCGCGGCCGGGTCGGCTGGAATATCGTGACCGGCTATCTGGACAGCGCGTCGCGCGCGATTGGCTTGACCGGTCAGATGGCGCACGACGACCGCTACGATCTCGCCGACGAGTACATGGAGCTCGTCTACAAGCTGTGGGAATGCAGCTGGGAGGACGACGCGATGCTGCGCGACAAGGCGCACGGCGTCTACGCAGACCCGTCGAAGGTCCACGTGATCCACCACCACGGCAAGCAATACCGCGTCGATGCGATGCATCTCGCCGAGCCGTCGCCGCAGCGCACCCCCGTGCTGTATCAGGCCGGCTCGTCCGCGCGCGGCAAACAGTTCGCGGCAGCACACGCGGAGTGCGTGTTCGTCAACGGCCAGGCGAAGCGGGCGGTCAAGTCGATCGTCGAAGACATTCGCGCGCACGCGGTCGCCGGCGGCCGCCGCGCCGACGACATCAAGGTGCTGCTCGGCCAGACCGTAATCACGGGTCGCACCGATCAGGAAGCGCAGGAGAAATTCGACGAGTACCGCCGCTATGTGAGCTCGGAGGCGGCGCTGGTGCACGCGGCCGCATCGCTCGGCATCGACTTCGCGCGTTACAACCTCGACGAGCCGATCGAAACCGGCAATAGCCAGGCGATCGTGTCGAACGTCGAAGCGATGACTCGCGCGGCCGGTCCGCAATGGACGAGGCGCAAGCTGCTCGAACAGATGGTGCTCGGCAGCCGCCAGCAGCCGCTCGTCGGTTCGGCCGAGAAAATCGCCAGCGAGCTGATCGCATGGACCGAGGAATCCGGCGTCGATGGCTTCAATCTGTCGCGCACCGTCGTGCCCGAGTGCTTCGACGATTTCATCGAACTGGTCGTGCCGCTGCTGCAGGAACGTGGCGCGTACAAGCGCGCGTACCGCGACGGCACGCTGCGCGAAAAACTGTTCGGCCATGCGCGGCTGCCCGAGACTCACACCGCGGCGCGCTTCCGATCGCCGGCTTGCGCGTCGGCACCGGCCCACGAGGCTCGCGGCTGACGCGATCACCGTCGTCTTAGCGAACCCCGACTTCCAGCAGAGGCCTTCATGCTTGACAAGAGCACGTTCCGCGACGCGATGGCCGGTCTTGGCGCGGCCGTCAACATCATCACCAGCGACGGCGAAGCCGGCCTTGCGGGCTGCACCGCGTCGGCGGTCTGCGGCGTCACCGACGAGCCGCCGACGCTGCTCGTCTGCATCAATCGCGGCAGCCGCAATAACGCCGCGTTTCGCAGCAACGGCAAGCTCTGCGTGAACGTGCTGAGCGCCGAGCAGCAGGCGCTTGCCGCGCACTTCGCCACGAGCGCGCTCGCGATCGAAGAGCGCTTCGCGGCCGCGCAATGGGACAAGCTCGAGACCGGCGCGCCGGTGTTGCAGGACGCGCTCGCGTCGCTCGATTGCGAGATCGGGTCGGTGACTGAAGTCGGCACGCACACGGTGTTCTTCTGCGCGGTGAAGGCCACGCGCACGCGGGGCGCGGGCGATGCGCTGATCTACTACGGACGCCGCTATCATCGCGTCGGCGAGCGCTCGGTGTACGCGACGCATCAGCTCGCGGCGAATCAATGCGAAGCGTCCGCCTGCGCCGGTTGAGTTCGCACGGCTCGTTGAGATCGGCGGACCGCCGCGATCGTCCGGCCGAATAGCGTTTGCGGCGCGGACCGGATCGAGCGCAATACTTTCGCTCGCCGCGCCGACCATCGACGCGTCACGCCCGTACGACGCCCGTCATCGGTCCGCCCACCACGGTCCGGCCAAACAGCGCTGCTGCCGTCCGTTCCGGGTCGAGCCCGAGACTTTCACTCGCGGCGCCTGCGATCAACGCATCGAGCGAGGTGGTCGGCTTCAGGTCACGCGACTGATACAGCTGATACGGCGCGAGCCCCGGCCAATCCGCTATCACACGACCGCCCTGCACCGAGCCGCCCAGCACCATCGCGACCGAGCCGGTGCCGTGATCGGTGCCGCCCGTGCCATTCGCGGCCGCGGTGCGGCCGAACTCCGTCGCGACCAGCACCGTGGTCTTGTTCCACGATGGTCCCATGCCGTCGCGCAACGCCGCGAGCATTGTATCGAGCGCCTTCAGCTGATTCGCGAGCCGCGCGTTCTGCGCGCTGTGCGTGTCCCACCCGCCGGTCTCGATCATCGCGATGCGCGGACCGTCGTCGCGCGCCAGAAAACTCGCCGCGAGCTTGCCGAGGCTCGCCGGGTCCTGACGTGCGCCGGCATCGCCGGCGACGCTGCGCGCCGCCATCGCCGATTCCCACAGCGGACGCAACTGCGCGTCCTGCTCGTAGAGTTGCGACACGCGCGCGAGCAGATCGTCGGACGCCTGCGGCAACCCCGACGGCGCATACGACGTCACGGAAACGGGACCGCGCAGCGCCATCGGCACGGTCGGCGCGAACGCGATCGCGTTTTCGCGGGTCGCGGGCAATTGCGCGGCGAGCCGGTTGAGCCAACCATCCTTCGTCCGATACGGCGATGTGCCACCCGTTTCCAGCACGTTCTGTCCGTCGAAATGCGAGCGGTCGCGGTACGGCGAAGCGACCGCGTGCACGAATAGCGCCTCGCGCTGCGCGTACAGCTTCGCCATTTGCGCGAGCGCCGGATGCAGCGCGAACGTGCCGTCCAGATGCGGCGCGTTCGACGCATCGATCGCGAGTGGTCCGCGCAAACTCGCATACGCGGGGTCCGCGTAAGGCACGACGATGTTCAGGCCATCGGCCGCGCCGCGCTGGATCACGAACACGAAGCGGCGGTCGGTCGCGACATGCGCGAACGCAATTCGCGGCGACACGAGCAGTGCGCCGGCACCGGCGGCGGCGACGCTCAGAAACTGGCGGCGTGACAGCATGGCGTTCACCTCCGTTGAAAATCGGGCGATACGAGCAGCAGCGCGATCGCCGTCGCCGCGCTTTCCGCGCGCGACACCGCCGTGGCCGTCGGCTCGCTGAGCGAGCCAGCCAGCAAGGTCTGCCCGAGCGAGCGCGCATCGAGCCGGTCGCCCACGCGCGAAGCGAAGCGTTGCGCGACTTCGACGCGGCGCACGAGCGCATCCGGTGCGGCCCAGCTCGCGGCGATATCGTCGTAGCCGGCGGGCGAACCGGGTCGCCACACCGGCTGGCCCAGCTGCGTCAGGATCGGCGCGCTCTGCAGATTACCGAGGTCGTGCCAGCCGAGTCCGCGCATCGACGAAATGGTCCACTCCCACGGCGTCTTGAACTTCACCGCGCCCGGCGACCACGCTTGCGGCATATCGATCAACGCGCGATAGACGGTCGGCAGATCGCCGTCGCTGCGGGTGAACGCATCGGCCAGACGAACGCTCACGCCAGCCGGCGGATTGTCGGCGACGAAATGGCGCGCGAGCTTCGCGCCGATATGCTGCGCGGTGGCCGGCGCGTGCGCGAGGTCGTGCAGGATCGCGAGCGCCTGCTGTTCGCCGGCTTCGGCGTAGCGGCGTCCCATGATCGTGCGCGAGCCCGGTTCGTGCAGCGCCTGGCGAAACACGAAGCTGCCGGGTTCGCCGCTTGGCTCCATCGTGCGCCGGTTTGCATTGGCGCCGACGTTCCCCGGATTGCCGACGAGACTCCAGCCGGTCAGCGCACGCGCGAACTCGGTCACGTCGTCCTGGCTATAGCCGCTGCGCACGCCGAGCGTGTGCAGTTCCATGATCTCGCGCGCGAGGTTCTCGTTGAGTCCGCGTCTGTTGTCCGGATTGCGCTGCGCGGCGCGCAGCGCCGCCATGCTGTCGGGACCGACCGAGCGGGTCTGGTCGAGGAACAGCTGCATGGCCGGATGACGCTCGACGGCCACCAGCATGTCCTCGAAACGGCCGAGCACGTGTGGGCGAATCGCTTCCGCTTCGAACGACCCGGCAAGCGCCGCGACGCCGGGTTTTTCGGCCGACACCGCAAAGTGGTTCGCCCAGAAATGCACGAGGCGTTCGACAAATGGCGTCTGCGTACTCAGCGCGCTTGCGACGCGCGCATTGACCGACGAGCGGTACAGGTCGAGGATTTCGACGCGAAACGCCTTTCGTTCGGATAGCTTCGCAGCTTGCGCGTCGGTCTGGCTGGCTGCTGCCGCGTTGCTGGCGATGTTGGTTGCGATGTTGTTCGCGTTCCGGTTCGAGTTGGATTCCTCGCCCGCCTTCTGTTTCGCCTGCTGCTCGATCTGCATGCGCTGCTGCGCGAGCTGCGTCGACAACGCGATCGAATCGGGCTGATTCGCCCACGCGTCCGGCCTCGGCTGGTACTGCTCGAACTGGGCGAGCAGCCATCCCTTCGGATCGGCTGGCGGCGTATCGTCGGCGCGTGCGCCGAGGCCGAAGCGGTTCAGTGCGACCGCCGCGGCATTCAGGTTCGGTGAGTGGGCCATGCGATCCTCGTCGGCAGGTAAGACGCCTGCATGTTCGTTAAACGGCCGACGCGCCGGAATCCGTCGCCACCGCACGCATTTTTTTATTCGCCCGATGCAGCATTCGCCGCCGGTTTCCTTGCGTTCGGCGCCGGCTGCGCTTCGCGCCATTGCCCGCGCAGCTTCAGGCTCTCGGCGAATTTGACACGCTCCTCGGGCGTCAGCGTCGCCGCGAAATCGGCGACGCTCGCTTCGACCATCGCGCGAAGGCTGCTGTCGGCCGCGCGGGTGCGCGCGAGCGCGGCATCGAGCGCGGCGCGATCGAACTGCGGCGCGGCCAGCAAACGCAATACCTCACGACGCCCTTCGCGAGCGTCACGCGCATACTGGCGCCCGTCGCGCCGCGCGTTTTTCAGGCCGTCGTTAAACGCCTGCCGCTGCTGCGCCGACAGCGGCTCGGCGGCGAACCGCAACGCGCGCTGGTCCTGCGTCACCGGCTGATTCGCACCGTGCGCGGCGAACCACTGATACGCGCCGCCGGCGATCGCGCCGAGCAGGAACACGTTGAGCACCGTGGAGCCCAGCAGCGCAAATTTCCACGAGCGCCCGTTCATTCGCCGCTCCAATCGGCGGAGCTGCCGCCGAAGCTCGAAGTCAGATACGAGGATTCATGCAAGACCGGCGCGTTCTCGGTCAGCACGAAGAACGACACCGCGAGCGCGCCAGCCAGGCCACCGAGCAGCCCGACGCCTGCCACCGCCGCGCCCGACCACCACAAACGCCAGCGCGCGGCCGGGCGTCGCGACGGCGCGCCATCGATGATGCGCCGTTGCAGTTCGAGACTCGGCGGCTCGATCCGGTCCGCGGCGAGCCATGCATCGAGGCCGGCCGCATCGCTCAACACCGCGTCGGCTTCGTCGCGATGCGCGCGCGCCCACTCCTGCGCGGCCTCGCGTTCGCGCTCCGGCCAGCGACGCGCGTCGGCGCCGTACGCTGCGACGATCTGATGGAATCTTTCGGGCGTCATGACTTGTCCTTGCTAAGGCCGCTGCCGGCCAGTTGGGCGCGCAAACCGCGGCGCGCGCGGCTCAGCAGACTTTCCAGCGCGTCGACGCTGATTCCCATCAAGGCGGCAGCGTCGACGTTCGACATCTCCTGGTAATAGCTCAGCACGAGCGCTTCGCGCTGTCGCGCCGGCAGCGCGGCGAGCGCCGCGCGCACGCGCGCGTGGTCCGCCCGTGCTTCGAGCCACGCGTCGGGTGGCGCGGCGGGATCGGCCGCGTCGGGCAGTTCGTCGCTCGGGTCTTCGCGCTGGCCGCGCAAACGGTCATAGCAAAGATTGAGCGCGACCCGATGCATCCACGTGTCGAACTTCGCTTCGCCTTCACGCCAGCGAGCCGCCTGTTTCCAGATCCGCACGAAGACCTCCTGCGCGACGTCCTCCGCTTCCATGCGATCGCCGAGCATGCGTGTGGCAAGCGCGAGCAGCCGCGGCAGTTTGCGCGCGACCAGCGAGCGGACCGCGCCGGGCTCCTCGCGGCCCACCCGCGCGATCAGCTCGGCGTCCGGATCGGGCGGCGCGTCGCTCAAGGCGTGCGGCTCCGTCGCGACATCACGCGCGCGCGTTCGCGTGCGGGCCGCATCACGGGATCAACGTCGTTCACTTGCCGCTGCTCCTTCGACTATCGTGTTGTTATGGTTTTCGTGCGCTACGGCGCTAGCCGGCCGGGTATCACGTATGCGGTCAATATACGACGACCGCCGGCCGGTAATAGGCCGGACGTGCCGGATAGACCACACAGCCGGCGAGCAAGGCCGCCAGCAGAATCATCACGAGTGTTTTCATCGCAAGCCTCGCTCAAGCCCAATGTCCTTCGACCCAGCGCCAGTGCGGCCCACGTTGCGCCCAATGCCCGGGCACCCAGTGATAGCCGACCCGCACCGGCTGCCAGTGGCCCGGCGCCCACACATAGCGGCCGTGCTCCCAGCGCCAGCGGCCCTGATCCCACACATAGCCGTCCCGAGGCGCGGGCACGAGTTCGACGCGCGGCGGCGGCGGCGCCATCGGCGCGATCACCACTTGTGCGAAGGCGGGTGCGGCCGTCAGCGTGGCCGCGCAGCACAGCGCGGCGCCGAGCGTGGAACCGAGCAGGCGACTCATGCGGTTCGAGATCATGTCGTTTTCTCCCATAGGACCGAAAAGAGCCGGAGCCAGAGTGGCTCCGTTTCTGCTTCAACGGGTCAGCGGGGCGAAATCCGTCGCTCTGTTTGCAAAAAAAAGTGCGGCGGGAAGGAAGCGTTTCACTGTCGGGTGGCCATCGCGCTGCGGCCCGCGAACCGGTGGGGTATCCTTGCCGCTTTAGCGAACCTTATCCGTACCCTCCCCCGATGGCCGATTTTCCTTTCGATGCCGTGCTCTTCGACTGCGACGGCGTGCTCGTCGATTCCGAACCCATCACGAACCGCGTGCTCACCGAGATGCTCGGCGAGCTCGGCTGGCATATGAGCGTCGAAGAGACGATGCGCATTTTCGTCGGCAAGATGGTCAAGGACGAAGCGGAACTGATCGAGGCGCACACTGGCTTTGCCATCACGGCCGAGTGGCTGGCGCAGTTCCGCGCGCGTCGCAACGTGGCGCTCGACAAGGAGTTGCGCGCGATCGACGGCGCCTCTTTCGCGGTACGCGCGCTGCACCAAACGTTGAACGGACGCATTGCGGTGGCGTCGGGCGCGGATCGCATCAAGATCGAATTGCAGCTCGTGAAGGCCGGCCTCCTCGACTGCTTCGACGGGCGCATCTTCAGCGGCCACGAAATGCCACGAAGCAAGCCGTTTCCCGACGTCTACCTCGCCGCGGCCGCGGCACTCGGCGTCGAGCCGGCACGCTGCGCGGTGATCGAGGATACGGTGACGGGAGCGACCGCGGGCGTTGCGGCGGGTGCGACGGTATTCGGCTATTGCCCGACGCACCTCGGCCATAGCAGCGCGACCGCGTTGCATGGCGCGGGCGCGGTGCACGTGTTCAGGGAAATGGCCGAGCTACCGGCGTTACTCGCGGGATGGAGTACGCGCTGATTCGGCCGACGTGTTGGCAGTTGAACGACACCGGCCTGACGCGAGTTGGCCAACCACGATCAGTTTTCGGCTGCGCAGGTGCGGTCGATCAGCGCTTGCGCCAGTACCGACGTTGAATCCCGCCGCATGGCATGTTGCGTGCAACTGGAACGCCCGAGCGCAAGGCATTTGCGCGCTCGATACCCATCCAACGTTGCCGGAGATTCATCATGTCCAACTTGACCCTTGCCGATCTGTCGCGCTGCGACGACCTCGACCACGCAGTTGCTCAGTCCGTGCGCGGCGGGTACTCGCGCGAGTACCCGCCTTCGTGTTACAAGCCGCCGGTGTGCAGCCCGCCTCACTACGAACCGCCGCACTACAACCCATGCCCGCCGGTGCACTTTGGGTGTGGACCGGTCTACACCCCGATCTGCCATCCGGAACCGGGCAAGATTGTGCCGCTATAAGCACGAGGCCTCGCGCCGTTGCGTACGACGGCGCAAGCCTGTATGTGTTGCGGCCCAGGTCGGTATGACCGGGCCGCAGCGTGCGTTTCGTGCGCTTTACTCGAAAGCAGGATCGATTGGCACGCGATAGCCGACCGCAAGCCGGTTCGTTTCGTTAGCCATTCCGACGATCGCCTGCAGTTCACCGAACATCTCGTCGGTCGTGCCGGCGCGACGCGCCGCCGCCGTGTGGCTCGCGACGCAATAGCCGCAGTTGTTCGTCACGCTGACCGCCACCGGAGCGAGGTTGGGAGCAAGTGGACAATTCCTGACTTACTGAACTTGACGACCTATGATCAGGCGAAGTGTGCCGCTTGACTTTGTGACACGTCTCGATCAGAGATGCCTATCGGGCCCGAAAGCCCCTCAAAGCGGGACATATTCATTGCGAAAATCTTTCCCGCTGCTTGATGCGGTCCTCAGTGATTTCCTTCATGCAATCCCAGAAATATATGTAGCGTCCGGATGCTTCACCGAGCGCGTAGACATAGGAGTAGCAGTAACGATCGCGATATTTGAACCAACTTTCTTGCGCTCCGACAAAATCGGGAGCGGCTAAAGGAGCGTGATACTCCGCCAATTCCTTGTCCGACTTTTTTATTGAATTCAGAACCTTGGCATAAGTGGCGTTTAGCGTCGAATTCAAATGTTCGAAATCCCATTGCCCGCACGCGGCCGCATCATCAGCGGAAGCATTTTGACCGGATTTACAGAACTGGTCGATTTCCTTCAGTGATTTTCCTTCAAAGTAGATCGACAGCGCAGGGAATTTCTTATAGTCAAACGACTCAGAATAAATGGTTCTACCGTGTACCATCGAACTAAAAGCAAACGCAGCGATAGTACACGCGGCAGTCAATGTGGCCAAAGACCTGGTGGGTTGCATCATATATTCCCTCCGCAAAAACCCGCGCCTCTGTTATCCGTCGCTGACGCCGGTTTCGGCGTTTAGGGCCTGAGCGTGCGGCATCGGCGGGAAGTTTGAGTAGATCGAATAGGTAATACGGCAAAGGTCGCATTCTTCCTCGACTGTCCAATTCGTTCCACTGCTTTGCTGTTTAAGTTGCTCCATTACACTTTCAGGCGATACCTCGCGAATTAACCATCGAAACAGACCACGGTCAACCGCATTAATTCGGGATAAGCCCTTTTTGACAACTATTTACGATTCTGATGATGAGCGCTGTTCAACGACAGATAAGTCCGACGTCCGCACAGGCTTTATATCGACGGCCCGTCGACCATCTGCTCGACGTTCACCCTTCGCACGCGCCGTCAGTGTCCAGATCCGCTCGCATGAATAGAAAAAGGCCACCGGTCTTTCGACCGATGGCCTTTGAGGCGCGACGCCGGGGCTAAACCCCGAGGTTTTAAACCTTCGCCACGCGCCCGTACGTATCCTCGAACCGCACGATATCGTCCTCACCGAGATACGCGCCCGACTGCACCTCGATCAACTCGAGCGGAATCCTGCCGGGGTTCAGCAGCCGGTGAGTAACGCCGAGCGGAATATAGGTCGACTGGTTCTCAGTCAGCATGATTTCCTTGTCGCCGTTCGTCACGAGCGCGGTGCCCTTCACGACGATCCAGTGCTCGGCGCGATGATGATGCATCTGCAGACTCAGCTGCGCGCCCGGATTGACGACGATGCGCTTGACCTGGAAGCGCTCGCCGCTATCGATGCCCTCATACGAACCCCAAGGCCGCACCACGCGACGATGCGTGACCGACTCGTGCCGCCCCATCGCATTGAGCTGCGCGACGATCTTCTTCACGTTCTGCGCCTGGTCCCGATTCGCGACCAGCACCGCGTCCGCGGTCTCGACGATCACGACGTTCTCGAGCCCAATGGCGGCCACGAGCCGATGCTCGGCGCGAATATACGAGTTGCTGACCGCGTCGGTCAGCACGTCGCCGATCAATGCGTTGTTCTGCGCATCGCGCTCGGCGATGTCGGCGAGCGCAGTCCACGAACCGATGTCGTTCCAGCCGAGGTCGACGACCGCGACGACGGCCGCGCGCTGGGTCTTCTCCATCACCGCGTTGTCGACGGAAATGTTCGGGCAGGCGGCAAACGACTCGGCATCGAGACGCACGAAATCGTAATCCTGCTGCGCGTTCTGCAGCGACAACTCGGCCTGACGCGCGATCTCCGGCTCGTAGCGGCGCAACTCGTCCATATACGTCGACGCTTTTAGCATGAACATACCGCTATTCCAGTAGTAGCGGCCCTCATCGATGAAGCGCTGGGCGGTCGCGGCATCGGGCTTCTCGACGAACGAGTCGACCGCGAACGTCTGCGTGCCGTCGATCAGCGGCGCACCCGCGCGAATGTAGCCGTAGCCGGTATGCGGCTCGGTCGGCGTGATGCCGAACGTGACCAGACGTCCATCCTTCGCGATCTGCGCGGCCGCTTCGACCGCCTTGACGAATGCGGCCTCGCCCGCGATCACATGATCGGACGGCAGTACGAGCAGCAAAGCGTCCGACGTGTCGCGCAGTGCGAGCAACGCGGCCACGGCGATGGCCGGCGCGGTGTTGCGGCTTGCCGGTTCCAGCACGATGTTTGCGGACCCCACGTCGACCTGGCGCAGTTGTTCTGCGACAAGAAAACGCTGCTCGTTGTTCGTGACAACGATCGGCGCGGTGACACCATCGATGCCGCGCAAGCGCAACGCGGTTTGCTGGACCAGCGTGTGTTCGCCTGTCAGTGCGAGGTACTGCTTCGGATAGCCGCCGCGCGACATCGGCCACAGTCGCGTGCCGCTGCCGCCGCAAAGAACTACGGGATGGATGTGCATGTTTTCAGGTCCTCGTTTGTGTCTTATGAATCGACTGCATCGGGCATCTGCCTCGTGATTGCGTCGCATCTTGCAGGCCGTCTTTGTTACGGCGCCCGTTGTTCTTGCCCCACCCATTCGACGAAGCCGAGACGCCGGTACAGCGCGTATGCGGGCTTGTTGTTCACCAGTACATCGAGCCTTTTCGGGGGCTGCGCGGCTTTATATCACAACTGGTTGTTACACCTCGGGCCCGCCGTTGGATTTAGAATCGAGGCTACCCAACACATAGCAATAACCTACGTGAGCAAACCTCTGTTCTTCATACATCCGCCGAAATGTGGCGGTTCCACTGTTATTTCCTTTTTTGACCTTAATCTCGATCGCGATAAGTTCATCAATTTCGTATGGGGTGGCGTATCTCAGGAAAAAACGCGAGAGCGATTTTTGGCAAGCGGAATCGGTGGCGGTCATGATCCTATCGGCATTCATCGAGACCTCAAAATGCCGTTGGAAGATTGCAGTATTTTGCGCGAGCCGCTCAGTCGGCAGACCTCGCATTACTGGTTCGCGCGTAATGGAAAAAACGGGGGCGTCGCGCGCGGAGTTTCGGTTTCCGAGGCTGAAGCGCTGGCGCAAGGCGGTGAATTGTCTCTGGACGATTGGGTGGGCGAATCGTGCAGCGGCAAGAATCTGTTCGTGCATATGCTGAGCGGTCATGGCCGCGTGAACCGTGAAAGCCTCGAAATCGCGATTGAGAACGTCCGGCAACATATCCCGACAGTCGGTCTCTGCGAAGACATGAGCGATTTTCTGCTTCGTCTTTGCGGTAGAACCGGAATGCGTTTACCGTTCTTCATCCGTACGAATGTGACGGAAGGCGTGCCCAAAGAGCGCTCGCCGCTATCCGAGCGAGCCCGTGAAAAATTTGTCGAAGACAATCACCTGGACTACGAGTTGTACCGGTATGTGTGCGATGAGATCGCACGGGAAAGGGAGTCGTACGGCGCTATCTATACCCGGGCCATAGAAGCTGTTCGCCAGATTCAGCGGCGGATCGATGCTCTCGACAATCCCTATATCTATACCGGCAAGTCGAACATGTTCGGGTTCGACGAAAATCATCTCCGTATGGTGCGCGAGGTCGCTACTTCGACTGATCTCTCTCCGATCGATGCATATATCGAGCTGGCGCAATCGCGTCGCCGCGAATGCGGCGACCTGTTCGATGGTTTCGTGGACGCAGTGAATGACGACATGGTGCACGGCTGGGCGGTGAATCTGAGCGTACCGGACAAATTCGTACCGATTGAAATATGGGTACGGGAAAAGCTGGTTGCGACGACGCTGACTGGCAACCCGCGGCCGGATGTGGCTGCTGCCGGCTATGCGTCCGAGCGTTGTGGCTTTGCTGTTCGGTTACCGGAGGAGGCGCAGGAGGGATTCAGAGTCAAGATTGCGGGATCTGCGCAAACGATACGATCTGCGGGGACGTGGCAGCGGGGTTGGCATGTGGCGTGAGACGCCGTCCGGGTCCGGTCGTGCTCGCTCGCGTTTCAGCACTACAACGAACATCATCCTCGTAGCGTGCGGAAGTACCGCTCGCCACGCGAGCTCAAGCGCACGACCGATTCATCAACTCAAGCGTGAGGCGGTGTCCGGAGATTCAGGGGGCTGCTCCAAGTATGCGTCTCGGGGCAAGTACGGCGAACGTGGGACGCGATTGCCGAAGGCGGCCAGACGGTGTTAGTCGCCGCAGCGGAAGGTTGGTCGGCATCATCGGCCACGCAGCCGCAGCACTAGCTGTCCAACGCGACCCTTGAACATCTCGCACAACTCATATCACGCTGTGGCGCACTCTACTCCACTAACGTCAGATGAGCTGCCACGAAGCTCCATTCCTCGTCTGATACGTCGGTCGTATAAGGTCTTTGGGTTCTCTCTTGTCATGCCTCCAGGGGTACCATGGTTTGACCGGAAGTTCCTAATACCTTCTACTGCAAACAGATACGCAACGTTCCGATGCGCTCTACGCGCGTAGACGCTGTGCTTGAACCTGACAGGGGCTCAGTCCGCCGGCGCCCCGGCATCGACGCGACGGATCGAAATCGCACTCACTCTCGAGTATCGGTACTTTGAACTCGAGCGCTTCGGCGAGCGGCATCCCGCAACCTTCGACGAACGACGGAAAAAGCAGTGCCCTGACAGTGTTGCAGATACGCATGTAGCTTTTCGTCGAAGCAGTAGGCTTCTTCTATTACGACGGCCTTTGGCGATTCGCAACGCTCCTGCATATCGATGACGTTTTCGCATTCCGCGCGCCACGAGCACAGTAAAAAACAAACCGTCCAGACAAAGCAAAAGCCCCGCAAGATTTCGATCTTGCGGGGCTTTTTTATCGAGGCTAACGCTAAAGCGTTATCCGCTTAGCGCGACATCATGTTCATACTGACGTTATGCATCACCCACAACGTGCCGCCGACCACGATAACCGCGGTCAGCGCGGTGAACACAAACGCCGTCACGTTCCAGCGCTGCGACGACGACGTGTTCATATGCAGGAAGAACACCAAGTGCACGAGGATCTGCACAAGCGCGAGGCCCGCGATCGCGAACAACGCACTATGGCCGGTCAACGTACCGGTCATCACGATCGCGAATGCCGCGACGGTCAGAATGACGGAGAGCACGAAGCCCGCCATATAGCTGCCGAAGCTGCCGTGACCGCCTTCCGAGTGTGCGCCATGGGCGCTATGGCTATGGTCCATTTAGATCACGCTCGCAAGATAGACAAAGGTGAAAACGCCGATCCACACGACGTCGAGGAAGTGCCAGAAAAGGCTCAGACACGTCAGACGGATCATGTCGCGTTCGGTCAGGTCGCGATGACGCATCACCTGCAGCGCCAGCACCACCATCCAGATCAGGCCGAACGTCACATGCAGACCGTGCGTGCCGACCAGCGTGAAGAACGACGACAGGAACGCGCTGCGGCTCGGACCCGCGCCTTCGGCAATCATGTGCGCAAACTCACGCATTTCCAGCGCGAGGAACGCGAGGCCCAGCAGGAACGTCACGCCGAGCCAGCCGAGCAGCGCGCCCTTGCGGTTCTTGTGCGCGCCGAGCATCGCGAAGCCGTAGGTGATACTCGAGAGCAGCAGCATCGTCGTTTCGAGCGCGACGCCGGGGATCTCGAACAGGTCCTTACCGCTCGGACCGCCCGCGAACTGCTGGCTCATCACCGCGAACACTGCGAACAGTGCCGCGAAGATGATGCAGTCGGTCATCAGGTACACCCAAAAGCCGAACACCGAGTGCGACGGCACGTGGTCCGGCGCGAGATGCGGCTCAACCGCAATAGTCTTCTGTAACATCAGTCCACCTCCAACGCGACCTGCTTGCCGACGCTTGCGCCGACACCGGCCACGGCGCCAGCACCGCCGTTGCGTTTCTCTTCAATCAGCGCGACAGTGTCCGCCGGAATGTAATAGCCGTCGTTATCCATGAAGCTGTAGACGATCACGGTGAGCATCGTGCCAACCACGCCAACGATCGCAAGCCACCAGATGTGCCACACGGCTGCAAATCCGAGCACCAGCGAGAACAGCCCCACTAGCAGACCCGCGGACGTATTCGACGGCATGTGAATGTCGCGATACGCCGGCACTTTGACGCCGCCCTTGCGCGACTTCATTTCGCTGAACGCGTCGAGCGAGCGGACGTCCGGGATGTGCGCGAAGTTATAAACCGGCGGCGGCGAGCTCGTCGCCCATTCCAGCGTATGACCGTCCCACGGATCGCCCGTGAGGTCGCGGTTTTCCATCTTGTTGCGATCGCGGATGCTGACGACCAGTTGCAGCAGCTGGCAAGCGATACCGATTGCGATCAGCACCGCGCCGAACGCGGCGATGATCATCCACGGATGCCAGTCCGGGTTGTCGTAGTGGTTCAGACGACGAGTCGCGCCCATGAAGCCGAGCACGTACAGCGGCGTGAATGCGACCCAAAAACCAATCTGCCAGAACCAGAACGCGGCCTTGCCGAGCTTCTCGTTCAGCTTGAAGCCGAACGCCTTCGGGAACCAGTAGTTGAAGCCGGCTAGATAGCCGAACAGCACGCCACCGATAATCACGTTGTGGAAGTGAGCGATCAGGAACAGGCTGTTGTGCAGCATGAAGTCCGCGCCCGGGATCGCCAGCATCACACCGGTCATACCGCCGATCGTGAACGTGATGATGAAGCCGATCGTCCACAGTACCGGCGTCGTGAATTGCAGACGGCCCTTGTAGATCGTGAACAGCCAGTTGAACACCTTAACGCCGGTCGGAATCGAGATCACCATCGTCGCGATGCCGAAGAACGCGTTCACGTCCGCGCCCGAACCCATCGTGAAGAAGTGATGCAGCCACACGAGGAACGACAGCACCATGATCGCGCAGGTCGCCCAGACCATCGTCTTGTAGCCGAACAGCGGCTTCTTCGCGAAGGTCGCGACGACTTCCGAGAAAATACCGAACGCCGGCAGGACCAGGATGTACACCTCGGGGTGACCCCATGCCCAGATCAGGTTCAGGTACAGCATCGCGTTGCCGCCGGCTTCGTTCGTGAAAAAGTGCATGCCGAGGTAACGGTCGAGACCGAGCAGCGCGAGCGTGACGGTCAGGATCGGGAACGACGCCATGATCAGCACGTTCGCGCACAACGAGGTCCACGTGAACACCGGCATCTTCATCCACGACATGCCCGGAGCGCGCATCTTCACGATCGTCACGAAGAAGTTCACACCAGTCAGCAACGTGCCGACACCGGAGATCTGCAGACTCCACAGGTAGTAATCGACGCCGACACCTGGACTGAACTGCAATTCCGACAACGGCGGATAAGCGAGCCAGCCCGTCTGTGCAAATTCACCAACCACCAGCGAAATGTTGATCAGGATCGCGCTGACTGCCGTCAGCCAGAAGCTCAGCGAGTTGATGAACGGGAAAGCGACGTCGCGCGCGCCGATCTGCAGCGGCACGATGATGTTCATCAAACCGATCATGAACGTCATCGCCATGAAGAAGATCATGATGACGCCGTGCGCGGTGAAGATCTGGTCGTAGTGATGCGGCGGCAGATAGCCTGGGCTCAGGTACGACAGCGCCAGTTGCATACGCATCATGATTGCGTCGGCAAAGCCGCGCAACAGCATGATGAACGCAACGACGATGTACATGACACCGATCTTCTTATGGTCGACGGACGTCAGCCATTCGCTCCACAGGTAGCGCCATTTGCCGAAATACGTGATTCCGCCGAGCACCGCCAGTGCGGCGAGTGCCATGCCGGCGCCCGCCGTGACGATGATGGGCTCGTGATACGGAATCGCATCGAGAGTTAGTTTTCCGAACATGAGTTACCCCTTAGGCGCACAGTTGGCGTCTTTCATGTTGTCGATGACGTTGCCGTTGTTGTATTTGGCAATGATGTTGTTGAAGAGCTTCGGATCGACGGTCGAGAAGTACCGCACAGGGTCCTTTTCGCTTGGCTCCGACACCGCGTGATAGCGGTCCATGTCGAGGCGGTCCGACGAAGCGCGCACCTTCTCAACCCAGGCGTTGAATTCTTCAGGCGACGAGGCGAGCGTACGGAACTTCATGTCCGAGAAGCCCTTCCCGCTGAAGTTCGCCGCGAGGCCCGCGTAGTCGCCGCTGTGATCGGCGATCAGGTGCAGGCGAGTCTGCATGCCTGCCATCGCGTAGATCTGGCCGCCCAACTGCGGGATGAAGAATGAGTTCATCACCGTGTCCGACGTAATCCGGAAGTTCACCGGCGTGCCGACCGGGATCGCGAGCTGGTTCACCGATGCGATACCGAGGTCCGGATAGATGAACAGCCACTTCCAGTCGAGCGCGACGACTTCGACGTTGATCGGCTTGACCTGCGACTCGAGCGGACGATACGGGTCGAGCTCATGCGTGCTCTTCCACGTCAACACGGCGAGGAACAAAATGATCAGCGCCGGAATCGTCCAGACGACGACTTCGATCGCGGTGGAATGCGTCCACCCCGGTTTGTATTCAGCGTTTCTGTTCGACGCGCGATAACGCCACGCGAAAAACAGTGTCATCAGAATGACCGGCACCACGACAATCAGCATGGCCCACACCGAAGTCGCGATCAGATCACGCTCCGCGAGTCCCACACTCCCCTTCGGATTCAGAATATCGAGGTTGCTGCAACCCGAAAGCAGCAACATGAGGCTGGCGGAAATGAAACTTGCCGGCCTTCCCAGCGCCCGTCCTTTCATATCCACTGCCTCGTTTTTTTGACTTCAACGAACGTCATTCGACGGCTCTCCAGTAATAAGCGCTCGCATAATAGGGGGGCATCGAATGCTAATAAACACTCGAATTTGCAACGATCTATTGCATCGCGCCGCAGTGCGACACGTTGCCGCATTTCCCCGCACACCCTATTCACCAGCGTCGTTTGCGACGCTTCAAAACGAAGCATCGAAAAGTTGACGCATCGCAAGGTCCCCTTCAAATAAGCACTGGAAAACCGCCGGACGCGCAGCGGTTTCGCAGTACTTCGTCGAGCATGCATTCACAAAGGGATTCGTAGCGACGCGCAAAAGCGCAAAAACGTCGCCGCATCCTGACGCGCGGATGCGACAACGGTTCTTGCGCTCTGTTCTTTTAACCCGGATTGTGCGTGGCGACGGGTGCCGGTCCGGGCGCCGCCGCCTGCAGATGCTCGCTAGCTTCGGCCGGCACGTTGTCAGAAGGAAGCGCCGAGCGTTCGGATTGCGCGAGCAGCGTGCCGACCGACGGATCGATCGCATCGGTAAACGGCTTCGGATTGAGACCGATCGCGAGCACCAGCAGCGCCAACGCACCGAGCAGCGCGAACTCGCGCTTGCCGAGGTCCTTCAGATTCGCGACGCGCGCATTGGCGATCGCGCCGAAGATCACGCGCTTATACATCCACAGCGTGTAGGCCGCGCTCAAGATCAGCGTGGTCGCGGCGATCGCGCCGATCCAGAAGTTGAAGCGGATCGCGCCCATCAGCACCATGAATTCGCCGACGAAACCCGACGTGCCCGGCAGACCGATGTTGGCCATCGAGAACAGCATCACGAAGCCGGCAAAGCGCGGCATCGTGTTGGCGACGCCACCGTATTCGGCGATCGATGCGCTTTTCGTGCGGTCGTAGAGCATGCCGGTGCACAACAGCATCGCGCCGGACACCACGCCGTACGAGATCATCTGCACGATTGCGCCGGCCTGGCCGAAGCGGTTGAAGACGAACAGACCGAGCGTGACGAGGCCCATATGCGCGACCGTCGAATACGCGAGCAGGCGGCGCATGTCGGTTTGCACGAGCGCGAGCAGGCTCGAATAGATCACCGCGACGAGCGACAGCGTGATCATCATCGGCGCAAAGAAGTGGCTCGCTTGCGGCGCGATCGGCAGCGCGAAACGCAGCAGACCGTAGCCGCCGATCTTCAGCATGCCGATCATCACCGCGGCGCCGGTGGGACCGTCGAGGTGCACGTCGGGCAGCCACGTGTGCAGCGGCCACATCGGCACCTTCACGCCGAACGCGGCGAGGAAGCCGAGGAAGATCAGCGTCTGCGGCACCATGTCGAGATGCGCTTCGCGCCACACGGCGAGATCGAAGCTGTGCGTCTGGCTATACAGATAGAGCAGCGACATCAGCATCATCAGCGAGCCGAGGAACGACACGAAGAAGAACTTCACCGCTGCATACGTGCGGTTCTTGTGACCGTACGTGCCGATCAGCAGATACAGCGGGATCAGCGTCGCCTCGAATGCAATGAAGAACATCATGCCGTCGAGCGACGTGAACACGCCCTGCATGAAACCCGACAGCATCAGGAACGCGCCGTAGTACTGCGCGGTACGCTGGGTGATCGACTCCCACGACGCGATCACGATGATGATCGTCGTCAGCGCGGTCAGCGCGACGAGCCACAGCGAAATCCCGTCGATTCCCACATGCCATGCGATATCGAACGTCGGCGACCAGCGGACGTTCTCGACGAACTGCATCGAGGTCACGTCGTTGCGGAAATTCGCCACGACCGGAATCACCGGCAAGAAACCCGCCACCGCGCCGATCAGCGCGAGCCAGCGCGTGCGATTACGCGCCGTGTCGGACCCGGCACGCAGAACCACGAAGCCGGCGACGATGGGGATCCAGATGAGAAGACTTAGGAGAGGCAATGGCATGTGCTCTGTCAAAACTTGAAGTACAAAACGCTGCGTCAATGCCGCCAAAACAGCAGGCATTGAAATTGAAATGTAAGTTGGAGTGCGCTGAAATCGACGCGCGGAGGGGGTTTCCCGCTACACGTTTACCCGCAGCCGCCCGACCGAGGGTGGGAGATTACCAAGATAAGAATAATTTTGCATCGCAGCAGCCAATAAATCCCTTCGGATTAGATTGTTGCGACATGGACGCTTGCAAAACGCATCAAAATGTGCGTTTTCACTTTGTTACAAAGGCCCCGCACGGTCTTGATAATTTGGCAGCAAAAGCTGGCAATTACCTGAAGGTTGGCCGCTTTTAGGCATTGCCTGTTTGTGGGGACGGTTCGGCTGGAACGGATCGTGCTGCACAGTGCTTTTCGGCCGGCGGCGAGGACCCGCATTTGAACAAGAATTTGCCTTGTCGACGAAAAAAATTTTTTTGTCCGGGCGGTCGGAATCGACCGAGAACAGGGGCAACGATGCCGAGCGCCTCGGATCAAGATGCGCTAAAACTGTGCCACCGAGGCGCGCCAATCTTCCATTTGCCTTACGAAAAACAGCGTTTCGCCTGGTAGCTGCTGCGGAAATTCGCGCGGCGAGGCACACTCATTTCGCCTGGCCGGCTCCCCTTGCCCGGCCCCTTTTCCGGACCTCCTCGCATGGCGCTTCGTGACGACGACGTCGTACCCGCACTCGAATGCCGCGGCCTCAGCAAGCGGTACGGCACCGGCCGCATCGTGCTCGCCCAGCTCGACTTCACGCTCGCTGCGGGAGAGTTCGTCGCGATCATGGGCGACTCGGGCGTTGGCAAGTCCACGTTGCTCAACCTGATCGCCGGACTGGACCGCGCCGATAGCGGCAGTGTGCTGATCGACGGACGCCCGGTCGAGCAACTCGACGATAACGCCGCGACGCGTCTGCGCCGCCAGAAGCTCGGCTTCGTATTCCAGGCGTTTCATGTGCTGCCGCATCTGACGCTCGCGCAAAACGTCGCGCTGCCACTGCTGCTCAACGATCTACCGACGGCCGCCGCACTCGACATGCTCGCGGCGGTCGGGCTCGGCGGACGCGGCGACGACTTTCCGCGCGATCTCTCCGGTGGCGAATTGCAGCGCGTAGCCATTGCACGCGCACTCGTGCATCGTCCAACGCTGCTTCTCGCCGACGAACCGACCGGCAACCTCGATCCCGCGACCGCGCACGACGTACTCGGCCTGTTCCGCGCGCAAAGCAAGGCGACGGGCGCGGCGACGATCATGGTCACGCATTCGGAAGCCGCGGCAGCCGTGGCCGACCGGGTGTTGATCCTGAGCGACGGCGGCTTGCATGCCGCGCGCGATAAAGCCGCGAAGGTGGCGCATGCCGCGGCCCGCTCGACCGACGATGGCCGCTGACCTTCAGCCACTGCCGCGCGCGCCCGGCTATCGCGTTCTCGCGCGCTGGCTACTGGCCGCGGAATGGCGCAGCCATCGCGGACGCGCACTCGTCGCAATCGCGACGATCGCGCTCGGCGTCGCGCTCGGCTACGCGGTGCAATTGATCAACAGCGCGGCCTTCAATGAATTCTCCGCGGCCGCGCGCAGTCTGTCTGGGGAAGCGGATCTGCAAGTGCGCGGCGCGCAGCCTTTCGTCGACGAGTCCCTTTATCCGCAGCTGGCCAACGAGCCGGGCGTGGCGCTAGCGAGTCCCGTGCTCGCGCTCGACGTCGCGGTGCCCGGCCGCAACGGTGCACTGCCCGTTCTCGGCATCGACGTATTCAAGGCGAGCCGGATCACGCCCGATCTGATCGGCGTACCCTCGCCTGAGCGCCCGTTCGACACGCTCGCTTCCGATGCGATATTTCTGTCGACGGCCGCGCAGCAATGGCTGAACGTCAAGACCGGCGACGACGTGACGCTGCGCGTCGGCACCTCGGATCTGCAGTTGCGCGTCGCGGGCGGGCTCGTGCGCACGCGGCCGGGTCAACGGCTCGCGGTGATGGACATCGCCGCCGCGCAATGGCGGTTCGGCAAGGTGGGCAAGCTGTCGCGCGTCGACGTGCAACTCGAGCGCGGCGTCGATCGCCAACGCTTCAGACGCGATCTGCAACAGCGGCTCGGCGGCGCGTGGGTAGTCGCCGAGACGCGCGACACTGAGAGCCGCACCGATCGTCTGTCGCGTGCTTACCGGATCAACATGAACGTGCTCGCGCTGGTCGCGCTGTTCACAGGCGCGTTCCTCGTGTTTTCGACGCAGGCGCTCGGTGTCGTGCGACGCCGCTCGCAGTTCGCAATGCTACGCGTGCTCGGCCTCACGCGAGTTCAGCTATTGCGGCAGATCCTGCTCGAAGGCGCGCTGCTGGGGCTACTCGGTTCGTTGTTTGGACTTGCGCTCGGCTACACGATGGCAAGCGGTGCGCTGCGCTTTTTCGGCAGCGATCTTGGCGGCGGCTATTTTCCGGGTGTGCAACCGCGAGTCGGTTTCGAGCCGCTCGCGAGCGCGGTGTTTCTCGCGCTCGGGGTCGCGGTGTCGGTGTTGGGCAGCGTCGCG
The DNA here is from genome assembly GCF_040948805.1 of Paraburkholderia sp. BR13439. Taxonomy (NCBI): domain Bacteria; kingdom Pseudomonadati; phylum Pseudomonadota; class Betaproteobacteria; order Burkholderiales; family Burkholderiaceae; genus Paraburkholderia; species Paraburkholderia sp. BR13439. The sequence goes on along the minus strand of NZ_JBFPKN010000005.1, from coordinate 5,899 downwards.
CCCGCCATCGACGCGGCACGCGCACGGCCTGCCGCGGCACTCAAGGCCGGCGCCGAGGAAACCGCGCTGGCGCGGCTCGCGACGCCGTGGCCGGCGTTCGGCTGTTTGCTGGCGGCCGCCGCGCTGACGCGCGTGCCGCCGTGGTTCGATGCGCCGATTGCTGGTTATCTGGCGGTCGCGTTGCTGCTCGTCGGCGGCATCGCACTGATGCCGCGCGTGACCGCGCTGATTTTTGGTGCGGCGAGCCGTGTGCGCGGCGCGCGACGCCGCGCGGGCGCGACGAGTACGCTCGCGATTGCGCGTCTCGCGAATGCGCCGGGGCAGGCCTCGATCGCGATGGGCGGCGTGCTGTCTAGCTTCGCGCTGATCGTCGCGATGGCGATCATGGTGGCCAGTTTCCGCGTATCCGTCGACGACTGGATCACGCATCTGCTGTCCGCGGATCTCTATGTGCGCCTAACCTCCGGCGGCAATAGCGGTGACAGTGGCGGCTTGCGGCCCGACCAACAGACGCGCATCGCGACGGTCCCCGGCATCCGCCACGCTGCGTTTTCGCGCATCACGCATCTGACGCTCGATCCCGCCCGCCCGGACGTCGCGCTGCTCGCCCGCGAGATCGATGCGGCCGATCCGGGTGCGACCCTGCAGATGACCGGCGCGGTGCTGTCCCCGTCCGCGCTTCGCACCGGAGACATGCCTATTTGGGTTTCCGAAGCAATGGTCGACCTGTATGGGTATCAGTCAGGTCAACGCGTGCGGTTGCCGCTCGGCGAGCAGGGCCAGACGTTCGTCGTCGCCGGTGTCTGGCGCGACTACGCGCGGCAGAGCGGCGCGATTCAGATACGGCTTGGCGATTATCGGCGGCTCACCGGCGACTCCACCGCAACCGATGTCGCGGTGACTGTCGAGCCGGGCGTGAGTGTCGAACGCGTCGTCGCAAGTTTGAAGGTGTTGCCGTTCGGCGCTTCGCTCGATTTGTCGCAACCGGGGGAGATCCGTGCGCGCACGCTGGTCATCTTCGATCGCAGTTTCGCGGTCACGTATCTGCTCGAGGCGGTGGCCATCGTGATCGGCTTGTTCGGTGTCGCCGCGACGTTTTCCGCGCAGACGCTCGCGCGCGCCCGCGAGTTCGGGATGTTGCGCCACGTCGGCGTGACGCGCGCGCAGATTTTTGCGATCCTCGCATCGGAGGGCGGCCTGCTCACCGCATCCGGCATTGCGCTGGGTTTCGCGCTTGGTTTCGCGATCAGCCTGATTCTCGTGTTCGTCGTCAATCCGCAGTCGTTTCACTGGAGCATGTCGCTGCATGTGCCGTGGTTCGTGCTGGGCACGGTCGCGTTGGTGATGCTAGTGCTGTCGTGCACGACGGCGGTGGTAGCGGGACGGGGTGCGGTGTCGGTGGATGCCGTGCGCGCGGTGAAGGAGGACTGGTGATGCGAGTTGTGCGGCGTGCGTGGGGGATGCGATTGCTTTGGAGTACCAGCAAATCTTCACTCCCATCCCCTCATCGAATTTTTCGGAGCCTACTTTGCGTTGGCATAGCCGCTGCGTCGCCCTCTTTTGCCGCTAGCAGCGACTCCTCTGCATCCACGCCGGCCGCCTTCGCGGTAGTCACGCCAGAACATCTGATCTCGTTTCCGCGGGACACCGGTGCCCATCCGGAATTCCGCACCGAATGGTGGTACGCGACGGGCTGGCTCACGACACCCGACCACCAACCGCTCGGATTCCAGATCACGTTCTTCCGTTCGGCGACTGGTCACGATGCCGCCGACCCCAGCGCCTTCGCCCCCTCGCAACTGATCATTGCGCACGCTGCGCTGAGCGATCCGGCCATCGGCCATCTCGTTCACGATCAACGCATCGCCCGGCAAGGTCTCGGGCTTGCCGACGCGAAGCCCGACAACACCAACGTCAAACTCGACGCATGGAAAATGATGCGCGCCGCGGACGGTCACTACGACGTCACCGCCGACGCAAGCGGATTCTCGCTACACCTCCAACTCACGCCAACGCAGCCACCGCTGATTCAGGGCGAGCGCGGTTACTCGCGCAAAGGACCGCGTCCCGAACAGGCAAGCTATTACTACAGCGAACCGCAACTCCGCGTGACGGGCACTGTGGTGCGCCCGGCCGCGGGTGCAAACGACTCGACGCGCAATGCTGCCGTGACGGGTACCGCATGGCTCGATCACGAATGGTCGAGCACGTTGCTCGACGCCAATGCGGTCGGATGGGACTGGCTCGGCGCCAATTTGACGGACGGCTCGGCGCTCATGGCATTCAAGATCCGTAGCCGCGATGGACATGCAACATGGGCCCACGCGACGCTTCGCAGACCCGATGGACAGGTAAGGAACTTCGGCCCCGGCGAAGTTTCGTTCACCCCGCATCGCATGTGGCGGTCGCCGCACACAAATACTTTGTACCCGGTATCGATGACGGTTAGAGCCGGAACTCTGACATGGCAACTCGATCCGCTGATGGACGATCAGGAACTCGATTCACGACAGTCGACCGGCGCGGTGTATTGGGAAGGCGCGGTGCGAGTGAGCCAACAGAATGCCGATGTAGGGCGGGCCTATCTGGAACTGACGGGTTACGCGGATGCGCTGCGGATCGGAAAGTAGTGAAGCGCGCGGAATTGGCCGCGTAAACGCAAAAACCCCACCGCTGGGCGGTGGGGTTTCTGGCTTTGGGGGAGCCTGACGATTACCTACTTTCACACGGGCAATCCGCACTATCATCGGCGTGGAGTCGTTTCACGGTCCTGTTCGGGATGGGAAGGGGTGGGACCGACTCGCTATGGTCATCAGGCATGACGGGTTGCTGCGTCGCGGTCGGGTTGGGGTCAACCCGGCGCCACAGCCAATCGGGAAGAAGCGTAAAGGATTCGTGTTTTTGGGGTTGTGTTGTGTCTGGCACAGCACTGATCTCAACCGTGTGCGAGTCGCTCCCCTTGCGGGGGCAAGGCACACCTGTTATAGGATCAAGCCTTACGGGCAATTAGTATCAGTTAGCTCAGTACATTACTGTACGTGCACATCTGACCTATCAACGTCCTGGTCTTGAACGACCCTTCAAGGGGCTCGAAGCCCCGGGGATATCTCATCTTAAGGCGAGTTTCCCGCTTAGATGCTTTCAGCGGTTATCTCTTCCGAACATAGCTACCCGGCGATGCCACTGGCGTGACAACCGGTACACCAGAGGTTCGTCCACTCCGGTCCTCTCGTACTAGGAGCAGCCCCCTTCAAATATCCAGCGCCCACGGCAGATAGGGACCAAACTGTCTCACGACGTTTTAAACCCAGCTCACGTACCTCTTTAAATGGCGAACAGCCATACCCTTGGGACCGGCTACAGCCCCAGGATGAGATGAGCCGACATCGAGGTGCCAAACACCGCCGTCGATATGAACTCTTGGGCGGTATCAGCCTGTTATCCCCAGAGTACCTTTTATCCGTTGAGCGATGGCCCTTCCATACAGAACCACCGGATCACTATGACCTGCTTTCGCACCTGTTCGACTTGTCAGTCTCACAGTCAAGCACGCTTATGCCATTGCACTATCAGCACGATTTCCGACCGTACCTAGCGTACCTTCGTACTCCTCCGTTACACTTTGGGAGGAGACCGCCCCAGTCAAACTGCCTACCATGCACTGTCCCCGATCCGGATCACGGACCAAGGTTAGAACCTCAAACAGATCAGGGTGGTATTTCAAGGACGGCTCCACGCAGACTGGCGTCCACGCTTCATAGCCTCCCACCTATCCTACACAGACCGGTTCAAAGTCCAATGCAAAGCTACAGTAAAGGTTCATGGGGTCTTTCCGTCTAGCCGCGGGGAGATTGCATCATCACAAACACTTCAACTTCGCTGAGTCTCGGGAGGAGACAGTGTGGCCATCGTTACGCCATTCGTGCAGGTCGGAACTTACCCGACAAGGAATTTCGCTACCTTAGGACCGTTATAGTTACGGCCGCCGTTTACCGGGACTTCAATCAGGAGCTTGCACCCCATCATTTAATCTTCCGGCACCGGGCAGGCGTCACACCCTATACGTCCACTTTCGTGTTTGCAGAGTGCTGTGTTTTTATTAAACAGTCGCAGCCACCAGTTTATTGCAACCCCTTCACCCTCCTGGCGCAGGCCAGTCAAGCTACCAGGGCGTACCTTATCCCGAAGTTACGGTACCAATTTGCCGAGTTCCTTCTCCCGAGTTCTCTCAAGCGCCTTAGAATACTCATCTCGCCCACCTGTGTCGGTTTGCGGTACGGTCACTGTGAAACTGAAGCTTAGAGGCTTTTCCTGGAACCCCTTCCAGTTGCTTCGCTTCCGAAGAAGCTCGCGCCACACCCTTGAGTCCTGTGCCCGGATTTGCCAAAGCACCCTCTCCAATGCAGCGACCGGGACTTCCAACACCCGGACAACCTTCCGCGATCCGTCCCCCCATCGCATTTCACAATGGTGCAGAAATATTAATCTGCTTCCCATCAGCTACGCATTTCTGCCTCGCCTTAGGGGCCGACTCACCCTACGCCGATGAACGTTGCGTAGGAAACCTTGGGCTTACGGCGAGGGGGCCTTTCACCCCCTTTATCGCTACTCATGTCAGCATTCGCACTTCCGATACCTCCAGCACACTTTCCAGTGCACCTTCGCAGGCTTACGGAACGCTCTCCTACCATGCACATTACTGTGCATCCGCAGCTTCGGTATATGGCTTAGCCCCGTTACATCTTCCGCGCAGGACGACTCGATCAGTGAGCTATTACGCTTTCTTTAAAGGGTGGCTGCTTCTAAGCCAACCTCCTGACTGTTTTAGCCTTCCCACTTCGTTTCCCACTTAGCCATATTTGGGGACCTTAGCTGGCGGTCTGGGTTGTTTCCCTCTTGACACCGGACGTTAGCACCCGATGTCTGTCTCCCGTGATTGCACTCTTCGGTATTCGGAGTTTGCTATGGCGTAGTAATCCGCAATGGACCCCACAACCATGACAGTGCTCTACCCCCGAAGGTGATACACGAGGCACTACCTAAATAGTTTTCGGAGAGAACCAGCTATTTCCAGGTTTGTTTAGCCTTTCACCCCTATCCACAGCTCATCCCCTAACTTTTCAACGTTAGTGGGTTCGGTCCTCCAGCACGTGTTACCGTGCCTTCAACCTGGCCATGGATAGATCACCTGGTTTCGGGTCTACACCCAGCGACTGGACGCCCTGTTCGGACTCGCTTTCGCTACGCCTGCCCTAATCGGTTAAGCTCGCCACTGAATGTAAGTCGCTGACCCATTATACAAAAGGTACGCCGTCACCCCTTACGAGGCTCCGACTGTTTGTATGCATGCGGTTTCAGGATCTGTTTCACTCCCCTCCCGGGGTTCTTTTCGCCTTTCCCTCACGGTACTGGTTCACTATCGGTCGATCACGAGTATTTAGCCTTGGAGGATGGTCCCCCCATCTTCAGACAGGATTTCACGTGTCCCGCCCTACTTCTCGTACACCCAGTTCTTTCCCGCTGTTTTCGTCTACAGGGCTATCACCTGCTATGGCCGCACTTTCCAGAGCGTTCGACTAACAATGAGAATAAAGAGTACAGGCTGATCCCATTTCGCTCGCCACTACTTTGGGAATCTCGGTTGATTTCTTTTCCTGCGGTTACTTAGATGTTTCAGTTCACCGCGTTCGCTTCTCATGACCTATGGATTCAGTCATGGATACTCCATTAGGAGTGGGTTTCCCCATTCGGACATCTCCGGATCAAAGCTCGTTTGCCAGCTCCCCGGAGCTTTTCGCAGGCTACCGCGTCCTTCATCGCCTGTGATCGCCAAGGCATCCACCACATGCACTTGTTCGCTTGACCCTATAACGGGTGTGTCTCAATGATTGCTCACTGC
>NZ_JBFPKN010000059.1:0-11526 GCF_040948805.1 Paraburkholderia sp. BR13439 | reverse complement strand
GAAGCCGGCCTCACAGTGCTTTAAAAAGGTTGATGCGCGTTGAAATTGCACAATGCGAAAGATTTAGCGACGGTGGGCGCTCAAATCGTGGAAGGCCGATTCCGGGCGGGGGTATTTCCGCATCCTGTTAAATGCACGTCAACTAGAAAGAGAACTCCCAATTCTCAGTGATACACCTCGGTGACCCTCAAGCACTATTCGCAGCTTACCCAGTTCGTCGAGGTGACCGATAACCGAATCGGCGAGCATGTCGATGACGGGTCCTGGCGCGGTGCAGCGTAGGGTAATAGTCTCATCGACGGTGCTTGCACCAAAGTTCAGAGCTGTAATCTGAGTCTCTTTCCCTGCGGGAAGTTCGTGAATCATTACTAGGAGGCCTGGCGCGACAACGTCGGGAATCCCTATTTGCCTACTTAAGGCAAGGCCGTACGAGTCTCTCACAGCGAGGAGACGCTTGAGTTGTGAGGCGAAAGAGGTGGGGTCGGCGAGCTGCTCCGGCAACGTACCGTACAAAGCCACTGCGCGCGGTATGCCTTCTTCGGATGCATACGCATGCCCGTTTTCGCCTGTTAGATCATAAGCACCGCGTTGTACCCAGCGCGTGTCTCCGTCAGTCGTTCGCTCCTCGACGGCCTCAATGGGTAAGGGTAGTGCACCCACAAGATCCCACCCCGATATCGCAAAAATGCCGGGCTGAAAAGCATTGAACATCGCAAGAAGAAGATGAATTTGTCGGATATTGTCCCTGTCCCTAGGCGTTATGGCGTCCAAGTCCCGAATATTGAGTGCCGCAGTGATGACGCTGACTGTCGTGCAAGACACACCGTTTGTCACAAAAGGAACATTGTAGCGCGCATGCTCGCCGCACAAGCGCTCGTACATCTTCTCCCGGATATGCTCTCGAAGGGAGTTGCCGTTCCATGTCTGCCCTTGGAAGGTAAGGGTTGCGTTAGCGTGTAGCGACCAGAAATGTACGAGCTCCAGCGTCAGTTCATCGTGGTTCTGAAGCGCGTGAATGAGAGACGCCGGGTCGATGCCGTACTGATGGGCCTTGCGTAGCATCAGCCGCAAGAACTCTGTGTCTCCCGTCAGAAGTGCATGCTGATACGCAGGACGTGTGACAAAGTCGTAAGACAGGTCCGCGCCATTTTTGGACATTGCCGCCATGTCGTCGAGGGTGAGATTGAGTTCCTGAAAGCTGAACCCACCGGCCTTACGAATCGCCCCGGCAAGAAGCTGGTTGGCCGCGACCGCGAGTGGATGGCTCTGCGACCACGCATTGCCGTGTGGTCTTCGCTCGATGCCGAGAAAGCCGTTGGCATCCAGGCGAAGTCCGCGTGCGCCGAGGACATCTAGGGAGTGCAGAGCATCACCGATACCGATTTGTTGGGCTGCAAATGTTGGGTCGAGCCAGTTCAGTGACGGTTGACCTTCCTTAAAGTAGTGAAGGTATACCCACCGGCGCATTATGCCGTCTACGCTGAGTACAGGAGCGGTTGCACTCCAGTCTGTTTCCTTGACGCCCGGCGCAAAAAACATTACCCGCTGAAGTTGGCCAACGATGTAGCGCCTACCTTTTAGGGTGTCGACGACGTCAGCCGGCAGATTGATGGAATCTTTGCCTTCAGGTACGTCTGGTAAGAGGTTCCAGTCGCTAGGCATGATCTCGATCATGTGGTAGAGGCCCGGATAGTCCCCGTAATTCATCTCAGCGAGCCGAAAGTCGGGGCCTTTGCCAGTATGCAAAGGAATGATATCGTCAATGACAACAGCGTTGTGCGCTGCCGCCATGCGACTCATTGCTATGAAGTCTTCTTTACTGCCGAATCTGGAATCGATCTCTAGGCCGATGCGATCAAAGTTCCCATCCACCGAATGGGTAAAGCGCTTACCATTAAGACCACCTGCGAGTTTGGTTGGACCCGGGTGCATGGCCCTAATGCCCAACGAGGACAGCGAACGCCACAGTGTCTCGCTTCCCAATGCCTGGAGTACCGATTGTCCCGGCGCGGCTATAACCGCGCCCGGGTACGCGGTGAACCAGACAGACGACTTTGCGCAGACCTCACGCGGGCGTGCTTCGGCATAGGGGTGAAGCCAAAGCTTGGCTTGCCCCGCATAACTGCGTGCCCGTGCCCGAACCTGGTGGAGCATTGATTGACTCACGAGCCACTGGATATGCTCTGAAGCCGGAGAATTTATGTCAGAGCTCATGGAGATATTTCTTGAGGCGATATCAGGACTTGGGCGCGTTCAACCAGCGCCTCGGATACTCCGAGGCCAATGAGTCTTCACTTGGGTACGCCTGCACGTCACCGCCCGTGCCGGGTCCCGCCTGATTGTCATAGCCGACGATAGCCTTTACTTCGAGAAACGCCTCCAGACCCCACTCGCCATATTCACGGCCATTGCCGGATTGCTTATATCCGCCGAACGGCGATCCCGCGTCCCACGCCGGATAGTTCAAATACACGCTGCCCGCGCGCAGCCGGAGCGCCACACGCTGGGCGCGCGCCCGATCTGCGGATTGAACGTATGCAGCGAGTCCGAACGGTGTATCGTTGGCAATCGCGATCGCGTCTTCCTCGTCCCGGTACGGCATGATGGCGAGCACTGGGCCAAAAATCTCTTCTCGTGCGATCGTCATCGACTGGTCGACGTTTGCGAAGACCGTGGGCCGCGCGTAGTAACCGCGCAACAGGCCGTCGGGACGTCCCGGCCCGCCGGCTGCGAGCAGTGCGCCTTCCTCGATGCCCTTTTTAATCAGCCGTTGCACGCGTGTGTATTGCACGTCGCTCACCAGAGGGCCCATCGTGGTGCGGTCGTCGTTCGCGGGACCCACACAGTGAGAGGCCGCCGCATGCTGTGCAATGCGCACGGCCTCGTCGTGCAGCGCTGCGGGCACCAGCATACGTGTCGGCGCGTTGCACGACTGGCCGCTGTTGCCAAAGCACTCGTAGACACCCGAAGTGACGGCCGCTTCCAGGTCCACATCGTCGAGAAGAATGTTTGCGGACTTACCGCCGAGTTCCTGGTGCACACGCTTGACGGTCGGCGCCGCGAGCTTCGCGATTTCCACGCCCGCTCGTGTCGACCCGGTGAACGACACCATGTCGACATCTGGATGACTGCTGAGCGCCGCGCCCACCGTCGGGCCGTCGCCGTTCACGAGATTGAACACACCCGGCGGCACGCCTGCTGCATCGAGAATCTCGGCGAACAGCACGGCGTTCAGCGGCGAGATCTCGCTTGGCTTGAGCACCATCGTGCAGCCGGCGGCAATCGCGGGGGCGACCTTGCAGACAATCTGGTTGATCGGCCAGTTCCACGGCGTGATGAGCGCGGCCACGCCGACGGGCTCATAATTGACAAGGGTCGTGCCCTTCTTGCGCTGCCAGGCGAAGCGTTCGCAGGTACGTAGGAGTTCTTCGAGGTGACGTCTGCCGAGCGCGGCCTGCCATGTATGCGAAAGCGTTTTCGGCGCGCCGATCTCGCGCGAAATGACATCGGCCATCTCGTCGTAACGCGCCGCATAAGCGTCGAGTATGCGGCGAATCAGTGCGACGCGCTCAGTCAGCGGCGTCAGCGAAAACGACGCGAATGCGCGCTTTGCAGCGGTCACAGCGCGCTCCACGTCGTCGGCATTGCCGAGCGCGATCTGCGCGAACGCCTCTTCTGTGCACGGATCGACAACGGCGAGGCGCGCGTCGCCCGACGGCGCGACCCAGACGCCGTCGATGTAAAACTTTTGTGCATTCGACATCCGCTTCCTACTCAGAGAGTGTTCCAAGAAGAACTGCCTGGATTGTTAATCCCGAGCCAAACCCGTTAGCTTCGACGGCAACCTCTCCAGCGCAAGCTGGATAGCTGGGCGTACTGACGCATGGTTCCCCGCCGGTCGTCGTCTGCGCATAAGCTTTAAAAGACACGTCGACATTTACAAGAAGCAGCTGACGACTGGATGCCACCGAGTTTGCAGGTGAAAATCTCCAATGTTCCGAACAGTCTCTTGAAACGTCCTCCATCGCATGCAAGATATTCGGAAGGAGGCGTGTAACAATCAAACCAAACAGCGGCCCCGCGTCGCCTAGTGCAATATAGCGAAAACATTTCTTTGTGCCTTTGATCGCCATCAATGCATGAATGTCTTCTACTGAATACATCGTCGGCGCTTGTCCTCCCGGTGCGGCTCCGGTGCAAATAGGCGGTCTATACGAGATTGTTGTTAGATAGAGGGTAACTCATGACGCAGACAGGACGCCCTTTCAAGCTGCGGGCGCAGTGACCTCTTTGCGGCCGAGCTTCGCGAGATTGAACGGCCTTGGCGGATATGGCTTCCAGAGCCTTCATGTGCTTCCGCATCGTCTCCAGATCGTGACGCAACTAGATACTGAGGATGCCTTGGGGCGAGACGAACAGGGTATGCCATTTGAGGACTTCGTTGGCAATACGAATCTGACCGTAGGCGGGTAATTCGAGGGCCAATTCGACAACGGCAGCATCGACATGGGGATCTACGCGGTTCGTGAGCAGGGGCCGATGGCGAGAATCTGCTGCAGCGGCGCTTCACTGCCCCGATCGTAAGTTCCTTAAATCGGTAGAAGCCGCGCGAGTAAAGGTTTGGCGAGTCTAGGTTCCACCTAGCTTGTCATCTCACTCGATTGCTGTGCAACTTTTCTACGTGCCGGCAAAAACGACTTCAGTCGCTGAGGGCTTGCCGCAAAATCCTCCTTGACTGCAGTCCACACCCGCGCCAGATCCGGGAAGGCTTCGTCTTCAACACCGGGCAAATACACGGCAGTCAGGTCGCCTGCGCGAGCCGGGTTTTCTGGGAATCAGCGATGGCGCAAAGACCATCCTCTCAAAGCCGCGCTGCGTCAGTTGCCGATGTAGCCAATAGCAGCCTGGATCCGCCTCTTGCACACACCCGTGAAGCCTTCGATCGCAGCCGCTTGCACAGCCGATCAATCTCCGTTTGAATTGTGCCGATCTTGCCACGCGATATGACCTCGCATGCGTCGATCGCGTAGGCCACCTTAATCGACTCCTTATGCACGTCCAACCCAACCCTCGTCGAACGCAGCCTGCGCTGGCTCTTTGCCCGTGTATCCCTGATCGGCAAATGCCACCTTGACCGTTCGTCCCGTTACCTGCTGGACCTGCCGCGCAAGCTCCGCTACCTGTGCGCGCTCCTGTTCATTGGCTGGGGTCACGTGCACCGCCAGCAACTGTCCCAACGTGTCTACTGCAATATGTACCTTACTACCGCGCTTGCGCTTATAACCGTCATAACCCGCACGCGGGCCGCTCTCGCAGGTCGACTGTCTCGTGCGGCCATCGAGGATGACCGCGCTGGGCTGTCCCCGACGGCCCTGTGCCACGCCTATCACCGAGCGCAGGTCACTCACCATGCTCTCAAAGCAGCCAGCCTGCAACCAGCGTTGAGTCTGCTGATACACCAACTCCCACGGCGGGAAATCATTGGGCAGCATCCTCCACGGCGCGCCGGCACGAGCCATCCAGCGCAATGCATCAAACATGTCGCGCAGTTCGTATTTGCGCTGGGGCGCGTCAACGTCCATCAGCGTCAGATACGGCGCCGCGAAACTCCATTCCTCATCCGACACATCAGTCGGATACCCTTTGCGGTCCGTTGTTTTCATCCCGCCAGGATACCAGGTCTCAATCGAAGTTCCTAACACGCTCTAAGAGGCGTTAACAAAATGAGTCCTTCAGCCTTCGCCAACAGATGATGCAGCAGGCGAGTTTCATGAAGGCTTCGTGGATGAAGGCAAGGCGTTCGAAGCGGATGCGCAGTCGCCGGAAGTTGTGAAGCCACGAAATGGTTCGCTCGACGACCCAGCGGGTTTTGCCAAGGCCGCTGCCATGAGGGTGGCCACGTCGGGCGATTTCGGTAGCGATGCCGGCTGCGTGCAGCGGACGGCGGTATTTGTCGTGATCGTAGCCCCGATCGCCCTGAACGATGCGGGGCTTCGAAAGCGGCCGGCCGCGCTTGCCGGCAATGGGTGGGATCGCATCAACCAGCGCGTGAAGCTGGGTGACATCGTGACGGTTGGCGCCGGTGAGGATTACCGCGAGCGGGATGCCCTGCGCTTCGGTAATGAGGTGATGCTTTGAACCAGGTCGCGCGCGGTCGGTGGGATTCGGTCCCGTTTTTGACCTGCACCCACCGCGCGGATCGAGGAGGAGTCGACGACGACACGGGACCAGTCAATCCGGTCGGACTCGCGTAGCTTCGCGAGCAGCACTTCGTGTAGCCGGTCCCAGACGCCGGCAGCCTGCCAGTCTCGTAGACGGCGCCAGCAACTCATGCCACTGCCGCAGCCCATCTCGCGTGGCAGCAGGTCCCAGCGCAGGCCCGTCTGCAAGATGAACAGGATGCCGGTAAGCATGGCCCGGTCATCCAGTGGTTTGCGTCCGGGATACCGTGAGCGGCGAGGTTTGGGTGGGGGCAGCAAGGGTTCAATGAGTGCCCACAACGCGTCATCGAGTAGTTTGGTCATGAGCTCCTCGTCACCGAAACAATGACGAGGTTAACAGCAATCGTTGGAAGTTAAGGGAGGTCTGCAAAAGTCCTGGCATTGAGATTTCGGTGAACTATCCTGGGATGAAAGGAGTGAGTTGAGGAGAGCCCAGATGACGCAACTTGGACTTGACCTGGATCTGACAACGAAGCGCACGCGTAAGCGAGAATTTCTCGATGAGATGCGACGCGTTGTGCCTTGGTTGAAGCTCATTGCGCTGATCGAACCGCACTATCCGACTGGCAAGACTGGACAGCCGCCGTTCCCGATCGCGACGATGCTGCGCATTCATTTTATGCAACAGTGGTTTGGTCTGTCCGATCCAGCGATGGAAGAAGCGTTATATGACGTGCCGCTGTATCGTGACTTCGCAGGACTTGACGGCGGCATGACGCGTTTGCCGGACGAGAGCACGATTCTACGGTTTCGTCACCTTCTCGAAGCGCATGGACTGGCTGCGCAGATGCTCGCGATGGTCAATGAAATCCTGGTGGACAAAGGCCTGATGCTCAAGACCGGGTCGGTCGTCGATGCCACGTTGATTCCGGCGCCCAGTTCGACGAAAAACAACTCCGGAACGCGCGATCCCGAGATGCGTCAGACGCAGAAAAGCGGTAACTGGTACTTCGGAATGAAAGCGCACATCGGCGTGGACGCAGAGTCGGGCCTGGTCCACACCGTCATCGGCACGGCGGCCAACGTCCACGACATTACGGAGGCTCATGCGCTATTGCACGGCCAGGAAACGGACGTGTACGCTGACGCGGGATATCAGGGGATCGAAAAGCGTCGCGAGACTGGCGGGGTGCGCTGGCACATCGCGATGAGACCAGGCAAGCGCAAAAAGCTGGATCTGAGTGATCGTTTGGACGCGATATACGATCAGATCGAGCGGCTGAAGGCCGGCGTCCGCGCCAAGGTCGAACATCCGTTCCGCGTCCTCAAGCGGCAGTTTGCCTACACGAAGACCCGATATCGAGGTTTGATGAAGAACACAGCCCAGATCACGACGTTGTTTGCTCTGAGCAATCTATGGATGGCGCGTAGAGCTTTGCGCAAGGCTTGATAACCGAGGCGCCGTGTCTTGCGCCTCAGTAGCGCTGCACGGAGCGGCGTAAATCGCAGGCGCCTTAACGACTCAACAAATTCTCATCACCGCCACTGCGAAAAATATAGAAGGTCAGCGCCCGAAATGCGGGTTATGCAGACCTTCCTTAACAGATCAAAGCAATCATTTTGTTAAGGCTTCTAAGGTCTTCAGAGCGAACCGGAGGTGAACAGCCATGAACCCCATCCCCGTAGGTGTCGACATTGCCAAAAGCGTCATTCAGGTCCACTGGGTAGACCCGAAGAGTGGTGAAGTCATCAACAAAGCAATCAGGCGGGACCGGTTTCTCGAATACTTCGCAAACCGCCCCACTTGCCTGATCGGAATGGAAGCATGTGGCGGTGCGCACCATTGGGCGCGGCAACTGATGAAGTTGGGGCATCAGGTGAAGTTGATGCCCCCGAAGTCAAGGCCTTCAACATCGGCAACAAGAGTGATCCGGCCGATGCGCGCGCCATCTGGATGGCCACGCAGATTCCCAGCAAGGCAGTGGCCATCAAATCGGATGGCACAACAGGCAGTCCTCGCACTCCACCGCATGCGGCAGCAGTTGGTGCAAATTCCGCACGATGCAGATTAACAGCCTGCGTGGTCTGCTTGCCGAGTACGGTGAAGTCATGGGCCGCAGTCGGGAAGTGCTTGACAAGGCGATACCCGGCGTTCTGGCGAAACTATCGGAGCGTCTGCCTGCCATGCTGATCGATACATTGCGCGCGCAGTGGCACAGCCTGACGGTGCTCGACAGGCAGATTGCTGAGATCGAGCAACGCCTGCGCATCTGGATGAGAGAGGATCAGGCCTGCAAGACGATCGCCGCCGTGCCTGGCGTTGGCTTGCTGACCGCTACCGCGGCGGTCGCCACGATGGGCGATGCGACAGCCTTTCGCTCCGGCCGAGAATTTGCAGCCTGGATCGGCTTGGTACCGAAACAGACCGGTTCCGGCGGAAAGGTGCAGTTGCTGGGGATCAGCCGGCGAGGTGATACCGATTTACGCACGCTACTCATCCACGGCGCGCGCAGTGTTCTGCGACATCCAGAAAAGGCTGGCGCATGGATAGAGCAGCTCGCCAAACGCCGCCCGTTCAACGTGGTAATCGTGGCTCTCGCCAACAAACTGGCCAGGACCATCTGGGCGCTTCTCGCCCACAACAGGCAAATATCAGAGGGAACACGTCAGTTCCAAACCCGCGTAAGGGAGCACAAATCAGAGGAAACGATTCACAAGGACGGTAGGTCAAAAGGTTGCGCTGGCAATCGCGTGTGATGACGAGATAGGTTGGACCGGGACCCACCAAACCTGAGTATGACGGAGAGCCTCGAGCTCGACACGGAAATGAGGTGTGGGTCAGCGGATTTCATCGGGGCCTGCAGCATCGAAGCTGCATCAAGGGCCGGATATAAAGGCGCAGCCGTCTCATCCGTCACAGCGTGCGAAAGCCTTCGCAAAATGGGAGGCGTCCATATAAAAGTCATACTGCGTTATCCCGCTGTCCGATTTTGCGCGGCCACCTCTGCCAGACCATCTCAGACAGAGCGACTCGGCCGGCCGCTAGAGTCGTGACGTTTGTCTGCGCAAATTGAACACAAAGCGAACGATTTGTCGGAAAACTAACGTCCAGACAGCCGGCGTGATATCCGCACATAGAGGCGTCCCGTCTACGGCTTTCACATGCAGTCCTCGAGATGGTGCGTAGAAACCTTTCCGCGGCTCATGCTGGCACGCCGCATGCCTCTTCTGGAATTGGATCTGGACAGATTCGTCGCTGCTTTGCAGCCACTCATCAAACCTTTGTTCTGCTCCGATGTGCTCAACGCCATCCGCAATGCGGTTGCAGGAAGGCTTTCCTGCCTTTGTTTACGCAGATCAAAAAAGGGGAGAGGTGCCAACGCTGTTTTCCAACCCAAATATCATCGTTCGAAGGCCCACCACGCCATGAAGCACTGTCGGAAATCGCGCTCGCAGCCACGGCGACCCTGTGTCGAAAGTGGATGGTTTTCTGGTCGCGATCATGATTCGTATTCGAAAATTGTTTTAGGGTGATTCGGAATGTATCGTAAAGATATGCATTTGGCGGCCATATTTATATCATTTGACGCCGTCGCCGTGTCAGGCATCACAGTTGAAGCGTCAAAAATGGCGAAAATTCTTGCGCGCAATCAGATTAAATCTTATCTTGACCTCGGCTACGATATAAAGATAGATAAAGGAAAATTCGGCAAACCTTACAATAAGGAGCATGAGATTTACAGCGATATATTCGATTTGGTTCGCATTGATGATATCAACTCTATTCCCCACTACAATGTCGATTTCCTGACGTATTCGCACAATGTTCTGATGGGTCGAGTTCCGCCGGTTTCTTCCAGAGAGCAGGAAGAACTTTTGCTTGCAATCAGAGAATCTTCTCTGCGACTAGCACATCGAATCGTTCAGCTATGGGATAAGCTAAGTATCAGTTATGTGATTGTTGAGAATGGTACGCTTCCGGAAAATATAATATATACCAAAGCCATTTATATGGCGATCAAAATTTACGGCGAATGTCATTGCCTAGGGAATTTCGTCATCTGGCGCGACCACGATCTAATGTGGAGCAGTGAAAAAAACGTGATGAAATACGGCGCAGCGCCTTATCCCCATGCCATCAAGCCCGTTAGATCCAAGCATATAACATACGTTACACTCAATAATCACCTGAAAAAAAAGCTGGAAGAGTGGTGTGATTACGGTGTGGAAGTAATGGTTAAAAAAAATACCTACGATTTCACTGAGCATGGTAGATTTAATAGTATTAGAGAAAAATTCTTTATCCGCGATAGCGACATCGTGATCGCCCGCACCACTCGCATTATTCCGCAAAAGCGTTTGGATCGGGATATTTATTTGCTTAATCGGCTAAATCAACTTTTCAGTCAAAATGATATCGATCGAAAAGTTTTTTTGTTTGTGGCGGGCGATCCTGATGAAAATCATCTTTACTCTCAAGAGCTGAATACACTGGCCAAAAAGTTAAACGTTGAGTCATTTATAAAGTTTGTCGGTCCACTTTCGCACAAATCCATACTTTCAGTGGGCGATGCGACTGCAATTGAGGATTTATATTACTCCTGCGATCTTGTTTCTTTTCTTACTTCGTGGGATTACGACAGCTATGGGAATCCAGTTGGCGAGGCGATCAGCAACAGACGGTGCTACATTACTACCAGCTACGAATATTATTGGGAGGTTTATGGTCAGTACGGCTTTGAAGCGCCCGTTCTGAAGATATCGGAAGAGAATGATTGCTTGCCTGATGAAGCATTTATTAAAGGCTTGTATCTGCTCATCAATAATAGGCAAATGATGAATGACATTGCTCGGAGGAATTTTCTTATTGGCAGGCGGCTGCTTTCTGATAATTTAGCCAATATTCCTGGACTTGACTTGCCATGAAGAAAGAATGCGCGATACAGTTGTTGTATCAGTTGTGGTGCCAGTTTACAACGAAACCGATCGTATCCGAGAGGTGTTGCTCTCCCTATTGAACCAAAAAACGCATGACGGCCTGATTACTCATGATGGCTACGAGCTGATTTTTGTGGATAATAATTCCACGGACGACTCCGTTGACAAAATTAACACTTTCAAATTTCAAAACCCATCCCTGGATATTTTTCTTATTCACGAGTCCGTTAAAGGGGTCTCGTCTGCAAGAAAACGCGGTATGGATTACGCGTCGATGCGTTCAAAAGCCCGTGACAGCCGCCTAGCAGGTTGCTGAAGTACCGCTGAAACACGTCATCGCGCAGAGTTCGTGAAGCGTTGATAGATGAACCACCACTTGCCCACTGGAGATCATGGGCGGCGCCGACACGTTCACCGAGAGTTTGTT
>NZ_JBFPKN010000058.1:0-11648 GCF_040948805.1 Paraburkholderia sp. BR13439 | reverse complement strand
CACAGCGACCGGGGCAGCCAGTATTGCAGCGGGCTGTTTCAGGACACGCTGAAAGCATATGGCATGCGTTCGTCGATGAGCCGCCGTGGCGATTGCTGGGACAACGCGCCGACCGAAAGCTTGTGGGCTTCGCTGAAAGTCGGTCGCCTGCATGGTCGGCACTTCGCCACACGGCGCGCGGTGATGGACGAAAACGTTGATTGGCTGGGTTTCTACAATGCCCATCGGCTACACTCGACGCTCGATTACGTCAGCCCTATGACGTTCGAGAAGAACTGGCTCGCTGCCCACCGAGCCGCCTGAATTCCCTCGGCTATGGGATACGTCAAACAGGGGCAAGGTCAGTAATTGCAAGGCTCAAGCACGCTTACGTTGCTGTCGGTGCATGGGCACTAAGGGCTTTACAGATTCCAGTTGGTATTTGGCATTGGCTTGCCGGCATGGATTTCGCTTATATGGTCCAGGCTAATCTCATGGGAGTGTCGATATGGGTAAATTGCGGAAATTCAGCCTTGTCTGCACAAAAATGGATAGTCGATGCATCTGTGCCTAAAAGGCGATATGGTGTGCGGCGACTCAATGCCACAAATCGATGATCCACATTTATGACATCTCTTGGTTAAAAAACGGGGCGTTTTATATGGATTCGACCAACTTCGCGCTTATGAGTGGGCGCATCAATACTCGCGAATTCCGTCTTTTAATGACGCGATATAGCATTGGACATTTGATGGGAAGATTACCAAAAGCAATTTTAATTTCGTGGTGCTTTTCGATCTGTTCATTTTTGTATGCCGCCGAATTGAGGGTCGATTTTGGCGACCAACGACAATATGTAAACTCCTTGAATGCGGTCAGAGTCGCATTGGGCGATCCTGTGTCGCTCCCGAATATTCCCGTCGGGAGAATATTGTATCAATTGAGGCCAGATGCGTCAAATATCGTCGAGGGAGATGTAGTTGAAATAATTGGAGTTGATCGCGAAGACCAAAATCCGGATCTTCGATTGGTGATGAAGCCATCTGACTTGTACTTAACAGGATTCATCGTTGGGCGCGTGTTTTACCGATTCTCTGATTTTGCAGGCTCGGCCGGCGGAAGAGTGCAGGTGAATGCGCCACGGCGGCTGGTAAATTCTACGGTAAATCTGGCAGTAGAGTCTGGCTACCTCTCGTTGACAAGGATTGCTGGGATAAGGGAGGATAGGACGGATTTGTCAATCGATAGAAATTCACTAAAGGATGGGTACAAGAAACTAATGAAACATGGTTCTTCGACTAAGACGATAAACAAAGCGGAGGCAATGGCCTTGCTTTCATACGCAACAGTGCTATCAGAGGCGATAAGGTTTCGCAGTATTCAAGGGAAATTTGCTGGGGCTGCATTGGGCCGTTATGCTTACGTTCCCTATCGATTAAGTGCCGAAGATTCACAGAGAACTGTACGGTGGGGGCGACTAAGTGACGAGATACGTAGCGTTAAGGGAGGCGCAACAGAAATCGGTGCGTCTTACGGGGACCCGATTCCAGTAAAAGACGTCAGAGACATTTTTGGAATGATTTCATCCACGATGAGCAAATAATATCGCATCAACAGCTCTATCCCTTCTATTAACGATCGCGTTCAGTAGTTTTTGCAGGGGTCGTTATGTAGGTCACGATCGTTTCAATTCGGCAACTGCGGCACCTACCGGGCCTTCAGTCCGGCATTTCTTAAGTTTCTAGCGGACGTGCGAATTGTGGGTCAAAAAATAAGTTCTTTCCATTTCGATGGCTGGCGTGGTGTTGGCCTCCGGTCTCGCGTTTGGCGGGAAATATGCGCGATTCACAGAATTTTCCGGTAGCAAGGTCAAGTTGACGCTTGCAAGCTATCCGAGCACCGCGCTCGTCACGTTGGACTTGCTGCATACCATATTTGAGACGCCAACGGTGCCGAAGGCGCGCGTGGCGGCCGTGATGGTGGCGAAGTAGCGGAGGCGTCGCAGTGTTACAGACAAACAGGCATCCGCAACGTAGCACGCAGCCGGTCCGACCGAGCGACACATATGCTAAAACCACTTAGTGTTCCGTCCCAGAAATAACTTTACATAGCCGAGCCACTTTCTGAAGGATGGGATAGGCGGTTGCGGTCAAGATGGACGGTTGTGGTGGTTGTAGCGTTCGACATAGCGCTCGATGCTGGTGATCAGTTGGCGCACATTTCTGAAGGATCCGCGTCTGATAGCCTGCTGCGTGATCATGCCAAACCAGCGCTCAACCTGATTGAGCCAGCTCGAATAAGTCGGCGTGAAGTGCATGTAATAACGCTCGTGTTTCGCCAGCCATCCCTTGACCTTCGGGTGTTTATGCGTAGCGTAGTTATCGACGATCAGATGCACGTCAAGATCCTCGGGAACTGCGTGATCAATGTGCTTCAGAAGGGCCAGAAACTCCTGATGCCGGTGACGCGACTTGCATTGTGCGATGACCTCGCCGGTCGCCGCATTGAGCGCAGCAAACAACGTTGTTGTGCCATGCCGGATGTAGTCGTGCGTCACACCTTCGAGATAGCCCAGACCCATCGGCAACACTGGCTGCGAGCGCTCAGGTGCCTGGCATTGGCTCTTCTCGTCGACACACAGCACCAGCGCGTTGGTGGGCGGACTCAGATACAGGCCGACAATGTCGCGCACCTTCTCGACGAAGTACGGATCGGTAGAAAGCTTAAAGCTCTTCGAGCGATGAGGCTGCACACCGAACAGCGACAGATACCGGGCCACCGAGCTCTTCGAAATGCCCGTTTGCGCAGCAGCTGAACGCGCGCTCCAGTGCGTTGCGCCACCCGGTTTCTCGTGCAGCACCTTTGCCAGTAGCTCGGCCACCGTTTCATCGCCGTGCGCGCGCGGCCACCCCGGACGCTTCGTCATGCAGACCGGCGAGCCCCTGCGCGACGAAGCGCTTCTTCCAATGCGTGATCGCAGGAGAAGTGACTTCACATTGCACCGCGATCTCCCGGCTCGTATGGCCGTTCGCTGCCATCAGGACGATCTTTGCTCGGCGCACCAGAGAATGAGGCAGCGAACACGAACGGCTCATTGACAACAATTGTTCTCGCTCCAGATGGGACACGACAACCTCGATTCCCTTACGTCCCATGATCGTCTCCCACACACCATGAGTCGATCATAGAACACGCTGGATTTACGTAAAGTTATTTCTGGGACGGAACACTAGCCTGATCCGATCATGATGGTTTGCAATATGTGTCGCTCGATTACGCCGATCCGGGAATGGCTCGAATATGCCGGTCAGTGATAACATTCAGTATGCTTGATTGTGGAGCCCCCCCAAGTCAAAGTCCTATCACCTTTAAGATTGCTTCGGGCAATCGGTCGCCTCTCACCTCGATCCTCGAGATTCTCTCACTGATCTGGCTCACGTCTTCCTCAGTCAAATCGACGTCGAGGGCGCCAAGATTCTCCTCTAGGCGGTGCAGCTTCGTTGTGCCTGGAATTGGTACGATCCAACTTTTGCGTGCCAGCAGCCACGCCAGCGCGATCTGTGCCAGCGTGGCGTTCTTGTCTACAGCGAAAGTCTCCAGCACCTCGATCAGTGCCTTATTCGCCTTGCGCGCTTGCGGCGAGAACCGTGGGACGGAATTGCGAAAGTCTGTCGGATGGAGTCTCGTATTTTCGTCGATCCTGCCGGTCAGAAAACCGGCGCCTAGAGGACTGAACGCCACGAAACCAATCCCGAATTCTTCCAGAGTCGACAATAGCCCTCCTTCCGGCCCGCGCCAAAATAGCGAATACTCGCTCTGGACGGCTGTCACAGTTTGCACGGCATGGGCGCGGCGGATCGTCTGCACGCCTGCCTCCGACAGCCCAAAGTGCCTGACCTTGCCCTGAGCAATAAGGTCTTTGATCGCACCGGCAACATCCTCAATTGGAACAGTAGGGTCGACGCGATGCTGATAAAAGAGGTCAATACGGTCGGTGCGCAGGCGCTTCAGGCAGGCATCCGCCACGGCCTTGATATGTGTGGGCCGACTGTTCGTACCGCCCCTGCGCTCACCCGTCGCCATGTCGATGTCGAAGCCGAATTTCGTGGCGATAACCACCTGATCGCGGATTGGCTGCAATGCCTCTCCGACAAGCTCTTCATTGATAAACGGCCCATACGATTCGGCTGTGTCAAACAGCGTAACGCCGCGCTCATAAGCTGCTCGGATGAGGCTGATCATTTCCTGTTTGTCGCCCGGCGGCCCGTATAGGGCGCTCATGCTCATACAACCAAGGCCGAGGGCAGAGACTTTCAAGTTGCTCCGTCCAAGTTTGCGTATTTGCATAGATCTTCCTCCCGTTGACCGGATGGCAATTTTCAATAAGTCTAGCCAAATATCAATACTGCTCACGAACGAATTGTTCGATTCGATAGCACGCCTCATTCAGTCTCTGCTCATCCACCACCAGTCCTAGTCTCACGAAGCCATTCGCAGTAGGACCGAAGAGACTGGCATCCAGCAGAGAAACGCCCTTCTCTCGAAAGAGTTTCCAAGTGAAGTCATATGTGCTCAGTCCCGTTTCGCGGATGTCGATCATCATGAACATGCCCGCCTCGGGAAGCAGACATTTCACATTTGGGACGGCATGCAGGCGTTGAAAAACCGCATCACGCCGACGGCGATATAGTTCTCGCATCTGGGCAATGACGGATTGACGTTGTTCAAGCGCCGCCACGCCGGCTTGCTGAATAAAACCCGGTAGTCCATACGACATACAAAGTGCCAGTCGACCCAGATGACCGATCGCTGGTTCCGGTGCGATAACCCACCCTAGGCGCCAACCGGTCATTGCATACGACTTCGAAAAGCTGCCCAACGTCATCGTTCGGCTCGCCATGCCTTCCAGAGAGGCGATGCTAGTGTGGTCGCGCTCAAAAGTGAGGTCTGCATACACCTCGTCAGCGACGACCCATAAATCCCGCTCGCGCGCCAGCGCAGCGATGAGTTCAAGTTGCTCACGCGACATCACCGCGCCAGTCGGATTGCAGGGCGTCGCGAAGAAGATTGCGCGTGTGCGCGCACTGAGTGCGAACTTAAGCGCCTTGCAGTCCAGATGGAAGCCATTCGCAGCGTCCACCGCTACGGGCACGAGCGTGGCGCCCGAAGCACGGATTGCCGCTTCGTACGTCAGATACATCGGCTCAGGCACAATCGCTTCGTCGCCCGGCCCGCAAACGCAGAGCGACGACGCGAACAACCCATTCTGAACGCCGGCACAGACAAACACATTCGACTTGGTCACCTGACGGCCCGTGTCGGCCTGATGTTCTGCCGCGATCGCCTCACGCAGATTGTCTCGACCAACGCCGCCGGTGTAATGTGTATCGCCGTCGCGCAGAGCGGAAATGGCACGGTCAACGATGGGAGCGGGAGTTGGCAAGTCGGGATCGCCGACGCTGAGCACGATCACGTCTTCGCCCCGAGCGGCTGCGCGCCGGGCCGCCTTGTGAATGTCCCACGCCGACGTTCGCGCGCCCTGCAAACGGTCGACGAGATTCGCGAATTTCAAGTTAACCTCCTCTAAAAAATCGAGGCGAGTTCCACTCGCTTTTTTTGATCGTGCGTGTGTCTATACCTCTTGGGATGGGTCGATAATGTACGGAGGAAACCGAAGTATCAACCTCGACCGGCCGATGATTTCAAACGTTGGCTCGCAATGCGATAGCCGGATACACAACCTCGCTAACGAATTGGACAATAGTTCCGTACCGCTTCGCGGGCCGCCAGGGCAACGACTTGCCGCACACATACGACAACGCAGTTTTCCTAAAAATGGCCATTTCAGCGAGAAGCTGCGTCCAGCAGTCGGTCGACTATGCATCCAATAACCGCTGAAACATCTTTGATTCGAGTTCTCGAAAGCGGACATAATCTCTCTCCAGAGCCTGATTGTCGTTGGATAAGAGAAAGGCATAGCCCGGTCGGCCGGCGCTGTCGTGTGTCTTTGGCAGATAGTCGCCGATCTCTGGAAATACAACCATCCGCTCCAGTGTCGCTAATTCGGCGAAAGGACTAAGATCCGGATTATTCATGACATGTCCAGCCCTATTGGAACACATGTAGACAAACCTCAGGCCTTCTTGTCTTGACGCACGCAATGCGTTCGCTCGCCAACGGAACTGTCCCGGGTTTAATACTGTTTCAACCGTCACAGAAAGTTGACTGTACCCTTGCGCTTCCTCGACGGCCGCGAACAGTTGAGCGCCGCTCAGGCGCGCGCCGCACTCAATGAGTCGCGGTCCATCGACTGTCAACATTACCTCACAGTGTGCCGCGCCGTTCCGAATTCCGAGCGCGTCGAGTGTATCAAGAACATATCTCTCGACCTTTTCGAAAATTTCGGTCCGCCGCATTACGAGTTCGGCATAGTCATCTGTCGAGATTCTGTCTTCCAAGCCACCGACACCGATCCACATATCAGTGACAAAGTGATCGCCCTCGCAGCTGACGCTATTTACCATCAACTCGTCACCTTGAAGACGTTCTTGAATCACGAACTCGGTATTTACTACTCCTGTCACGTTGGTTTTACCATGATTTGCCGCGAACGCGGCTTTTATGTCGTTGTTACTCGAACATAGCACGACACCATCCGACCTGGCTCCCATTGTTGGTTTGAATATGACCGTGCCCAACTCCGACTCACTGTACCAAGTGAGAAGCTCGCTGAGCGACTGTGAAGCAAACTGCCTCATGCTGGGTACACCAGTCTTTCTGAGTGCTTCGATCATATGAAATTTGTTTCTGCGAGCGGACGTTGTTGCAGCGTCATTTCTCGGAACAGTGAAATTATCAGCTAATAAATCCGCGACCACGACACCCGACTCGCAACCGGGCATGATTGCTTTGACTGAATACGCGCGGAGCTTCGCGAGTAGCTCCGACAGGGTATTCCGTTCAAGACTGAAGTTCGCGATATAGTCGAGTGGGTTGTAGCCAAAACGCGACGTTCTTTCGGTGGAGCTAACGTGTATGCACTCATATCCATGACCGACGAAAGCAGGTGCCAAGTATCGTCCAGAATACCATCCGTTAACAATCACTATCACGTTCCTACTTCTAGTTTGCATTTAGCGTCCTCGCAATACTAGACACAAAATTGAGATGTGCAGTGCACCACGCTGGCGAGACCAAATAGTTATTGCATATGACCAGCTCACATAGGAAAGGAAACAACTCGTTGCTTATTGTCGAACTGGAGTCTACAGGTAACAGCGACGCTACATTGTCTATGGCAACGACATCAACGGCGATTTCTCCTGAACCGCATCTTCGTATCGGTCTTGAGAAATCGGTTGGCTCCCGATATATACGTATAGGATTATATGGACTCGCCGCGTCGCAACTTACGTCGCCAACCATCGAAAGTCGATGTGGTTCCACGAGCATTTCTTGATTAAGCAGTACGGGTGTTGTCTCGTCTGACCGTATGCAGTTGAAAAGGATGTCAAAATCTAAAATTTCTCTACGCAAGCCCGAACCAGTCTCCGCTCGCCCCCACCGTTCATGGCATAGACCAAGGACATTCATCAGGTGACGTACTCCCGATCCGGTCATTCCTTTTGCACCAGCTATGACAATCCTCGCGCTTCTTACCTTTTCAATCTTCCGCTCCAAAAACTCCACGAGATCTTCAAAGCTGCCATGGAACGGTTTCTCGAGGGATACTTCTGCCATATTATTCATCTTTCTTTCCATAAGTTCCAGGGTCACAGCAGCACCACACACGCCCGCCCAGAAACTTACCCCCCGGCTTACGAGTTCTGCGCCCCTAAAGTCTCGAAGATACTCAAGATCGAGCAGTGTTCCACCGCCTCGAATGAACCTGTCAAGCAGATCACCCGCGCGCATCTGTTGTTTGAAGACATGGCCGAAATAGATGTGGGTGTGCCGGATCTCCTTGACATCTTCACTGAGCTCTTTCAATCCTAAGATGTACGCATCTGGAGGCGCGTATTGCCAAGTCTGCGGCTTTACGATCTCACAACCGACCATTTCATATTGTACGTCAGAGAAGCACCGCATCGGAGATTGCTCTACAGTGACTCTAATCCCTTTCTTGACTAGCATCGCTGCATGAATCGGTATAAGCGGCGTGCGGCGCTCAAAATGTTTGGTTTCGCATCGAAGCCAGAAGTGCATGAAGTCCTCTTGAGCCAGTGGAAAATTACGCCTATCGTGAAGCTCGACTACAGCTATGACAGACACCCAGACACCCTCCGATAACTCCGGCTTGGCGCACGATTTACGTTCTTCTCGCGAAGCGACACAGTTAATGTGTAATCTTGCCTCGTGTTTGTAAATGAACTCATTGAGCCGCGCCAGTAGTATTGGCATACCGACGTGCACTCACCAGACAGAGTAGTTTTCCGGAAGGGCGACTTATAGAAAGTGGAGACACTGCGTACTCCCTTTAAATTGAACGTGAAAGTAGATTGCCAATTTTGCTGGCCAAGCACCGCGCTGCAAAAACGGGCAACATGTGCTCAGCTGTCGGTGTGGACTGTCTTCTTCTGTCGCGTTATGCCTCGACGGAATTGTGTCCACGCGGACCACTCTTGTGCACATTTTGTGCCAAATTCGCACGAGTCGGCGAATCGCTATTCGATTCGGCCTTCCGGCGAGTTTTGCGTTCCTGCGGACTGTAGAATTCTGGGTGTCGCCGTTACGACAAACATGCTTAGTTTTGTCGCAGACGCGACGTTTGAGAACGTTGTGAGCGCGGCAATGGCACCAGTACAACCATCCTGCTAACGTCGAAGAGATCATCAATCCCCGAAGCACCATCGTTGATATGCTCGCCCGCCTCCAAGCTCTGGTGCGCTGGAAATTGTTTTTGTATCCTTCACGTGGCTTCTGCGTGCGCTAACCTTGTTTGCGAAGAACGGAATCAAATAACCTCCGTCGTCGCTGCAGATGGTTGCATCTCTGCGTATATCTCAGAACGCCTTTTCTGATCGAGCATTGACTTCGCCGTCAGAAGAAGCGACTGAAAGACATCGCCCGATATGCGCATGCGCTGCCTCGACATCATCCAAGGTAAGGCCCGATTGCTTCAGGGTCGCCGCCAGCGGCACTACGAAACTCTCCTTCAGATGCCGCTCAAAACGTTCGACTTTGCCCTTGGTCTTGCCCCCCCGTAGGGGCGGCATACTTTCGGTGTGAAGCCGTACGTTGCCGCCAGTGCAAGCAACTGAGCATTCCATCGATGCTGGCTTTCGCCGAAGGGATCGCATTCGACAATTACTGACTTCGCGTTATCAAACAGCACTTGCTCGGGCGTTCCACCAAAGTGGAAAAACGCTTCGTGCAGGCACTCGCACAGGGTCGTCGCATCCTCGCCGGCGGTGAAGCGCACGAAGCTCGGACGGCTGTAGCCACGCGTCGCCACCAACGCCGGCAGTGGCACGCGGCCCTGCGAATGACCGCAAAGTCGGCGTGCATCTGCTTGCTCGGCGCCGTCTCGAAGCGAACCACCGGCTCCGCTTCGGCGTGCTTATGCGGCGCTAGAAATGCCTTCAGTTGGCTGATGCCGCCTTCATAACCGGCATCGCGCAGTTCTCCAAGCAGCACCGTCGCCGGAATCCAGTGCGGCGAGCCGCAAACAGTTGCACGAATTCTTCGCGACACTTCACGCGTGCATAGTGGTCATGGAATCCTGTGCCGGCGCGCACTACGTCGCTCGCAAGCGGGCTGATATTAGCCATCAGGTTAAGCTGATCTCGCCGCAGTTGTGAAGCCTTTCGTCAAGAGTAACAAAAACGACTTTGCGGATGCCGAGCCGATCTGTGAGGCAGCTTCGCGTTCGTCGATGCGCCTCGTGACGCCGAAGACGGAATCCCAACAGACGCTGTCGGTACTGCATCGGGTGCGAGAATCTCTTGTACGCGACCGTACCAAGACCGTGAACGAGATGCATGGCTTTCTGCTCGAGTTCGGCATCGGGCTACCGACTGGCCTGGCAGTTATTTGGCGCGTGCGGGCCATGCTTGCCGAACATATGTTGCCGCCCTATGTGGTCAGCACGCTGCAAGGTCTACACGCCTACTTCAAATACCTCGGCGGGCAGGTCGACGAGATTGAGAAGGAGATCCGGCTGCAACTAGCCGACGGTGATCTCGGCCAGCGTCTGCTGAGCATACCGGGCGTGGGCCCAATTACCACAAGTGTACTTGCAGCGGAGACGGGCGATGGCCAGCAATAAGGATGCAGTCGCGATTTTTCCGCGGCCGTTGGCCTCGTACCGCGGCAGTACAGCACAGGCGGTCGATCCAATCTACTAGACAGCAGCAAGCGCGGGGACAAAAATCTCAGGCGCTTGTTGGTGCAGTGTGCCCGAGCCTACATGCAGCGCCTGGACCGACAGACCGGACGGCTGGCCGCCTGGGTGCGCTCGATGCTCATGCGTCGACATTCCAACGTGGTGGCCTGTGCGCTGGCCAACAAGCTGGCGCGCACCGCCTGGGCACTGGCGATGCACCAAACGACGTTCAATGCAGGATGAGGCGAAATGCGCCCCCGAACGTTTACGCCGGATACGTCAAGAATCAGCGTTGCAAAAAGGGAGGGGACGATAGATTTACATCGGCGCTCACACCAATCGCCACGCGCACCGGTTCATCGTCTCATCGGTTCCGGGAAAGCGTGAGAAACCCAATGCCACTCGCAACGCGACGACAAGCCATATTGATCAGTCGTCACGCTGCAAGGGCGGACAGGATAACCTCTGCTGGGCCTGCCGACCAAGTTGATGCTCGCCAAAAATCGCGCAGCTTAACGCGCACCGAAACCGGACGTCTCACATGGTAGATACCACACTGACGCGTGGTGCACCGGAGGCGCGTCGTCGCTGACGATGCGCGGCCAAGCCTATCTGTTTTGCGAATGGCTAACCGTTATTGGCTACATTGTTTCAATTTTATCCACGGCCTAGAGGGTGTTATGAACTTTCAGTTGGACCTGGTATCGTGGTGTGATGACACCACGCAAGCCATACCCGACTGATTTGACGGACGAAGAATGGAGCTTCGCCGCTCCTTACTTGACCTTGATGAACGAAGAGGCACCGCAACGCCGATACGAAATTCGCGAAATGTTCAACGCGCTGCGCTGGATGGCGCGAGCCGGTGCCTCGTGGCGTATGCTGCTGACCAACTTCCCGCCGTGGGAACTGGTCTATCAGCAAACACAACGGTGGCTGAACGCGGGTTGTTTCGAGGCGATGGTTAGCGATTTGCGTTCGGTGCTGCGTATCGCCCAGGAGCGCCGGGGGCAACCCAGCGCGGTTATCCTGGATGGACGCACGTTGCAGTCCACGTGCGAAAGCGGCCCGCGTGCGGGCTACGATGGCTATAAGCGCAAGCGTGGCAGCAAGGTACACATGGCGGTCGATACGCTGGGCAATCTGCTGGCTGTGCACATTACGCCGGCCAACGAGCAGGAGCGAGCGCAGGTTGCCGAGCTTGCCCGCCAGGTTCAGTGAGCTTCCCTCGGTTTTTCGCCTTCCACAGGTCCCGAGTTACGCAGCGACATCCTTGGTCTGCTGAGCCTTGATCCAGTCTTGCAGAAACTGAACTGGCGATACGAAGCCAAGCGACGAATGACGA
>NZ_JBFPKN010000057.1:0-11706 GCF_040948805.1 Paraburkholderia sp. BR13439 | reverse complement strand
GTGCAGCGGACGGCGGTATTTGTCGTGATCGTAGCCCCGATCGCCCTGAACGATGCGGGGCTTCGAAAGCGGCCGGCCGCGCTTGCCGGCAATGGGTGGGATCGCATCAACCAGCGCGTGAAGCTGGTTGACATCGTGACGGTTGGCGCCGGTGAGGATTACCGCGAGCGGGATGCCCTGCGCTTCGGTAACGAGGTGATGCTTTGAACCAGGTCGCGCGCGATCGGTGGGATTCGGTCCCGTTTTTGACCTGCGCCCACCGCGCGGATCGAGGAGGAGTCGACGACGACACGGGACCAGTCAATCCGGTCGGACTCGCGTAGCTTCGCGAGCAGCACTTCGTGTAGCCGGTCCCAGACGCCGGCAGCCTGCGAGTCTCGTAGACGGCGCCAGCAACTCATGCCTCTGCCGCAGCCCATCTCGCGTGGCAGCAGGTCCCAGCGCAGGCCCGTCTGCAAGATGAACAGGATGCCGGTAAGCATGGCCCGGTCATCCAGTGGTTTGCGTCCGGGATCCCGTGAGCGGCGAGGTTTGGGTGGGGGCAGCAAGGGTTCAATGAGTGCCCACAACGCATCATCGAGTAGTTTGGCCATGGCCTCCTCGTCACCGAAACAATGACGAGGTTAACAGCAATCGTTGGAAGTTAACAGATCAAAGCAATCATTTTGTTAAGGCTTCTTAGTGCTACGGAGAGCCACACGGCATATCGCAATCTCACGAACGGCTGCAAAGCATTTCGGGACGCATTGCGCAATTCGGAGCGCGGACGGACAAGTGCAAGAATTTATATGGCCTGCGACGCGGTAACGCACACAAGCACTGCGTAAAACATCAGTTGATTGCGATCAACGCTATCGGCCACGAATTCGGACACACTGCAGAAGGTTAATGGCTAAAGGTAATGACAATGATAAAGCAACTCCGTAATGTGGCTGCTGCACTACTCCTTATGCCACCATTTGGACCGCACGCAGCTAACGCCGCCGACAGTGCAGTCGTCGGAAACTACGCAGGTGATTGGTTGGTACGCCTCCGCGCGATAAGCATTGAACCGCAAGTTCGCAGCACTGACACGCTTTCCGCGCTCGATGTCGGCGTAAGCAACGCGCTGGTGCCAGAGGTCGATTTCACTTATATGGTACGGGACAGCATCGGCGTGGAGTTGATTCTTGGTACCTCACGTCATCACCTGACGTCGAATCTCGGCGACCTTGGTGGCGTTAACGTGCTGCCACCGACATTGTTATTGCAATATCATTTTAATCATGCGGGACGCGTTCGACCGTACGTTGGTGCCGGACTCAACTACACGCTCTTCTATAACAACGGATTGCACGCGGGAGGTGTACCCGTCTCTATAAAGAATCACAGCTTTGGTCCTGCGCTGCAGGTCGGGATTGACGTGCAGGCATCAAAGAGTCTATTCGTTAACGCCGACATCAAGAAGATATGGATGAAGACTGACGCATCGCTTAGCGGCTCGACAATTGGCGCCTTGCATGTCGATCCGCTGGTCATTGGTATTGGCGTCGGGGTGAAGTTCTAGACGTTGCGAATCTCAAGCGACAGACGGTTCAGTGAACGGCTGGCTTCGCTCCTAGTACAGTGGTTAACTTGGGAGAAGATGGGCATGACAGACAGGAAAGCTTTTAAGGAGTGGTTAATCCCCATCGGTGGTTGGCTGTTCGTTTCCCTTGCTGGGTGCAGCCCCAAGTTTCTCGTCCTGAGTCCCAAGGGTAGCGTAGGCACGGCGGAGAGATCACTCCTCGCCTCGGCCACATGGGCCATGCTGCTGATCGTAGTGCCCGTTATTATCCTCACGCTTACCTTCGCGTGGCGCTACCGCGCGTCGAACCGCAGCGCACGCTACGTCCCGACCTGGGTTCACTCAACGGCGATTGAAGTGGTGGTCTGGGCCATACCCGCTGCCATCATTCTGTTCCTCGCCATCCTTACGTGGCGTACCACGCATGAGCTCGACCCTTATAAACCCCTGGAATCAGACGTGAAGCCCATCAACGTCGAAGTCGTCGCGGTCGACTGGAAATGGCTCTTTATCTATCCTGACCTCGGCATCGCTACACTGAACGAATTGGCGGTGCCTGTGAGCACGCCGGTCAATTTTCGCATCACGTCGGACTCGGTGATGAACTCATTCTTCATCCCGCAACTTGGCACTCAAGTCTACGCGATGGCCGGCATGCAAACCCGGTTACACCTGATCGCCGACGAAGCGGGCGACTTCACGGGCTTCTCGTCGAATTACAGCGGCAAAGGCTTCTCCGACATGAAGTTCCGTACGGTGGCTACGAGCCAGCAGGGCTTCGATGCGTGGGTGGAGACGGTAAAAGCTTCATCGACCCAGCTTACGATGGATCGGTACGCAACGGTCACGCAGCCGCAGGCAAACGCGCCCGTGCAGTACTTTTCGAAGGTCGACCGGAGGCTTTTCGACAAAATCGTCGGCAAATACAACAACGGCAACGTCGCGGATTTCACTGTCTCATCGTGCGTAACCAAAGGGTAAACAGCCATGTTCGGAAAACTCACATTAGACGCGATGCCGTTCGATCAGCCCATCATCATGGGGGCGTCGGTGTTCATGGCGCTTGTTGTCCTCGGCGTGTTCTGGCTGGTCACCTTACAAGGTAAGTGGAAGTACCTCTGGGTCGAGTGGCTCACGAGCGTGGACCACAAGCGCATCGGCGTCATGTACATGATCGTGGCCGTGCTCATGTTGGTGCGCGGCTTTGCCGACGCCGTAATGATGCGCCTTCAACAGGCCGTCGCGTTCAATTCGCCAGGCTATCTGCCGCCGGATCACTTCGACCAGATCTTCACGGCGCATGGCGTCATCATGATCTTCTTCATGGCGATGGCGCTCATGGTAGGCTTCTTCAATCTCGTCGTGCCATTGCAGATCGGCGCGCGCGACGTGGCGTTTCCGTTCCTGAACTCGCTTTCATTCTGGTTGACCGCAGTCAGCGCGGTGTTGATCAATCTGTCCCTCGTAGCTGGCGAATTCGCGAAGGTCGGCTGGCTCGCGTATCCGCCGCTTTCCGAGCTGAAATTTAGTCCTGGCGTTGGAGTGGACTACTATATATGGGCGATCCAGCTCTCGGGTGTCGGCACCTTGATGTCGGGCGTGAACTTCTTTGTCACAATCATCAAGATGCGCGCGCCGGGGATGTCGCTCATGAAGATGCCCGTGTTCACATGGACGGCGCTCTGCTCGAATGTCCTCATCATGGCGACGTTTCCCATTCTCACGGTCGCGGTAGCGCTGCTCGGCCTCGATCGTTATATTGGCACGCACTTCTTCACGAACGAACTTGGTGGCAACGCCATGCTGTACTTGAACCTGATTTGGGCGTGGGGCCACCCCGAAGTGTATATTCTGGTGCTGCCCGCTTTCGGCATCTATTCGGAAGTGATGGCTACCTTCTGCAAGAAGCCGCTATTCGGTTACAGGACGATGGTCTACGCATCGTGCGCGATCATGCTACTTTCGTTTCTTGTTTGGGCGCACCACTTCTTTACCATGGGCTCAGGCGCCGACGTCAACGCATTTTTCGGCATCGCCACAATGATTATCGCGATTCCAACCGGCGTCAAGATCTTCAATTGGCTATTCACGATGTATCGCGGGCGCGTTCAATTCGCCGCGCCCGTGTTCTGGACTATCGGTTTCGTGGTGACGTTCTCTATCGGTGGCATGACCGGCGTGATGATGGCGATCCCGGGCGCGGACTTTGTGCTGCACAATTCGCTTTTCTTGGTCGCTCATTTTCATAACGCCATCATTGGCGGTGTGGTGTTTGGCTATTTAGCTGGCCTGCAGTACTGGTTTCCGAAGGTGTTCGGTGTCAAGCCCGATGACAAGCTCGGGAAGGCGTCGTTCTGGTGCTGGTTCGTCGGTTTTTATGTGGCCTTCGTACCTGTTTATGTGCTCGGCTTCATGGGCGCGACGCGCCGCACAAATCACTATGATGTGGCTGAATGGCAACCATACTTCATCGTTGCGGCGCTCGGCGCAGCGATCATCGCGGTGGGGATCCTGTTACAGGTTCTGCTGTGGGTGATGGCATTCGTGAACCGCAACGAGGCCGAGTGCAAGGATATGACAGGCGATCCATGGGATGGGCGCACGCTCGAATGGGCAACTTCGTCACCGCCGGCGGTCTACAACTTCGCTCTCATTCCGCAAGTGGAGGACATTGACGCCTTCGCGTACATGAAAGAAGCGGGCCGCGGCCTTGGGCTGGCGTCAAAGTACGTGAACATCCATATGCCATCCAATACGTCGGCGGGTTTTTTCACAGGGATGTGCAGCTTGGTGCTGGGTTTCGCGGCCGTATGGCACATCGCGTGGCTCGCTTTGCTAGGTTTCATCGGGATCGTCCTCACGATCATCATAAAGAGCTTCGACAAGAACGACGGATATTACATTCCCGCGGCGATGGTCCGTGAGATCGAAGAACGGCGGTTTGGCACCAGAGTCCCGATGGACATTAACGGTCCAGTCGCCGAGGAGGCTTACTGATGTTACAGAAAACCGTTGGCGTAGATTTTTCAGAAGTCGATTATCAAGATCATCCACAATCGCACTCGGTGTTCGGCTTCTGGGTGTATCTGATGACCGACTGTATGCTGTTCGCGGCGCTCTTTGCTACGTTCAGCGTGCTGAGGCACCAGTTCGCCGGTGGCCCTACGGGTCACGATCTCTTCGATCTATCGGGCGTGGCGCTGGGAACCTCTGTGCTGTTGCTTTCTAGCATCACCTATGGTTTCGCGATGTTGGGTGTGCCGCGGGCAAGGAGCGGTGTCGTGCTCGGTTGGCTCGTGATCACATTCATTCTTGGCGCGTCGTTCCTCGCGCTCGAACTTTGCGAGTTCTCGCAGCTGATCGCGGAAGGCGCGGGTCCGCAGCGCAGCGCGTTTCTCTCAGCCTTCTTTACGCTCGTCACTGCGCACGGAATTCACGTTTTCTTCGGCCTGCTGTGGATGCTCGTACTGATGATCCAAGTGCTGCGGGTGCCTCAGCTTGGTGAGCAGGAGGTCCGGCGGCTAACGTGCCTGAGCCTATTCTGGCACTTCCTCGACGTAGTATGGATCTTCGTGTTTTCTTTCGTCTATCTGGGGAGCATGCTCTAATGGATTATGCACAGACTCACGCGGGGTTGCATGGCAGCCTCACTAGGTACCTCGCGGGCTTCTTTTTGTCGGTATTACTTACGGCCGGCGCATTCGGTGTCGGGCTGTACGATGCCATCGATGCAACTACGGCCATGATCGCGATCGCCGTACTCGGCTTTTTGCAAGTCGTTGTGCACCTTGTGTGCTTCCTACATCTGACCCTCTCGCCTGGGCAGGGATGGAACGTGCTTTCACTCTGCTACACCATACTAGCCGCTGCGTTCCTGATCCTCGGCACGGTCTGGGTGATGCGGAATGTCGAGATGCTGATGATGTCGCGTTAGTCAGTTGCCTGCGGGCTTTGCTTTCCGGCGCCGGACATGCACTAGCCCCGCACCCACTTCCATGCGACCTGGCTGCCCGCGAAACGCCGATTCTGCTCCACGCAACAGAATCGCATCAGGAATATGTTCCTCTGCCATGCGATCCGTACACCTATTCGCCTATTTGGTTGATCGCTTGCAGTTTCGCCTAGAGCGTGTTAGGAACTTCGATTGAGACCTGGTATCCTGGCGGGATGAAAACAACGGACCGCAAAGGGTATCCGACTGATGTGTCGGATGAGGAATGGAGTTTCGCGGCGCCGTATCTGACGCTGATGGACGTTGACGCGCCCCAGCGCAAATACGAACTGCGCGACATGTTTGATGCATTGCGCTGGATGGCTCGTGCCGGCGCGCCGTGGAGGATGCTGCCCAATGATTTCCCGCCGTGGGAGTTGGTGTATCAGCAGACTCAACGCTGGTTGCAGGCTGGCTGCTTTGAGAGCATGGTGAGTGACCTGCGCTCGGTGATAGGCGTGGCACAGGGCCGTCGGGGACAGCCCAGCGCGGTCATCCTCGATGGCCGCACGATACAGTCGACCTGCGAGAGCGGCCCGCGTGCGGGTTATGACGGTTATAAGCGCAAGCGCGGTAGCAAGGTACATATTGCAGTAGACACGTTGGGACAGTTGCTGGCGGTGCACGTGACCCCCGCCAATGAACAGGAGCGCGCACAGGTAGCGGAGCTTGCGCGGCAGGTCCAGCAGGTAACGGGACGAACGGTCAAGGTGGCATTTGCCGATCAGGGATACACGGGCAAGGAGCCAGCGCAGGCTGCATTCGACGAGGGCATTGACCTTCAGGTGATCAAACTCGAAGAAACGAAAAAGGGTTTCGTTCTGCTCCCCCGCCGGTGGGTGGTCGAGCGCAGCTTTGGCTGGCTCAACCGTTTCCGGCGTCTCGCACGTGACTATGAACGGCTCCCCGAAACTCTCGCTGGGCTTCATTTCGTCGTCTTCGCAATGCTCATGCTTGTCCACGCCGTGTCAGTACTTCAAAGTTCCTAACACGCTCTAGGGGCGAATCTGGATGTGTGATTCGCTCAGTGCAAGAACAAGCTAGAGCATCAGGGGTGCTGGTACGCCAAGGAGAAACTTATCGTCCCGTTCACGGCCCGATGCTAGGGGCGGTGCTCCGGAAGCAACCCGTATACGGTGCGCGCCATCACATGCTTGGCTTGCGTATCATTGCCGGCCCCACTGCCGTCGTCCCGCCGCCTGTTCGCTGCGCGTACTGGCCTAGAAGGTTGGTCAACAGCGGCTGCATTTAGGCCTGGCTCCGAGGATCTTCGGTGCGGTGTAGCGGGTCGACCGTTCTCGTCGTCCGCCATCACCAAGTAGATGAGTACGAGGAGGAATGTCACGAAAAAGCAAAAAAGCGGTTTGGAGGCCGTTCCATTGCTTGACATCCACATACCAAACCATTCGCCACCGATCATCATGAAAATCACTTGCCACGTCAGGAAACCCAGCGTAAGTCCCGAAATGGCCCACCCTCTGGCCGATAGGAACGTTGCATCGCCATCATGGCGTGCACGCATCAACTTTAGCCCGCCCAACCAGCGCAGGGCAGCCGTCCGTATCTGCATCGCAATCATGGTCATATAGCCTGCATGATGGACCTGCGTCCGGCGGATTGACCGATAGAGGGTTCCGTTTTCCGGAAAAGTCGTATCCATTAAAAACACATGACGTACGAAAGCGAAGTTGTGGCGTAATCGGTAATGTTGTCGATGGCCACGACCGAGGTAAGCAGGGCCATTGCGAGTACCATTGCGGCTTTGGAAAGGCGGACTGAGTTAGACTTTCCTATTGTTCTGATTGCACTGCCTCGCGTTAAGGGCGGTTCGGCAACCCAGAAAATTGCTCACGTCAGTCTTCTCATTACAGCGCTCACACAAAGATGGCGGGGCGACAGAAGGAGCGCGCACGGATTCATCTCCGGCCCCAAGGGTTCTTATTTCTGGCATTCGCAGTAGTGAGGCGAACAATAGTCCCAGCGCCCCAAAACGACATTCAGTCAGTAATTCGATTTCGTGGAGAGTTGGCGGACGGACGTGCTTTCATGTCCCTGCTAGAGTCTCTTTAGTTCGTCGACTAGTTCATCGACTGTGCGTCGATAAGTTAATGGTGACTTTTCTTTCATGCGTTTGATCGCCTCTACAATTTGCTGGACGGTTGAGGGACTATTATTTTTGAGCTCTTGAATTCCGTCTCTCATGGAGACGAAGCTTTCGTAGTCATCGCGACTGGCAGGGGAAAGAGCGCTTCTTTTATGAGGATCAGTGGAATAGAATTCATCGGCCATGGGTGTCAAGACAGCAAGTATTTCTCCGAGCTGATGGCCGTATGAGTATCGCCTTATAATAGCTCGTTCCTTTTCAGGATCTCTCGCGCCCGTAATGTTCAGATTGAATAGTCCGATTTGACCCACCGCTTCGCCCCATGCAGTTATCCACTGTGAAACGTCACCGGAAAACGGCAATTGGTTCTGAGTCAAAAGTCTGCGGCCCCATTCGGTCCAATCGGACGCAATCTCGGCTGGCGAGATTGGACGCGGTGGTTCTGTTTTCAGTTCCTTGTTCATTTCCAACTCCTTTCGCGACTTCCATGAAACAGTGCCCATGTATGCAATCAGCTCAATCGCTTCCCTGTGTGGCATCGTTCAACTCTACAAAGTTATTTAACTGCCGGCTACCAAAGGCGTCAAGTACAAACACCAGTTGGTGTTCAATCTCGAAGGCCGGTGAGCTTGGATGCCGTCCACGGATGTCTAACCGTCATTACCGCTCAACTGATCACTGCGACACTGCGGCGAACGACATCGCTTCGGCGTTATTTGATTCGCATCAACACCCACGGCGCGCATAGTCGCCCGGAGATGGGGGCCCGAGTGCAGTGTAGTTCCATTGGAGATATGCTTGCGCTAAGACAATCAGCTCACGCAACCTTCGATACGAGTCGCTGCCCGTGATGTTGGACAGAATTTATCAGCACTGGGCTAAAAAATATCGTTCCCTTTAATGTCCTTATAAAGGTGATACCCGGAACCAGTCACCGAAATTGAGCGGCTACTGAGACTTGCATCCGCGCGGTCAGCCACGGACTCTGTCGAAAGAACGGGTGAGTTCGTGCCGATGGTGAACGCGCTACATGACTTCGCGTTCGCCGTTCCGGCGGCAACTATGTCGCGGGGTGTAGCATGTCGACGCAAACGTGCAATCAATGATACGCGATGGGCCATATTCGGGAAGTTTTCGCCAGAATGATTGTGGGCCGTCGATATGAAAAGAAATCAAATCAGTCGTCGGGTTGAGCAGCGGCACCTTTCGCTGGAATTCGAGCCGAGGCAGTGGATCTGAAGCGAAGGTGCCTTGGGCACCGCGGCTTCGACCGGATTCCCCCTTGCGCTCTAACTCCTTGAGTCTGAGCGACATCAACGGCATTGTCATGTTGGCCGCTGTAGGCTGGGCTGTGTCCCCCAAAAAGTAGTTATCTTTACAAGCTAACTGTTTCGACCGTGCAAAAAGAATTCCCATGCCCTGTCGCGAGGCGTTTTTTGAGTGTGACGCGATGATGTGCGGGGTTCGTCTGACGCTTGGGAAGGGCGAAGTACTGTTGGATCGGATCGGTCGATTCGGTCCTTTTGGTAGCGATTTGGCTCTAAATGGATTTCTCGCAAAAAAGGCAATTGGGCGTTATAGAAACATTCTTAGATATTGCCGATTGATCTGCGGTAGTTTTACGCTGCTTCAATGTATTTTCACTATCGGCCTGGCGTCCATCGCAAGGTGGCAATGGCCATTTTGTTACATCTAAGACGGGCGGATGTCGGGAGCGCGACAAAGCGACGGCGGAAATCGTTGGGAACGGGGACTGGGCGTCTCTTTCTCATGACGTGCAAATTGCTCGAATGTGGCGCGGCACCTCGCCATAAGGAAATCTGCTATGCATCACAAAATGCGACCGACCTCGGACGCTTGATGCCAGTGTTCGTCGAAGCGATACCGCGGATCCGCGGCAAACGGAGGCGGCTGCTGTCCAAGCCGCGCATTGCCCGCCAATCGCAATTGCTTTCTTACTCACTGCTCGTCTCCGTTTTCGCAACACCAATTAACCATGTCGCGTGTCCGCGGTGACGTATCGTGGAAACTGGTCAATTGCTGCACTGCCGGAACTTTTGAATGTTGCTGAGCATATCCGCGGCACATTTGATTGAAGACAACGAGCGGCTAGGGAGTCGGCGAGACACTCGCAAGCATGAAGTGCGTTTGGCACGCCTGCTTGCGAGTAGGTACACCTCACCCATGCAGGGCGGCAGTCGCTCAACTGCACGCCGCAACGATCTATCCAATTGGACATGCACAGATGGGCCAAGTTACTCGTTATATGCTGCTGACCGGCGCCAGCCGCGGTATCGGTCATGCCACAGTTAAGCTTTTTCAGGAGAACAACTGGGAGGTGTTCACTGTCTCCCGGCGGCCGTTCTCGGACAGTTGCAAGTGGCCTGCTGCGCGCGAAGCGCACATACAGGCAGACCTCGCGGACCTAGATAGTATCGACCGAATCGCTTTGGAAGTCAGGCGACGGCTACCTAATGGACAGTTACACGCGCTCGTCAACAATGCTGGCGTCTCTTCTAAAGGCGAGGACAGATCGCGCCTCGGAGTTCTCAAGAGCGATCTTCGGACTTGGATGACTGTTCTTAACGTGAATTTGGTATCCAACGCATTACTGGCGCGATCGTTGTTCCCAGAGTTGGTCCGAGGAAACGGGGCCATTGCCAACGTAACATCGATCGCCGGGGTGAAGGTTCATCCTTTCGCAGGTACTGCGTACGCAGCCTCAAAGGCTGCGCTCGCAGCTCTAACGCGGGAAATGGCGCACGAGTTTGGCCCGAAGGGTGTACGCGTCAACGCTATTGCTCCGGGAGAAATTGATACCTCAATCCTGTCGCCCGGCACAGAGGAGATCGTGGATCACGGAATTCCTATGCGTCGTCTCGGGGATCCGGCCGAGGTCGCACGAGTAATCTACTTCCTCTGTACTGAGGCCTCATCGTACATCAACGGAGCAGAGTTGCACGTCAATGGAGGACAGCATGTCTGACGTCATGCGACAGCACGTGAAGACCGACGCCTAGGAACCGTCGTCGGAAAGGCTCCATAGCAAGGGAAGAGAAGAAAGGGCCTCGTCGTGTGCCGACCAGTCGGTCTGATGGAGATGGTCCATGTTTGCAGCGCGCCCTGAAGATGGTCCCTTGCGCTCCGACGCTGCTAAGTGATCGTCTTCTACTGCGCGGCGGTTTCGATTGGCATTCAAATGATGTGAGAGCGGTGACATATGACATACCGAATGTTCCATCGTGAGAGACTATTAAGAAGTTTCGGTATCTGATACGCGTCCGACTTTCCATACTAAAGTACATTTCCATGCCGACTAGACTGCGCGGGGCATCTCGACTTGTCCACATTAGCATGAACTTTCCGCCGCGTAACGGAGGATCGTCCATCACCTCAGAACCTCTGCAAACTTCCGTTTAGTGGGTTGGGGTAGGGCGCACATCCAACGAATAAGCGTTCTCCTTGTTCTACTGTCCGAATTCCCGTCTCTGCCGCCTCCGACGCCGGCCAGCGCTTGTGCTCCCGTTCGATAAAGGCGTACTTCACGGCGATTCTTTCGCAAAGTACGCTGCCGCCTTTTTTAGAATGTCGCGCTCCATCTTCAGTCGCGCATTCTCCGCACGCAGTCGAGCCAGCTCCATCTGCTCCTCGGTTACCGGCTTCGTACCCGGGCCGACCAGCGTTCCTTTTCGGTCCGCCTGCACCCAGTTCGAGATCGTCTGGCTCGACACCCCCAGAATCGCCGACACCGCTGCCAGGCTCTGGCCGGCCTTCACCAGCCGCACCGCCTCCAGCTTGAATTCCAGGGTGTACCGCGCACGCTTCAATTGGCTCATCTTCGTTTCTCCTTGCTGCAGTTTAAACCTCAGCAAGGGATACGTTTTTCAGGGGCAAGCTCACACCGGGCGGTATTACAGCGGGTAGCCTGCAAATTCTGACGAGGTTTAGATGGGTCCGAAGGCGCCTGTAACGGAGAAGGATTTGTTCCGGCATCCACTGCGCGAACAGATCAATCTCAAGCATCCACTGGTACGGCTGGCCGAGCTGATCAATTGGGAGCGGCTC
>NZ_JBFPKN010000056.1:0-11895 GCF_040948805.1 Paraburkholderia sp. BR13439 | reverse complement strand
AAACAAACTCTCGGTGAACGTGTCGGCGCCGCCCATGATCTCCAGTGGGCAAGTGGTGGTTCATCTATCAACGCTTCACGAACTCTGCGCGATGACGTGTTTCAGCGGTACTTCAGCAACCTGCTAGTCGGCGGCGCGCGAGATCGCGTCATCCCCGACGACGCCCACGTCAAGCTCTTGCTTTTGATGCGTTAAAAAACCTGCGGGCAAATCATCCAGCCGCTTCAGCGGATGACAAAAAAGCGCCCCTTCAACCGTCTTGTGTCCGGTGCTGTTGAACACCTTGATGGCGTCCTTGACCATTTCATCGACGGCCGCCAGGAAGGTGGGGGGTGTCCGACGGACAACGTCCCTCGCCCCGTGCCGAGCCGAGCGTGTCTAGTTCCTGCCAGCGCGCTCCGGCCGGACGCATTGAAATCCGGGCGCACGGCATGTCCCAGGCCGTGCAGGCGCAACGCGATGACCGACGGGCGCCGAGCTCGCCGTCACGCACCAATCAGGGTACTGCGGCACACGCCAAGGAATCGGCTGCCGGGCACCAGGAAGCACGGGAATTCACGCAGGATGACGTGAACGCAGTGTTGACGGGGACACACCGGAGCGCGGGCAGGCTCGGTGCTAAAAACCTCCCTCAGAGAGAGAAATAAGCGAGCCAAAACCGCCCTCACCACCTACCCCAGCCTAACAAAACCAACCTCACCCCCGACATTTGGTAAATGGCCCGCACCCCGACATTCGGATCTCGCTTTGACAATTCTCCACTTTGGAATATGCCGGGCCCCGAACTGCGGAAGTCGTCCATCACATCAAAGCTGTGCAAATCACTGATTACTGCCACCGCGCCTCCAGCGGTCGATGATGCGGCCCACGCCCAACAGGTACTTCGTCACATACTTCGTGATCGCATACTCGACGTAGCCGAGCGGACACCTCCTCCGGTTGAGGAACAGATGATCTTCGTGCCCGTGCGATTCCTTCGAGAAATTGATCAACCGGAATCGCTGCGATTCAAGCCGCTGCTCAAACCGGACGACCCCTCTTCTCCACAGGCCGCAAAAATCATGGAATTCGATCGCGATCTGGCCAATGTTAGGGAGAAACGCGTCCGGCAGTCAATCAAGCAGCGGCACCTCGGCGCCTTGGATGTCGACCTTCACCAAATCGATTTGCGGGATTCCCTACTGCTGCGTGAACACGTCGAGCCGCACAGCGGCCACCTGGATCTCGTGATTGTTCTCGCTGGTGCGAACGAACGATGATGCCTCCCGATTCGCCGCCACGAAGAAGCTCATCGTCCCTGCGCGATCGGCAATCGCGAGATTGGAAGGCTTCACGCGCGCCATGCCGCCGAGCCGCGCAAAACGGTCGGGATTCGGCTCGACCTCGTAACAGATGCATTCGCATTTCTCCGACATCAGCCGGGAAAACGTACCGCTGTTCGCGCCTAGATCGATAACAGTGCTGTCTCGCTGCAAAAACCGCTTGAAAAAGGTATGCCCGCTGATACGATCCATTGTGTTCTCCTATAGTTCACTAGAAATCGTCGCACTGGAACCAGAAGGAATCTGCCGGCGCAGGCGCGACACGTAGAGCAGTCTGAAACGGTCGGCCGCAATAAAATACTTGAACGACAGGACCGAGAACGCCATCGCGGCATCAAGTCGCGAACTGGAAGGGTGCCCGGCCGCGCCTCTGGGGCGTTCAAGTCGTCGACAAGGTCTCTCTGGTTGTTTTCCGGGAACGTGCATAAGCGGATAGCAGCGTTATAAGCGGTGCTCGCGGAGCAACGCTAAAGAACGGCAGGGATCCACGCAACCGATTTGGCAATGCCCAAAAATCCGCTCATCGTGCCTCACGAAGCGTCATGCATGTGTCCTCCTGAAACACGATGCCCTGCAGCCGGCAGAAGGGCTCGACGAAGGCTCTTTTCTCTGC
This sequence comes from Paraburkholderia sp. BR13439, assembly GCF_040948805.1. NCBI lineage: Bacteria > Pseudomonadati > Pseudomonadota > Betaproteobacteria > Burkholderiales > Burkholderiaceae > Paraburkholderia > Paraburkholderia sp. BR13439. The sequence continues at coordinate 9,960 of NZ_JBFPKN010000056.1, read as the reverse complement.
GAGGGGCAGTGACGAGAGACATGTGCAGTAGCGCACGAGGATCGCCGCTTTTGGTGACGCTGGGTGCCGCTCTTTGAGAAGGCGCTTCGTCAGCACAAGCGACCGGTGGGCAGGAGCTGGAGGATGGACGAACCTCTGTCAAGGTCAAAGGACAATGGAAATATCTGTATCGCGCCGTCGACAAGCAAAACAACACAGTTGATTTTCTTCTGCGCGCTCGTCGTGACAAAGCTGCGGCGCGCCGTTACTTTCAGAAGGCCATTGACCGGAACGGCGAGCCCCGAGACGTTCACCGTAGATAAGAACGGCGCGAAGCTGGCCGCACTTGAAGCCATCAATGCAGAACGGAAAACCCCCATCAGAAGCCGGAAGAACAAACACCGGAACAACGTCGTGGAGCAGGACCATCGACCGATCGAACGTATCATCAGATCGATGATGTTGCTTCAAGGATTTTCGGTGTGCACGCATAATTCTCTCTGGTATCGAGGTGATGCATATGATTCGCAAGGGGAAATGAAAAACGACGGCGATGACCGAACGGCAGCCGCTCCTTCCATTCGCTGATACTGTAAGCAATCCAATATTTGTTGGAACATGCTCGGCTGTCTTCCTTATCGCGACAGAACCCCGCAAGGCCTTGGCACTCGATTCGCCCCAGCTTCGAATTGTCTCGTGACTAGAGGGTGTTAGATCCTATGCAGCAGGAAGGCCGGCGAGCTGATCCGTAAAATCAGCTTGTCAACGCTTGCTCAAAGGAGAGCATCATGCAATAGGTCTCCACACCGTGCGCCGAGGAAATTGTACTGGCGGTGTCGCTTGAGCTCGCAATGGCGAAGTGGAAAGTTTCGCTGCATGATGGCCGCCGCGATCGGCCAGCCGTGCATGAAGGAAGTCCTGCAACACCGGGATCGCATGCGCAAGCTACTGGTCACGCTCGGTTGCTGGGGTGAAGTCGACAGCCGGAAGTTCGCCGCACGTCTGGCACGCGGTGACGTACGGTGCCACGACGGTACGCCACTGCCACTGCCACTGGAACTGCAGCAACGGCTGCTGCGCGAATGCGAACGACTGGCGCTCGTCGAGCAGCAACTGGCGACACTGGAGAAGGAGCGGCTCGAGAGTCTCCCCGAGTCCGCGCGCGAGCGAATCGATCGCCTCACACGCCTGAGCGGCATTGGGGGCCGTTGGTGGCTCGCGGCTGGCACTGGAGCTGTTCTGGCGGCAGTTTAGCAACCGTCGCCAGGTCGGCGCTTGCGTGGGCCTCGCGCCGCAGCCGTACGCCAGTGGTGAGAGCCAGGCCGACCAGGGCATCAGCAAGCAACGCAATCGGCGAGTGCGGGCACTACTGATCGAGATGGCATGGTCGTGGATCCGTTACCAGCCAGACAGCGTCCTGACGCATTGGTTCTCGCAGCGAACAGCAGGCACGGGTCCCAATCGTCGCGCGCGACGGATAGCAATCGTCGCGGTCGCACGACGTCTCGCGATTGCACTATGGCGGTACTTAAAGGACGGCGTAGTTCCCGAAGGAGCATGATTGAAGCACCGTAGATCAGTAGCGCGAACGATAAATCTGTAACGCGGGAGCAAGCGAATACAGTCCGAAGTGAACATGCCCGTAAAAGTGTCGGGGTGCTCCACGCAACCGACTCGTTAGATGGGGCATGTTCCCGATGTTGAATACGGCGTAACGCGCATGCAGGATGAGGCTGGTATCAAGCCAGCGGATAGAAGGTGGTGAGACGTCAAGTCTCACGAGCGCAAGAACCGGCTTCAGACCATCGCGGCTGACTGGCAATACAAACCGTTCGTTCTGTGATGCAGCGGAAGGACTTACACATCAGTGGAGAGGTTAGCTCGATAAGGGCTTGACAAACGACTGCTCATAGAAGGCACTTTTGCTAAGGGTTGCAAAGTGAACGAGCATAAGCACGGAGAACACGACGAAGTGCAAGCCAGCCAGAGTTTCGGGCAATCGCTCGTAGTCTCGTGCGAGTCGGCGGAAGCGGTTGAGCCAGCCGAAGCTGCGCTCAACCACCCAGCGGCGCGGCAACAGCACGAAGCCTTTTTTCGCCTCGGGCAACTTGATGACCTGAAGTTCAATCCCCTCGTCAAGCGCCGCCTGTGCGGGCTCTTCGCCGGTATATCCCTGATCCGCGAACGCCACCTTGACCGTCTGGCCCGTGGCCTGCTGAACCTGACGCGCCAGTTCTCCAACCTGCGCGCGCTCCTGCTCGTTGGCCGGCGTCACATGCACCGCGAGCAGTTGTCCCAACGTGTCCACCGCCATATGTACCTTGCTGCCTTTCTTGCGTTTGTATCCGTCGTAGCCTGCGCGTGCGCCGCTTTCGCACGTCGACTGCAGCGTACGGCCATCGAGGATGACCGCGCTGGGTTGACCACGGCGGTCCTGGGCGACCCGGATGATCGAACGCAAATCGCTCACCATGGCCTCGAAGCAGCCCGCCTGAATCCAGCGTTGCGTCTGCTGGTAGATCAACTCCCATGGCGGAAATCATTGGGCAACAAACGCCACGGGGCACCGGCACGTACGATCCAGCGCAGCGCGTTGAACATCTCGCGCAGTTCGTAGCGGCGCTGCGGTGCGTCCTTGTTCATCAGGGTCAGGTACGGAGCGGCGAAGTACCACTCTTCATCCGATACATCCGTTGGGTAAGGCCTGCGATTTTTCATTCCGCCAGGATACCAGGTCCGACATAAAGTGCCTAACACCCTCTAACGACAACGCCGCGTTCGAACAACCGCTCGTCGATGTCACGCAGCCTCAACTGAAACCGATAGCATCAGCGCACGGCACAACTGATACCGATCATGGGAAAGCGATGGCCGTGATAAAAACGATCTGGAACTTTGCATCGCGGGATGCCCCCTGGCCCCGTCAGCAACGTGACATTGCTGAAGCTAGTGTCGGAAAGCCGATTTGGCAAAACCATCATTGCGCATATTTCTCGCATGCATCCGTTACGTGGATCAGTGTTATCCAAACAATCGATTTTGTAGTCGACACGGAAATGCCGCATAGTGCGTCCCGCAATGCACAGTACAGCCACCCACTATCCATTCCATGAACGCAAATTTGCATGAACCGCCTGAACGCAACTGGCGCTGTCCGCTCAAATATCGCTTTCGGAGTGCCCTTTACCATCGGGGCCGTGATCCGCTTGATGACAATGGGCACGCTAACCCGCATCATCCAACCTGAAGGACCGTTTACACCGCCCATCCGCCCAAATCGATCGTTGTGAGCATTTCCGATGCATTTCTTTGAGATTCTCCGCGAAACTTCCTGAGATCAACGCTTGGTAATCGCGTACAGAGAGTGACAATTGGTAGCGACACCTGTTTTTTACTGTGGTTCCGGCGACCCGATTTTTCTTCCGGGACTATTCGAAAACATTTTCAGATACGACATTTTATTTTTTTATTTTTCGCGAATTATTGCGCACCGAATATTATTTAGCTTACCTACCGACTCTGATCTATCTTGCCGTCGAGCGGAGCATGTGTCATACGCCGGTGGCCGTTCGCGGTCGCGCCTGAGCTCCATCCTGTGCGGTGGGTGGATTTTTCCATCCCGTCTTGGGGGATAACACCGAAGCGCCTTGAGCGCCTGAGAGGTTTGGCACACGAAGAGTTGGGCGCTAAGTTCGTTGTTTCGACGCGCAGGCCTTGCGCAGTATCGGGCTCTATCAATGCCCACGATTCGTTGCGATCGGTGCGTGCGTCTTCTCGGTTTCCGTTTTTCGGAAAGCCGAGTTAATACCACACTCCGAAATTAAACATCCCAGACATGGGTTTTTTTGAACTGGCCTCTTATGCAAGCTGTCGTCTTCAGTGACTGTGCTGGGTGGCTGCATCCCGCACCAGGACAGCACGGTGTCGTGTTGTGCAATGCTTTCGGCTACGACGAACTATGCACGCATCGTGCATGGTTGCAATTGGCCGAACGACTGGCTGTGCAGCAAATGCCCACGCTGCGTTTCGATTATCCGGGAACCGGCAATTCGCTACATGTTGAGGAGGATCCGGACCGAGTCGACGCATGGATCGGCAGCATCGCCGATGCGCTAGCATACCTGCGCACTGTATCCGGCGTACAACGCGTCTCGCTATGCGGGTTCAGGCTCGGTGCGATGCTCGCCGCGCTTGCCGCCGAGCGGTTGTCGGGCATTGATGGACTCGTGCTGCTCGCCCCGGTGCTGTCCGGGAAAAAATATCTGCGTGAACTGCATGCGCATCATCACCGCTGGCTCAACGCGCGCGCCCATATGAGCATGTGCACGGCGCCAGAGAGCATGCGCACGGTCGGCGCGTTAGGCTTCGGGCTTCATGGCGACGACATCGACAGGATCGGGGGGATCGATCTGCGCAACGACACGACAGCACCCGCGCGACGCGTGCTCTTGCTTGAGGCGAACGACCGCAACAGCGGGAACGCATTGAGCGCGCGATATGAAGCATATGGCGCGGCCGTCGAGCGTGCGCCGTTCGATGAACTTGATCACTTTCTCGTCGAGGCACGCTTCAGCAAGCTTCCGGCTCGTGCGTTCGCGACAGTATCGGCATGGCTCGCAGGCGACGTCGACGGAAATGGCAATATCGACGCTTCGCCCGCTTCTCTGCGCACACTGAATCAGTCCGCGTCCCGCGCCATACCGGTCGCGCCCACATTGGCCGGACCCAATTTCATGGAGCAGCCGGTTTCTGTCGGCGCATGCTTCGGCGTGTACTGCCGCCCGCGCGACGCACTCGAGAATGCCCCTGCGGTGTTGTTCCCAAACACGGCCGCAAACCACAACATCGGCGACGGCCGCTGCTTCGTGCTATTCGCCCGCCGTCTCGCCGCGATAGGCATCGCGTCGCTGCGAATGGATCTGGCCGGTCTCGGCGACAGCGCCCCCGAAGAATACACAATTACAGCCGAGTCGCTCCATTCGCAAGAGGCATGCGGCGATGTCATCGCCGGCGCGAACTGGCTGCTCGAACAGGGATACACGGCAGTCGTTACATTCGGTATCTGTAGCGGTGCTTTCGTTGGTCTGCATGCGTGCGCGGCACACCCGCAAATCGTCGGCGCGTTCGGCGTGAATCTTCAGCAGTTCGTGTGGCAAAACGAGGAGCGGGTGCGAAACAGCAGCGCTATCGCGTCGAACCGGACGCTGCGGCGAGCCGCGCTTAGCAAAGACAAATGGAAGCGCGTATGGAGCGACAAGGCATCGCTCGCTGGCATGGTACGTGGACTCGTGGCGCGGGCGACACGCCGTTTGGAGCGTCGCGTCGCCGATTTGATGGACGCGACCATCGGTTGGTCGTTCTCTCCGAACAATGCTCGCCGACTCCTCGAACTTCTCCACGAAAAAGGTGCCGAAGTGCGGTTGTTATACGGTGAGTTCGATCACGGTATCGACGAATTAAAGCTGCAGTTCGGCGCGAATCTACGTGGCCTGAGGCGATTTCCGCACGTACGGGTCGCGATGTTGCCAATAGTCGATCACTCGCTGTTTATGCGCGCCGCGCGCGAGGCCGCCATGAGCGATGCGCAGCGGTGGTTGCTGGAACGGTTCTGCAGCCGGCCAGATGCCTCATCGGAGGCGCCCTACCCGCCGCAAGTGAAGATGCCGCCCACGCCGACTGTCGAGCCGTAGCCCGTTCCATGCGCTTCGCCCGCCTCTTTTCTTCGCATAATAAGGTATCCAAATGAAAGAAATTCTGCGTCGCATTATTTGCGAATCGGTTCACTTGCGCGGATCGCCTGACACGCTTAACGATGAAACCGACTTGTACGCCGCCGGACTCGAATCCATAGCGACCGTCCATCTGATGCTGGCTATCGAGGAAACCTTTGAAGTCGCGATTCCGGATAAGATGCTCGGCCGACAGTTTTTCTCGAGTATCAATTCGATGGCCGATGCGATCTTACGACTCCAGAAACAAAAGGTGACGTCATGAGCGCGCAGCTTGCGCACGAGGCGGCACTGCGGGTCGCTCGGGTAGCCGCCAAGCATGCGTACGCAGTCGATCGCGATGCGCGCTTCCCGGCCGAAGCTATCGACGCACTGCGAAAAGAGCATCTCCTGGCCGCATTGGTCCCGGCCAGTTTCGGCGGCGCCGGTCTAACGCTGACCGACGTCGCGTCGCTCTGCGAAGTCATCGCGCAAGGCTGCGCGTCCACTGCGATGATCTACGCAATGCATTTGACCCAAGCGGCGTGCGTGATCTCGCATTGCTCCGGACGGCCTTGGCAGCTGGCTTTCGTCGAGCGGATGGTCCGTGAGCAGATGCTGCTCGGATCTGCGACCTCCGAGGCAACTACCAGCGGAAGTCTGCGCGCCAGCATGTGCGCAGTACAGCATGACGGCCAGCGGTTCCGCATCGAGAAGGACGCGCCCACTATCTCGTATGGCGCTTACGCTGACGCCATTCTTATTACTGCGCGCCGTGCGGATGACGCGTCGCCCTCCGATCAGGTGCTAATTGTGGCGTTGCGCACCCAGCTCGCACTAGAACCGCAAGGCAACTGGGACGCGCTTGGTATGCGAGGTACCTGTAGCTCGGGATTTCGTCTCGTGGCGAACGTGGATGATGCGCAGATTCTGATCCCGCCGTTCAGCGACATCGCCAACCGTACAATGCAGCCGGTGTCGCATGCGCTGTGGGCTGCCGTATGGACCGGCATCGCGGCGGATGCGCTGCGGCGCGCAAACGCGTACTGTCGCGCTCAAGCGCGCGCGTTGCCGGATGGCATGTTGCTTGCCAGAGTACGGCTTGTTCGTGCGACCGAGCAGTTGCAGACGATGAAAGCACGCTTGAGTACGGCACTTGCCGCAGCGCAGACTGTGCCTGCGGCCGAGTACGGCAAATGCGCAACAGAATTGCCGCTGACCGTTCAACTCCGCTTCATGGCGGATATGAATAGCCTGAAAACCAGCATCTCGTCGGCCGCACTGAAGGTCGCGCACGAGGCGATGATGATCTGCGGGATCAGCGGGTACCTGAATGGCGGCCGCTATAGCATCGGCCGGCATCTGCGCGACCTTTACTCTGCCCCCCTAATGATTAACAACGACCGGATTGACCAGAACACGGCCAGTCTGCTACTTGCGCAGCGCCCGTCACTATTAATAGAAGAGGCATGAAATGAGCGTACGTGTCACATCTTCCCTCCCTAACTATGCACACGGTGATGCCCCCATATCCGATGCGCAACGGCCGTTGCGCGACCGGTTGATCGCAGCCGGCCTGCTCGTCGACACCGGCGAAAACGGCCTGTATGGGCACAACCATATCTACGAAGGCATCGTCGAACGCCTGACCTCCCTGATATCGTACATGGCTGCGGACCAGCATCCGGAAGTTCTGCGCTTCCCGCCAGCGGTGCCGCGCAAGGACTTCGAGGACAGCGAATACCTGAACAACTTTCCGCACCTCGCCGGCACGATTCACGCGTTCTGCGGCGACGAGCGCGACCACCGGCGCCTGCTGCGGGCGCTCGACGACGTGGTGTCCGATCCCGGCGACGAGCGAAGCGACGCCTGGCTGGCCCAGCAAAAGCCAACGCGCGCTGTGCTCACACCCGCTGCGTGCTATCCGGTCTACCCGGTCATCGCGCGACGCGGCCCGCTACCAGAAAATGGGCTCACAATTGACGTGCTGTCGTACTGCTTCCGTCACGAGCCTTCCCTGGATCCGACGCGCATGCAAATGTTCAGAATGCGCGAGTACGTGCGGATTGGCTCGCCAGAAGATGTTCAGGCTTTTCGTGCGACATGGATCGAACGCGGCCATGCACTTACAGGAATGTTACGCCTGCCCGCTGAACTCGACGTCGCGAACGACCCATTTTTCGGCCGCGGCGGCAAGATCGTCGCGGACAGTCAGCGCGCGCAGCAGTTGAAATTCGAACTGCTGATCCCGGTAACGGATCCACACCGCAAAACCGCCTGCCTATCGTTCAACTATCACATGGACCACTTCGGTCGGATATGGAAACTGCGTTGCGCGAATGGCGCCGTCGCGCACTCGGCCTGCATCGCATTCGGAATGGAGCGGCTCGCGCTTGCGCTGCTGCATCATCACGGGTGCCACGTCGAAGCATGGCCCGACGACGTGCGTGAACTACTTTGGGGCAATAGTCGCGAGCGCATTGCCGCTGAACTAGAGTGCTGGCGACAGCCTGCTGACGCACCCGAAAATGATGTCAATAACGACGAAAAACAATAAATTTATTGATGGTGCAGAGGCGCTCATTCGTAAGCGTTGCTCGAGCACCGTCTATACCGATGGCGCCAAAGTGGACACACTAGGCCCCCACCAAATGATGAACTGAACCCCGAAGGTTGGACATCAACCCGAGGGGTTTATGGGAAATGTTGATCGGGTAGAAGATATTGGACATCATCGACTGGAACGCCGTGAGGTCCGCTGCGGCGAGGCCTGTGCAACTACGCATGATCTCGCCGACGATCGCGAACTCGTAGCCATAGATGCCGGCGGCCAGATCGACGTTGGTGTCGCCGGCGAGACTCTGCAGCGTCGAGGACCACGCGTTCATGATCTGCACCGCCTTGTCGGCGTATGCCGTGTCGCCAGTGACTTTCCAGTACAGCGCGCAAGCGTAGGCGGCGGCGATGTCGCCATACAGCTGCGGATAGTTCTGCGGTCCGGTGCCGCCACGATTGATCTGCGCGGCCGGCCGGGGCGACCAGGACAGTCGCGTGTGGCCGTTGGCGGTCAGCACCTGAAAGCCGGCGTACCAGGGCTGCGCCTGCGCGGCGACCTTCTGCGCCATGCGGTCGAAGTCGGTCTGCGTGTGCAGGAGCCCCGGATGCACGAACGCGCCGCTCGTCGCAACGGCGGCCTCGCCGGTTTGCCGCTCGTGCGAGCACGAGGCTGGCCGTGTTGATGCTCGCCGCCCTCGCAACGGCCGAGCGGCTCACGGCCGCTTCGCCGACGCTGCCGCCCCCGCCGCATGCGCTCAGCGCCAACGCGTCGAGGCTGTGCCAAAAGGTGCGGCGCGACACTGCCAAGGTGAAACTTTCTGTTTTGGTTTGATCCATATCGCGATTCCGTTCATGTAGCCGAGACCCCGTTCCGTCATCATGTCGCTCAGATCACCTCCGCGCTATTTGCACCAGAGCCCACCAAATCCGGTCCGGTTCAAAACCTCAAAAACTGGGCGGTATTAGAGAATCACGCGGACATCAAAAAAACATTTTATATCAATGTGATGGGCGATCGGTGGCATGATGGTCCCAATCCATAGGGTCTGCAGTCTTGATCTTGCTTGTGTGCGCACATTGGGTTTTCGGGATTAGATAAGGGTATGGCGCGTTTGGCTGGCAAGAGTACGATTCTCCGGTTCCGTCACCTCCTCGCAACACACGGCTTGCCCGCGTAGATGCTCACGCTGGTCAATGAGATCCTGAGCGACCAAGACTTGATGCTGAAGGCAGGGTCGGCGGTCGATGCGATCTTGATTTCGGCACCCAGTTCGACAAAGAACGGCTCTGATACACGGGGCCCGGAGACGCACCAGACGAAGAAGGAACCAGCAGCAGTTTGGATAGACGAAGGCCCGGTATCGAGGGTTGATGAAGAGCACCGCGCAGATCACGACACTGTTTGCACTGGCCAACCGTTGGATGGCGCGCAAGGCTTTACTCGAAACGTGAAAAGCCCATCGGTCTCGGCAAACGAAGGTCGTCATGTTTCGAAAGCCGGGCAACCACCCTGCCAACAAACTCTTACGACTGATATGCCGCAAGTGACAAAAGATCAGCGCTCTGAAAACTAGTTGGAAGGACCTTCCCTAGCAGGATGCGGAAATACCCCCGCCCGGAATCGGCCTTCCACGATTTGAGCGCCCACCGTCGCTAAATCTTTCGCATTGTGCAATTTCAACGCGCATCAACCTTTTTAAAGCACTGTGAGGCCGGC
>NZ_JBFPKN010000055.1:0-12511 GCF_040948805.1 Paraburkholderia sp. BR13439 | reverse complement strand
CCATCTCATTCCCGCGGCGCCCAGTGCGGCGGACCAGCCTGTATTCCTGGCCGTAGGCGGGGTGCCAGCGGTATGCGATCACCACAATTTGCGATCGGTATGTTGAATGTCGTGTGGCTTGGCGATCAGCTCAAAGTGCTGTGGTGGAGCGGCGATGGCATGTGCCTGCTGATGAAGCGACTCGAGAAGGGGCGCTTCGTATGGCCTCAAGCCGACGGTGGCGTTATCTGCCTGAGCCCGGCGCAACTATCGATGCTGCTGGAAGGCATCGACTGGCGGCAACCGACGCGAACGGCACGACCGACCTCGGCGTTGTAAACGTCGCGGCCCGCGCGTAAACTGGTCGCATGACGCGCGCGAGCCCAGTTCCCGACGATGTCGAAACGCTGAAGGCGATGCTGCTCAGCCACGAGGCAGCGCTGCGCGAGCGCGACGCGCAGGTGTTCAAACTGCAGGAAACGGTCGACTCGCAACAAGCCGCGCTGGCCTCGCGCACAGCCGAGGTCGAACGCCTGAAGCTGCTCATCGCCAAGCTGCGCCGTATGCAGTTCGGTCGCAAGTCGGAGAAGCTGGACCATCAGATCGAGCAACTCGAGCTGCGCCTCGAAGAGCTTGAGGCCGACGAAGGGGCGGCGCCAGTTGAAATCCCGAAGGCGCCGCGCACGGCTGTGGAACAGGCACCGCGCAAGCCACTGCCAGAACATCTGCCGCGCGAGCTCCGAACGTATTTGCCCGAATCTGCCGGGAAGTGCTCGGAGTGCGGTGGCCAGATGAATTCGCTAGGCGAAGACGTCGCCGAACAGCTTGAGTACGTACCGGCCAGCTTCCGGGTCATCCGTCATGTGCGCCCGAAGTTTGCGTGCGTGTGTTGCAATCACATCTCTCAGGCACCTGCACCGAGCCGTCCCATCGAACGCGGTCTCGCCGGCCCAGGGCGGCTCGCCCACGTGCTGGTCTCGAAGTTCGCAGACCAGATACCGCTTTACCGACAGTCGGTCATGTATGCGCGGGAAGGCGTCGAGCTTGATCGCTCGATGCTTGCGAAGTGGGTCGGTCACGCGGCGACGCTGCTGCAGCCGCTCGTTGAAACGTTGCGTCGACACGTGATGTCGGCGACCAAACTGCACGCCGACGACACGCCGGTTCCGGTGCTTGCACCGGGCAACGGCAAGACGAAAACCGGTCGCCTTTGGGTGTACGTGCGCGATGACTGTGCATCGGCCGACACGACGCCACCGGCGGTGTGGTTCGTCTATACGCCGGATCGCAAGGGCATCCATCCGCGACAGCATCTCGAATCATTCAACGGCACGCTGCAAGCCGATGCATACGGTGGCTACCAGTCCATCTACGAAACCGGGCGCGTCACGGAGGCGGCCTGTTGGGCGCACGCCCGACGTCAGTTCTATGAACTGCACGCAGTGCGCCCCAATGCGTTGAACACCGAGGCGCTTGAGCGTATCGGCGCGCTATACAGGATTGAGGAAACAATCAGGGGCAAGCCGCCCGACCAGCGCCGTGCGCATCGCCAGGAGCATGCGCGGCCGCTACTCGATCAATTCCGTGCGTGGCTCACAACGACGCTGGAGACCCTCTCGTGCAAATCGGATACGAGCCGCGCGATCCTCTATGCGCTGAACCGGTGGGAAGCGCTCACACGCTATTGCGATGACGGCCAGCTCGAAATCGATAACCTGCCAGTCGAGCGCGCGCTACGCGGGGTGGCCATCGGTCGACGCAACTATCTGTTCGCTGGAGCAGACTCCGGCGGCGAACGTGCCGCCGCCATCTACAGCCTCATTGGCACCGCAAAACTCAACGGCATCGATCCAGAGGCGTATCTGCGCTTCGTGCTCGCGCGCATCGCCGAGCATGCGATCAACCGCATCGATGAACTCGCACCCTGGGTCGTCGCCGATCAGCTCCGCACCGCGGCCTAAAGATCTCAGTCTCCAGTCAAGACGTCGCTGGGGCCACGCTTACGCTCGAGCTGACGGACGCGCTACTCTACCAAACAGGGCGCCGCGTATCCGACCTCGTCCGCCAGGCTTACGACCGCACGACGGTCCGACAGGCACGCTCTGCTATCGAATACCGGCAGCAACTGATCGCGATAAAGGCGCTGGTTCACGATAGCGAGCGTACGGCGCAAAAGCGTCTCGACGATAGGGACAAGCTACTTGAGCACCTCGTAGACAGGCCACCGGCAAGTCACGCCGCCAGCGTACGTGAAACGCTCACCGACGATCACCACCGCATCCGCAATCTGCGGGGGCCGTTACGTGAGCTCGGCTTCGTGGGGCGCGACGTGGAACCCAGTCTGCGACAGCTCGATCTTGTCGGCACACTGCACGACAGTGGCGCGACCGAATTGCCGCCCGACTGTGATGTGCCAGTCAGCTCCGCCTGGCGCGATCTCGTCGAGGGCGAAGATCGAGCGCGCGCGTTGCGGGCGCTTGAAGCCTCAGCAATCACCGGCTGCGCAAGGGGCTTCGCCGTGGGTGGGTCTGGATCAACCACAGCCTGTCGTTCCAAGAACGCGACCAGTTGCTGATTCCACCCACGCAATGGGAAAGCGAACGTGACCTCTACCTGGCATCACTCGGATTGCCGGGAACCGCGGAGCCGTTTCTCGAACGGTTGAGGGAACGCCTCAAGGCAGGCCTGGCCGCGCTCGAGGAGGCACGCGAGGCAGGCCGCGTGTCATTGGCACGGACGGCGCAATTCACCTGTCGGCGATCGAAGCGTTGTCGACCGATGGCATACCGAAACACGCACGCGATCTGATATTCAGCGAGATCGGCAACGCGCCGTTCGCCGACATGATTATGGAGATGGACGCTCACACTCGCTTCAGTGGAGTGCTCCGGTCACGCAAGGCGCGCGATACGAACGAACTCGTCTCGCTGTCCGCCGCGTTGATCGCCCATGGCACGGAACTGGACGTGAGGAGCGTCGCCGCCATGATCCCGCAACTGGACGCGGCGCACATTTCAACGGCAATGCGCTTCCTTGAAATGCCCAGTCGGCTGCCGCGTGCAAACGACCGCGTGGTTGAATTCCAGCGCACGCATCCGATTACTGAACTTTGGGGTAACGGAAGGCGGGCATCGAGCAACTCCATGAGTGTGGACACGTCACCGCTCCTGTTTTATGCGCGGGTCGATCCGCGACGTAGCACCCACGCGATAGGCATGTACACGCACGTGCTGGATCAGCACGGCATTGTCTATAACCAGCCCATCGTGCTGAACGAACGCCAGGCTGGCGTGGCGTTCGAGGGCGTGATCCGTCACAACGAGAACCGTGACGACGGTGGACTGCTGCGTCTTTCAGTAGACACACATAAAACACGAACGTAGGGATGGCGGTGTCGAAGCTGCTCGGTTTTGATCTCTGCCCGCGTTTGCGCAACCTCTCGGAACGCAAACTGTATCTGCCGAGAGCCATGGCAGCGCCCGAGGGGCTGGCAGCGGTCGTCGCCCATGAGATCTCCATCAAGGCGATTCGTGACGGCTGGAAGGAACTGCTGCGCCTCGTTGCATCAATTCATGCGGGGCGCGTGAGCGCAATGGTCGCCGTGCAGCGATTCGGAACCGTGGCGCAGGGCGACCCGGTGTACCGGCCAGCCGACCACCTCGGTAGGTTACTGCGCGCGCCTTTCCTGTGCGACTGCTTCAGCAACATTGAATTCCGGCGTGAAATGCATACGCTGCTCAACCGCGGTGAATCGGTCCATCAGTTGCAGCGTGCAATCCACACCGGCAAGATCGCGCCGGAGCGCGGGCGACGCCGCGACGAAATGATCGCGATTTCTGGCTCCTTGACGCTGCTGACAAACCTGGTCATTGCGGGCCCAGCGCATTTTACGCATGTGAATTTTCGTGGAACGCTGAGCTTTCCGATCGATCTCTATCGCGAGATGCTTCTCGATGCGCCGCTAAGGCGGCGCATAGCTGGATCGTGACCCGGTTCTGCATGCACACAGACGCGCAGGACTACAGCGCGTGGCGCGGTTCTGCTGGCCGCCCTCAATCATGCGCTCGCCGGCCTGGCGCGCGGGCGGAGAAATGCGCCAGATACAAGCACGAAAAGGACGAACACCCCGATTTCGGCGCTTGCCACCGCGGATCGCTTCGTAGGGAAGCGGTCGGGTGAACGAATGCACACGGTCGTGCACGCAGCGGAAGTTGAAAACCGCCCACTAATCCAGGGAAGACGCACAACCTTCGTTGAGCGTTTCGAGACGACGCGCCCGGTGGCGTACCGGATTCGCTATGTGCTTTTCGGTCGACCGCAGACGCTCGCGGTGCAACGCCTTAGTTTCGGGACACACAGCCGTGCCGTCGATCAGCAGCATGCAGTCGGGAAACGAGCGAATAGCATTGAATACCAAGGCATTTTCTTGCGGGAACGCTCTGCAGAGCCGCACAAGCAGATTCACTCAGAGGTCGCAAGTTGTAGCCGTGTGCGCCAGAGTATCAACGCAGCGCTGCAGCATGACCGCGAGACACCGGTCGGTGCCCATTACATCAGGCGAAGCACGATTCTTTGAAGAAGGGAGGGCAGATCGCGTCGCACGTCCACCACGAGATGAATGAAAACGGTATCGTCGCGGACCTGATAAATGAACCGATTCTTGCCAGAAAGGGCCTGCCGGAAACCGTCCTCGAAAAAGACCTCGAGTTCGGTAGGCGTATGGCCGGCAGCGGGAAACTGCCGAATCTGCGTGATCGTTTCCTGCAGTTGCGCCGATGTCTGACGCCATGTTTCCCACCCGAATGTGCGGACGACATAGCTTCTGAGTTCGTCGATGCCGATCCGCGTGGTCGGGAGAATGCGGTATTTTAGCAGCGGTGCCGCCATCAGCGGAGCTTTTCCTGGCGATCGAGTTCGTTGAGTTCCGCAAAGAACTCATCGCCATCCACGTGATCCCCGCGTTCGATCTGTTTCTGGCCGACAGCCAAGATTTTTAGAAGCGCGAGGGACTTCTGCGTCGATTCATAGGTTCGCACATCCTGCACGACGAGCTTCGCTTCGCCGTTCTGCGTGATGATGAGCGGCTCTCCCGACTCAGTCAGGTCCTTGACGATTTGCGCCGCTTCGCTTTTGAGGTAGCTGATCGGCTTGACATGATCGGCGAGATGCATCCAAGGCTCCGGGAGAGATACAGACAAGACCGAATTTAAACCATTAATGGTCCAACTGCAAGCTTGTCCCTTGCCCACCGTTTTGGGGAACCTAATTCGACATAGCATAATGAATTATTAACTACATCTGCGCGTCCGAATTCCCAGAGCAGCGTGCCGTCAGCCCGATCTACGGTGGGTGAAAATCCGCTGCGCAGAACCTATGAGAGGAGGAACGAAGGTGACTTTCTCCTCCCGGAGGATCGCTTTCGACAACTGCGTGGTGAACAGAGCGAAACTCCGAGAGACGCCACTATCCTTCCCAGGTACGATATCGATGATCTCGATCTGGAATCGGTAGCCGCGTATCGCCAGATCTTCGCAAGTCGGGCGCCGACGCATCCTTTTATCGCCCAAGCGCTCCCGGAGTTCTTGCGCTCGGTGCAGGCATGGAAAAAGGACCGAGAAACTGGTGCGGAAGGGTTGACCATCGCCGGCCTGCTCATGTTAGGCAAGCTCAACTCAATCCTCGATGCCGTTCCGAACTACATCGTTGACTATCAGGTGCGGCCCGAAGCGCGGACCGAAGCACGTTGGGTCGACCGGATCACTACAGACGGGTCCTGGTCGGGCAATCTCTTTGATTTCTATCGGAAGGTTCTCGCGAAACTAACGGCCGACCTGAAGATTCCCTTCGTCCTAGACGGAATGGTGAGGAAGGGAGTCACGCCTGTCCATGAAGCGGTCCAAGAGGCGTTGGTGAACGCACTCGTCCATTCCGACTTCTCAGGCCGGGTGTCCATTCTCGTCGCGAAGCGTCCGGACATGTATGGATTTCGAAATCCGGGCCTCATGCGTGTACCGATCGAACAGGCAATCCGCGGTGGCGACAGCGACTGTCGCAATCGACTCATCCAGAAAATGTTCCAGCTCGTAGGGCAGGCGATCAGGCCGGATCGGGTTTTCCGCGCATCTTCGGTGTCTGGAAGGAACAATCGTGGCGCTCCCCCGTCGTTCAGAAAAACGTGACCCCGAACAGACCTATTCGAGTTGCGTATGGCCAGCCTCTTGCCCGCCGACGTGGTTGCCGAGATTGAAGCGGTTCACGGATCGCAGTTTGCGCAGTTGAATGCCCTTGAAAAGCTCATCGCCGTCACGGCATCGGTAGAAGGCTTTGTCGACCACAAAGGGGTTCGCGAAATTACCGACGAGCACCCGGCTGACATCGCCAAGACCCTCAGCAAGCTGTCCCGCGAGCGATTGCTAGTCCCCTCGGGGCATGGCCGTGGAACAATCTACTTTGACAGTAACTTCGTTGACAGTGCCGGTTCGTCCGGTCTGGTCGCGTTCCTCCCCGATGACACGCCGGACGATAATGCTACAGCGGCTACTGGCGGTGCTCCGAACGCAAGCTCCGAAGTCACTTCGATCGCGGCGATCAATTCGATTGGCAATCTCGGAGGCTTCTTTGCGCAGAACCTGATGCCTTACATAGGAAAGGTCGCGGGTAACGCAAGCGCTCCGATGCTCGTGCCCGTCGTCTGCCTGACGTTGCTCGGCCTAGGCATGTCGATCGCGTCGGCGCGAACCAGAGCGGGCGAGCGCGTGCGGATAGCGGCGCGGCAGTAACCATCTTGCGAGACACGTGCTGGATGGTGGCATGGCGTGCGTCGGTCATAGCGCCGACGGTGGGGTCAGCAACACGAGAAAAAATCCGCGTAACCGCCGACATGTTGTCGAGATGGTCCCAACCGCGACGGTCTGGTGCCGAGTGCGAAGCCGACGCTTGAATGGCGATCTGCGCGTCGGAGGAACGACCGCAGTTGGTCGGCAGTACCGGTTCGGCTACCTTCATCGAAAGCCGCCGTTCCCTGCGGCAGCGGCAGGTCTCTGGTCGTCACAGTTGACCGGTACAACCGGCCAATTGCCGCCCTTCAGAATTGCCTTTGTCAGGTCATTCGAGCGCGGCTCTGATCAAACAACGGAGCTTTGTGGCGAACGAGATGAACTGCTCCTCGAGCTTTCGGGCGACAGACTCGTCAGTGAAGGTGCAAGGCAGTTTCTGGCGCGTGGGTCTACAAATGCCGCGGCTGATCCGCCGGCGAGGGGTCTATCCCTTTCGCCGGCCGCACAGCCTCAATGGAGAACGGCTTCTGCGATCCCGGCTAGTGCACAGAGAACCACCACGACCAGTGGCGGCACTTTCCAGCGCGTCAACAGGAAAAAACCGATGACAGCGATTGAGAAGTCAGACTCGGTGTGCACGGCGCTGGTCCACACCGGCGAGTACAGGGCGGTGGCCAGCAGTCCGACGACGGTTGCATTGACTCCGGACAGCATGGCCGCCATCGACGGGCGCGCTCGTAGCGCTTGCCAGTACGGCAGTGCCGCAAGCACAAGCAAGAGACCGGGCAGAAAGATGCCGGCGGTCGTGAGCAGCGCTCCCCAAGCGTGACTCTGTCTCCCGGTCATTATGCAGCCTAGGAAGGCCGCGAAGGTAAAGAGCGGACCGGGAACCGCCTGTGCGGCACCAAATCCGGCGAGAAAGTCGTTTGAAGACACCCAACCCGTCGCCACGGTTTCCTGCTGAAGAAGCGGAAGGACGACGTGACCACCACCGAAGACTAGCGCGCCGGAACGGTAAAACCCTTCGAACACCCGGATCGCGTGCGTGAAATCGAACGCCATCAACGCAGGAAGTCCGAAAAGGAGCACACAGAACAGGCCAATCGCGATCGCGCCTGCCACCCGCGACACACGAAATTCCTGCGTGTGTTCATGTGTCGCCGCAAGGCTTCCCGGCGTGTTGGGTCGCCGGCGCCCACCGAAGCGGCGTCCCTTACCGTCGAAATTGAGATGCTGCCAGGAGAGTCCGTCGGAACAGGCGGCGGACCGTCTGGTCGGAGAAATTGATGTCGACGCGACCAGTTTTGACGAGGCCCGGCGTATCAAGGAGGTCTACCTGGCGCTGCTGAACCAACTCGAGTAGGAAACGAAAATCGGATCTCTAATCGATCTCGATCTCGCTAAAAACGTCCTGTTCGAAGAAGCGCGCGCGGCGCGTGACGCGTAGCTTAACTGGCCCTCGAAGATCGGGCCGATGGTTGCCGCGGACCTGGGCATTGACGCGGCTGACAAAGTCACCGAAGTGCTCGCGAACTGCGTCCA
Organism: Paraburkholderia sp. BR13439; assembly: GCF_040948805.1. NCBI lineage: Bacteria > Pseudomonadati > Pseudomonadota > Betaproteobacteria > Burkholderiales > Burkholderiaceae > Paraburkholderia > Paraburkholderia sp. BR13439. The sequence goes on along the minus strand of NZ_JBFPKN010000055.1, from coordinate 4,214 downwards.
CAAACAGATCTCAGTTCTCGGCGAACCGGCTCCGCAGTTCACGGAATCGCATTGAACTCCAACCACCCCAGGAGAACCATGGAACCACGCACCCAGCACAGCGGCGCCGTCGCGCCGGCGATGTAACGACCGACCTTGGGCTACACGCGCCACTGACAGCCGAAGCGCGCGCGATCTGGGATCGCAGTCGCGAAATGTACGACGGCGCTTTCGCGCGGCAGCCGAGCAGGCTAGCATTGAAGGGCTCTCATTGCAGCAGCAACAGACACCAGGCGAGGCACCGACCAAGGCTCCATCAGAGCTCCAACCGGAGCGCAAACAGACGTGCTATTGCTGCGGGCACCCGAACCCGGCAGCAGCGTTTGAGTGTGAGAAATGCTTTGTGAGGCTCTAGTCGTCATCCCGCTTGCGCAAAATATCCGAGACGGTCTGCCGGCAGTTCGGCTTGTCAGGGGCTGACGGATGCTGCACGACTCAGTGCGGCCGAGACCTAGGCACACACTTTGGGAGCCCGGGTCGCGCGAAGAACCAGATACCCACTGAGCTAGACTTGACCTATCGCTTGTACCGCCGAGACATGACATGTTCGATAGACAGACGCACCGAGGCTTCAGCATCACGGTGACAGCGCGCGATGACGTACGCGGCGGCTCCAATGTCACCCTGCTTGTCGAGCGCATCTTTTCCCACCGGGACGACGTGCGCACCGGCGCGCCGCTCGCAAAACCGGAGCATTACCACTCGGTGCACCCCGCAACTGCGGCCGTCGGCGAAGCCATGCGACGAGTCAGACGGCTAATTGACGAGGCACTCGGTGAACGCGATCCGCTGGAAGGCGAGTAATTTTCAATTCGCAACTCTCCAGCCAGGTCTGCAGCGCGCCTTGCCCGGATTTTAAATCTGACCAAGCCAAACGACTGGCTCGCCCTTTCGGCAAGCCGGACAAAATCGATCGCTGCGAGGCGTGAAACCACGGCGGACACCCCTACGGCAACGATTTCCGTCCCGCTCCGTCTTCGTCGACGGAAATCGCCATGTTGAACGAAACGAGGGCCCCAAAGTGGGGGTCTCGACAATAAATGAGATTTCCCCGCTTAATCCACTCGCGTTTGAAACGCGAGTTGGCCAAGACGCCTCAAGGCGGTGGCCGGCCCGTCGAATTCGCCATGCTCAAAGAAAAGCATTTACCGGCACTGGGGCAGGCTGAGAAGGTTGTCCGCAGTGGTCACGTCGTGCCCCGTCCTGAGGAATTTTTGGCCTTGCGGGGTTTGCCAGACGAGCACATCAGCAGTCTGGCCACCTCGGACAACATAGAAGCTCCACCTACCCGTCTCAATCCCGTTAATAGCGTCTTTCTCGCTGATCTTCCACCGGCTCCCGTCGGGGTTCTTTCCGCCGATATGCGAAATGGCCTCGTGCCTACTCTGCTTTTTTGTCTTCCTGATGCAGAGAACCTGAATACGCTGCGCCATAAAACCCTCGCTCTTTATGATGGAGCTTGATATTGCACAATCCATCATATTAAGGAATTTCACGTTTACCCGTGATTTATGCGATATGTATTGGCGCAGATCAAACGGATCTAGATTTACTAAAACACAAGTTATTTCAATCCTTCCGAGAAATAAGACTTGAAAGCCGACCCGCGAGGCTCGCCAACCGATTTCTCCGGAGCCACCGAATCGGTGGTGTCGACGATTCGGGTCATTTTCACCGGGGGTCGTGAAACGCGCCCCAATTGCAGGGCTGATGAAAGATTATTTCGAACAGCGCCGTCGTCGACCGCGCGCACTATCGGATCGGATGCTCGCGACGCCCCGGCCTATTCGGTTGATGCCGCATTGCAAAAAGGGATTGTCAAAGTGATGCACCCTTTGATGCGGTATGACCACCTGGTCGCACTGCATGGGAGTAACGAGCGACTATGTTTTCTACGAACGTGAAGGAAACCTATCTGGAGGGATTTGCGCAGTTTCCAGATGGCTAAAGCGGACCCGCATCGAACGGGCTTCTGTCAGTTTTGTCAGTGCCGCGGGGGTGCGTGCAGAGAAAAACGCAGCCCGAAACGGCCTGGCCGCGCCGTCCAAAACCGACGATCCGTCGGTTATGCCTCGGCAAGAGCAACGCCTCCGACACGGTTGGCGCCGGCCATCGAGGAGCCGCTCGAGTTAGAGCCCCCAGGGGTGAGTTCAATTCACACGTTTTCGTCGGCGTCAAGGCGTCGCATCGTCTCGCCGCAATTCCATGGTAGTTTGCGGTTTCCTCGACTACAGGAAAAGCATGCAGCGGAGTCAGATTGGGAAAAGCGCGCCGACGCTATCCAAAGGAGTGAAAAATGCGCGAAGTTAATATCAACCCGTTGCCGCCCAACCTGCGCGGAAGTCGATTTAAGCCACTGACCGCGCCCATTTTCCTAGGTATTGGAGCCCGCCGACCCGCGAGGAATTCGCGCTGGCGCTATTCGATGAGCTCGATCCCGAGTCGCAGGAGTGGTACGGCGGCGCAGCCTTCGTCGAGCGGATGCGCGCAAAATTGCGCTGATTGGCCCGTGGCGGAAACCTTGGGGGTGTGCCCAATTTAGGCATACCCCCTGCATCGGGTTTCGAGGTAACTGATGATCAGTTACGTAACCCGCCAGAAAAGCCTTCGGTCACCGGCAAACCCTCGCCAGATAAGGAGGGTAACCGAAAAAAACAGGGTAACCGGAGAGGGAAAAGAAAGGGTCGCGGAGGGTGACTGGCGGAAACCGTCGAGGTGGGGATGCGGCGTTTCACGCCTCCTTTGCGGTGTTGCGAGACAGCGTCACGTGCACGCTGATAGCCGATCCGCCGCGAACCGAAGCCGCCGGTGCAGACGCCATTTCTGGCCTGTGCACCGCGATCGCGGCTTTATCGGCCTGACTCCTTCACGTCCGCGGTATTTAGCGCCGCAGACTAGACGGCGCGGCGCTGACCGATACGGGAAACTCCCGTGATTGGAAACAAGGAGAGGCATTTATTGGGCACTCGGGCAGGCTGAGAAGATCGTCCGCAGTGGTCAAGTCGCGCCCGGTCCTGAGGAATTTGTGGCCTTGCGGGGTTTGCCAGACGAGCACATCAGCAGTCTGGCCATCTCCGCCAACATAGAAATTCCACTTACCCGTCTCAATCCCCTTAATCGCGTCTTTTTCGCTGATCTTCCACCGACTCCCGTCGGCATTCTTTCCGCCGATATGCGAAATGGCCTCGTGCCTACTCTCCTTATTTGTCTTGCTGATGCAGAAAACCTCAATACGCATTGCCATAAAACCTCCAATCTTTATGATGGAGTTTGATATTGTATGATCAATGATATGGAACTGCAGGTGCAACCGAGGTTTACTTGATATGCGTTAGCGTGCATCAAACATAGCCGCATGAACGAAAAGAAAAATGATTTTCAATGCTTTCTGCAAAATCAGATTTTAAATACGGAATAGTCAGCACGATGCTGACGAGGCTGGTACACCGGGAACTGTTGCACCGTGCGGCATCGAAACTCGGTCGCGATCAGCTGTCGATGACTTGCCCGCCCGGGACCTCGCCGACCGTTCTGTCCGTTGCACCCTTCCAGATTTCGCGCATATTCGTGTGCGCCGAAAAAGCTTCGCTGAGCGCGGCGTGGAGGTGGCGGATGAACGCTAGTCGCGGAAGCCGTTTAAATCATCCTACATTACCTGAGCAGTGCACAGACAACCATCTACGGGGAGTTGGTTATGGCTCCGGGTAAGAAAGACGCGTCACTGGCAAGCAAGCAGCTGTCGAACAAGTAGAGCGCGCCGGCACAGAAATCCGTTGCCGGTTCGGTTCTGAGTCAGGCCAAAAAAAGCCTAGCCCAGCACCATCGAAAAGGAAGTGACAAGAACGGCATCCTATGACCCCTGGCCTGACCCGCCAAGCTTTTCATGCAGATTCTCCAATGGATGGGCGCTGAGGGGATCGAGCCGGACGCGCGCTGCGGTTAAGATTTCAAAAGGAAGGCCGTAATAAGCAAAAAGAAGTGACGCATACACGGCCTAGACTCATGCGATCCACAACAATAGAAGAAGTCGCGACATCGATATCTAGGTAAGGTCTGCACAACTCGTTTTCAGAGAGTTGGCCGTTTGCCACTTGCGTCGTATCAGCCATGAGAGTCTGCTGGCAGGTTGGTCGCCTGGCTTTTTGAAGCGTGACGACCACTGTTTGCCGAGATTC
>NZ_JBFPKN010000054.1:0-13862 GCF_040948805.1 Paraburkholderia sp. BR13439 | reverse complement strand
TCAGCGTCAGATACGGCGCCGCGAAACTCCATTCCTCATCCGACACATCAGTCGGATACCCTTTGCGGCCCGTTGTTTTCATCCCGCCAGGATACCAGGTCTCAATCGAAGTTCCTAACACGCTCTAGTAAAGACCCGATACGATGCGGACTACTTATCCAGCCAGTGAATAGAATTGCTGTGCGGGATCCCGCGCTCGGCCATCATCTGTTCGAGATGACGCAGGCTCAGCGGATAGGCCACGTACCACCGAACGCACAGCAACATCACGTCCAGCGGGTAATGGAAGCGTTTGAGTACTTTTCCCACACCCGGACTCAGCTTCTCGGTCATCGATCAAGTCACCCATTAAGGCCCGTCGGCATACCAGACTGCCTTATTGCGACAGATCCCGACGAACCTGTCGACGTGCTTCATCAGCGGCCAGTCACTCAGCACTGCTGCCATCGCAGCATTGCGCGGCCGGAGGAACAGCAGGAGACCATGTTCAGGGCGGCCGCCCCAAGCCTCAACATCCATGAGGAGCGCCCGCAGGTTCGCGAGCGCGCTTTCGACGTCGATCGCCGCCACCGCGTCTTCCAGGCACACCACAAGTGAGCACAATTCCGAGATCTTGGTGCCGAAAACCACGTCCAGCATGTCACCGCGGGTAGCCGGCATGTACAGAGTCGCCCCGAGGGCGAACGCGGAAATGTCGCCCCTCAGCTGGGACTTCGTGTGATTGTCGCGGCACGATACGGACCCAGGTCCGCGCCAGCTTCCTCTACGGTCACGCCCGCGCGGTCAGTGAGATGCATTAACAATTGCACGTCGCTGTCGTTGCTATCACGTACCAGAACGTGATCAGGCACACGACGCAGAACCGCTCTGGTTGCTTCAGCGATACCCGGCTTCACGCGATTCAAGTTGAAGGTGCCAAAACGCGCTGCCAGTGAGGACACCACGTGATCAGCGGACGCTTGGAGGTCCAATCGCTGTTCGTTGGTCCATGGAATTGCGGGATAAACTTCGCCCAGCGCCCCACGTTCGGCCTCGATCTTATCGATGAACTCTCGGGTTACGTCATGCTTAGGCAGGTGGTCGTATGTCACGCAACCATGAAGCCCACCTTGAGTCGGCCAGATGGTGCGGGATATGAGGCCCGACACGGTTGCACCGAGGATGCCGGACGGAATTACCCAGTCCTCTGCAGAGCCAGCCAGCCAAGCGCGGCCGCAGGGGTCTGCTAGAACAACGAGGCGAGGCTCCGCTGGGAAGCGCTTGTCGTCGTCCAAGGTCCGCTTGAGCTCATCGGAGATTGCGCCTTTGCCGGTCCAACCATCCACGAAGGCGATCTTTTCGGCCCCATGCAGCTGGATGATGGCTTCCAGAGCCACCATGTCGATCCCGCGATCGCGAATGATGCTGACACCGTAGTGGTGAGTATCGCGGCCCATTTCGACGAGTGCCCGGCGCAGCAGGACACCGAGGGGCACGCCTGCGCGAACAAATGAAACCAGGGCGATGCTCGGCCCGGTGTAAGCGGCACTCAATGCCAATGCCAATGCCTGAACATTGGAAGCCATACGAGCGCCGTTCCGCGCCAGGGCATGGGTGTAGAGACCCTTGTGCACGTCGGTAGGAGCCTGCTCGAAGCTTATCATCTCGGAGTAGTGCTTCCGGTTCGTCTGAATCAGAAGCTCCTTTTCCTCAACGGCAGTGAAGCTCATCTGCACGCGTTGCAAAAGGAAATGCACATCTTCAGGGGCGTAGCTGCCGCTGCCGACGGTGCTCAGGGTGGCGAGAGGATTACTCATTGATGAGCTCCTTCACTACTGTTGCCAGTTGACTGCGCGCCGGCGTTGACCACATGTGACAGAGGTCCATGAACCCCAGGTCGGAGATGCTGTCACCGAAGCCCAGGACCGGCCGCTCGCCGTGGACTTCACGATCGCGGCGCAACCATTCTTGAACGGCGAAGCGTTTTTCCAAACCCGCAGGCAGGAGGGCGAGGTTGTTTCCATTAACGTGGGTGTGCATGCATTCCAACATGCTTCGAGATTGAACTTCGGTCAGCAACTCGGTGAGCACCGAGTCGTCGGACTCGTTGTGTTTGGTCAGCACGTAGTGGCGCAGACCTTTCTCTTCAACTACCCAACTGCGCAGGGAGTAGCCCAGTTCTTTGCCGATTTGCAGGGTGGCCTCCCTCAGTGTCGACAGCCGGTCTTGAAAGGTCCGGAGCGACTCGGCCATCTGTGCGTGCCAGGGCTGGTCAAGCGATCCGTCAGGGCGGAGCATCACGCCACCATGGGAGCAGATTGCACCTTCGGTGAAAGGAAGCTTGACGCGGTTGTAGGCCTCCACGCTACGTGCGGTAACCGGAACGACGTCGGCCGAGGCCAGCAGCCAGTTCAGGAAGAAGTTCTGGACCGGGTTCATGTACCCGTTGGGCTGCCCATGCACGTCCAGGGTGGCGATGATTCGTGGGGTGGCGTCCGCCATCTTACTTGCGGTCTGGAACAGGGTGTCGTCGAGGTCGACGAATATCAGCGGGCGATTACTGCTCATCGAGAATTATCTCCGCATTCAGGACATCAACCAGTTCTGCAGGGAGCGCTTGCGCCGGGGTTTCGGTGCAGACAAGAACTCGGTCGAATTGACCGGGCTTCACGTTGTAGAGGAAGTTCGGAATACCGAGGCCATAGTTGTCAGGAAACGACAGCGCGTGCTCGATGGCGTGGCCTATGGCTATAGGGGACCTGGTGGTAGCGCTGAAGTAGACGTCTGCCCCGGCTCGCTCCGCGCGCTCCGCCAGCAGGAAGGGACGCCAGACGAACTCACCGGTACCCACTACGACGACTTTCTCGCCGGGCTGGATCTGAATGTTCGGTGCGAGCGTGTCGTCCACGTGGCGAACGCCCAAGCGCCCCCAGTCATTGCGGGGTGAGAGAGGCCATCCGCCTATAGAAACGGCGCCGACACCTAGCATATCCGGCAGGGGCGCGGACTGATCTTCGTGGAACTGATACGAGCCGCTCAGCAAGGATACGGCGGTGGTCGACTCTCCGATGGCCTCACGCACAGCACCCCCAGACCAGTCCGTCAGGACGCACGTGACCACTCGCTCGATCTTGTTCAGGCCGGCTTCGATTAGTGCGCGGTGCAGGTTGAGAAAGGTCTTGCCGGTCGAAGCCTCATCATCCACCAAGATTAAAGATCGGGCCTGGAGCATCAAATCACGAACCTCGGGATCGACTGGCAGGTGGATTAAATGGGTGCTGGCATGACTGTGCTCTTCCTCGAATCGAGAAAAGAGGTCGGTACCCAAAGGATGACGGGTACTGGTGAGGTACACGCTGTCGGAACGCGTGGCACTGTAAGCACGGTGCACGCCGGCACCGAGGCCAACTGCGGCTTCGGCCACGCCTATTACCAGCACTGGGCCGGGCAGGTCCGCTGGGATCTCGCTGACGAGGCTCTCGAAACTGGCAGCCATGATCGATGGCCGCGTCGGCACGAGTCGTCCCAGAACTTTTGACACGAAGAGGAATGCCCGCTTTGGATTCCGGCGCTCTGCGAAACCGAACAGGGTAGCTGCGGGCAAGGCGGCGGCGTCGACTTTGACCTCGAGCAGTCCCCGCTTAAGTTGAGCGCGTAGGAACGTCGGTACTACATTGCTGTCCATGAACTGCTTCCTTGCGAAACGCTGATCAATGAGCCGATTGCCGATTGCCGATTGCTTGGCGGTGCGACTCGCGGCTTTTAAAAAACAGGACGGTCGTCGACGGCTGATTCTAAGCATCCGCGCGGGTGTATTTCCGGGGCACGGCTCTTTTCGGCATTCTTCGTCGACGGCGGTGTCGCGAAGATCGTGGCATCCACCGGCGTGCCTTCTTTCATCCCCGCGCTCGCATAGCGCGATGCCGATCTCATCGAACGGCTTTCGCGTCAACTCATGCTGCGACCAACAGGCGCTGAAACTTCACAGCGTGGCGGCATTCGGTAGGTTCTCGCGCGCCAAGCCGATGCCCGGGAACGCGCGCATCGCGAAACTGTCGTTCAGCGCGTCTTCAAGGCCTTCATCCGTCAGGCCGTACCACTGTTCAAGAAAGTAGATCCGCAGCATCCGCTCAGGTCCTATCGGCGGGCGGCCCCATTCGCCTTTCGGGTAGTACGGCCAGTTCGCCAACAGCAAGCGCTCCCACGGTACCACTTTCTCCATCTCTGCAAGGAAACGCTGACGCCTGATCACTTGCTTCTTGTCCAGACTTCCTACTTCTGCAAGACCGAGCTACCGCTTCATGATCGTGGGACCGATTCGTGAGCCTCCTGCTACAACGTCTTCGTCCTCATCACCGACGACCGCGTAGCCGATTGATCAGACTTTCCCAAGTTTGATGCGAGGTCGAGGACCTAACAGGCTGTCGAAAATCGCCTCGTTTTGACAACCGCGGCAATGTTTAAAGGGATTTCGTATGCAATTCGTCGCTGAGTTGCACATGGATCGTCCGGGGCACACCACAGGCGAGTGAGCCAGCCGGCGCGTTTTCGCCCGGTGGCCGCGTCCCGGCGACTCATTGCGCTGCTCCTCGCGGCACGGCCATCAGTATTCGGGCCATTCCGGTCAGGTTGCTCGCCAGCATCGTCAGTCTGAAGTGCTGGTGACCCGCTTGATGCCTCGATAGTTGGTCTGCCGAATTCTGCCATGGTCTTGCCCCAACCGGAGTACTCTTCGATGCGTTTAAGTTTCACCTGGTTGATGCCATAACCGGCGTGCCGCGAAGCGCGCCCATCAATCGCGCTTCCGTCTTGATGAGCAACGTTGCGCGCCACATGGGGAGTCACGTTGCGCGTCCGGCAATCACGAACAGAGTCGCACATGTCGTAAGCCTTGTCGGTCCCAACAGGATTTGGTCGCGAAAAGGAAACAGTCATAGCAAAGCGCGATATCATAGGATTGCTTATTTCGCCAGCGAGTAGAATTTCTAAGTAGCAGATCGTTGAATTGTTCGGGTATGTGTTCTGGCAGACCTTGATCGGCGTCTCGCGTTCGGCGGTGAGCGCTTGTAGCGCCGAAACGGCTTCTCTAAAACCGGCAACAGTTTGAGTGTCCAGCGATGCACAGTCGAATGGCGAACCGAAATTCCTCGTTCGCCATTCGACTGCTCGAGGTGACGTAGACTCAGCGGATACGCAGCGTACCGGCACACGCAGAGAAGGATTACGTCAAGCGGATAATGTAGGCTCTTGAGCACCTTCGCCACCGCGCGATTCAGGTTCTGCTTCATCGGCCAGATCGTCCGTCTTCGGGGCCTCAACATGGCAGGTCCCTTATTGGGAGAAAGCCTTGGTCATTTCTTTAGTCGGACGCCGATGCCCATGCACGTTCACCATGCTCCGCGACGACCCCAACTACCAACCACTTTAACTGCTTGATCACTTCATTCTGATGGCTCATCGATCGGATCGAACTTCATCACTGGATGAGCTTCGTAGCCCTGAAAACACTCACCGAAACGGCGTCCACTCGGATCGTTGAAGGTGTGATCGGGCAATCCTAACGGCAGTTCATCCCTGATACAAGCATAACTCGCTTAAGTCGGCATAAGTAGAATTTATGTGGCAAGGAAAAGTGAGCTGCTTGGATATAAGCCGAATTTATTTCATATTCCTAATCGCGCAAAATAGAATAGGGCCCTGCCTCGGTCCACCGCAGTATTGTGCCGGTGCCGGGGTACCTTGGTCCTTCTGAAGGAGGCAACGTAGCGTCGAAAGGGTGTTGGCCGCCCGAGCCCCGAAGCTGATCATTAGGCCATCAGGCTGTTGGTGCTATTTGAAAGCGCGGTTTTGTAGACAAGCCGGCGGTTGGCGTGACGAGGCGTAGACGGTCGATGCGCTGCTGCGCCCCCTCCTGCAATGGCTAATGCACATCGTTATTTCGGGATGGCGATTGATCAGCATTGGCGGTCCACAAAAAGGCGGCCGTTGACAAAAGGGTGGCGATTTGATCTCCGCTTGACGCGCGCAACGACGGGTAGGCGACACCGCTGAAAAATTGTCCAGGAGAGGTACCTGAACAACATAGCGTCACGTGAGATCGCTGCGCCATCAAAGGCATCATCAAGCTGATGTTCGCTTCAGGAATTTTTGGATCTGATGCGTCATTCTGTCGGGCACATAGAGATCATGCACATGAGTCAAAAAGGGTAAGTATGCGACGCTTGCAATTCAAGAGTCCCAGTCGAATAGTGCTATTCCTGGGCCACGCAACAGAAATTTCTGGTTCTGTGTGATCGCTTTTGACGCTAGCCTTAGCGGGATGCGATGCGGCTGCTGACGTGATCCGTGCGGCTCCGAGAAAATGTATTGATCCGTCAGTAACGCTTGGTCGAGAAGACGATGAATGCTGTCAAATGTCGCGTCGACACTCGGCGAAAAAAAGAACGCGCGGACTTTTGGAATATGTGGATTTGGCTGAAGCTTGCGTGCATATCGGGCAAAACGGATGGGAGCCCGTTATCAGTTGAGCAATACAAAGAGAGGGACATCCATGAATGGCATCAATCAGTCGTCCACTTCGGTCGCGGCACTGCCGTCCGGTGTCCGCGTGGCTGGACAGCCTAAATTCGCAACGGAGATAGTTGCTGAACCGCTGACAGGCGGGCAGTTGACCTTTGGAAAGAACGACGAAAGCGGTGTTCGAATCGCGGTTGAAGATGTGAACAAAGCATCAGCAGCGGCAAATCGTCGCTCGGTTGCGGTCGAAGTGCTATCGGAGGATGACGCAGTGGGTCGGGAACCGGGCGCGTACTCCGTTCAGAAACTCGTCTATTCGGGAGACACGACGGCGATCGGTCGCAGTATTTCTGGCGTGATTTCGTGACAGTGTACAAGCAGATGCAATTCTCGACCATGATCGGGAAGTCGCATTCGATCGGACAGGCGACTGGATCGACGCACATGTGACGGTCTGTGCGATTTGCGGCGATAGCCGCCATCGCACTCGATTATTTTTTGACAGGTAACGGACATCATCGGACTGTCCGTTACCCCGTATCAACCCGTAGGCGGTCAACTGGAGTAAGAGAGGCATGGACATTCTGGTCCAACAAATCATGAATGGACTGGTGCTTGGCAGTGTCTACGCCATCATCGCACTGGGCTACACGATGGTTTACGGCATTCTGGGCATCATCAACTTCGCTCACGGCGATGTGTTGATGGTGGGCGCGATGGTTGCGCTCTCCGCCATAGGTGTGCTGCAGAACCACTTCCCCGGCCTCGGCAACGTGCTGACGCTGGTCATCGCGCTGCTCATCGCGGCGGCGGTCTGCGCGGTGGTCGGCTACACGATCGAACGCGTGGCCTACCGGCCGTTGCGCCGCGCACCGCGTCTCGCGCCGCTGATCACCGCGATCGGTGTGTCGATTCTGCTGCAGACGCTCGCGATGATGATCTGGTCGCGCAATCCGCTGCCGTTCCCGCAGCTGTTGCCCACTGACCCGATCAACGTGATCAAGGCCACCGACACGACGCCCGGCGCCGTGATCTCGATGACCGAAATCGTGATCATCGTGGTGGCGTTCATCGTGATGGGCGGCCTGCTGCTGCTCGTGCATAAGACCAGGCTCGGCCGCGCGATGCGCGCGATCGCCGAGAATCCGAACGTCGCGAGCCTGATGGGTGTGAGCCCGAACTTCGTGATTTCGGCGACCTTCATGATCGGCTCGGCGCTCGCGGCGCTCGCCGGCGTGATGATCGCGTCCGAATACGGCAACGCGCACTTCTACATGGGCTTCATCCCTGGCCTGAAGGCCTTTACCGCGGCGGTGCTCGGCGGTATCGGCAATCTCGGCGGCGCGATGGTCGGCGGCGTGCTGCTCGGCCTGATCGAGCAGTTGGGCGCCGGCTATATCGGCAACCTCACGGGCGGCGTGTTCGGTAGTAACTACCAGGACGTGTTCGCGTTCATCGTGCTGATCGTCGTGCTCGTGTTCCGTCCGTCGGGTCTGCTCGGCGAACGTGTCGCGGATCGCGCCTGATCCCGGGCCACAAGGAGTCAACAATCATGACCTCAATTCAACCGATCGAGCCGTCCACAACGCTCATCCCCGAAAAGAACCGCACCAAGACGCTGACCATCGGCATCCTTACGACGATCTTCGTGATCGCCGCGCCGATGATCATCGGCGCTGCGGGCGGCAACTACTGGGTCCGCGTGCTCGACTTCGCGATGCTGTACGTGATGCTCGCGCTGGGCCTGAACGTGGTGGTGGGCTTTGCCGGCCTGCTCGACCTGGGCTACATCGCGTTCTACGCGATCGGTGCCTACACGGCCGCGCTGCTGAGCTCGCCACACCTGTCGACGCAATTCGAATGGATCGCGGCGCTCGCGCCGCACGGTTTGAACGTGCCGATCTGGATCATCGTGCCGATCGCGATGTCGCTGGCCGCGATGTTCGGGATTCTGCTCGGCGCGCCGACGCTGCGACTGCGTGGCGACTACCTGGCGATCGTGACCCTCGGCTTCGGGGAAATCGTGCGGATCTTCATGAACAACCTCGACCGTCCGGTGAATATCACCAATGGTCCGAAGGGGATCACCGGGATCGCTCCGGTGCAGATCGGCGGCTTCAGCTTCGCGCAGTCGCACTCGCTGTTCGGCATGCAGTTCCCGGCGGTGTATCTGTACTACTACCTGTTCGTGCTGTGCGCGCTGTTCGTGATCTGGACGTGTACGCGTCTGCAGCATTCGCGTATCGGCCGCGCGTGGGCCGCGATCCGCGAAGATGAAATTGCCGCCAAGGCGATGGGCATCAACACCCGCAACGTGAAGCTGCTCGCGTTCGCGATGGGCGCGTCGTTCGGCGGCTTGTCGGGCGCGATGTTCGGTGCGTTCCAGGGCTTCGTGTCGCCGGAGTCGTTCACGTTCTGGGAATCGGTCGTTGTGCTCGCCTGTGTGGTGCTCGGCGGCATGGGCCACATTCCCGGCGTGATTCTCGGCGCGGTGCTGCTCGCTGTGTTCCCCGAGTTCCTGCGCTCCACGATGGGTCCGCTGCAGAATATGATCTTCGGCCATGAAGTCGTCGATACCGAAGTGATCCGTCAGCTGCTGTACGGTCTGGCGATGGTCGTGATCATGCTGTATCGCTCGGAAGGCCTGTGGCCCGCGCCGAAGCACGAAGACAAGATTGCGAAGCTGGCGAAGCGTAGCGGCAAGAAGCCGGTGCGCGCATAAGGTCCGGTGGAGAAAAAGACATGAGCGATAACGTAAGCAACAACGCGGCGATCCGTCTGTCGGTGAAGGGCGTCAACAAGCGCTTCGGCGGTTTGCAGGCGCTTTCCGAGGTCGGCCTGCAGATCCGCGCGGGCGAAATCTACGGTCTGATCGGCCCGAACGGCGCCGGCAAGACGACCTTCTTCAACGTGATCACGGGTCTGTACACGCCGGATTCGGGCGAGTTCAAGCTCGACGGCGAGAACTACACGCCGACCGCGGTCTATCAGGTCGCGAAGGCGGGCATTGCGCGCACGTTCCAGAACATTCGCCTGTTCGGCGGCATGACCGCGCTCGAAAACGTGATGGTCGGCCGTCATGTGCGCACCAAACACGGTCTGCTCGGCGCGGTGTTCCAGACCCCGGCCGAACGCCAGGAAGAGCGCGAGATCAAGGAGCGCGCGCTCGAACTGCTCGACTACGTCGGCATCACGCAATACGCGGACTACACGTCGCGCAACCTGTCGTATGGCCACCAGCGTCGTCTGGAGATCGCGCGTGCGCTGGCGACGGATCCGAAGCTGCTCGCGCTCGACGAACCGGCGGCCGGCATGAACGCCACCGAGAAAGTCGAGCTGACCAAGCTGCTCGACAAGATCCGCGCGGACGGCAAGACGATTCTGCTGATCGAACACGACGTGAAGCTCGTGATGGGCCTGTGCAACCAGATGACGGTGCTCGACTACGGCAAGGTGATCGCACAGGGTCTGCCGCAGGACGTGCAGAAGGATGCGAAGGTGATCGAAGCTTATCTGGGTGCGGGGGTCCACTGATGTCCACGACGCAAGCAATGTTGAAAATCAAGGGCCTGCAGGTCAACTACGGCGGCATCCAGGCGGTAAAGGGTGTTGACCTCGAAGTCGGGCAGGGCGAACTCGTCACGCTGATCGGCGCGAACGGCGCGGGCAAGACCACGACGATGAAGGCGATCACCGGCCTGAAGGCGTACGCGGCCGGCGACATCGAGTACATGGGCCAGTCGATCAAAGGCCTGCCCGCGCACGAGTTGCTCAAGCGCGGTCTCGCGATGGTGCCGGAAGGTCGCGGCATCTTCGCGCGTATGTCGATCGTCGAGAACATGCAGATGGGCGCGTATCTGCGCAACGATACCGACGCCATCAAGTCGGACGTCGAGCGCATGTTCGGCTTCTTCCCGCGTCTGAAGGAGCGCGCCTCGCAATACGCGGGCACGCTGTCGGGCGGTGAGCAGCAGATGCTCGCGATGGCGCGCGCGATCATCTCGCGCCCGAAACTGCTGCTGCTCGACGAACCGTCGATGGGTCTGTCGCCGATCATGGTCGAGAAGATCTTCGAAGTGGTGCGCTCGATTTCCGCTGAAGGTATGACGGTGCTGCTCGTCGAGCAGAACGCGCGTCTCGCGCTGCAGGCGGCCAATCGCGGCTACGTGATGGACTCCGGTCTGATCACGATGTCGGGCGACGCGAAACAGATGCTCGACGATCCGAAGGTTCGGGCCGCTTACCTGGGAGAATAATGCTGTTGTGTGATACTGGCTACGGTAAGTCGGGTCCCGGCTTCCCGAACGATCCGCCGATGCCGAGGTCACGCTGATCAAAAAGCGCGCTTTGCACGTTAGATCATTTACAGGCATCCACGACTATGGCTATAACTCGCACCATCGCTTCAAGGACGACAGTGCCTAAGCGGGATCACTTTCCGCAGCGGTGTTGCGGGGTAGGTTCGATCCAGACGCGTTCAATCTGGATATTACAAATCAGCGGACGTCTAGTCTTACTGTGTCACAAAAACTTATTTGCAGCGAAGCGATACCTGGTAGTATTGAATAATACAGACTTCGGGCGATCGCGATGAGAGAAGATATCGACGAATTTGACGCGTATCTGAACCATCTGGCGCAGGCGTTAGGGCACGCCGATCGCCATGCCGGCCTTAAGGGTTACTGTTCGGGCCTGGTATTGCCGTTGTCACGCAAGAGCGTCGAGCCGATGGCCGCGCATATTGACCCACTTCATGCGAGTGCGAAGCACCAGTCACTCCACCATTTTGTGGCCAAGGCAGAATGGTCTGACCGGGCGGTCCTGCAGCGGGTACGCGAATGGGTGATGCCCGCGTTAGACGCGCACGCTGCTAAAGAAACCGGTTACTACTGGATTATTGACGACACCGGTTTTCCAAAGAAGGGACGTCATTCGGTCGGGATGGCACGTCAGTACTGTGGGCAACTCGGCAAACAGGACAACTGTCAGGTCGCAGTGAGCCTGTCGATCGCGACACAACGCGGCAGCCTGCCGATTGCCTGGCAGCTGTATGTCCCCAAGGAATGGATTGAAGACCGGGAACGTGCCCGTCGTGCGGGCATTCCCGACGATCTGGCTTTCAAGACCAAGCCCGAGATTGCGTTGACCCAACTTCGTGAGGCTATAGCATCCGGCGTTGCCCCGGGCATCGTGCTGGCCGATGCCGGGTACGGCGACGAAACCGCCTTCCGGGAGGGCGTAACTGAACTCGGTTTGTTGTACGCCGTAGGGATCCGGCCTGGCACCTCTGTGTGGGCACCCGGTACGGCGCCACTTCCACCCAGGCCATGGAGCCGGCGCGGCAAGCCACCGACATTGTTGCGCCGTGCGCCCGGCCACGAACCGCTCGCGGTGAAGGAACTGGCCATGCAATTGCCCGTGAACGCCTGGCAAACCGTCACCTGGCGGGAAGGCAGCAACGCAGCACTTTCCTCCCGCTTCGCCGCCGTGCGCGTTCGCCCCGCACATCGCGACTATTGGCGAAGTACCGTTCGCGACGAAGAATGGCTGCTCATTGAATGGCCTGATGGCGATACGGAGCCGCTCAAATACTTTCTCACTACCGCCCCCGAAGAGGCGACCCTCGAGCAGCTCGTGTTCGTGACCAAAATGCGCTGGCGCATCGAGCGCGACTATCAGGACCCGAAACAGGAGTTCGGGCTCGGCCATTACGAAGGGCGAGGCTGGCGTGGCTTGCACCACCACGCCACGCTGAGTATCGCTGCATATGGGTTTCTGATGGCTCAGCGACTCAGGATGCGCTCGGATGAGCGCGATAAAAAAACTTCCCGGAACGCGCGATGCCTGCCCTTCCCTCCGATTACATCCCCCGGGGCAGTCCAGCGCGTTCAACGCCACGTTCCCGATTCCATTACCACGTTGCGTATCCTGCTTGGACTACGGCTCATGCAACGATGGCATTCTTCCTGTACGGTAATAGGCTGCATAACTGATTATGTGACACAGTAAGACTAGGGGCTCGTCGATTGTCTGGCCGTCTGCGACCACCACGTTGCGTTTTTCGACCAAACCCTTCGTATTCACGACCTCGGAACGACAGTCGGCTGGCCCCATCATCAGGAGTCCGATGCGGCGCGTGACAACTGCTGAACGTTGCTTGCAGCGTTCTCTATCGTCAGATCGCTCCTGCGCTTGACCTGCCCTTCAAGTGACGCACGCGGGCCGAGACGGATCGTCCCGTAGTAGTAGACGTTGCCTATCACGCGGCCATTGATCTCCAGAGCGCCGCGGGCATGGACGTCGCCTTCGACGGTTCCGTCCACCCTGACATGCTCGCCTTCGACCTGACCCTTCACCATGCCTCCCGGGCCGATGTGGACGAGGCCGGAACTTGAAACGACATTCCCGTCCACGATGCCGAAGTTACTGATACCGTGATCGAGGATGACGTCACCGTGGATCGATAGCCCCGCGGACAGGAGCGTGACATTAAGCGGCTGTTGCTTCATCGGTCGCCTCATCAGAATAGCTGCACATCGCGCGACTTTGAGGGCTGTGCTTTGGGTTGCGCTGGAGCGGCCGGCTCGGCGATATCGCTGTTTGCAGTGGCCGCCGCGTGGTGGGTAAGGCGATGCAGAGGACGCAAGGCAGGGCGCGACTCGACCCTCGGAGCATCCTGCGCCGACCCGCCGGGAACCGCTTTCGCCTGGGTTGTGGCGGGCACAACTGGGGGCGTGCCGCGGGCTGGTTGTTATTCGGGGCATCGGTCACCTTCGGCGCAAGTTTGGAGGGCTCTGTTGCAGGCGACGGCGACGAAATCCCACTGACAGAAGTAGCGGACGGCGAAGATCGCTGCATCCGAATGGGGGATGCTGCTGCGTTTACGGCAGAAGCATGCGGAGCCTGGGCGACTGGAGCAGCCGGTAGAAGCGACTGAGAAGCGAGAGTGCGGGCATCGACGTCCGCGAGTGCGGACTGAGCCGCCGGTCTGTGCGTGTCGAGGTCACTCGACACAAGCGGACGTGCGGGCGCGGCGTTGATCGGCATCGTACCGTCGGAGCTGCCAGCAGGAACCGGAGACGACTTCGCCGGGTTGGGTGCGACCGGCACTTTCGGCGCCACGACCGTATCATGCATCGCGCGCCAGATACGCGCGGCGCTTACTCCACCGCCTGCAGCTAAAGCGGCAATCGCAAGCGCGAGGACTGCAGGCTTGCCGGCCTTGCGTAGCACAGTCCCAATACTCCGCTTGTGCAGTCACCTTTTCCTGAAGACGCTTTTCAAGAATTTCGATCTGTGCAGAAAGGGTGGCAATGACCGCCGCGTTCGCCCTGATCGCCAGCGCCACGTCCTCTTGCAGCCGCATC
>NZ_JBFPKN010000053.1:0-14417 GCF_040948805.1 Paraburkholderia sp. BR13439 | reverse complement strand
TGAACCTCGTCAGAATTTGCAGGCTATGTGAAGCAATATGCCAGGTCTCTGCAATTCCAACAACACGATTTCTACCCGGAAGCCCAGCTACTCAAGGCTCTACGGATTGTTCAGGACGGACTAAGTAATCTCGCGCTTCCGGGGCGACTGTTGGATCGGGTGTTGGATGGAAACCCCGGAATATTTCCGAAATCCCTGAAAATACCCACCCACCAAGGTTCGAGACCGGAGCCCGTCTTTGCAGCAGCGAAGCCATCGAAACGGGCGACCAGGTGTTCATTCACGCTCGCGTCCATATCGAACCGGCGGCGAGCTTCTTATCGACTACGCTCTATCAGTCGACGAGGCGGCGGCCGACGACACCCAGATGCTGTACGCAATGTCATTGCGGCGCGTCGGGATGCCGTCGAACTATGCTGGGCAGCAATGCTGCGTCGGCATGTCCTGCTGCAACGCAGACAGTCCGATGCGCGAATTCTCCGGCGTCTGATACAGACACAGTGCGCGCCGATATCTGAACATCGCGCCTTGGCGGCATAGATGGGTGCCCGATTGCGATCGTTTTCGCATTGCAGATCGATGGGCGGCCACGGCCAAGGTAGATTCGTTGAACCCACCCATGCTCATCGTTGCGGTCCCGAAGCTCGCTTCCGGCTCGTATACCGTCCCTATATCGGCAGGCTGGCGCATCCGATGCAAACATTGCCTCTCGTCTATAATTCACGAGCCAAAACATCAACGATCGCACGGAGCCACATTTTATGGATCAACCCCGCGGACGATTTGCGGGACCTCGGGACAGCGGACAACGCCAACCTCGCCACGCGAAAAGTCTCCATCCAACCGGCCGGGACAACCATACGTGAAGGCGCCTCCTCGAGACTCCACTCAGACTGCGTCGATCTTCAAAACACGGTCGTTCCAGTTTCTCGTCGATGCGGTGGGTGCAGAGAATATCGCGCTCGGACTCGACTCGAACATGACGCGAGTTGCTGAATTGATGAAGGGTGAAAGATTCACGCCCGAGACCGCTTTTCATATGGAAACCACGCTTGGACTGCCGCATGGTTTCTTTGACCAGCCCCATCCTGCCCTCGCGCCCGAAACCATCGCCCGTCTGAAGTCACCGCTCGACTTTATCAAAACAGACAGCGAGCCCGAGGTTGCGTCTCAAACGCGCATACCGGCTTCCGCCCCGAACGGCGGCCAACAATCCATTCTTGCAGACAACCTGTCCGAGGAAACGAAAATGCCAAAGAAAGCAACGGGCGGGTCGCCGGTGACCGTCAAAAAGAGTCGAGGCCAGTTGACCAGACCGACAGGCGCCCATGCGGCAGGAAAACGTTCATCATCGAAACCCAGAGCCTCTTCTCAAGCGACCCGGCAGCAACCGCTGGCGTTAGACGACAGCGCCACGCTTGAAAACATTCGACGGCAGAACCTCCACGTCCTCACGGGTCGCAACGGCTCCAAGGCGCGCCTTGGTGTCGTCATGTCGATGACTAAGTCCAATACCGTCCATCGGCTATATGGCAAGAAGCGCATGGACGATGCCGAGGCGAACCGTTTCACGGAGCGTCTTGGTTTGCCGACTGGCTGGCTGGACACACCGCGCTCGGAAATGGAAATTCCCGAGTCGGTGTTACGTTTGCTGACCCCTGCTTCGCGTAGTCGGGGATCCGTTGCACAACAGGAGTCGGTCGAGCCTGCGACGAAGAAAGGTGCGCCAGGCAAACCCGCATATCCAAAGGCGCACACGCGGCGCGCGCGGACGGGCGTCCCGGTCGAGCCGGAAAATGTCTCGCCAGCTTCAGCGGACGTCGCAGATGAGAATACGGCAATGGTCGTCGGCCCGCCTGATCATATAAGCAATGCGCATGCCGAGGCCGCCGGTCGCTCTTCTGAAGGAAATGACGGCGAGCTGCCTACAGTCATATCGGCAACCCCTGAGGCACTTGAGCCCGCCGCAATCTCCCAGCAAAACCTCGTCCCACTCCCCGCTTCGGTCACCAGTCTGGAAAATCTCCACGGCATCGCGCCAATCGCGGAAGCATTGATCAAGACGTTGGCAGGAAAGGCGCGCACAGGACGGCTGGACGAATTGGAGGCTCTGGAACTTTTGCAGCAGGCAGTCCTGTTGTGAGTCGGCGCTAGCGGACGATGACACACTGTCCCGCGGAGCCCGACGCGCATCGGGCCCGCCCTGACCCAGAGGTATCGGACCGCAACTATCCGGTCGACAACTGACTGCTCACGCCCCCCTTCGAAACGGCACAAGCCTCCAATACACGCGTCAGCGCCTTAATGGTCGAGAAATGGTCGTAGCTTGGCGGTGCGGTTCGGATGCGTCAGTTTTCGCATCGCCTTGCTTTCGATCTGCCGGATCCGTTCGCGTGTCAAGTCAAACTGTTTGCCCAGTTCCTCAAGCGTACAGTCAAATGCGGTATCGATCCCGAAACGCATCCGCAAGACCTTCGCTTCACGCGGCGACAATGCGTCGAGCGCCGTATTGATCGCGGCGCGCAGATTCGCCTGCACGGCCGCATCGGCGGGCGACGTCGCCGTCGGATCTTCGATCATATCGCCAAGTGTCGCATCAGCATCGTCACCCACTGGCGTCTCAAGCGATAAGGGCTGCCTTCCAATCTTCAACATGGCGCGAACCTTCTCTTCCGGTAATTCCATGCGCTGCGCCAACACCGCAGGATGAGCCTCGCGTCCGGTTTGTTGCAGGATCTCGCGGGAAATCCGGTTCAGCTTGTTGATCGACTCCATCATGTGAACAGGAATCCGGATCGTGCGAGCCTGATCCGCAAGCGAACGCGTGACTGCCTGCCGCACCCACCAGGTCGCATAAGTTGAAAATTTCCAGCCGCGTCGGTATTCGAATTTGTCGACGGCTTTCATCAGGCCGATATTTCCTTCCTGGATGAGATCCAGGAGGTGCATGCCGCGGTTCACATATTTTTTCGCAATGGAGATCACGAGGCGCAGGTTGGCCTCGATCATCTCGCGCTTTGCCTGCCGCATCTTCGACTCCGCCGCCATCATCTGCCGGTTGATCTTCTTCAACTGCTGCAACGGCAGTCCGACCTTCGTTTCGATATCGAGAAGCTTCCGCTGTTCAGCCTGAATCGCCGGCAGACTACGTTCGAGGGCGGCGCCGTACTCGCGCGACGCCGCCGCCGTGCTTTCAGTCCACGCGAGATCAGTTTCGCGTCCCGGAAACGACTTGACGAACTTCTCGCGCGGCATGCCGCATCGGTCAACAGCAATTTGCAGAATATGGCGCTCGACTGCGCGCACCTGTGCGACCTGTTGTTGCACATCGTTACATAGCCGATCGATGGTCCGCGCCGTGAAGCGAATGGGTGCCAACTCGCGCTGGATCGCTTCACGCAGGTCCGCGCCAGCTACCCGCCCCATACCCTGCACAGCATGGGAACCAGAAATCTGCTCGAACAGCTCGCGCACCCGGGCAAAAATAACGAGGCTGTCGCTCGTGAGCTGTTTCAGGCGCGCTTCGTTCGCCCTCGCCGTGTCCCGGTCTTCAATCTCGCTGTGCTCATCGCCGTCGTCGTCGTCATCGTCAGCTGTGGCCTGCTCGGTGTGCGGCGCTTCAGCGAAATCCGTCGACGACTGTTCGACCGATTCGGTTTCCTCATTGATACCGTCAACCAGTTCGTCGATGCGCAGTTCACCGGCTTCAATCTGCTTCGCGCTCAGAAGGATCGCGGAGACGGTAACCGGGCACGCAGCAATCGTCCGGATCATTTCCTGGAGGCCACCTTCGATTCGCTTCGCAATCTCGATCTCACCCGCGCGAGTCAACAATCCGGTCGCGCCCATTTCACGCATATACATGCGGAAGGGATCGGTCGTACGCCCGAATTCCGAATCGACGGTGGAAAGCGCCACTTCCGCCTCCTCGTCGGCCTGGTCATCCAACATGGTTGCCGGCGCCGCATCGTTCATAAGCAGCACCTCCGCTGAAGGCGCCTGTTCGTAGACCGCGACGCCCATGTCATTGAAGGTGCTGACAATGGTTTCAATGGCAGCGGTCTGCGCGAAGTTGTCCGGCAGGTGATCGTTGATTTCGGCATGAGTCAGGTAGCCGCGCTTCTTGCCGAGCTGAATGAGTGCGCGCATCTGACGCTGCTGCTCTTCGTCCGGCGACACTGTATCCACCGGCAGCAGGCCTGCGGTTGCCTTGCTCTTCGATGCGCGCCGGGCCGACGCTTTCGGCGCTGATGCAGCTGTATCTGGACCTGAATTGCACGGATCAACCTTTGCCATACATTCTCCTGAATGGGTTTGCCCGGCGATCGCGAAACCAGCGGTTGCCGGCTGCGGGGCAGGCACGAGATGAAGGATCGCAACGGGCAATGAACACGGCCCGCAGAACCAGCGTGCGATAGGGAAGCGCAAAACGTGGCGCGCGAGGAGGAAAGGCTAGCAATGTAACACCATTTGCTGCACTGCACCAATCCCGCGAATTGTTCGGCTGACACGGACCGCGATCAAATGAGGAGCCGGCGGACCTGCCTGAGGTAGGCGAATGCCGGAAAGCGCGCGATCGAGCACCACGGGCATCTCCCGGTTGCCCCGCGTATGACTTACCCGGCGCTTCGATTATGATATCCATCCGACGATCTTGAGCATCTGCGGAACTGGCGATGAAGCCGATCAAATTGCGAGTATCGCGCGACGAAGCGGGCAACCTGCTGGACGATTTGACTGCATGGGCGAGCACCAGCGGCATTGACCCAGGGCTTTCCACCTTCAGTACGCCCCCTACCTTGTCGAGCACGAATTCGCCCGTTGTCTATCATGTCTATGTGGGCGAGAGCTTTTTCGAGCAGTTCCCGGAGTGGCGCATGTTCATCGAGCAGTAACCGGCCACCCCGGCTATGCAAAACCGGCGACAACGCCCAAAGATTTAGAGACAACTGCGTGTCAGTCGCAATCTTTTCAATTCATTTGACGAGAGCGGCCAGCAAAAGGGGGAACACCGCAGCGGCGTTTGCGCCGCGCTTCGATATCGGCAGCGGCCGGCCGTTCAACACGGAAGTCGATGCCTTGACGGGCGAATTCAGCGCGGCGCGCCGAGTCGTTGACCGCATATGCAGCGTCCGTTCTATCCGGCAAGCGACCGGTTCAGCTCAAAACGAACAACTGGTTGCGGAGTAGCGTCGTGTGCTGCGCGCTTCGCGGCGTCGTAAGCCGACATCATCCAGCCCTAGAAGCGGTGCCGGATGCCCGTGCCAACGAGCAACTGGTTTTGACTGCTTGACGGATCGTTGATGTTGATCACGGCAGGCGCGCCCGATGACGC
The DNA here is from genome assembly GCF_040948805.1 of Paraburkholderia sp. BR13439. Taxonomy (NCBI): domain Bacteria; kingdom Pseudomonadati; phylum Pseudomonadota; class Betaproteobacteria; order Burkholderiales; family Burkholderiaceae; genus Paraburkholderia; species Paraburkholderia sp. BR13439. The sequence continues at coordinate 9,082 of NZ_JBFPKN010000053.1, read as the reverse complement.
GTGCTGATAGATCGTCTCCGCGTACACGTCCGTACGCTTCGACAGCTGATAGACGGCCTGCAGCGCGCCCTGGTGCCAATGCGCCGAAGAAGCGTCGGAGAACACGTACATACCCGCTAGCGAGAGGGCGGGCGAAGCTTGCCAGACCGCGCTGATCTCGTAGTTACTGAACCCGATCGACGGCAAAACGCTGCCGCTGTCCGCATCGGCAACGCCTGTGTAGATCGAACGCGACCACGCCCCTGCCAGAGTCACATCGCCGAGCGCATAACTCGCGCCGGCGGCGACCGCATCCTGCTTTTGCACACTGGCGTCGATCACTGCCTGACCGCTGCCGGGCAATGCCGATGGCGAGTAGGCACCGACCTCGTTGAGGCCGCGTCCGTTGTTGTGCATCCATGCGACACCGGCATTGAATGGGCCATTGCCGTAGTTCCCAGCAATGCTGTATGCGCGGTTCTGCGCGAACCGGCCTGCAGTGTTGGAGAATGCATACATGCCGCCGAAGCTGAACCCGTTCAGAGAGGCGCTTGCATATTTGACGGAGTTCGCGGCGAGGTAGGAGTTGTTGGCATTGTCGTTGTCAAACGGATGCGCGAACGCGGTACCGCCGGTTCCCCCTGTCAGCGTGAACGGCGCGAAATAGTCGTGAATCAGGTCGTATTGGTGGCCGAGGGTCAGCGTACCGAGGGTCTCGGATTGAAGTCCCACGTACATCGGACGATCGTTGAATCCTTCGCCCGAGGTCACCGAGTAGCCACGCTCCATGCGAAAAAGTGCTCGGGCTCCGCCGCCCAGATCTTCGGTACCTTGCAAGCCCCAGAAACTGCCATCTATCAATCCCGACGTCGCGCGATATTGCGCATGTCCATCCACGTTGCTGACGTAGGCGAGGCCCGCATCGAGTGCACCGTATAACGTGACGCTTTGGGCTGAGCAGGTAGAACTGAGGGGCGCTAGCAATGCGCCGGCCACCGAGCAGTAGTGAAGTTGGTTCATGATCAAAAAGAAGGGGTATTGGGGCGGAAAATGCCGAACGCACCAATGCGAAGGCACACGGGTGCCACGCGAGATTGCCGGTAAAATGCCGACGGATCGAAGCTAGTCAGATCGGCAGATCGGCAGATCGATTGACGGCGGGATCCGGATGATGTTGCCAGCCGCAAAGGCTGGCGCCAGGAGGTGACTGTGACGTTCATGTGCGGCTCCATGGGGTTTCGCACCCCGGTTTGTCCGATACAGGAACGAAAAGAGATCTGACTCCTGCCACAGGCAGGAGAATGCCAGGACAGACACAGTGGCGCGACCGCGCTGCCCCCCTTTTCGTTCGACGGAAAAATGTAGTTATCATTTGGTCACTAACGGCGATGCACACTGTCGACGGAACAACAGAAGAATCGCGGGATCCCAAGTTTCGTTGATCGTAGGGCCTGCCGCTGGATATGACAATCAGGCACTGACTAGCGAGGATTCCCTGCGCTCCAACGGAACGACCGATGAGCCGCTGTGATGTGCCGCGGCAGCAGTTGAGAACCACTATTCCACTCGAATATCCCTACCTTTGCAACGCAGGCTACTCGATCGGCAGTTGAGGGGTGAGATCGTGTGGAAACTCCCTTTTTCACGGTTAATGCTGGACAGCAACTGGCCGGCTCTTCGTCATTGCCTGCATTCCTCTATGTTGCAAAATGCCATGTCGATATACATCACAAAAACGCGCAGTAAGACATTCAATGCTACGTTTTTCTGCGGAAAGTGACCACTGCTTAGGTGATAACAATGTCCTATTTTTTGAATAGGCTGCATTTTCCGATCCCCAATAAACCGCTGTCGTACGTTATACCTCAATAGCAGGGGCGATATCAAATAAAGACAATTTATGCCCACAGGAAAATCTTTGATGGGAATCTCAAGTCCCCCGACTTCACAAGCGTTATGAATGGTATGCGGGAGCCCTGTAGTAGGGGCCGCGTTCCGCCACCCCGGAAGCATCGCGAAGAGGTGCCTGAGCAATTCAGACAGCCGGATACTGGGAGCGGCAGGAGGCCTAAGCCAGCATTAGTGCAGGCAAAGGAACCTCGAGATCATGAAAAAGGACCGCCAAGACTGCAAAGACGTGGATAGGGGACGTACGGATACCTTTGGTTTTCCTCATGCCTCGAACGACAAGCTCCCGCCGCGATCCCTCAGCACCGACCTCCATGATGAGCAGCATCGGCATCAATATATTTGATACCCATTCCTTCTAGTGATTGCGTAGAGAATTTCGTACGATACGTAACCTGCGGCGGCCAGTGCGGCGAGGGCAAATAAATTACGGTGTATTAACGTGTTCCGATATGGAGTGTCTATGAAAAATATGAAGCGAGTGCTATGTGGTGGCCTGCTGTCCGTCGCTCTAATGGGGGTGGCGGCGCAGGCTACCGAGGTTCCGATCCAAATGTACTCAATTCCAAGTCCTGCGGACCCTTTCGATACTTCTACCTACTACTGCGGGCCCGGCGGGGAAGATGGGCATGGGAGTCACGCGGCGGAGCAAAGCGACTGGTCATTGAGCTTCGCGTAATGCCTACGAGAAACTAGGCAATGACAAAATGAAATCCCACATTCATCAGCGGCGCGAGGTGAAATGTGACATTGGCCGATGTCCGAGGCGAAGGTGCGCTGGCCAAACTGACTCACCAAGTCGATGTTTATCTTAGCGAGATTACTGAGGCTGGAGCAAGCAGTCCTCGGCGGACGTGTTCTGCACGACCCGCGCATCTACGCAGTGCTTCTATCAAGTTGGCTCATAACAATTCGCGGAATGTTGAACATTCAGGCTTCCGGTGGAAATCGGGGTGTAGGAATTGCAGGGACTTACTGGCAAGTTTCTGGTTCCTCGAGGATTACCGGGGAACGCAGCGCGGATTTTGAGGAAGAAATATTTCTCGTCGCGGTACCCGTAAGCGCGACGTTTAATGACCTTGATGGTGTTGTTGATGTCCTCGACGACGCTGGTATTGAACGGACGCCGGCAACGGGCCGCCAAGCCCGGCTAATAGCCTTGCAGACGCTGGGCGAACAATGTCAGAGCGGCAATCCCGCTTTGCCGGGCTTGCTTGAACCACTGCTCGTAGGCCTTTTGTGCCGAGGCGGGTTTGCGGCAGAAGCACAGCCGTTTCAGTTCGTCGCCCAGCGCGTAGACGCATAACAGCGCCGGGCCTCAGGACCTTTGATTTTTTGAATCTTTTCGGACGCAACCGCCATTTTTTGCACCAAAGGTACGTTTCCCCCGAACGGGTGCTGGAGCGCTGTGCCTACCTTCGTCGTCAAGGTAAGCCGCTGCGTGGGGACTAAATGCAACAACGCCGATAAAGGTGGCAAAAAATCCATGCCCCTGAGGAGCGAGACGTGCAGACGAACCTGCTGAACCCAAGCCCGCGAGATGGGCCCGGACGCCGCCCCGGCCGACATGGTGCCGACGAAGGCGAGCCGGAGGCCTGAAATGGGCCTCGCGAACCGCCACTTTCCCCGATCCCGACATCCCTGAGAGGACTCGATCCCTGATGAAAACCCTACCACTGAAAAAGCGTGTGGCACCCCTCGCAATGGCCATCGCCACCAACCTCGCATCCTCGGTCGCCACAGCGCAAACCCCGGACGTCGTGCAGCCTCGCAATCCCGACCGCGCCGTCCTGCCGGTCATCTCTGGCTCGAAGGTCAGCGTTCCCTCTGGATCATGCAGCGTAGGGGCGGTGTTGGTGCCCAAGAGCATCCTCCACAGACTGACGCCTTACCAACGTGCCACACGATGGCTCGTGCTTGCCAAGCACTGCGCGCCGATGTACGCGACCATCCAGGTGGGTACCGTTGCCATCGGCAACGTCGTGTGGCAGTCGGCTGCCTCGGACATCGAGCTTGTGCGGGTATCGCCCAAGCCGAATCCGATGTCCTTGCAATGCGCCTCCTCTCACCACAGCGCAGCCTTCTGCAGTCCGATCCAGACTTATACGCCCCTTGCGAATAACCAGGTCTTCATGCCGCGCGCCGGGCAGGAAGCGCGCCTTGCTGTTACCGGGTGGGCGGACGCGCCGTATGAACAGTTCTGCACAAGCGGTTGGCGCACCGGCGTCCGCTGCGTGTGGCGAGGCATGTCTGTCGAGGCGGGAGTTTATACACCGAATTATGAGCACATCAATGCCGCGCACTCGTCCGAGCTCTTGAGCATTGAAAACGGCGACTCCGGCGGACCGGTCGTCACGTACGAACGGCAACTGATCGGGATCATCTCCTCCGGCGAGCCTGTCGGCCGCTCCATCGTCTACTACACGCCAATGCAACAGGTGCTGTACGAGCTTTACAGCTACAGTCTCGCCCCGGCCGACCTACCCACCGATGTCGGCGAGGACAATCCGCTATCCCGCAACGGTGAAAACGCCGGTTGGGAACTGGCGCCGACCGACGACGAGTGAGGTGCCCCGTCGCGACCCACTGCCGGATGAAGGCGAGCGGGTCGGCGTTCATGACGTCGGACTGTGTCGTCAGCATTCCGTGTGGGTAGTGGAAGTAGCTTTTCAGTCAGCAAAGCGCCGCCTCCGTGCGGCGCTTTGCCATGTGGTTGAGTCGCTCCTGAAAAGCCTGGCAGTCCCTTACAGAACAAGTTGACATCCTCCTCCCCCTCGACCTTCGGTCGCCGCTTTCGCGGGAAGGGGGAGGATTCCTACGGCGCTACGCATGAGAAACTGTATGCATAGTCACTTCGGCGGGTTCCTGCTTCACAGAGCGGCCCGACTGCACCGGCTCTCCACAGGCGATCCGGGCTGTGCATGCGCACCCGGGCGAAGCGTCGCCCGTGTCCTGCCCTTCGTCCCGCAATGCAGCCGATCCGCGGGAAAGAATGTTGATTGCACCGACCACGTCGGCATGATTTTCGTATCCGCACGCGGCGCACAGAAACTTCGCCTGAGACGTGCGGTTCTCAGCCGAGACGTGGCCGCAGCACGGGCAGGTTCTGCTCGTGTTGCGCGGGTGTACCACAACAAAGAATCCGCCGCACCACGCCGTCTTGTACTCCAGTTGCCGACGAAACTCTCCCCAACCCTGATCGAGAATCGCCTTGTTGAGTCCCGACTTTGCACGCACGTTGCGTCCCGGTGCTTCAAGCGTTCCCGATGCGGACTTCGACATGTTGCGCACTTTCAGGTCTTCGACGGCGATCATCGCGTGGTTTTTGCTGATCGTGGCCGAGGCCTTGTGCAGGAAGTCCGAACGGACATTGGCGATACGCGCGTGGATGCGCTGGATACGGGCCTTCGCTTTCTTCCAGTTCGCCGAACCCTTGACCTTGCGCCCCATGCGGCGCTGGTACTTTGCGAGACGCTGTTCGTGCTTTCTGAAACTGTTGAGCGGTGCGATGAACGTGCTGTCGCTCAGCGTGGCGAAGCGCGTGATGCCGACATCAATCCCGACGGCCGGACCGTGAGGCACAGACGCCTCGACTTCACGCGTCGTGAGGATAGAGACGTACCACTTGCCGGCGTGCAGCGACACGGTTGCGCTGCGGACCTCGCCAGGCACCGCACGGCTATTGCGATAGCGCAGCCAGCCGAGTTTCGAGCCTGACGCGGCCGTTCGCACAATCGACCTCGACACGCTGCGGAAACCGGAAGCTATCGCGTTCTCCCTTGCGCCTGAAGCGCGGAAAACTGGCGCGACCATCGAAGAAGTTGGTGTAGGCGCGCTCTAGATCCTTGAGCGCCTGCTGGCCGACTTGCGAATGCAGGTCGGCCAGCCACGGCGTATCTGTGCTGTTGCGCCATTCGGTGAGCTGTTTGCACAGCCCGGCGTATCCGAGCTTCTTCTCGCCGCCTTTGTAGCGCTCAACCTGCAACGCCAGCGCCCTGTTGAAGACGAACCGGCACGCGCCCGCGAACTGGCACATCTTGCGCACCTGTTCACCGGTCGGCATCAGTTCGAATTTGAAGGCTTGAAGTCGTTGCATATGCACAGGATATCAGCATGCTGACGTTGTCAAGGACGCCTGCGGCGTCCGCGCTTTCCATCCCCGCCGTGAACGACGGGGCTTTCCGCGCTTTTGGTAAGCCGCTGCGCGGCGACTGGAACCGTCGGTATGCGAAGGCCAACGCCGCAGGCAAGCCCGCCGTTGGCCGCGAGCGGGGGATGGTTGAGTCATGCCCTGAGAAGGGCTGTCAAGGTTTTTGTTCAATGTCTACACGTCGCTATGACGATCATCCCGCGTCCGCCCGTGGACAACGACGCTGCCCACAGCACGAGGCTGTGGACAGCCGCCTGACGGCGGTTCCCTCGTTGCCCACCGGCTCCCCGCGATCTTCGCCTTCGGCCTGACGCGCCACTGCGCGGCTTGCCCTAATCAGATAGATGAGCAGGCCACGGTCTTAACCTAAGCGTCCAGCTTGCCCAGAAGGCGTGACCCGCGTTTCCTGAGCACGTTGAGGTATATGGTCTCGTGGTACGGCGTGCGCGTCTGCCAGCAGCGATACAGAATGCGGATCCACTTGAATGCGAGGGCCCTCACGGCGATGTGATGCGAGCTGCCCTTCGCGCGCTGCTGCCGGTAGTAGGCGCCGCGCCCAGAATGAGCGCGGGATGGTCTGGGCAGCCCATTCCACGAAGGTCTGGCGCAGGAATTTCGGACACCGCAGGCGCCAGTGGACCCATCTCTGTTTCCCGCTGCTCTCGGTCACTGGGGCAATACCCACATACTTCTCCAGTTCATCAGCACTCCGGATCCGTTCCCGCTGCTCGCCGAAGGCAGCCAGCAGGCGGGGGGGCGAGTGCGCGCCGGCACCCGGCAGGTTCTTGAACAGCATATAGTCCGGCAGCGTTGGCGCTACCGCGGCGATCTCGTGCTCGAACTGCACGATTGCAGCCAGCACCGCGCGTAGCTGTGCAACGAGTGCCAGCACGTGCAGCCGGCACGGACCGATGATCGCCGGATCTTCAGTCAGCGGTGCCGCCTCGCGGATCGATGCGATACGGGCGCTGATCCGCCTCGCACTGCGACAGTGGTGCGCATGGAAGAATGCTTCAAGGGTCGCCGTGCGGGCCTGCCTGACCGAACGCAGCGTCGGCCAACGGCCGAGAAAGTCGCAGAACAGCACCGTGCCACGATCACTGAACCATTCGAGCGCCTGGGGGTAATGCTGCTTGAGCGTGTCGCACAGCCGGTTGGTCAGCCGGGTCTGGTCGCCAACCAGCTGCCGGCGCCGTTCCACCAGGCTCACCAGTGTCCGCATCGCGACGCTCTGCGGCCTCAAGGGGCCGAACCGCTCCGGATGGTGCAGCAGCAGGTCAAGCGCGAGTTCCGCATCTTTCGGATCATTCTTGACGCCACTGGGCTGGAATGCCTCACGATACTTCGCCAGGGTTGCCGGATTGATCGGAAACAGCACGAGGAAATCATACTTCTGCAGCGCAGCGACGATTGGCCCCTTGGCCAGTTCAAGGGCCACTGCAATTGGTCCGCCGAAGCGCCGGTGCAGCGTGTGCCCACTCGTCGATGGCCGCGACCCGGTGCGCAATGCAGCTCGACTCGCGACGAGAATCGCCTGCCGCCTGAACGCAGATATCGTGCTTCGTGTCGGCCCAGTCGATTCCGACATAGGCTGTGAATGGTTGCTCTTGTAGAAGTGACATGTGGACCTCTGCAAGTAGTAGATTACGCAAAGGAACATCCATGCCTGCGTCCGCCGAAGGCGATATAGCGAGCCGATGCAACGGCAAACCCTGAGTATTCGTTTGAACGCAGGCGCACCCGAGGACTCGAAACTGACTCTAGAAACGTCGCGAAACGTTGCGAGATATTATTCGTAGCCCACGGGGTGCGTGTCCCACCTTCGCCGACAGCTACCTGCCAGCTGTGACCAGTATCACGGAACGCAGGACAGGCTACCTATATCGGAGGTGTCGCGCACGGGAGGTACTGATCATCAGATCCGTCAGTCCGATCAAACAGCTGCTGCAGACCGGCGAGGCTTGGTGGCGGTATTTCAAAAAGCATGAGCATGAGATCCGCTCGCCGGTGGTGGACAACGTGGTGCGCCTGCTGGCTTGCGGACTGAAAGTAATGGGCTACTCGAGCCACTGCTGCTCGAACGGAGCCTGCCCGCATCGCAAGAAGGTGTGCTTCAGCTGCAAGAGCCGGTTCTGCCCCACGTGCGGCAAAAAGGCGACGGACCAATGGACCGCCACGCAATCGGCGAGGCTACCACAAACGCGCTGGCAGCACATCACCCTGACGATGCCCTCGGCGCTGTGGGAGGTATTCAGGCTGAACCGCACGCTGTTGAAGGCGCCCAGCCAGCTGGCTGCGGGCATCATCAAAAAAACGGCGGCCCGCAAAGGCATCCTGCCGGGCATCTTCACGACGCAGCACACGTTCGGGCGCGACCTGCAATGGAACGTGCATGTCCATCTGAGCGTGACCTGCGGGGGCTTAACGCCCGACGGCGAGCAGTGGAAGTCGATGTATTTTGTGAAGGCACGGGTCATGCCGATGTGGCGCTACGCAATCGTCGATCTGTTGCGGCAGTCGTACGGTGCGCTGGTTCTGCCGCAGGAACTGAAAACGTAGTGCCCGACAAAAGTGGCGTGGAGCCGCTGGCTGGATAGTCACTACGGCAAGCCATGGATCGTCCATTTTGCGCCATCGTCGGACAGCCATATCCGCAACGTGAACTACCTTGGCCGGTATATCAAACGCCCGCCGCTGTCGCAGTAGAGGCTGAAGCATTACGACGGCTTTCCACCGTGGGAGTTGGTCAATCGTAAGCGGTCCATCTTTAGCGTCTGGCAGTGATCGCCAGGAGCGAGGAGCATAGGCGTCCACCAATTCGAGGTGGACACCCATGGCTGACAAAGACTCAGAGTTAAGAGTAGTACGACAGAGCCGTGATGGCCGGCGTCGCTACGACGAGCAAGGTAAGCGCACGTTGGTCGAGGCCGCGCTGCAACCCGGCGTTTCCGTCGCGCGCATGGCTCAGGAACACGGGATCAATGCCAATCTGCTACGTAAATGGATCACAAAATACCTGCTGGAGCGGGAGAAAGGCATCTCGCC
>NZ_JBFPKN010000052.1:0-15775 GCF_040948805.1 Paraburkholderia sp. BR13439 | reverse complement strand
CCATAGCCACCGACACTGGAGCGGCTTAGCTCAAGGAATTTTTAGCAGGGCAGAAACGGCTCGTTTGCGGAGCCCTTATCCTGCTCACTGCGCCGTTTCCGCCCTGCTAAAAATCCTCTGGATTATCGCGGCTACGGCGCAACCGCCAGGCTACTGATTCCGGTAAACGCAGCAGCGGAGCACACACTGCACTGTGTTGTTCCGTCCGGCTTCTCGTGCAGCGCCTTCGACAGCAGTTCTGTTTCCGCTTCATCAGCGTGCGCGCGGCCGCCCCGGGCGTGCTGCGTGATGCAGGCTCGAACTCGCGGGAAAGCGGACCACTTCGCCAGCTGCGCGAGAACGGGATTCCAAAGCTTGATGCGGGTGCCCGAATGGACGGCTCCTACTCTTCAGCACCAATGACCGCATGTTTTCGCGGCGCTTTTGCCGGCGCGTTGACGAGAGATGCTTTCGCGCCTACGCTCGATTCCCTGACGACGAGTTCCGGCACCGCAAAGTATTGCACTGGCGGCTTCTCGTCTTCTGATGGTTCGCTCAGTCGGGCCAACAGTGTCTCGCTTGCGATGGTGCCGAGCTTGTCCGCACCTGCGAACAGAGTGGTCAAAGGCGGATTGGTGTGCTCAGCCGCGACGATGTTGTCACAACCCACGACCGCCAGAGCCTTACCCGCGCGCTTGCCCATTCTGTCGAGTTCGTGCAGCACGCCGATTGCGACCTGGTCGTTGTAGCAAACCACCGCCGTCGGCCGCGGCTTCATGTCGAAGATCGCACGGACCGCATCGCGCCCACCCTCCGGTGTCAAAGGGACATCGATGATCCAGTCGTCATTGACGGGCAGGGAGTGCCTCGCCATCGTGGACAGATACCCCTGTCTGCGCTGGTTGGCGACTGCGTAGCCCTTCCGGTTGCCGGCGAAAGCGATGCGCGTATGCCCTTGCCCGATCAGATGATCGGTAGCCAGCGCAAATCCGTAGCTGTTGTCGACACCGATCGTATCGACGTCGGGCCCCATGGGACGCATGACGAGCACGAGCGGAATTCCCCACGACTGGATCTCGGCAGGCAACTCATCTGTCGTTCCTAGCGCGGGAGACATGATCAGGCCGGCGACATTCTGCTCACGCATGGATCTCAGAACCCTCGTTTGCGTCTCGAGACTTTCGGCAGTGTGGGCCATCAGCGTCGTATATCCGGCCTGGGCCAGCACGCGCTCGATTGCCACCAGCAGTTCAACAAAAAACGGGTTGGTCAGATCATTGATCACCATGCCGATCGTCGTGCTGCGCTTGCCCCGCAGGTTGGCCGCCCCGCGGTTGTACACATAACCGAGCGCGCGAGCCGCCTCGCGCACCTTCTCCGCGGTCTCGGCCTTGATGAGCGGACTTTCTTGCAAAACTAGCGACACCGTCGATTTCGATACGCCAGCTACGGCGGCTATGTCCTGTATGGTCGGGCCTGATTTCATGTTGCTCTGCACAATTGGATCGTTCCAAAAAGTGTTTGACAGCGTGAAATGAGTCTACTACAGTTTATTGGAACGATCCAACGCAAGCGGATTGGAACGTTCCAATTAAGAGGAGGGTGCGATCTACACGCCACAGGGCGCTGATCGGCGCCAGCACCGAAGCAGGCGGGCACGTGACGGTGCCATCCCGTTTCGCCGAATAAAAGTTTGTGGAGACTGACTGTGCGTTCCAGCAAGGTTGTTTCATTGGCCCATGCGGCGAGCCTGATCGACGATGACGACACTGTCACCGTCAGTTCGTCGAGCGGTCTGGGTTGCCCCGACGCGATGCTTGCCGCCATCGGCGCACGCTTCGAGGCGCAAGGCCATCCGCGCAATCTGACGATGCTGCACCCGATCGCGGCCGGCGACATGTACGGCATCAAGGGCATCGACCACATCGCGAAGAAAGGGCTGATCCAGACGATCATCGCCGGCTCGTTTCCGAGCGGCCCGTCGAGCCTGCCGATGCCCGACATCTGGCATCTGATTACCGATAACGACATTCGTGCATACAACCTGCCGAGCGGCGTCCTGTTCGACATGCATCGTGAAGTTGCGGCGAAACGTCCAGGCGTGCTGACCAAGGTCGGACTCGACACCTACGTCGATCCCGACCGCCAGGGCGGCGCGATGAACGCACAGGCCGCCGAATATCCGATCGTCGAAAAAGTGACGTTCGCGGGTGACGAGTGGCTGCACTACAAGAACTTCGTGCCGCGCGTTGCAATCGTGCGCGCAACGACCGCCGATGAACGCGGCAACCTGTCGTTCGAACATGAAGGCGCTCTGCTTGGCGGTCGCGATCAGGCGCTGGCCGTGCGAAACAACGGCGGCATCGTGATCGCGCAAGTGAAGCGCGTCGTGAAGGCCGGTTCCCTGCACACGCAGCAGGTGCACATTCCGTGCAACCTCGTCGACTACGTGGTCGTCGATCCCGCGCAGAAACAGACCACGCAGATCGAATACGACCCGGAGATCAGCGGTGAAGTGAAGCTGCCCGATAGCGCGTTCGCGTTCGCTGAATGGCACGCCGACAAGGTCATCGCACGCCGGGCAGCGATGGAACTCGCACAGAACGACGCGGTGAATCTGGGCTTCGGCATCTCTGCAAACGTGCCGCGCGTTCTGCTCGAGGAGGGCTGCCGCGACGACGTCACGTGGGTCATCGAACAAGGCGCTGTCGGCGGCGTGCCGTTGCTCGGTTTCGCCTTTGGATGCTCCGGCAATGCCGACGCGATCATGCCTTCGCCTTCGCAGTTCGTGTACTTCCAGGGCGGCGGCTTCGATGTATCGCTGCTGTCGTTCCTGCAAGTGGACCGATTCGGCAACGTGAACGTGTCGAGGCTGCCGAGCAAGCCGTATCTCACTGCCGGATGCGGCGGCTTTATCGACATCACGACGCATGCGAAGCGCGTCGTCTTTTGCGGCTATTTCACGGCAGGCGCAAAGATCGAAGTGGGCGATGGTCGTCTGAAGATCGTGAAGGAGGGCAAGAAGAAGTTCATCGCCGATGTCGATCACGTGACCTTCAGCGGACGCATGGGACAAAAGCGCGATCAGCAAGCGCTGTATGTCACGGAACGGTGCGTGATTGAACTCGGCAACAACGGTCTCGAAGTGATCGAGATCGCGCCCGGCATCGATCTGCAAAAGGACGTGCTCGATCAGTGCGATATCGGACTCACCGTATCCCCCTCCCTGAAGACCATGGACGAGTCCATTTTCACTGACTCTCCCTTCGGTCTGAAGCTGAAGGAGGCGCGTCATGGCTGACCACGGATTGATCCAGATCGAGAAGACCAACGCCGTTGCCGTCGTCACGCTCAATCGCCCGGAGAAGCTCAATGCGCTGACACCGGAGATGCTCGATCAACTCGAAGCTGCGGCTGCGCAGCTCGAGTCGGATCCGAACGTGCGCGCTGTCGTGCTGACTGGCGCCGGTGAACGCGCGTTCTGCGTGGGCGCGGACATTAACCAATGGTCGGCACTCGCCCCACTCGACATGTGGCGAGTATGGGTCTCGCGCGGCCATCGCATCTTCGACCGCTGGGCTGGATTGCGTCTGCCTGTCGTCGCGGCGATCAACGGTCCCGCGTTCGGTGGCGGTCTCGAGTTGGCAGCAGTGGCCGATGTACGCGTCGCGGATCCGGTTGCCACGTTCGCGCTTCCCGAAGCGAGCATCGCAACCTGCCCGGGCTGGTCCGGCACGCAGCGGCTGGTTTCGCTGATGGGTCCGAGCCACGTGAAATCGCTCGCGCTGACCGCGAAGCGGATCGATGCGCAACGCGCGTACACGATCGGTTTGATCGACGAAATCTCCGCGCCGAAAGCGTCGGTCACTACAGCTGTCGCACTCGCTGAAAAGATCGCGACGCTTGCGCCCGTCTCCGTGCAACTGACGAAGCAACTGATCAACGCCGCCTCGGGATTCGGGGCTGGCGCAACGCTTGAAGCCATGGCGGGCGCGCTGTCCGCGACGACGCACGACGCCCGCGAAGGCCTGGCCAGTTTCCGTGAACGGCGCCCAGCGCAATACGAGGGTCAATGACATGACGTACGACACTGAAATTCCTGCTGCAACTGCGCTTCTGGCGAGCGAAAAAGCACCCGCGCACGAAGCTTTCAACGGCCGCATGTACATCGACGGAGCGTGGACCGAATCAGCGGGCCAGCAGCGCTTCGAGCGCCGTAGTCCCGCGCATGGCCACGTTGTCAGCTCGTTTCCCGAAGCGACGCCGGCGGACGTCGAGCGAGCGATCAAGGCCGCTGACGTTGCCTTCCGTCACGGTCCATGGCCGAAGCTCAAGGGCGCAGAACGTGCGCGGATTCTGCTCGCGATCGCTGACGGCATCAAGGCACGCGTCGACAGGATGTCGCTGCTCGAATCGCTCGAAACGGGCAAACCGCTTGCGCAGGCACGCGGCGAAGTCGCCGGCTGCATCGATCTCTGGCAATACGCAGCGAGTCTTGCCCGCACGACGAGTGGCGACGCATACGACACGCTTGGCGAAGACATGCTCGGCATCGTGCTGCGCCAGCCGATCGGCGTCGTCGGACTCATCACGCCGTGGAATTTTCCGCTCTGGATTCTTTCCCAGAAGCTGCCGTTCGCACTCGCGGCAGGCTGCACGTGCGTCGTCAAACCAAGTGAGCTCACGTCGAGCACGACCGTCATGTTGATGGAGATTCTCGAACAGGCCGGTGTCCCGAATGGCGTCGTCAACGTGGTGACGGGAAAAGGTCCGTCCGTCGGACAGCCGCTGGCGGAGCACGACGTTATCGACATGCTGTCGTTCACTGGTTCGACGCGTGTGGGTAGTCTGCTCGGCGGACTCGCGTCGAAGAAGCTGAAGAAGGTTGCGCTCGAACTCGGTGGCAAGAATCCGCAAATCGTCTTCCCCGATTGCGACTGGGACGCGATGATCGATGCCGTCGTGTTCGGGGTGTATTTCAACGCTGGCGAATGCTGTAACAGCGGAAGCCGCGTGCTCGTGCACGAATCGATCGCAGAGCGCTTCGCGCAGGCGGTAGTGGAGCGCGCGCGCCAGGTGCCGGTTGGCGACCCGCTGCACCCCGAATGCAAGATCGGCGCGATCGTCAGCGAGAACCAGCTGGTCGAGATTCTCGGCAACATCGAAAAGGGCGTCGCGGCAGGCGCTCGGCTGCGCCTGGGTGGCAAACGCTATGACGCGAATGGCCTGTATCTGGAGCCGACTGTCATCAGCGATGTCGCGCCCGACATGAGCATCGCGCGCGAAGAAATTTTCGGCCCTGTGCTCGCGATCATCCCTTTCTCAGACACGCAGAACGCGATCGATATCGCAAACGACACCGCCTACGGGCTCTCTGCCGCCGTCTGGAGCAACGACATCAACACCTGCCTGACTGTCGCCCGAGGCGTCGACGCGGGAACCGTTTGGGTCAACACCTTCCTCGACGGTTACCCGGAACTGCCGTTCGGTGGGTTCAAGTCGAGCGGTGTGGGACGCGAACTCGGCAAGCAGGCCGTCGAGGACTACACGGAGACGAAGACGGTGCAGCTTCACATCGGAGCGCGCAAGAACTGGTGGCTGCCGCGTCAACCCGCCTGATTACGAATCTACCCAGATCGCTCCACGGCATACCCGCCGTGAAGTCCACAAGAAAGCCCGTTAAGAGAGCCTCATCAAGGAGACGAAAATGTTCAAGAAGCGTATTGCTGCAATCGCAGTCGGCCTCGTTGCCTGCCACGTGCTGTCCGCTGCAGCAGCCGACACGAAGACTGTCGAAGTCATGCACTGGTGGACTTCCGGCGGCGAAGCGAAGGCACTCACCGTCCTCAAAGACGGCCTGAAAGCCAAGGGCTATGCATGGAAGGACAGTCCGATCGCGGGCGGTGGCGGAGAAGCCGCGCGCACGGTGCTGAAGGCTCGCGTCGCATCGGGCAATCCGCCGGATGCAATCCAGATGCTTGGCTTCACGATCCCCGAGTACGCGCAGGAGGATTATCTCCAGAACCTCGATGCAGTCGCATCGAAGGAAGGCTGGGACAAACTCGTGCCCGCGCCGATCCAGAAGTTCTCGAAAGTCGATGGTCACTGGGTCGCCACGCCTGTCGATGTGCACCGCACGAACTGGATCTGGGCCAACAAAAAGATCTTCGATCAATTGAAGCTGACGCCGCCGAAGACCTTCGATGAACTCGTCGCGGACGCGGACAAGATCCGCAAAGCTGGCTACGTTCCGCTCGCGCACGGCGGCCAGGCATGGCAGGAAGCGACGATCTTCGATAGCGCGGTGATGTCAGCCGGCGGCCCCAAGTTCTATCAGCAGGCGCTCGTCAAGCTCGACCCCGGCGCACTTGGCTCGAAGACGATGGAGAAGGCCTTCGACCAGATGCGTGCGTTGCGCGGCATGGTCGACCCGAACTTCCCCGGCCGTGACTGGAACCTTGCGACGTCGATGGTGATCACCGGCAAGGCAGCCATGCAGATCATGGGCGACTGGGCGAAGGGCGAGTTCGCATCGGCAGGCAAGCAGCCGAACGTCGACTATCTCTGCTTCAACTATCCCGGAACCGATGGCGCATTCATCTTCAACACCGATCAGTTTGCGGGCTTCAAGAAGGGCGACGCGAGTCTGCCGGGCGAGTACGCGTTCGCGTCGACGATCATGGACAAGGGCGTACAGGCGAAATTCAACCAGATCAAGGGCTCGATTCCCGCGCGGCTCGATGTGCCGGAGGACGGCTTCGACGATTGCGGCAAGAAGTCGATGAACGACATGCGCGCGGCGCTCAAGACCGACTCGATGGTCGGGAGCTTCGCGCACGGACACGCGATGCCCGACGGTCCGAAGAACGCCGTCTATGACGTCGTCACGCACTTCTTCAATTCGAATCAGTCGTCCGCGGATGCCGTCAAGGCACTCGTCGCGGCAGTGAAGAACTCGCAGTAAGCCAACTGGTCCTCATGCGGATGCGGCACTGTACGCCGTGCTCCGCGAGGCCCGTCATCTCCGACGGTAGGTGTTGCCATGCTATTGCACAATCGCGCCCATGCGGCGACCAGTCTTGAAGATCTGAACAACGGCTCGGGCGATAGTTCGACGCGAAAACGATCGACGTTGCGAAACCGCTTCGAAGCGGTTCTCCCCAAGATCGTGCTCAGCCCGACGCTGATCATCACGTCGATCTTCGTCTACGGCTTTATCGCCTGGACGACGGTGCTCTCGTTCACCCGGTCACGCGCGTTCGCCAACTTCCACTGGGCCGGTCTGCTTCAGTACGGCCGCGTGTGGGAGCACCCGCGCTGGCACGTGGCGATCGGCAACCTCGGCATCTACGCGTCGCTTTATGTCGTGCTGTGCATGGCGATCGGTCTCGGGCTCGCCATCCTGCTCGATCAACGGATTCGCGCGGAAGGAGGCCTGCGGGCGCTGTTCCTCTACCCGATGGCGCTTTCGTTCATCGTCACCGGCACCGCATGGAAATGGATTCTCAATCCGGGGCTGGGCCTGACCAAGCTGTTCCATGACTGGGGCTGGTCGAGCTTCCAGTTCGACTGGATCATCAACGACGACATGGCGATCTATACCGTCGTCATCGCCGCTGTCTGGCAGGCGTCGGGCTTCGTGATGGCGATGTTTCTGGCGGGGCTGCGCGGCATCGACCAGGAACAGGTCAAGGCAGCTTCGATCGACGGCGCCCGCATGCCTTCAATCTACCGGCGAATCATCATCCCGCAACTGCGGCCCGTGTTCGTATCGGCATTCGTGATTCTCGTGCACCTCGCCGTCAAGAGCTATGAGCTCGTGATCGCATTGACGGGCGCCGGCCCTGGCTACTCGACCGAACTGCCGTCCACATTCATGTATTCGTTCACCTTCACCCGTAACGAACTCGGCATGGGCGCGGCGAGCGCGGTGATGATGCTTTGCACGGTGGCGGCAATCATGGTGCCGTACCTCTATTCCGAAATGAGACCACGCCGTAAGAGCGGCGGCCATTGAACTCAACCGACAGCCCTTAGGAGACAACGATGGCTACCAGAACATGGGACTCACCCCAGATGGTGGTGGGCAAGCATAACTACCTGTCACGAATCGTCATTTACTCGCTACTGGCAATCGTAGCGGTGGTCTACCTCGTACCGCTGCTCGTGATGCTGCTGACGTCGTTCAAGCCGCTGCCCGAAGTCTATTCAGGCAATATCCTCGCGCTGCCGCACCAGTGGACGCTCGATGCATGGCAAAAAGCGTGGGGATCGGCGTGTGTGGGACTTGAATGCTCCGGCGTCAAAGGCTTCTTCTGGAATTCTTTCCGGATGGTCTTCTCAGCGGTTGCGATCTCCACGCTGCTCGGTGCACTGAACGGCTACGTGCTGACCAAATGGCGCTTCAAAGGCGACAACCTGCTTTTCGGACTGGTGCTGTTCGGATGCTTCATTCCGTTCCAGATCGTGCTGATTC
The DNA here is from genome assembly GCF_040948805.1 of Paraburkholderia sp. BR13439. NCBI lineage: Bacteria > Pseudomonadati > Pseudomonadota > Betaproteobacteria > Burkholderiales > Burkholderiaceae > Paraburkholderia > Paraburkholderia sp. BR13439. Next base: position 7,320 of record NZ_JBFPKN010000052.1, on the reverse strand, counting down.
CGATGGCGTCGTTCCTTGGCAAGGTGGGTCTCGCGCAATCGATCAGCGGGCTGGTGTTCGTGCACGTCGTCTATGGCCTCTGTTTCACTACTCTGTACTTCCGGAACTACTACATCGCGTTTCCCGATGAACTCGTGAAAGCCGCGATGATCGACGGTGCGCGCTTCTTCCGTATCTTCTTCCGCATCCTGCTTCCCAACTCGGTGCCGATCATCACGGTCACGGTGATCTGGCAATTCACGAACATCTGGAACGACTTCCTGTTCGGCGCTTCATTCACGACAGGCAGCTCCGCGCCCATCACCGTCGCACTGAACAACATCGTCAATACGTCGACAGGCGTCAAGGAATACAACGTCAACATGGCCACGGCCATGATCGCCGCACTGCCGACGCTGCTCGTCTATGTGATCGGTGGTCGCTACTTCGTACGCGGTCTGATGGCCGGCTCGGTCAAGGGGTAAATCATGTCTTCACTGCACGTATCCAATGTTCGCAAAGCCTACGGCTCCACTGAAATACTGAAGGAGATCAACATCGATGTCGAAGATGGCGATTTTCTGGTTCTGGTCGGGCCATCGGGCTGCGGGAAGTCGACGCTCCTTTCCCTGATCGCCGGACTCGACACGCTGTCGGGCGGCGAAATCCGCATCGGTAACGACAAGGTCAACGACCTGCATCCGAGCGAGCGCGATATCGCAATGGTGTTTCAGAGCTATGCGTTGTATCCGAACATGTCCGTCGGGCAGAACATCAGCTTCGGCCTGGAGATGCGCAAAGTATCGAAGCCCGACCGCGAGAAGGCAGTGAATGATGCCGCCCGTCTGCTGCAGATCGAGCATCTGCTCGATCGGCGTCCGGGCCAGCTATCAGGGGGGCAACGCCAGCGTGTCGCGATGGGCCGCGCGCTGGTGCGTCATCCGAAGATCTTCCTGTTCGATGAACCATTGTCGAACCTCGATGCAAAGCTGCGCGTCGATATGCGCACCGAGATCAAGAAGCTGCATCAGCGCCTGGGTGCGACCATCGTCTACGTGACGCATGACCAGATCGAAGCGATGACACTCGCCACGCGTATTGCCGTGATGAAGGGCGGTGTGCTGCAGCAGCTCGGCACGCCCGCCGAGGTCTACAACACGCCCGCCAACACGTTCGTCGCGACCTTCATGGGTTCACCCTCGATGAACCTGATTCCGGCGCGCATCGAGCGTATGAATGGCGCGCTGCATCTCAAAGTGGGCGAAGGCCATAAGGCCATCGATCTTGCGTTGCCGCCGCAACCTGCCGCTGTCGAGCGCTACATCGGCAAGAAGGTGATCGCGGGGTTGCGCCCCGAGGCAATCGGCGTGGAAAACGAGCGTGCAACGTCGGCGCTGCGTACCGTGCCCGTCACGATCAACGTGCTCGAACCGACGGGCCCCGACACGCTGGCGGTGCTCGACCTCGGCGGCATGGAAGTCTCCGCGCGGCTCGGCGCCGACATGCCGCACGCGTCCGGAGAACGATGCGAACTGCGCATCGACCTGTCGAAGCTCGTGCTGTTTGACACCGACACGGAAGTCCGGATTCACTGAGCGCCCAGCGCAACGATAGATGGTGCAACCATGAGCAAGATAGCTGGAAAGTTTCCAACCGCTTTGGTAACGGGCGCGCGACGCGGCATTGGCCGTTCGATCTGCGTCGCGCTCGCGCGGCGCGGCTTCGACGTTGTGCTGACCGATGTCGTGAACGACGAGGACGCGGCGACGACCTGCGCACTCGTGCGCGACGAAGGTCAGGACGCGCTGTTCATTCAGAGCGATCTCAGTGACATCGCTTCGCATGACAACGTCGTCGAGCAAGCCGTGCGCTTCAATGGAAGCATTGAATGCCTCGTCAACAACGCGGGCATCGGTTCGCCGAGCCGCGGCGATCTGCTCGACGTATCGCCGCAAGCATTCGATGCCGTGCTCGGCGTCAATCTGCGCGGCACGTTCTTCATGACGCAGGCCGTCGCCCGCCACATGGACTCGACGGCCTCCAGTTTTGCGCGGGCAATCGTCACGGTCTCCTCCGTTTCGGCCGAAATGGCATCGACCGAGCGTGCCGAATATTGCCTGTCGAAGTCGGCGCTGCCCATGATCACCCGACTTTTTGCCCTTCGACTCGCGAAAGCGAATATCGGCGTGTTCGAGGTGAGACCCGGCATCATCCGCACCCCGATGACGGCAGGTGTCGCGGAGAAATACGAGGCGCGATTCCGCGAGGGCCTGGTGCCCGCCGGACGCTGGGGTGAAAGCGACGAAGTGGGGCAGGTGGTCGCGACGCTCGCCGGCGGTCTGCTGCCGTTTGGAACAGGCAGCGTGGTCAACGTGGATGGTGGCCTGTCCATCCCAACATTCTGAGCCAGACGCCATGAAAGCGACGACATATGACTACGTGATCGTGGGCGGCGGCTCGGCTGGCTGTGTACTGGCCAATCGCCTGAGCGCCGATCCCTCAATCAAGGTTCTACTACTGGAAGCAGGCGGTTCCGATCGCCACCCGTTCTTCTCGATGCCCGCCGGCTTTGCAAAAATGACGCGCGGCATTGGTTCGTGGGGCTGGTTCACGGTGCCGCAAAAGCATCTGAACAATCGCGTGCTGCGCTTTACACAGGCGAAAGTGATTGGCGGCGGATCGTCGATCAATGCGCAGATCTACACGCGCGGCGTTCCCGCGGACTACGATGATTGGGAGCAGAAAGCGGGCGCGACAGGATGGTCTTATCGCGACGTGCTGCCTTACTTCAAAAAGTCCGAGAATAACCAGCGCTTCGCAAACGAATATCACAGCTATGGCGGCCCGCTCGGCGTATCGAACCCGATCAGCCCGTTGCCGATCTGCGAGGCGTTCTTTCAGGCGGGACAGGAACTTGGCATTCCCTTCAATCCGGACTTCAATGGTGCGACCCAGGAAGGTCTCGGCTACTATCAGCTAACGCAACTGGACGCGCGGCGGTCATCGACGGCGGCAGGCTTCATCCGTCCCGTGCTCGGGAGGCCGAATCTGACGGTCTGCATGCAGACGAGGACGCTGCGCGTGATCGTCGAAGGAACCCGCGCGACCGGCGTCGAATACGTGACTGGCGAGAGCCGCGATCCGCGGGTGGTGCGTGCGTCACGTGAAGTCATCGTGTCTTCGGGCGCGATCGGCTCACCGAAACTGTTGATGCAGTCGGGCATCGGTCCCGCCGATCATCTCCAGTCGGTTGGGATCAAGCCGATCCACGATCTTCGCGGCGTTGGCTCGAATCTGCAGGATCACCTCGACCTCTTCGTCATCGCGGAGTGCACGGGCGATCACACCTACGACAAGTACAACAAGCTGCACAACGCTGCGTGGGCCGCATTGCAATATCTGTTGCTGAAGAAGGGGCCGGTAGCGTCGAGTCTCTTTGAAACGGGCGGCTTCTGGTATGCCGATGACGACGCGCGCGACCGGTCTCCGGACATCCAGTTTCATCTCGGCCTTGGGTCCGGAATCGAAGCGGGCATGGCGAAGCTGAACAATGCTGGCGTCACGCTGAACACCGCGTATCTTCGTCCGCGCTCGCGCGGCACAGTCCGCCTTGCCAGCGCGGACCCCGCCGCCGCGCCGCTGCTCGATCCGAACTACTGGGCCGATCCATACGATCGCGACATGGCGATCAAGGGTCTACGAGTGGCGCGCGACATCCTTCGCGCCCCCGCGATGAAGCGCTATGTACAAAGCGAAGTTCTGCCAGGCGCGCGCGTGAACACCGATCAGGAGCTGTTCGAATACGCATGCGCGAATGCGAAGACCGATCACCATCCTGTCGGTACCTGCCGCATCGGACGATCCGATGACCCCGACAGCGTGGTCACGCAAGACCTGCGTCTTATTGGAATCGATGGCCTGAGGGTCGTCGATGCGTCTGTCATGCCGTATCTGCCCTCGTGCAACACAAATGCACCGACGATCATGGTCGCCGAAAAAGCCGCCGACATGATCATTCAACCCTCAACATCGAGAGGATCGTATGAAGATCAAACTGCCTACATCGGACGGAACAATCCTGGAGTGCGCGATGCGGCAGCAGGAAGACCAGCTTCCGCCGTCCACCGCGCCGACCTTTGACCGCATCGCTTATGCGGCGGCCCACGTTGTCGTCGACCCCGCTCATGCCTATGAGCCTTGGGGTGATGCGCCACGAGTCGACTGGGAAGCCACGCTTGAATTTCGCAGCTACCTGTATGGCCTGGGGTTCAAGGTGGCCGAAGCGATGGATACCGCGCAACGCGGCATGGGCATCGGCTGGCCAACAGCCGCGGAATTGATCCGCCGCAGTATCGCTCACGCGCGCAGCATCCCCGGCGCGGATCTGGCTTGCGGCGCCGGTACCGATCATCTCGATAGCGCGCGTGGCCATACGCTTGCAGACATTGTCGCGGGCTACAAGGAGCAGTTCGACGTGATCGAATCGGCAGGCGGCCGGCCGATCATGATGGCGAGCCGCGCGCTATGTGCGGCGGCGCGTTCCGCCGACGACTACAAGCACGTCTATGACGCGGTGATCTCCGCCTCACGCAACAAGGTCGTGTTGCATTGGCTCGGCGATGCGTTCGACGCTTCGCTCGCCGGGTACTGGGGCAGCCGCGACGTACCGACGGCGATGGCGACCGTGCTCGACATCATCCGTCTTCATCAGGACAAGATCGAAGGCATCAAGATTTCGCTGCTCAACGCGGAATACGAGCGGCAACTCAGGTCGCAGTTGCCCGAGGGTGTCGCGATGTTTACGGGCGACGACTACAACTACGGCGAACTCATCGCAGGCGACAGCACCGGTCATTCGCACGCGTTGCTCGGCATCTTCGATCCGATCGCGCCTGTCGCGTCGCGCGCGTTGTCGAAGCTCGCGGCTGGAGACACGAATGCATATCGTCAGCTGATCGATCCGACGGTTGCGCTGTCGCGCGAGTTGTTCCGTGCGCCCACGCAGTACTACAAGGCGGGCGTGGTGTTTCTCGCATGGCTCAACGGCCATCAGGATCATTTTTCGATGGCGGGCGGCATGGAGTCCGCGCGGTCCGTGCAACATTTTGCGGAGGTGTTTCGCAAGGCAGACGCGGCAGGCGTGTTGATCCGGCCGGAGCTGGCAGCCGAGCGTATGGCGCGCTTCCTGAGCGTGCGCGCAGGTGTGTCGCAGTGAGAGTGGTTGTTGAGCCGAGGAGACGGGAAATGGCACGACGCAATGGGACTACGCGAAACGAAACATTCGATGAGCAGGCGCGGCGCACGAAGCTGCCGGTCTTCAATGCGGAGGTCGCGCGCAGGCTGGGAGAGATAGTCGTCAACATCGCGGGACGCCGCAGCCTGCCGATCGCGGTGGGTGTCGCGCTGCCGGATCGACCGCTGTATTTCTGCGCGCTCGAAGGCAGCAATGCGGAGAACGTCGACTGGCTCCGGCGCAAGGAGAACACCGTCTTCCACTTCGAGCGCAGTTCGCTCGAGGTGGGCGTGATGCTGGAACGGGATGAACAACGCCTCGCGTCGCTCGGCCTGCCGGAGCAGCGCTACACGGCCTTTGGGGGCGGCGTGCCGCTACGCGTGGTGAACGACGGCATCGTCGGTGCGATGTGCGTGTCGGGACTCGATCACGTGGCCGATCACGAACTCGTGGTCGAGGCGCTGTGCTGGCACCTGGGCGTGCCGCACTTCAACGCGATCCTGTCGCATGCGGCGGAAGCGCCGCGACCGCACAAGAGCCATCCGTCCGAACGGCGCGCGGCCAGCGCCTGAACGACAACACAGGTCAACAAGCCAGAACGACACAGGAGACGTTTTCATGGAAGCGAACGCAATACACAGCGTGGCGCCACACACGCATACAGCCGAGAACGCAGGCACCGCCGATCTGGTCCGCGTGATTGCAGCGAGCACGGCCGGCAGCGCGATGGAGTGGTACGACTTCAGCATCTACGGGACCGCGTCCGCGCTGATCTTCGCCGATCTGTTCTTTCCTGGGCTCAGCAAGGCCGCGGGTCTACTCGCGATTTTCGGTGCCTACGCGGCGGGATTCTTTGCGCGACCTGTAGGCGGCCTGTTCTTCGGCTGGCTAGGCGACCGGCTCGGGCGCAAGGTCGTGCTGGTCGCGACCGTGCTGCTGATGGGCGGCTCGACGTTCTGCATTGGCTTGCTGCCAACCTATGCGAGTGCGGGCGTGTGGTCGACGGTGGGTCTCGTGGCGTTGCGGCTGTTGCAGGGTTTTGGCGCGGGTGCGGAGCAGGCGGGCGCTTCGCTGATCGTCTCCGAGTTCGCGCCGGCCGAACGACGCGGTTTCTATGCCGCGCTGCCGTTTGCGGGCTGCATCATCGGCATCCTGCTGGCTGGTGCGATGTTTACTTGGGTGCAACATCTGCCGAAGGACGTTTTCTACGCGTACGGCTGGCGCATTCCGTTTCTCTTCAGTGCGCTGGTCGTGATCGCGGGCATCGTGATCCGGATGCGCGTGAAGGAGAGTCCCGTGTTCGAGGAGATCCAGCGACAAGGGCATACCAGCAAACAACCTGTACGCGATCTGCTGACCGATTCGCGCCGCACGCTGCTCGTGGCCTTCGGGTTGCGCGTGGGCGAGAACGGTTCGTCGTACCTGTATCAGGTGTTTGCGCTCAGCTATCTGACGAAGGTGCTGCTCGTCGACAAGTCGGTCGGCACACTGGGTATCACCGTTGCGGCAGGTCTGGCCGTAGTGACGATCCCGCTGATGGGCTGGTTGTCCGATCGTTTTGGCCGCCGGATCATGTATCGGCTGGCAGCGCTCTTTACCTGCGCATGGGCGTTTCCGGCCTTCTGGCTGTTCAACACGAAAGATCCCGTGTGGATCATCGTCGGCATGAGCGTGGCGATCGGCGTTGGCGTGTTCGGCATGTACGGCATTCAGGGTGCGTATTTCCCTGAATTGTTCAGTGCGCGCTATCGCTATACCGGTGTCGCGGTCAGCAAGGAGTTCGCGGCGGTGGCCTCGGGGGGCGTCGCGCCTTTCATTGCGGCAGCGTTGATTGGCTGGTCGGGTGGCGCGTATTGGCCGATCGCAACGTATATCGTCGTGTTGGCGGGTGTGACTTTCCTGTCGACGTTCTTTGCGCCAGAGACGCGAGGTTGCGATCTCGCCGGATGAGCGGTCAATTGCCGTAGCGCCTGAATGACGCCTAGCAGGCTGTTGAAATACCTCCCGCACACGTCATCCAGGCGGGAGGGGTAAACGTTGAAACAAAGAATCGGACAACACTGAGACTGAAGCGATGCGCGGAGCGGACGGCTATACCGAGTCGATGT
>NZ_JBFPKN010000051.1:0-15828 GCF_040948805.1 Paraburkholderia sp. BR13439 | reverse complement strand
CTGCTGGCCAATGTCGTGACCGCCTTCAACTCGGTACTGCTCTCACAACTGAACGCTACCAACGGGAGGGAAATGAGAAGGCGCTCGCGATGCTGAAGAAGATTTCTCCGGTGGCGTGGCGGCACATTCACTTCCTCGGGCATTACACGTTTCGCAACGAGAACCCGATCGACATCGCGGCCATGCTTGCGGGTCTCGACCTTCTCTAACCACCTGAAATCAAAGGACTTCCAAAATTTCTGCGGTTCCGGCTTACAACCCCCGGTAGTTCCGCAACACAGTCACGCAGACCGCTGGCAGGGGAATCGCGCGCGTCTTGCGTCCTTTGCCGAGCACAGTCAGCGTCCAGCTGCCGTGGTCGTCGACGTCAAGCTTCGGCAACTGCGCCTCGTCGGACCACACGAGTTCGACCAGCCGCACACCGGCATAGCGGTACAGCGCCCAGATCGCGCAACGCCGCGCGCTCACCAGGGAATCGCCGACCGCGACGGCTTCGTCCACCCACGCATCGCACGCAGCCAGCAGTACCGAAGGCAGCATGCGCTGCGGCGCGAAGCTCGCGCGCGAGCGCCCACCCCGTACCAGCCCGGCCGCAGGATTCGCGGTGAGATAGCCGGGTTCGGTCCAGTAGCGGAACAGGCTTGCAACGACAGCCAGCGCACGGGACTGCAGCGCTTCCGACAGCCTGCGCGTCGTGTCGCCCACCGTGTCAGAGGCAGGCTGGCGCAGCGCCTGCCGGTAGGCGAGCAGGTCATGGCGCGTCAGGTCGGAGAGCGGACCGAGCTGTCGCGACTCGCTGCGTATTCCACGCCAAACCGAACGCTGATTCCACGGCTGCCCGAGCGCGAATTCCACGCGTAACCGAGCAGTAAGCTGGAGGGCGGCGACGCGGATAACCATGGCACGCTCGACGATTTTGTCGGGCGGCCGAATGTCGAATAAAAGGTTATCCATGCGTCAAATCAGGGAAGTGCTGCGCCTGCGCTTCGTGTGTGAACGTAGCCAGCGCGAGATCGCGACGACGATCGGCGTGTCGAGCGCGACGGTCTGGGACTACTTGGACCGTGCGCGGCGTGCGCAACTTGACTTCGGGAAGGCCAAGTCGATGGACGATGCCCGACAACCTGAAGTCCGGCGTACACAAGGCCGACTTCTACGATCCGGTTCTTAACCGGACCTACGGCGAGATGGCTGCCCATTACTCGATGGCGATCATCCCGGCACGCAAACGTCGGCCCCGCGACAAGGCGAAGGTCGAGCAGTCGGTGCTCCTGGCACAGCGCTGGATTCTGGCCCGACTGCGCAACCAGCGGTTGTTCAGCCTCGACGAAGCCAATCGCGCAATCGCCGCGCTGCTCGTCGAACTCAACAACAGGCCATTCAAGAAGCTGCCCGGCTGTCGCCGCAGCGCCTTCGAGGAACTCGACCGCCCGGCACTTCGGCCGCTGCCAGAAAGGCCTTATCAGTATGCACAGTGGAAAGTTGCGCGTGTGGGCATCGATTACCACGTCGAGCTCGACGAACACTATTACTCGGTCTCGTACTGCCACGCCCGGGAGCAGGTCGACGTGCGCCATACGAAGACAACGGTCGAGATCTTCCTGCGCGGTCAGCGTATTGCCGCGCATGCGAAGAGCGAGCGCCGCGGCCATCACACCACGATCGCTGCGCACATGCCGCCGAATCATCGGGCCGCCACCACGGAGTGGAATCCGCTACGGCTGATCAGCTGGGCCACCGACATCGGTCCGCACACCGCTGCGGTCATCGAACACCTGCTTGGCGGTCGCCAGCATCCTCAGCAGGCTTACCGCGCCTGCTTGGGCGTGCTGCGCATGGGCAAGGACTACGGCCGTGCGCGGCTGGAAACCGCCTGCCAGCGCGCCATTGATCTAAAGGCGCCGAGCTACCGGTTCATCGCCTCAACGTTGAAGAATGGTCTGGAGAGCAAGGCCGATGCGCCCGTCGCCCAGACCGAACTGCCGCTCGTGCACGCCAACGTGCGCGGGCCGTCCTACTACCACTGAAAGGAGATCATCGACATGCTGCATCACCCGACCGTTGAGCGACTGCACGAGCTGCGCCTGTTCGGCATGGCCGCGGCACTGGCCGACCAGCAATCCCAGAACAGCATCGATCAGCTCGGCTTCGAGGAGCGCCTCGGACTGCTCGTCGAACGCGAAGCAAGCGAACGCCAGTCACGACTTCTCGCGGCGCGGCTGCGCCGCGCGAAGCTGCGCTTCCCTGACGCGGTACCGGAAGACATCAACTACCGTGAGCCCCGCGGACTCGACCGCGCATTACTCGCCCGGCTGCTTGCCGGCGAATGGATACGGGCGAATCAGAACGTGATTCTGGTCGCGCCGACCGGGCTTGGCAAAAGCTGGCTTGCATGCGCGATGGTCAACCAGGCGTGCCGCCAGGGCTTCTCGGCCTGCTATCTGCGCATGCCGAAGTTCAACGAGGAGATGGCCATCGCGCACGGTAGCGGCGGCTACGCGAAGCTGCTCGCGCAATGGGCAAAGACCGACATCCTCGTCATGGACGACCTCGCCATGGCGCCGCTGTGGGATCCGGCGCGGCGCGATCTGCTCGAGGTGCTTGACGACCGGCACGGCCGGCGTTCGACGATCGTCACCAGACAGATTCCAGTCGACAGCTGGCATGCCGCCATCGGTGATCCAACGCTTGCTGACGCGATTCTCGACCGGCTGGTTCACAACGCGCATCGACTCACACTATCGGGCGAGTCGATGCGCAAGCGCCGAAATGGTTTGACCACCGAAGACGAGAAGGAGTAAAAGAACTCACCCCGCGTCGCCACGTCCGCAGCGCTCGCTTTGCTGTGGAATCCCCGCTCGGCTTCACGTGGAATGCATGCTCGCTTTGCCGCGGAACGGCTGCTCGATTTGCGTGGAATACACAGACTCGCACCAGCCGACGAGCCGGCGCAGTTCGGTGCGGTACGCGCGCAGCGTATGCGGAGAGCGGCTCGCCCGGTCGCGCAGGAACAGCGCCACCGCCTGGGCGTCGTCGCCAACGCCCAGCGTATTCGTTGCGCCCGCAACGGCGGCGAAGCGCCCGGCGCGAGCCAGCCACACGACCAGCGGTTGGGGCAAGGACATCAGGGCCGTCGCCTCCCGCTTCAGTTCACCGGTCGCGACGGGCCTGGCGGCCTCGGTGGCCGGTTTGAAGCGCCGGCGATGCGTATGCAGCACGCGGGCCAGCACGACATCGGGCTCTGGCGCCTCACCGGCGGCAACCGTGCGCACGCGGCCGCGGTCCCAGTATTCGACGGCCGCCTCGTGATCGAGCAGCACGCGCATGATGGCTGGACGGGCTGCCTTCGCGTCGGCAGCGAGGCGTAATGCTGCCGGATCATGGCGAGTGTCCAGCGCGTATGGACAACGTGACCCAGTGCGTCGGCCACGTACGCGATGGCAGCTTCCACCCTGGCGGGTACACGCTGCGGTGGCGTGGTGCCGTGATCGATCCAGCCGGCCGGATGCAGCGTCTTCATGCTTTTTTCGGCCGCGTGGCGCCGCCGCCTTTCGGCGTGGCCTTCGTGCGCCGGGCCGTCGCGAGACCCGCGGAGGCGGCCGGCGCCCGACGCGGCGCCTCGCGCGCCGACACCACGCGCATCAGCTCGTCGAGCTGTGCATGTTGGCTCGAGTTGACGGCCTTCAGCGCGAGCGCCTCGCCGACCGCCTGCTGGCGTGTCGCGCGCTCGCTGGCGAGCTCCGCCTCGAGCCGCTCGTGCTCGCCTTCGAGCGCGGCAATGCGCCGCTCAGCAAATTTCAGCTGCGACACGAACTGCCCGTGTTCCTTTTTCAGGGCCTCGCGTTGCTGGGCAGTTTCCTGCAGCAGCTGTTTCGATAGCGCTTCGTATCGATGCTGGCTCTGCGCCAGGCCTTCTGCGTGGGCTCGCTCGATCGTTGCCCGTCCTGCAACGGCCGCATCGAGCCAGGCCTGTCGCTCCCGCTGCGCCTCGTCGAGCGCGACACAGCGTTCCTGGATGTGGGAGTGCTGCGCCCGCAGGTCGGCCAGTTCCGCATCGCGACCAGCGAGGGTCGAACGCAGCTCGCTAACTTCCTGCCGCAGTAATCGACCCGCAGCTCGGCGTCGGTGCGCGCCGCATCGGCCGCGGCGATTGCCTGCTGTGCCTCGGCCTTCAGGCGTACGACGTCATCAAGCTGGACCGTGACAGCTGCCTGCCAGAGCGCACACATCTGCTCGGCGATGTCGGACGGAATGCCGGGGATCGCGATATCCGCGAGGCCCGCGCGCACGACTTCGCATGCAACTTGCCTGGACGTTTGCGGGGCCGGCCGTTCAGGCCCGCCCCCGCCGGAATTGCATCGAGCGTGGACCCGAATGCCATCGAGTCGTGCCGGTTGGCGCCGGTGACCGTGATGGCCAAGGGAATACCTCGTGCGTCTACGACGATGTGCCGTTTCGACCCGAGCTTCCCCCTGTCTGTCGGGTTGCGGCCGGTTTCCTGGCCCCCCGGGGGCTGGATACGCTGGCGCCGTCAATACTGGCCCGTTCCCAATCAATCTGGTCATGTTCACGCAAGCGGCGAAGCAGCGCGAGATGCAGTTGCTCCCACGCGCCTGCGGCCTGCAAGTCCCGTAGCCGTCGCCAGCACGTCATGCCACTGCCGAAGCCAAGCTCTTGGGGCAGCTCTTCCCATGGAATGCCCGTTTGCAGCACATACAGGATGCCGTCCAAGTGTCACGGATCGGCGTAATCGAGCCGGGGATGATCGGCATAATGAGGCCACTCAGATTGGCCCCGAAACGCGATGTCGAAGGGTTTCAAGAATGCGGTTTTTTGCCGGATTTGGCAACCGCATGTTCGCCGTTTTCAGGCATCGGTTTGGGCTTGCGGAAGCTCTCGCCCTCGATGACGACGCGATAGGCACCATGGCATAGCCGGTCAAGCGTGGCGGCGCCAAGGACACGATTGTCGGGGAACGCGTCGCCCCATTCGCTAAGGTCGAGATTCGAAGTCAGGATCGAAGCTGCCCGCTCATACCTGGCGGCAATCAGATCATGGAAGTCCTCGTCGTGGGGAGCTCGAAGAGGTTTGAGGGCGAAGTCATCGACGATCAGCAGCGGTACGCGCACGAACTGCTGGAACTTGCGTTCATACAGACCCGTGGCGCGCGCCGCGTGCAGTTTCTTGAGCAGGTCGGTCTGCGTGATGAACAGCACGTCGCGCCCCTGGCGGGCCGCGCAGTGACCAAGCGCCTGTGCAATGTGGGACTTGCCGACGCCTGTTTGGGGTTCTACGCCGGAATCCCAGAAAATTCCGTCATCACGACATTGAGAGCGTCAATCGGCTTGTTTGCTTGGGGCGTGACGCGCGCCAAAAGCCTGCCGCATCTGTCTGGCGCTGGATTTCATCGCCGTGCAGGTACATCGGACGGACCATCACGCGGGCCGCAGTTCGATGAGATTGTCGAACAGATCGAGGCCATCCTGACAGTCTCGACAGACCCAATGTAGCATCGGCCCGACCGGATCCGGATGGTCGCTGAAGGCCGTCAGCGCCGCATCGTACTGGGCATCGGTCGTGGTCGAGCGCATGATGCGCTCGAGATTGGACACGATACCGTCCAGGCTGCACTCGCCGATGTCAGCCTTGAATGCCGTGACGCCACCCGACGGATTGACCGCAAAGAAGAAAAACGCCTTCGTCTCAATCATGTGCGACAGGATCGTCCTGGCGATCGCATTGCCCGGATTGATCAGGGCGTTGAAGATTCGATAGCCGTAAAACTCGAAGCCGAAATGCACGACCTCGAAGTCGTCGGTACCGCGTACCGAATGCCCGAAGTTGAAGCCACCGCGCGTGAGGTCTTGTGGAATATCGTCGACGGGACGCAGTGCCAGGCAGACATAGCGCGTTTGGCCCTCGGCCACGAGCCCCATGGCAAAGCAAGGCGCTCGCTCGGCCAGCAGGGCCTCGACAAAATTCCGGTTCATGCGTAGCGTGGGCAGCATCAGGATTCCTTCGTCGGGAGGATAAAAATTCGCCGCTCTGCTGCTCATCGGCGTCGAACATCAATGGCTACTCGTCGTCGAGATCGAACAGCGCGCGATCTGCCGGACGGAACAGGAACTCGTCCATCATCGCGCGGAAATCCGCAACATCCCACTCGCCGCGGTCGACACGGCGCAGCAACGCCTCGCCGGCCAGCATGATCTTTCGCTCGCGATCCGCGCGCGTTTGCTTGACCTGCTGGCGCTGTGCCTTGGCGGCTGCCTTGCGGGCTGTCTTGATTTCCTGCAGCTTGTCGTCTGTCGCGGCGAGGCGACGTTTCAGCATGTTCATCCTGAAGTCCTGTGCGATGAATCAGTTTGCGCTGACAGCCGCCATATCGGCGGGCGTCGGATCGGGGGCGAAAGTACGCCAGGATCGGCTAAGACCTTGTGGGGTGGGCGTTTGCGGAGCGCAGTATTTGTGGTTCGACGAGACTCCACCCGTTACCTCCTGTCGTAATCAATGCACGGCGTCTGACCTCAGGGAGGCCAAGCTCGCCAAGGCGTCAGCCAGCCACCTGGACCGTTCGCACGGGGCCGTCGTCGCTTCCGTTGCCCGGTTGCGTTGCATGATAACGTACGCTTCCAGAAAGGCCTGCCCGAACTGCCGTGCCCGCTTCACATCGTCGGTATGCAAGTAAATCGACGTGGTCGAAATCGAGGCGTGACGCAGGTTATCCCGCACGGCGCTCAGCTCGACGCCCTTCGCAATCGCGTGGGTTGCATGGGTATGCCGCCTATGTCTCCGAAGACATAGTCGTCATACGCACGCGACACATGCCCTCGCTGGCGGCGCCACGCTGACGAGCGTGAGAGACAACCTACGTCACGCGTCGATTTCGACGACCTCGGTCTACCTGGACGACGACGAACTTCAGCGCATGCGGCAGATCGAAGGCATCTTCGCACGGCGGGAGTCTCCTTGACGATAGCCCATGATCCGGTCTATCCGGTTCTGCCCGCTGTACCCAGTGCGGCAGAACTGGCGGCGTTCACCCCCACGCCTACCGAGCTCCGCTATGTACGGCGGCAGGTTCGTCAGGAGTCGACCACGGTCCTGTTCACGGTCCAGATGAAGCTGCTGCAGCGGCTCGGCTATTTCCCGATGCTGCTGGACGTTCCGACCGTCCTTCTCGATCACATTCGTACAGCACTCCGGGCACGACCACTGCCACGGGCGGCCGTGTCGCGCTACGATAAATCGGGTACGCGGATCCGGCACCAGAAGCTGCTTCACGCCTACCTCGGCATACACCCGTTCGACAACGACGACGTGGCATGGCTCGCCGAACTTGCGCGCGAGGAAGCGCAGACGAAGGCCGAACTACCCGACATCATCAATGTGCTGATCGAAGAGCTGGTCAGGCGCCGCTACGAGCTGCCGCCGCTTGCGACGCTGCAGCGGATCGCCGCGCAGGGGCGCAATGCTGTGAACGAGGGCATTTACCGGGACATCACTGGCGGGCTCGATAACACGCTGAAAGGCCGACTCGATGCGCTGCTCGTTGTCACGAGTGGCAAATCCGGCTGGGAGGATCTGAAGCGGGAGCCAAAGAAGCCGACCACGCGTGCGGTCGCCTGCTTCCTGAAGCACATTGATGGCATCCGGGCGCTCGCTGATGGATTACCGAAATCGCCCGGGAGGCTGTCGGTCAGCAAGCGGGAGCAACTCGTCATCGAGGCACGTGCGCTTGATGTCGCGGAACTCCGGTCGCTCAAAATCAACAAGCGCTACGCGCTCGCCGTACTGTTCATCCAGGCACAGCTTCAGAAGGGGCTCGACGACGTCGCCGAGATCTTCATCAAGATCATGCGCAAATACGAAGCGTACGCGAAGACGAAGCTGCAGAAGTATCGGATCGACCACGCCGAGGCCGTCGACGGTCTGGTCGGGCAATTCCGCGACGTGCTGCAGATTCTTCAGGACGATGAAGTGTCGGAGCGTCAACGGTTGTCGAGAATTCGCGCGGCGCTCGGCGACCCGGCCGCCACGCTCGCGCAGTGCAACGATCATATCGCCTACGCTGGATATTTCGATCTGCCGTTCATGCTCGTTCCGTACAAGAGTCAGCGTTCGCTCCTGTTCCAGTGCCTCGACGCGCTGCCGCTGCGCTCAAGCTCGCAGGATCGGTCGGTACTGATCTCGCTCGCCTGGCTTCAGGGATTTCGTGCCGCGCATCGCGAATATCTCCTGCTGACGGAGAATGACCTCGCCAGCCTGCCGCTGGACTGGATGCCGGAGAAGTGGGCACGGGCCGTCTTCCCGCATGGTCGCGATAGTCGCATGTTGCATCGGCGATTCTTCGAACTGTGCGTGTTCCACCAGATCATGCGCGAACTGAATTCGGGCGATCTGTATGTCGAGGGCAGCGATCACTACGACGATTATCGAATTCATCAGGTCCCTGACGAGGAATTCCGGCGGGAGCTGCCGCACTATTGCGAGACCGTGGGATTGCCGATGGATGGCAAGACCTTCGTGAAGAATCTGCGCGAGCAACTAACTGGGCGTCGCGCTGGACGAGACCGATGCCGGCTTCCCGGAGAACGACAGCATCGAGATCGGCGATGACGGGTTGATCATCCACAAACCCGGCAAGGAGCCCGAACCACCCAATATCACGCTGATCGATCAGGCTATCAAGGCGTCGATGCCCGAGCTCAGCATCCGGGATTTGCTCACCGAGACAGAGCAGTGGCTCGATCTTCATAAACTGTTCGGACCGTTGTCCGGCTTCGACGCGAAGATCGACGACCCGCGCAAGCGCTTCATCAGCACACTGTTCTGCTACGGCTGCAATCTCGGGCCCAGCCAGACCGCGCGCTCGGTGAAGGGCCTCAGCCGCAAGCAGGTCGCGTGGCTGAACCTGAAGCACGTCACCGAGGAACGGCTCGACAGGGCGATCGTGAAGGTCGTCAACGCATTCAACCAGTTCGCGTTGCCAGAAATACTGGGGTAGCGGCAAGCACGCATCGGCCGACGGTACGAAATGGAGCCTGTACGAGCAGAATCTGCTGTCCGAGTATCACTTCCGCTACGGCGGTTACGGTGGAATCGGCTACTATCACGTGTCCGATATGTACATCGCGCTGTTCAGCCATTTCATCCCGTGTGGTGTCCACGAGGCGGTCTACATTCTCGACGGGCTGATCGAGAACGGCGCCGACATCAAGCCGGATACGATCCACGGCGATACCCAGGCACAGAGCGGCCCTGTGTTCGGACTGTCGTATGTGATGGGCATCGGATTGATGCCGCGCATGCGCAACATCAAGGACCTTGTACTTTACAAGGCCGACAGGCGCCGCAAATACGAACACATCGACAGCCTGTGCCGGCAAACAATCGACTGGAGCCTGATCGAGCGACACTACGCCGACATGATGTGCGTGGCCGTGTCGATCAAGGTGGGCAGGATGACGCCGTCGACAATCCTGCGCCGCCTCGGCTCGGAGAGCACAAAGAACAAACTCTATTTCGCGTTTCGCGAGCTCGGGCGCGTGATCCGGACGCTGTTCCTGCTCAAGTACCTAAACGATCCGGAACTGCGCCGCACGATCCACGCGCAGACGAACAAAAGCGAGCAGTTCAACGATTTCGCGCAGTGGTTGATGTTCGGCGGCGAAGGCGTGATCGCCGAAAACGTCCGGCATGAGCAGCGCAAGGTCATCAAGTACAACCACCTCGTGGCGAACATGGTGATCCTGTACAACGTGCAGTGGATGTCACGCAAGCTGAAGGAGTTGCAGGAGAAGGGGCACCCCCTCGACGCCGAGGTGCTCAAAAGCCTGTCGCCCTATCGACGCGAACACATCAACCGGCTTGGGGATTATCTGCTGGACCTGCTACGTCCCGCCTTGCCGCTCGATCCGACCATCGATTTCTACTTTAAATCAGCAGCTTAGGCCGAGATATGGCGGATTTTTTACGAATCCCGGCCAACCCTCATGAACGGCTCCCCGAAACTCTCGCTGGGCTTCATTTCGTCTTCGCAATGCTCATGCTTGTCCACGCCGTGTCAGTACTTCAAAGTTCCTAACACGCTCTAGCCACACCGGCCAGTTGCATCCTGCAGACCACCCGCACGATTTGACATAAACTAATTTATCAACATCAGCTAGTTGTAGTGTGGTTGTAGGTCCCAAATAGGGGTTGTAAGTCGGAACCGCAGAAATTTTGGAATGGAAGTCCTTTGATTTCAGGTGGTTAGAGAAGGTCGAGACCCGCAAGCATGGCCGCGATGTCGATCGGATTCTCGTTGCGAAACGTGTAATGCCCGAGGAAGTGGATGTGCCGCCACGCCACCGGAGAAATCTTCTTCAGCATCGCGAGCGCCTTCTCATTTCCCTCCCGTTGGTAGCGTTCAGTTGTGAGAGCAGTACCGAGTTGAAGGCGGTCATGGCCGCGAAATTCATCTTGTTGATGCTGTGCATGTCTCCGGTGATAATCGTCGGCGCGATATCGGTCGTGTTGTGGTAACAGAGGTCGAAGACGTAATGGCTTTCGTACTCGTGCGCACCGATGAGGTTGGTGAGTGTGGCAACGTGATTGGTGAGGGAGGTAAAGGCGACGACTCCCCGTTCGCGACCGAAATATTTGCGCGAGTGCCTCGCCTTTGCGGTCGGAGTGGCGGCAGCGAACTTCTGTCCGTCGATGGCACCGAAAAGTGCGCCAAGATCGGACGAGTAGTACTCGAAGATCGGTAATTGTGCGATGAAGTTGGCAACCCGGTCGTTGGCAGCCCGCAGTGTGGCCAGACGGCAGTACTGGCGATATGTTTCGTCGAGTGTGTGATACGGGATATCGCAGGTCTGGACATGGCGAGATTGCCGAGATTGGTGGCCTGCGCAATAATCACCGCCATCAAGCTGTCCGCGTCGGCGATCTTCTTCGCGTAACGGGGTTGCAGGGGCGTCATCGTCAACAGGAAGCCGCAACGCTCATTCACAAACCGGATGATGTCGGCAATGTCGCGTAGCGCGCAGCTTCGCGTAGAAGCTTTCCTGCTGTGTGGCGTTTTTGTCGGTTCTGTCGCGATAAGGAATTAAGGGCGATGAGGGTGGCGAGAGCGCCGCGGTCATATGGCCAAGGAATAGAACTGCTCGGCGGCCGACGGACTGCTCCCCTTGGGGATAACCATCTGCCCTTTGCGGATCATCCGCATGGTCTCGATGCCACCGAGGACGATGCGAGCGCAGCGAAAATTCTGGAACCCCTACATCGGCCTGACCCGGCGTTTGATGCCACGGTGGTCCTGCTCAACGAGGTTATTCAGATACTTGTTCTGCCTGATCTTGATCGGCGTTTCCCGCTCAGCATTGATCGCCTGCATGGCCGCGAGGTTCGCGCCACTCTTGTCCACCGTGACGGTCTTTGGCGCACCGTTCTGGGCGATGGCCTTTTCGAAGAAGCGCCGGGCAGTGGCAGTGTCTCGGCGCGCGCGCAACAGGAAGTCAATGGTCTTGCCGGGCTTGTCCACGGCCCGGTAGAGATACTTCCACTGGCCCTTGACGAGGAGCGGAGTAAGAGACAGGGCGTAGTCGAACTATTTCCCTGCCTCTCCTCCCCGAACCGGACGTGCGCCTCTCAGCGCATCCGGCTCTCCGCTGAAGTGTCGTTTCGAAAAGGCGACACCGTTCCACCGTGCCGCCAGTTTGCTTTGTATTTCACTGATTATCGAAGGTCTTCACCTCGCTACAGTCAGTTAATTCAACCAGGCAAACCACTTCAACTTCCCCCCTTCGCCATGTAGCCGGCTTTCCCGGCCTCGGACTACTACGGAGACTCCGCCAGCTTGCACATCATTGGGAGGCACACTCCCTTAACATCTGTGCAAGCCTTCCCCAGTTCACATGCTGGACTCAAGCGCACGGGCGAGACTGCCTGTCGCAGTCTTTATCCTTGCTTGCCGCAAGTCGTCGCGAATACCACGGCCTAGCTGCGCGCTCTCCATGGCTCCGTGCTGATGGGCCTACATGGCCAGTCAGCATTCGCGTTGCCGGGCCGTACATATGATCGGCAACAATTCGCGTCCTGCCTATTAAGCGGTGTAGGCAGGGGTGACGATTCAACCCTCAGATGCGTTCAAACAGGTTCGTGTTCCTCAACCGTCCCATGCTCAGCCTAGAGGCTCATCTTGGCGTAACCGCTTCGCCGCAAGCCCCGTTTCCCACGGACTTCGTCACCGTGCCAGTGTCGGCAAGTCACCGCCGCTTCGGCTCACTTCCTCTCGCAGCAGAAGAAGGGCATACCCGGTACTACAACAGCAACTTCTCCGGGTTTTGCATTCCAACTATGCTCAAGCAACTTCACCCCCATACAGGCGGGCTACGTTGGCTGGGCGTACTGTAGGTCTCGTCCATGCGCCAGCTGTTGCCTACCGGGCGCTGGAGCCGAGGAAAGGCCTTCTCGAGCACCGGCAGCAGCTTGATCACCCAGCGATGCACCGTGGAATGATCCACCTCGATGCCGCGCTCGGCCATCATCTCTTCCAGATCCCGCAAGCTCAGCGAGTACGCTGCGTACCAGCGCACGCACAGCAGAATCACGTCCACCGGATGGTACAGGCGCTTGAGGACATTGGCAGCAATGCCGTCTGGCAGGCTCCTGCGCGGCGTCTTCGCTGGCTTATTCGTCTGCTGACTTGCAGTTTCCAAAACCGGCCATTCTACTTCCCGTTATCGCGACAGAACCTCACCGGTCGCCTCGCTTGCGCTCAGCGGACACTGATCATACCCACTCGCATTCACTGATGGCATAAAAATTGCTGCAAGGTAAGCCGACGACGTAACCTATACATAGTCAAGGCCAAACATCCATGCAAAAAATTGTCACCATCTTTCTGCTTCTAATTTCCTACTGCACGTTGCTATCGGCTGCTGACAACCAAGGGAACGGAACCATACACCCCCCCTTTGCTCTTACCCCCTCAGACTTTCAGCGGGCTCTCACAGTTCGCTATCAATACTCGGATAAAATTGTCAATTTTGTCGATACCCCCCCTTTCTGGCTTTCGCCCGAGACCCTTGCCTACCGACGGACGACACATGGTGAGCGCCAGTTCATTAAATTCAATATCAAAACCGGGAAGAAGCAACAGGCTTTCGATCATAGCCGCCTTGCCGAAGCATTAAATAAGGCGGCCTCCTCGAATTTCCGAGGCAATTCGCTGCCCTTTGACCGCTTCGAAATCGGACAAGACGGCCACCAGTTGCTGTTCTCCATTGATTCCGTTCAGTGGAGTTGCGATCTTTCAAGCTACATCTGCACTAGAATCTCTGAGGGCGAAATCTCGTCATTTCATAACGACTTCACGCCAACGGCTGAAAGCGATAATCGAATAACAAGCGATTCACCGGACGGCAAGTGGAAAGCATATATCAAAAACTACAACGTCTTTCTAATGAGTAAGGACGGGTCAGTAAATGTACCGTTAAGTTCGGACGGGACAGAAGCGAACAATTACGTCTTCTCATCCCTAAAGTGGTCCCCTGACTCGAATCACCTCGCAGGTTACCGTGTCGCCGTCGGCCAACCGCGTCAAATTATGCTTGTCAATTCCTCAGCAACAAACCATCAAGCCAGGTATGAGCAATTAGCGTATCCCAAAGCGGGAGATATTCTTCCGCGACCGCAACCGGTACTATTCGACATAGTCAACAAGCGCATGGTCAATATCGACAATACTTTGTTCCCGAATCCTTTTGACCTTTCCGAAATTAATTGGTGGAAGAATGGGGAAGCCTTTACATTTGAGTACAACCAACGCGGCCATCAGCTCTACCGAGTAATCGAGGTGGAGGCAGCCACCGGCCGTACGCGCTCTTTGATCGATGAGGTCAGCTCCACGTTCGTCGATTATACAGATTTAAGAAATAACCAAAGAAGTGCCGGAAAACACTTTCGTTACAATGTTAATGATGGAGAGGAAATTATCTGGGCATCCGAGCGCGATGGATTTGAACATCTGTACCTCTTTAATGGCCGTACTGGTGTTTTAGAAAACCAAATCACCAAAGGTGACTGGGTTGTCCGCGCGGTGGACCACATCGATCCGGTCAGAAGGGAAATTTGGTTTGAAGCAAGCGGAATGAATTTCGGTGAGGACCCTTATTTCGTTCATGCCTACCGAATTGGCTTCGACGGAAAGGGGCTGACATCACTTACGCCAGAACCGGCCAATCATCACATCGAGTTTTCTCCGGACGGTAGATTCTACGTCGACCTCTGGTCGCGTATCGACCTTCCCCCACGCATGGCGCTTTTCCGGTCTAGAGACAACGCTAAACTGATGCAGATCGAGAGCACCGACATCTCCCAACTCGAATCTAATGGATGGAGAGCACCAATCAATTTTGTTGCCAAAGGGCGCGATGGTAAGACCGATATTTGGGGAATCATTCATCTACCAGATAGATTCGATCCACATCTGAAGTATCCTGTGGTGGAGGATATATATGCCGGCCCGCAAGGCTCTCACGTCCCAAAGTCATTCACAACCACAACAGAGCCCCTTACCCAGTTGGGTTTTATCGTTGTGCAAATCGACGGAATGGGCACTAACAACCGTTCACGCCTTTTCCATGACGTCGCGTGGAAGAATCTGAAAGATGCAGGCCTTCCCGATCGCATTCTGTGGCATAAGGCGGCTGCCTCTCTATATCCCTGGTACGACATCTCGAATTTGGGAATCTTCGGTACATCAGCTGGCGGCCAGAACGCCGTTGATGCACTGCTATTCCATTCGGACTTCTATAAGGTTGCGGTAGCCAACAGTGGTTGCTATGACAACCGTATGGACAAGATATGGTGGAACGAACAGTGGATGGGCTGGCCCGTCGGCATTGAATACTCACAGTCCTCCGCCATCGACAATGCCGACAATCTGCACGGCAAACTTATGCTTGTTGTGGGCGAAATGGACCACAATGTCGATCCGGCCTCCACCTTTGCGCTCGCCGACAGTCTCATTAAGGCGGGAAAGGAATTCGAAATGGTCTATGTGCCTGGTGCTGATCATGGAGCCCCCGGTATCTTCACCGAGCGTAAGCTCATGGATTTCTTCGTTCGCAATGTTTTCGGGCAAGATCCGCCTAGTTGGAATGCCACATCGACGCATTTTCCGTCGAGTTGATGACCCTTTATACTGATCGCTGTGACATTGAGTTCGTAGGATTTTTCTATAGTCACATTCAATCGTTTACGTTGGGCTCAGGACTGCTATTGTTTGCCTTCGTTGAATGCAAGCCCGCAAGATTCGTGTGGGAGACCGGCGCAGTGTCATCGCCGGTCGCTGAGCGTCGCCGTCGTTCAGGCGCTACGCCGAAAGCAGTGGGGTCAATGCCTTTGCGCGTTGGCGATCGTACTCGCTCTGGCGCTTGAAAAATTTCTCGCCTCAGCGGTCTTGGACCTGAGGATTGAAAGTGGCACGGCCATTGGGATGCCAACGAGATCATTCGCTTGTAGGGGTTATAAGCTGGAACCGCCGATTTTTCCGAAATCCTTCGAATTCAATAGGTTAGCGGCTATTTTCGGGCGGCAAAGGCCTGATCCATATCCCTCGCACGCTGGATTTCGTCGCCGTGCAGGTACATCGATGTCGTCGCGATCGATGCATGGCGCAGGTTGTCGCGCACGCTGGTCAGTTTGGCCCCGCTAGCGAGTCGGGTCTGAATAATTCGTTTTCGGCGACGACGCCGTTCATGGTGTCGAAGCGGAAGCCGCGGAGCGGTTGAGCAATGCGACAAGTACAAGGACGTAAAAACGCCGCAGCTTTCTGAG
>NZ_JBFPKN010000050.1:0-17409 GCF_040948805.1 Paraburkholderia sp. BR13439 | reverse complement strand
CCATCTGAACCTCGTCAGAATTTGCAGGCTATGTGAAGCAATATGCCAGGTCTCTGCAATTCCAACAACACGATTTCTACCCGGAAGCCCAGCTACTCAAGGCTCTACGGATTGTTCAGGACGGACTTTAACATCCGCTGTCTTCGTTTACAAGCTGCAGTGAACTTCATTACAGTCGCCTGTACGACGCGCTGTACAGGACGCTGCTGTCGCAGTCGCTGGTTCGCGGCGACGAGACGACGCTTCAGGTGCTCAATGAACCCGGCCGGGCGGCGCAGAGCAAAAGCTATGCATGGGTCTATCGCAGCGCGGAGGATTGTGCCGAACCGGTCGTGCTGTTTGAGTACCAGCCCGGGCGCTGGCCAGACGCATCCGCAAAAGTTCCCGGGCGACTACAGCGGTATGTTGATGAGCGACGGGTACAGCGCCTGGAGAACACTGAAAAAAGCGACGAACTTCGGCTGCATGGCGCACGCGCGCCGGCTGTTCGTCAAGGCGGACAAGGCAGCGCAGAAGAACGGGGATGACGGAAAACCGAAGGCGCCGAACGCTCGCGTGGCAAGAGCGCTCGAATACTTCCAGGCCCTGTACCGTGTCGAGGCGCTGGCCAAAGGCGACCTGCCTGCCGGGCAGACCCGTGCTGACTACGCATACCACCTGAGGCAGTTGCACAGCGTGCCGGTGCTCGAGGCGTTCAAGGCATGGCTCGATGAACTGGCACCGAAGGTGGCGCCGCAAAGCCTGCTGGGCAAGGCCATCGCCTATACCCGAAACCAGTGGGAATATCTGAGTCGCTACGTCACCGATGGACGTGCTCCAATTGATAACAACATATGCGAGCGCGACATCAGGCCATTTGCGACATCGAGAAAATCGTGGCTGTTCAGCGATACGGTCGACGGCGCAAAAGCTAGCGCTACGATCTATAGTCTCGTACTGACGTGCCGGGCCTGCGGTGTCGAGCCATACGACTATCTGCTGCACGTACTCAAGGTCCTGCCACAGCGCGCCCCAGGCGCGGACGTGACCGATCTGCTGCCGTTCAACTACGCGCGACAACAGGTCGCGACAAACAGCGGCTGACGCAGAGAGCGCGCGTCGCACAACATGACGGCGTGCGCTTCCATCATCTCAACATATACACCAACGGCTGTCCCACCGCCGCAGTGCGGCCCATGTCCGTCCGACGAATGGGAAAGCGTCGCGTCGGCTAAAATGTTACCCGTTTCCCGTCCTGCGAAAACCGGAATCTCATCTCATGTCCAAGGCGACCCACCACGCCGTCAGCATCGCGCCGGGCCATAACAAGGCCAGCCTGTCACGGGGACAGAAGGCATTCAATTCGCTGATCAGGCAGATCGAAAAGCGTCGCACCCGCTTGCGGGCATGGGAGCGCGTCACGCCCGACTTCCAGCAACGGTATGTCGACGTTCTGTTGCCGCTCGAACGGGAGTCGACGGATCTGCAGGTAAAGTTGGTCTATCGGCTTGACGACGTATGGAACCAGAAAGGGCTGACAAAGACGGAGCGTCGTACAGTCTCCACGCTGATCTCGAATCTGGCAGGCGATCTGGTCGAAGCGTGCAATGATGCGCAACTGAAGGTCATTTACAACCGGCACAGCAAGTCGGATTACGATAGCGAAGCAGCCGCTGAGCTTGAGGACATGAAGGATGTGCTCGAAGCGATGCTTGGCGTTGAACTGGGTGAGGATCTCGACATGAGTTCGCCCCACGACATGCTGCGACGCGCCCAGGCAAGGATGGAGGAGCAGCAGGCGCAGTACGAAGCCGCCGACCAGGCTCGGCAAGCGCGACGTGCGAAACGAAAAAAGACGGCAAGACAGCAGGCGGCTCAGGCAAGGCAGCAAGCCGAGCAGGCAGAATTGAGCCAGTCTATCCGCGAGGTCTATCGAAAACTCGCCAGTGCCCTGCATCCCGATCGCGAACCGGACCCTCACGAGCGGGAGCGCAAGACGGCGCTGATGCAGCGAGCCAACCATGCGTATGGCAGGAACGACCTGCTCAAGCTGCTCGAGCTACAACTGGAGCTTGAGCATATCGACCAGAGTGCAATCAATGAACTCAGCGAAGACCGGCTGAAGCACTACAACAAGATTCTCAAGGAACAGCTCGGGGAACTGGATCAGGAAATCCTGCAAGTGGAAGCCAGTTTCAGGCATGCGTACGGAATTCCCCCATTCATCGACATTGCCCCCGCGACGGTCCTTCACAATCTGGCAAACGACATCGCCGGGCTCCAGCAACACATACGTGATCTGGAAACTGATTTGCTCGTGTTTGAAGACCTCAAGCAATTCAAGGGCTGGTTGAAACAGCTGAAATATCGGCAGACAGCCGTTCCCTTCGACGAATTCCCATTCTGAGTAAATGGCCGGTTGGCATGAATACGGCCGGTCGTGAGGAGAATCGACCGCTTACGTTCAATTCGTCAAGACGGGTTTGCCGGCCGCTTACGCTTGTTGATCTCGACGTGGTGGTCGATGTGAACCTTGACGGTGCGAAACTGCGCGATTTCGTAGGGAATCGCAGGCAACGGGCGCAGCGCCGGAGCGTCCAGCGCGGCGAAAGCACTGGCGCGGCTGCCCGGCAGCCTCTGGAAGGGTCGGTCATTCAGCGTGGGCAGCAGCTCGGCAATCGCGCGATCTACCGCGTACACCGTCTCGAACCGCTGATGGCGCAGTCGCGCCATGATCCAGCGTTCAACGACCTGGACTGCAACCTCGACCTTGGCTTTGTCCTGCGGCCGCCGCGCCCGCGCCGCGAGCACCGAGGTGCCGTAATGACGCGCGAAGTCGAGCACGGTGTCGTTGGCGCGCGGCTCATAACGGTCGGCGTTGGCAATCAGGGCCCGCGGATTATCTGGAATGACCAGTTCGGGGACACCGCCAATGAAACTCAGCGCGCACGATCGAGCCGATCCAGTCAGCCATCGTCTCGCGCGGCGTGGCGCAAGCGAAGGTGTAGCTTGAAGCGCCCAGTGCGGCGACGAACACATGGGCACGCGTACCATCGGCCACCGCGATGGTCGGGCCCGCGTAGTCGACAAACAGCTTCTCGCCGGCCTTGTGGACCTGGCGCATCGAGCGCTTCAGGCTCTTCGCCCAGGTGTGGTAGTGCTCGCAGAATCGCGTGTGGCGGTAGGTCTTGCCGCCGGGGTGGGCGTCGACATATTCCTGCCATAGCAAGGTCAGTGTAACGCCCTTGCGGCGCAGTTCCTGGTGTATCCGCGCATAGTCCGGCGGCACATAGGCGCTGCTGCGCGAGCCCGGCAGCAGGCGAGCTGCGATGGCCGCTTCGTCGAGCTCACGTAGCTCATCCCATGCCAGCCCGGCATTCGCAGCGAGCGATACGTACTTGGAGACTACCCCTTTGGAAATCTGCAGCGCCGCCGCGATGCGGGCGTGAGAGAACCGGGACTCGTGCTTGGGTCGTAACACGTCTTTGATCATGCGTATCGTCATTGGGGGTGTGGGCATCGCCTCTCCGTGTAAAAACGGGGAAGGTTATCCACAACCGGGGGTTGAACAATACGCAACATCTCCACGTCGATCATCGCCAGGCAGACACCGCGAAACCACTGGCGCATGACCCGTCAACGGGCCGGTCACGATCGCCGGAAAGACCGGTCACGATCAGCTGGAAATGCCGGTCACGATGCCGGAATCACCAGTCACGATAATCCGGAATCACTGGTCACGCTCAGCCGGAATACGCACTTGATCTGCTGGAACACTCTTCAGCGCGTTCGGCAGTCTTTATGAAACCGTCTCTTAAGATCTTTCCACAAAAGACCTGCAGAAAGACGGATACCTCATCTATAACAACTTCGTTATCCGTAGGGTTTCTGCGGAAAAATACCCGTAGATTGTGGCGTCCTTCCTGTAGACCTATGGGCTACACGGCGGAGAGGACTAGAAGCTTCGCATCGTCCATCGGCTAAGAGCGGCTAACACAAACCTGGACATCAAGCCCTAGGTTTCGTATCCTGGGCGCATGTCCAGAAGAAAAATCAGCAACGAACTGTGGGCGGCGCTGGAACTGTCGATTCCGGCATTTACGCCGTCACCGCAAAGGCGGCCGTCGGCGCACAGTTGACGACCGCGCAGCACTGAACGGCATCCTGTATGTCCTGCAAACGGGCATCCCATGGGAAGACGTGCCGCAGGAACTGGGTTTCGGCAGCGGCATGACACGCTGGCGACGGCTACGAGACTGGCAGGCCGCAGGCGTGTGGGAGCAACTGCATCTGGCAATGCTTCGCCGGTTGCGTGAGCACGACCAGATTGATTGGGAACGGGCGAGCCTCGATGCTGCCAGTGGTGCCAGCCCCCGGGGGGGCCAGGAAACCGGCCCCAACCCGACAGACCGGGGAAAGCTCGGGTCGAAACGGCACATCGTTGTAGACGCGCGCGGCATTCCACTGGCCATCACGGTCACGGGCGCCAACCGACACGACTCGATGGCATTCGAGCCCACGCTCGATGCCATTCCGGCAGTCTCGGGTCTGAATGGCCAGCCCCGCAAACGCCCGGGCAAGTTGCATGCGGACAAGGGCAATGACTTTGCCCGCTGTCGGCGTTACCTGAAGCAGCGCGGAATCACGGCCCGTATTGCCCGTCGCGGCGTGGAAAGCAAGGAGCGGCTCGGGCGGCATCGCTGGGTGGTCGAGCGCACGCATGTATGGTTTGCCGGTTTCGGCAAACTGCGCATTCGTTTCGAACGGCGTCTCGACATTCATAGTGCTTTGCTTTCCCTGGCTGCTGCCGTTATCTGCTCGCGCTTCGAGAGGGTAGCCGCGTTCCCTCTCAGAAACGCGGCCCCCGAAGAACCGTACGTGCGAGTTTCCCCGCATACGGCTCGCGCACGGCGTTAAGCATCGTGCTGATGCCGGCTGCGTCTGTGCATACGCAACCTTCGCTAGCGTCGCATCGTCGATTCGTCCCGAAACCGAGACAAGGGCGCTGAGCCGTAGACCAACCGGCCTCTCACAAGCTTCCCTTCGGTGAACCCCAGATGCGGACTCACGACAGCCGCACCACACGCACGTCAGCACCCTTTCAGGTCGAGGCAAATCTTGAACCCCTATATTGCCCGTTACAGGCAACCCTTCGCTTCTTGCGCGTTCTCACTCCCGCTTTCCCAACAGTATTCCTCGCGGTTTACCTGCCGCCGTTTCCTTGACGCGAAACGATGGCGGGAAATCGGGGTTCCCGCGTTCCCATCTCCACCGACCCGAGCACTTCTGGGCCTGTCCGGTTAGCACCTGCCTCTTCCCCGATGGCGTTTTGACGACGTGCGCCCACATCAAAAAGTCGCAACCAGCCATATACCTTTTGGTCAGAGCCAACAGCAGCTTGGGCTCTTTCACAATAACGAGGATTCTGTCAGCAGTTCACGTACGTTGTGCATGCGGAACTTGCCTGGCCCCCACACCGCACGGCGGCTGGCAGTGTCGATTCCTTCCCGGTTGCCCGGGTGAACCGCCTTAACGGAGGGTACGTTGTCCCCGGAGCTTCGCACCCGACCGTTACCAATCGCGCGCGTCCGGGTAGGCAACTGCTGGTCGTACAGCAGGTCACGGCTTCAAATTCCCATATTCAGCCTGTTGAATGTGACAAGGCAGAGAAGAGCTTTGCCATCCACTGCATTGCCGATTTACGTCCGGCGGACGGCGACACGCGTCGCACTTGATGACTTGTGTTAGCGGCTCTTACTGCTGCGGTGCCCTCAGGAAATTCATGCATCGATGCAACAACCTGGAAATTAATGTCGCGATTAACACGCAAAGTCATATCAATACCAGCGAACCGCAGAGCTGATGACGATAACAGGGAAGCGATGACCATAATAAAGCGGTTTTGTCTTCTTCATTACGTCATTCTACGGCCCCCATTCCATTAACCTGACAGAGCCGGGAGGCCTTGTCGATCTGTCGCATTTCACTGTATAGAATAACCATAGCGATAAGACCCGCTGCCATATCGGCAGCCGCTACGGAGAACAACAGGCCGTCTTGCCCATAAGCGTGCTGCAGCAAGGCCATCAGGGGCATCAGAAACAAGCCATGCCGCAGTACCGCTACAAGCGTTGCCCAGATTGCGTTGCCCTTGGCCTGCATGAAAAGCAGGCACACCTGTTGCATCCCTAACACCGGCAACGCACAATGGAATAGCAAGATCGCGCGGCTACCAATCTCTATCATCGCCGACTCGTGCGCAAACCAGCCGATGATGGTTCTAGCTTGCCACGCGACCCAGCCGGCATAGACTCCGGCGAACGTTAGCGCGACGGCAACCATAGCCCGAACCGCTTGCGCCACCCGTGTCCAGTTACCTGCGCCGACATTAAACCCAACAACCGACTGCGCCCCGCTGCACAGTCCATACAGCGGAAGTGCTGCCAGCATCGCCAAGCGGCTGGCCAAACCTATCGCCGCCACCGATGACTCACCGTAGCGAGCAGCGAACCCATTGAGCATGGACATGGCCGCTACCGCGAGCAGCGTATTGAGCGCTGGCGGAATGCCGATGCGGGCGATGCTCGCCAGCCGGCACCCGCAGCGTCCCACCGATGGCCACGATAAGACGATGGCTCCGTGCCTGCCCGCGAAATGTCGCCAATACAAGGTTAAGCCGCACAACTGGGCCAGAAATGTTGCGATGCCAGCCCCTTCGATGCCCAGCCCGAACCGGAAAATCATCACCGGGTCGAGTGCCGCGTTCATTGCGAAGGATGAAACTTGGGTCGTCATGCTGAGCACGGTATTGCCATCCGCTCTCACGATGAAACCACAGATCATATTGAATACCACTGCCACATAGCCCAACAGCAGCCAATGAAGATAAGCCACCGCCAGTGGCAAAATCGATGGTCCAGCGCCTAGCCATGTCAGCAAAGTTGGAGCCAACTGCCAGCCCGCGATAGCCGTTATGCCAGCAATTACCATCGCAGACCATAACGCGTGCGATGCATAATCGTTCGCAGAGTCATCGTCGGCACGTCCCAGGCTTCGAGCAATCAACGAGGCGGCCCCTGCACCGAAGATCTCGCCTATTGCCGTGATGCACATTGCAAATGGGAACGACAATGCCATCGCCGCGAGTGCTGCTGTTCCGAGCCGCCCCACGAAATAGGCGTTGAGCAACTGATAAGCGGCACTGACAGTGACGCCAATGACGGACGGAAGAGCCAGCCGCAGGATCAGTGGCAACAGTCGATCGTGGGCCATTGACTGCATCCGTAATGCCGCAACAGCTGGCGTGTTCATACTGTGGCCCCGTCCTTCACGCTTGTTGCGTCCACATCTTCCTGATTGTCCCTGAGCCATCCGGCATAAGCCGCGAGACAATGCAGCAACTGACGTCCCAGCATATTCGCCTCCTCTGCGGAAAAGCAAGGCAACGCACAATGCATCTGGATACGAAGTTTACCGTCCACACTATCGATATCTAACCACAACGTGTGATGACGGCTGGGCCCCATCTCATCACCCGTCCAGATCGTCGGTTGAGCAAGGCCGAGCAGCTTGCGCGTATGAAGATTATCTAACACAGCGCGATAGTTGACGACAACACGCGGCCAGTCGAAATCCACCAGTGCCTTCGCCTGATCATCCGGCAGCAGATACGCAGCCGCCCGTAGCCCAATGCCATGGATCCGTGCCGAATTGCGCTGACGACGCACCGCTTTCAGACGTTCCGCCACACTGAGTCGCCCCTCACAAATGATGGCCAGCGGGACAAGTTCCGCGGTAAAGCCCATAACCGTCGACAGATCCTGACCGGGCAGGATAGGCGTGCGCAGCATGTCCATGCTGTCCAGAAACAGCCCTCGTCGCTGGTTGCCCCGTCCTGCCACCGCCGCCAAGGCGCACAGGATGACGTCGAACGCGTCAAAGCCGTGCCGGTCCGGATGCAGATCGAGCAGAATCTTTGTCGATTCCGCATCCAGATCCAGATAGCGAATCCCCTTGTGCGCGCACAAGGCCTCGAAAGCAGCATCACTGTGCATCTGCCCAGTGTGGAGCATCTCGAACAAGCGCCGGCTGGAATCAGCGCCACTATCGACTGGCTCAACCTCGAGGACTGTTGCACCATCCTCACGCAGCAGTTCCCATGGCCGGCTTCGCCAATAAGCAATGTTGCTGTCCAACGAACCGCTCACATGTTCGCGCAGCGCCTTCACCCATCGATTCAACTGCGCGCGGCCACTGAATGCGGGAGCGGGTGCTTGGCCATGCTCTATCGCCAGATAGTAGCGTTCTACTTCGTCCAGCAGCAGCCGGAACCCATAGCCGTCGACCAGGAAATGATGAATTATGATAAAAATCCAACCGTGCGGCCGCCCACCGACCTCCGCCTCGATCAATTGGAAACGCGACATCCAGGTACGACCATCGAACCGGAATGCATATTGCGCTTGCTCAGCGATACCAGAGACCTCTCGCGTGCAATCCCCGAGCTCTGAGTACGAGCCCAATGCAACTCGCTCCAGATGCAACGCTCCGACTCCGGTATGGAAGCGTAGATCAGCGTCATCTCGAGAGATCCTGGTGCGCAACAGTGGGTAGTCTTTCGCCAACCTAACGATAGCGGACTCCAATATCGCCGGATCCAAACGGCAGCTATCGTCCTGCCAGATCGCGCACATGTTGAAATGCTCGTCTAAACCCATGCGCCGATTCATGAAGCGTATCGTAGGCGTTACTTCCACTCCACCGTCGATTTCGCCATCGTGGTGCACCAGTTCGCCGGAGCGGCCATCGATCAGCCCAGCCAGTTCGCGTAACACTGGATAATCGTACAACTCGCTGACAGAAAAGCGGATGTCCATCCTGGCCGCCCGCGCCACACAGCGCACGCTCAGCATAGAGGTACCACCCAGTGAGAAGAAATGCGCGTCCGCACCAATCGTCGACATACCAAGCACTTCCTGCCAAACCGCGGCCAGTGCATGCTCGGTCGTGGTGACCAGCGGCGCGAATACGCCCACCGCGGTTTGCCGTGGAAACGGCAAGCGGGAACGGTCCAGTTTACCGCCCGGCAGCTTAGGCAAAGCCCGCAAGCGAACAAATGAACGGGGAATAGTATGGGGCAACAGCGAATGACGGAGCATTTGTCTGAACCCATCCTCTGTTGACGGCAGCTTCGCCTCCGTGCCCACCACGTAGGCAGTCAACAGCGGCTCGCCATCCGCAGCGCGGTGCAAATGCACCGCGGCCTCCTCGACCCCAGGACATTTTCCCAAGACGTGAGAAATCTCATCCAGTTCAACGCGCAAGCCGTGGATCTTGATTTGGTTGTCACGCCTTCCGAGGAACTCCAGGCGGCCGTCGTCGCGGTGACGCCCCAAATCGCCAGTGCGATAAGCCACAGTTCCGAAAGGCTGTAGCTCTGGCACCGAGTTAGCAACAAATCGCTCGGCTGTCAACTCCCTGCTGTCGTGATAGCCATTCGCCAGGCAGTCACCCGTCACCAGGATCTCCCCCACCGCACCTTGAACCACCGGCCGTAACTTGTCATCTACGACGGCTATGCCGACATTGGCCACCGGCTTACCGATCGGGACAGTCCGTTCATCAGCGCCCACTTCGCACACCTCTCCCCAAGCGGCGTTCGAGCTACACTCGGAGGAGCCGTAAAAGTTGAACAAACGGGCCTGTGGGAAAGCCTCGAGAAAGCGCCGAGCCAACTCCGGTGGCAACGCCTCAGCGCTTGAGGTGACCAGCCGCAAATCTGAAACCGACCGTCCGTCTCTCAATTGTGCCGTCAAAATGCCGGTGATCACCGGTGGCGAGCACAGCAGATGCGTTACCCGGTAACGATCTAGCTGCAATAGCAGCAGGGATGGATCTTGCAGTTCTTGCTGACTCAGCAGCAAACTAGGAACGCCTTGTAAGAGTGGCCCGAAGATTTCCCATTGACTGGCAACCAGCGCCGCCGACTTCTGCACTACGCAGGCATCGCCTGCCTGGAAGGGGAATTGCCCCCACATCCAGTGCAAACGATTTAGGCATGCTGTAGCGGGAACCACAACGCCCTTCGGTTTTCCCGTAGAACCAGATGTGTAGACGATCTGCAGCACTTCATGCGAACAAGATGGGGAAGGGGCGGCATCTGTTTCCTCATTGCCGTATGCAACTTCCTCCGACGGCAGTAAAACTAGCCCTCTGTCACGAAATGCTTCCCGCTGCAACGGCGTGGCAACGAAGGCCTTGGGAGCGACATCTTTAGCAATCTCAAGTATGCGACTTATCGGATAATTTGCCCCGATCACCGAGTAGGTTGCGTGCAGCTTGATCGCAGCTAGAATAACGATCAACGCGTTAATGCCGCGGTCAATGCCAAGCAGCACCCTGTCGCCGGCACCAACACCGGAGGCTGCGAGTCTGTTAGCAAAACGGTTGGCCGCAGTATCCAACTCCGCGTACGAAATGCGACCGCGCTCCCAGAAATAAGCAATATCCTCTGGCGACATTTTGGCACGCGCTTCGAACATTTCGCGTAGTGTACTAGCGCCTGTATAAGCCAGCCGTCCCCCGTTGTAACGCTTAAGAAAAGCCTTTTCAGCTGGGTGCCGCAGATCCAGCTCTGCAAGCGGCGCCGCCGGCGCAGCAATGATCACCTGTATAATTTGCTGCAGGTTGAGCAGCATTCTGGAAACGAGCTCGTCGGAGAATAGCTCAGTGCAATAGGACATCTGCAGATAGATGCCGTCCCCCTCTTCCTGACAGTAAAGAGTGAGATCGTACTTGGTATAACCGTTTTCCAATTCGCGTGCGACAATTGACACATCGTGCTGCCCCTCAGAAACCAGCTCGGCCTTTTCCGAATACATGTTGAACATCGCCTGGAATACGGGGGAAAAATTGCTTCCACGTACCACGTCAACTGTTTCCAACATCCGACTGAATGGATATGCCGCGTTGAAGGCAGCACCGATGACAGTTTGCTGCGTCGTGGCCAAATGTTCGATGAATGACTTATCAGGATCCATCTTCGCCCTTAGCGGCAACATGTTTAGGAAGAACCCCAGCAGGTGTTCCGTACCTGACTGTTCGCGCACTACATTCGGAGTGCCAACGATGATATCGTCCTGTCCGCTGTACTCTCTCAATAAAGCGTAAAAAGTCGTCAGTAACACGCTGAAAAGCGTGGTGCGATTGTCCGCAGCGAGTTCGCGAAGTCTGGACGCCGCGAGAGCCGGAATTTGTATGGCGTGTGACTTACCGGTGTAACGCATCCGCCTCGGACGAGGCTTATCGGAAGGCAGGGTCAGCACCGGCAACTCACCCGACAGCTGTTGTGCCCAGTACGAGCGCTGTCGCGCCCAGCAGTCCGATCGAAACTGCTCGGACTCCCATTTCGCGAAATCTGCGAACGAAATTTCGGCTTTGAGACCGTCCTCTGAACCGACTCCCGCCTGGTAAAATTCACGCAGTTTGCGCACCATTACCGAAAGCGACCACGCGTCCATAATGATTTCATGCGTGGTAAAGATGACAACATGCCGGTCGGAGCTCTCTCGTACTAGTAGTGCGCGATACAGTGTGCCTGCGGCGAGATCAAAGGCCGGTTGAAACTCGCTCGCCTTCAGTTCAGCCAACCTGGGGGCAGGATGGTCGCCGCAAAGGTCTATAAAGCGCAAACGACCCTTCGGCGGTGAATCGAAGGTCAAATATGGATTGCCGCTCTTTTCGACGAATCGGATGCGCAGTGTGTCGAAGTACTGCACCACCGCATCCCAAGCCCGACTAAAGCGATCTCGATCAAGCTCTCCGCAGCATTCGAGCGCCGTTTGCAAGGTATAGTTGGATGCTGTTGGATCAAGCTTCCACAAAAACCATAAGTGTTTTTGAATGTGGCTGGCCGGAGCCTCTCCGGCCTCATCACGGCGACTGACGACAATGGCGGGGAGCGACTCATGCCCATCCTCTTTCTCGGCCAGCAGTTCGGTCAACTCATCTATTGTGCAATGGTACAGGTCAACCACTGAAACTTCGCAGGCGAATTCGCTCCGAATACGGTTGATCGCAAGCATGGCGCGCAGCGAGTCACCGCCCATCAGCAAAAAGTTGTCGTTTCGCCCCAGCCGGTCTAGATGCAGTATCTCGGCTAAGAGCCTGCACAACCGAACCTGAAGACCGTCAGCAGGCTCCAGATATTTCACATCGGACAAAGGACGCAAATTTTCTGGGGAAGGCAATTGCTTGTAATCAAGTTTGCCATTGGCGTTTAATGGTAATTTCGCCAGCTCGAAGAAAAGATCGGGCAGCATGTAGTCAGGCAACTGACACGACATGTGTTCGCGTAAAGCGCTCCGTGTAACCTCCTCTCGAAGCTTGACGAAAGCCACGAGGCGCGGAAGTCGTTCCGCTTCCCCTGGACTAGTCAGCGTTTCCCTTGCCGTCAGTTTCACCCGATTGTCAGCGGGATAATGCACCACTACGGCCGCGGCCTCGACGGCAGCATGTAACCCCAACAAACCTTCCACTTCGTTAAGCTCAATACGGTGGCCACGCAGCTTGACCTGGCGATCTGCTCTTCCGAGACACTCCAGCAAGCCATCCTCACGCAGCCTCACGAGATCACCAGTCTTGTATAATCGATCATATCCGGGCTTATCGCTGAAAGGGTTAGCCACAAAAGCCTGCTCGGTACGCGCGTCGTCGTTAATGTAACCACGTGCAACGCCAACGCCGGCTACACAAAGTTCGCCTACGTCACCTGACGCAACAAGCGTCAGCGCCGCAGCATCTGGCCTGACCACATAGATTTCCAGATTGTCTATCGGTTTCCCGATTGGCATAAATACCTGACCTTCCGCCGGAGAGTTAGAGATCAGTGCATGCGTGACACCGTCGGCACATTCAGTTGGTCCATAATGGTTGAGGATGGGAATAGACGGGTACATCGCCAGCCAGCGTCGGCATACGTCGGGCGGCAATGCCTCTCCGACAGTGGAAATCCTGCGCAGCGCCGGCAGCGCGCGTGCATCGATCAATTCGACTTCGGCCACAAACGAGCGTAGTAGCGACGGCACAAATTGAATGACTGATACTTGGCATTTGCGCAACTCAAGCAGCAGCCTCGACGGATCGCATACGACGTCTCTATTAATGATCCGCGTGCACGCCCCCACTTGCAGCGCCGCCATAAACTGCCACAGAGAAATGTCAAAACAGTGCGATGCGGTCTGCGCCACTTGGTCAGTTTTACTGATATCCAGATCGTGTACTTTAGCGTGCAAGTGATTGATCAAGCTCCGCTGTTCAATCATTACGCCCTTTGGGTGACCGGTGGTACCCGAAGTAAAAATGACGTAGGCAAGATCACTACCTTTGCCTCTGGGCCCGGCAAAGGCTGCGCTCGATTCTTGCGCTTCCTCAATATCAAGAAGCACTAGTTCCGGTCTGGTTGTCTGCAAATATGCCGCCTGTTCGAAGGAGTTACGGGCGGTCAGCAGCAGGCAGCATTTACTCTTCTCCAGCATGTAATCCAAACGTTCCGCTGGATACTGGCGATCAAGCGGCATATAGGTACCGCGAATCTTAAAAACGGCAAGCATCGCAGCCAATAGATCAATTCCTCGCTCCATCAACACGCCGATGACGGGCGCCTCGCGGCCACAGCGCTCGGTCAGCGCCATTGCGATGCGGTTGGACTGCTCATCAAGCTCCCGATACGTTACCGACTCGCTACCATGCCTCGCTGCTATATGTTGCGGATAACGCCGTGCCGCATCACAGAAGTAGTCCACTGCCAATAGTGTTTTCATTTAAACCTCATTCACTCGCCTAAGTGCTTGAATTAACCGACCCTATACTAAAAACAGCTCTCTCGGCGGGCGACCGCGCAAGTATCCGTGGAATGATCGCCGAAAGGTTCATTGCGTTTGGGTTGGATAACAGGCTAACTCGCTATCTTAAGATATCGAAAATCACATCTTCTTCGCATTCTGTACATATTCAATATTTTGATATCTATTCACTTGAGCGTGTCACTTGCTCTGCTAAATTGAACCGCATTTTCATGCGGCCACCAATGCAACGGCCAAGAGCACTGGTTACCACCATTAGAATCCGTACCTATAGCCGCGAAAGATGCGGCTGACGCAGGCGCGTCACTACTCGCTTGGGTCGCGTAACGGCGCTATATCGCGCCAGCCCCGCAGTTCTTCCCGATCCTCTGAGAGCGAGTTCCTGGCACGCTTCCGAAACGGCCACGCAGCGCTCACTGGCAAAAAAACAGTATCGCGCTCGTGATGAAGGCTTTCGGATCATCGGAAACAAGCGAGCAATCGTGGGAGACCCGGTGCGTGATCTGTTCATCGTTAAAGTAACCGTCCTCAATCACAATGACGACCTGAGTTCGAGCAAGCGATGTCAGGTGAAGAAGGGAAATATGCAATAAGTCGTAGCAAGAAATTCACTTGATACAGGTTTTCGAACTGTATGCTGCAATATTAAAACCACGGTAAAGCGCCCGAAGAATTGAAGTATGCTTCGGCACTCGACGCTCCTGTAGCATAAGTTCAGAAGTATTCAACAGTCACATCATGGGTTAGGAGGTGCGACGAACTCTGCTGGTCGTCCTGACCGTCGCGTTGATGTCGGTCCTCCATGCTGCTCACTTCGCCGCACAGCTTCATTCTGTGCAGAGCCCTTGATATCTTTCTTTGTGAGATACATCGTTCGTCGGATTGCACAGCAACGCAGGAAAAAACTTCCTGCTCAGGGAACGGAATGGAACTGATGATCCAGAGCGCCGGTTCGTTAATAACGCGTAGCGCGGCACCTTGAGTGGACGCCGCAATAGAATGTCGACTATCATTTTTTGCAGATCTTGTCTGTGGTTCGTGAGGCTTTGGTGTGGTGTTCACGCTTCGTTACCTCCAGCTTCAATTTCCCCCGCGACAGCAGATGCAATAGTTGAGCCAACGCCACGACACACCTGAGAGATATCTCCCAACACATTGCTGATCGGGATGACTGATGGGCACTTACCCTCCAAAACGCTTGCGGGAACTTCCGGCAAGTATCGTTTGTGGGATTTACTGTGTTGCATATCCGACAATGTTGGATGTGCAACACCACGGATTGCCGCGACGAGGGCCGACCAAAGCGGCGAATTTACTGACGAGTGCATCAAATAGTGCATAGTTGGCTACGCGGCATACCGAACGTGCTTTTCTTGAACAGTTTCCGGATCACGTGAGGCTCTCTTTTGCCGACGATGCAAATGAGCGTTAATGGAATGGCCGCCCCCACCCAGCGGCATGGATGTGCCAAATCTGGGTCCACCCATCTTTGCAACCCTGATTTTCGATGGCGAGTTGGCTTGCCCAAATCTATTCGGCGTCGTTTTGGGGATCGCTCCCCGCGCCACGATGAGATTCGCGCCTGACGATCCTTAACAGTGGGTCGGCTTCGAAAGCCTGTTTGGCACGGAGGTTCTTCGTCAGGCAGGTATGCCGTTCACGTCATCAATTTTCAGTCGTCGCAAAACCAGTTGGGTGAGTGTGATCAATAAAGACGAGGCCGTGCTCGTTCAGGCCGGACGGGTGAAGCCGGCGTCGAATGTGGTTTGGCGCGCAACAACTGCCTAGGCGGTTCGGGCCAGCTTGTTGGCCAGTGCACACGCCACCACGTTTGAATGCCGTTGCGCGAGCATTGCGCGAACTCAGTCCGCTAGGCGGCCGGTTCGTTTCTCCAGGTCTCGCATGTAAGCTCGGGCGGGCAGGACGAGCAGGCGCCTGACATTTTTGTTGCCCCGCCGGCTGATCCTGAGAAAATTGGTCTTGCCGCCCGTACTGTATTGCCGCGGAACGAGCCCAACCGATGCCGCAAAATCGCGACTGCATCCGTACTGAGCCTGTGTGAAAACGCCATGGTCGCCTAAACTGGATTAACTCATTCCGCCTGGGTGACCGGATGAAGCGATTCATAGAAGGTGAAGATCGCAAGCAGGTGACGCTGCTTCCGGAGTGCCTTGATGATTTTGTCGCCGAGGACAATCCGGTCAGGATCATAGAGGCGTTCGTTGAAGAGCTAGACCTTGAATCACTGGGCTTCGATGGCGCGATGCGGTCGACTACGGGTCGCCCGTCCTATCATCCGGCCATGCTGCTGAAGATCTATATCTACGGCTACCTGAACCGGGTCCAGTCGAGCCGCCGCCTGGAACGTGAATGCCAACGCAATGTTGAATTGATGTGGCTCACCGGTCGGTTGGCGCCGGACTTCAAGACCATAGCTGACTTCCGCCGTAACAACGGTATCGGCATCCGCAACGTATGTCGCCGCTTCGTCGTCTTATGCCGTGAACTGAAGCAGTTCTCGCAAGCGCTCGTTGCCATCGACGGTAGCAAGTTCAAGGCAGTCAACACTCGCGATCGCAACTTCACAGAGGGTAAGGTCGACAAGCGCCAGAAGCAGATCGAGGAGAGCATCCAGCGGTATCTGAACGCGCTGGAGACCGCTGATCGTACGCAACCTGCCGAGTTGGAAGCGAAGACGACCCGATTGCAGGACAAGATCGCGTGCTTGCGCGAGCAGATGCGAAACCTCGATCAGATCAAGGAGCAGCTCAAGACGCAGCCTGATGGCCAGCTCTCGATGACCGATCCCGACGCACGTTCCGTGGCGACGAGCGGAAAAGGATCAGGTATGGTGGGCTACGACGTACAAGTAGCAGTTGACGCCAAACATCACCTCATCGTGGCTCACGAGGTCACAAACTCCGGCAGTGACCGGGCGCAGCTCAGTCCTATTGCGAAGGCTGCGCGCGATGCGATGGGCAAGACCAGACTGCGGGCAGTCGCCGATCGTGGCTACTATAGCGGGCCTCAGATCAGAGAGTGCGTGGAGGCCGGATCGCGGTAATGCTGCCGAAACTACGACATCAAGTGCAAAATGCCATGGTCGATTTGATAGGGCCGACTTCATCTACATTGCGCGGGACGACGAATACCAGTGTCCAGCCGGTGAACGGGCAATCTACCGTTTCGCCCGGGAGGAACATGGTATGCAATTGCGCCGATACTGGTGCAGCGCCTGCCCTCAGTGCTCAATAAGATCGCAATGCACGCTAAGTCCGTATCGGCGAATCACCCGATGGGAGCACGAGTCGGTGTTGGAAGGCGTTCAACGTCACCTCGACAAAACGCCAGATGCAATGACGATACGCAGACGCACCGTCGAACATGTCTTCGGGACGTTCAAGCACTGGATGCGTTACACGCACTTCCTGACACGCAGACTGAGCTTGCCTCTGAAAAACGTATCCCTTGCTGAGGTTTAAACTGCAGCAAGGAGAAACGAAGATGAGCCAATTGAAGCGTGCGCGGTACACCCTGGAATTCAAGCTGGAGGCGGTGCGGCTGGTGA